>NZ_JBAZRL010000019.1:0-57510 GCF_041662865.1 Pedobacter sp.
TTGATGTTTCGATAACGAAGGTGTATTTGCCTTGGGCAACAAAGTTTCCTTTATTGTCTTTTCCATCCCATTTAATAGTATATTTTCCTGGCGAACGGGTTGCACCTGTTACAGAAGCGTAATTAGCTTTATCTGCTTTAAAACTATCGCCATTAATACGATACCAATTTTTAAGATCTGGAACCCATTTAGTTTTATTATACCATAAAGCCAAATTACGCACCGACTCTTTATTTTCGTTTTCTACCCAAATTGCGGCAAAAGGACGGTGGTTATTTCCTGCAATTACATTCATTTCGAAAGTTATTGCCAATTCAAATTTCGAATCCCATGGTTTTTGCGCATTAGTTAAAACTGGTTTTGCGGTTTCTGTTTTAGCTTCACTAATTTTTGAATCAACTAATGTGTTCCACCCTTTACTTTCTACTCTTTTACCATCTTTTGTAATAATCAAATATTCTGCATCTTTTACTGTAGCAGCTAAAGCTTTACTTTCTTCTAATGATAAAACATTAAACGCCGTTGCTAATGCACCCGCATCAGTAGCATTAGGAGCTACAATTGTTGCACTAATTACGCCTTCAACAGGTTTTCCAGTACGTGGATCTACAATATGCGAATACCAATGTTTTCCTATTTGTTCGCCTCTGCGGTAATTTCCGCTAGTTGCAACCGCTTTATTACTCACTAATAAATGAGCTAATGGGGCATCATTTTCAGCATTCGCTAAAGGATTAGTAACGTTTACTGCATCAGCAACATCTCCTTTAATTACTAAATCTCCACCAATATTTACAACAACAGCATTTATTTTTGATGATGTTAATGCAGCATCACAAGCTAAATTAATAATGTAGCTTTTTGCAAAAGTATTCATCACCAATGGCGTATTATCTAAACGAGTAGCCGTTAAATTTGTCGCATCTAATCGATAATGAGCTGATTTCATTGCTGTTACAGCTGCATTAATTTCTTCTTTTGATGGAATTACTTGTTTTTTCGCTGCGTCTTTCCACAATTGTACAGCAACTGCCGATGAAGCATCTAACGCTCCATTTGTGCGAGTTTTCCATTGCTCAAATAGATTCAACATATCAAATAACTCTTTAGAAACTTTAATAGGTTTATTCAAATCTTGTTTCATCCATTGGCTAAACTCACTTTTTTCGTCGTAAGCGCTAAATATTGATGATAGTCTGTTTATTTCAGCCAATGCTGCAACTTCTGCTCTCTCTGCCTCTGCTTCAGAAACGCTAGTAAATTTAAATTCTAATGAAGTTCCCAATACGTTTTCATAATTAGAAACATATAATCGCTGATTACTTTTTTTTGGAGCTTCTGTAGCTGGTTGTGTACCAATTAATACAAATGCCGTTAACAGTGAGGCAAATAATTTCATATCGTTATTAAGTTTAATTCTAAATAGTGCGCAAATGTAAAGTTTGAAATTGAATTATCCCATTTCTGACTGATTTTTTTACCTAAAGGTTTAAATAAAACTTTATTCCTTTTAATATTCTACTTTGTTGGCGCAAACCCTTCCTCCTTGCGTCATTCCCGCGTAGGCGGGAACTACGCAGTGTTCAGCATAGCTAATCTTAAAGCAATAAGAACAAATATACTTCGTACAATTCCAGTCAATCTGGCAATGACACCAAAAATAGAAGATCCTCAAAGATGCTGTCCCCCCAATATCTTGATATCATTAAGTCTTTTAGCGATTAGATCTACTCAAATTAAACTTTTGCGAATGCGATTGCTTCTTTAAAAGAGTCCAAAATCAATTTGTTATCTCTTCTCAACAAAGTTGCATTTACTTTAATTTTCACAAAGCCATCTTTTTGTGGTAATCCGAAAACAATAGTATGCTCTCCTCTCAGTCTTGTGTTTAATTTAGCTGGATCAATTCCTTTATCTAGTAGAACATTAAATTGATTTGTTCCATTTTCTATGGGGCTAACTTTTATGCCTTTAAGTTGATTGAATTGATCAAAGAGGTCTTTAGATTTTACTTTGATCTTTTCCATTGTTTCATCAATAGCATTTAAGTGATGCAAAGCAACCGCAGCACTTGGCCAATTATTAAATATGCCACCACCATGAATTTTAATGAGATGAGGCATTTGATCTATTACTGCTTTGTCGCCACACAAAACTGCACCGCCTGTTGCACCTAAATATTTATACAAACACATATAAACCGTGTCAAAATACGATGCGTATTCTTTAACTGTTGAATTTGTAAATGCGGTTGCCATGTGTAATCTTGCGCCATCTAGGTGCATTTTATAGCCTTGTTCTTTACAATAAGCCGAGATCTTTTTTATTTCATCTAATGGAAATGCTTGATTTTCACATCTTCTTACTGGAGTTTCAATAGAAATTGCGCCAACCCCAGCAACAAATACCTCACCCTCTTTGTGGTAGTTTACAGATTTTTTTAATTCCTCTACTGTAAAATGTGCTTTGCCCTCTGCTAAAGGAATTAATCGTTTATTAAATAGAGTTTGAGAGGCATCGGCTTCATCTCTGTATACATGACTCGTTTCTTGAACAAATGCTTTTGTATTATCTCCGCACATAACACTAATTGCCAATTGATTTGCTAATGTTCCCGTGGGCATATAAACAGCTGCTTCTTTTCCGGTTATTTCTATAAATTTCTTTAATAGTTTTTCTATGGCACCTCCCTCGCCATAACTATCTCTTTCTATTGGCGCTGCGTTGTTAATTTCTTGTAGTTTATTGATAAAATCTTCTGGACGATAAAAAATACCATCGTTGATGAAATAAACTGCCTCGCTATCTTTTGATGGCGGTTGGCTATTTTCTGCGGCAAATGTTTTAAATGGCACAGCCGATGCAATAAGTGGCAAGGCCGATAACGAAGAGAGCTTTAAGAAATCGCGGCGTTTATAAGCTGACATACTGAGTTTTTAAGGTTGTTACAGATTTAATAAAATTGGCCTTTTCTTTTCTCAAATCAAAACAGGAAACTGTTTTTGCTATGAAATATTGTTTTTCTCGTTTTAAACCCGTCCCGATAGCTATCGGGAAAAACACAAAGTAAAGCGGAAAGCTGGCCTTACACAGTGTTTTCTGCCCAACATACTTTTCTACTCATTTTTCTCTTGCCTGTTGGTCGAAATATTACAGGCGTTCGTCGAGAGTTACACGATGTAGGTATAATACAGCGATTTACGCTGCAACCTTTTGGCCTTAGCGTCGTCTTATATACGAAACCAGCCTGAAAGAGGGCGGTGACAAAAAAGAAAATAATTTATAAAACAAAGATTTTAAAAAATAAAAATATGAAAACTTCTATCAAATCATTAATCGCATTAGTAGCAACAGGATTAGTATTAACAACAGCAACAATAAATGTAAAAGCAGAAGATAACACACAAATAACTGTATTATCTGAAGTTAAAAAAGTAAACAAAATCAATGTATCTGGAAACGTTGAATTGATTTTGGTTCAAAGTGCAGACGAGAGTGTTAAAGTTTATGACAACTACTTCTCTAAAAATGCATTGGTACAACAAAAAGATGGCGAATTACGCATCAGTTCTTTTAACAAAGAAACATTAACAGTTGTAGTTTATGTAAACAGCTTAACTTCTATCTCTGCATCTAACAATGCAACTGTAAAAACTTTTGGAAAGTTTAGCACATTGAGTTTAGATGTTAACTTAAAAGATGAAGCAAAAGCTACCTTAAATACCAACACAATAAGTTTATCAACTAATGTTGCTGATCAATCTAATTTAACTTTATCAGGATCGACTACAGATTATACAGCTGTAATGGGAAGTGTTGCAAAAGTAAACATGGGACAATTCGTTGCAGAAACTACTAATATTCAATCTAAAAGTGCTTCGATTGCTAAAGTATCAAAAGTAGAATTACCAACAACAGACGATTTAGTTACCCTATAAAATTCATAATCCATCATAAATTTAGTTTAGTTTTTAGTTTAGTTAAGAAAAATGCGGATGGATGTCCGCATTTTTTATGCGTTTTATTTTGGCATAAATAAGTCACTTTATGTATTTGAATTGGCAAAACTGTATTCTTTGATTATTTTGCCTTGAACGAATTCTGAACTTATGAAAATTGCCTTCTCTATTCAGCAAAAATCTAAAATTGCTTTGTTGCTTTTCTGCATCATGGTCTGTACTATTTTAATCAGGCTTTTAGAAGATAAAAGTATAAAGAGTATGAATAATGCTTTCGTTTCTATGTATAACGATAGACTGGTTCCGGCTACAGATTTGTTTCATATTTCTGAATTGCTTTTTGATAAAAAGGATATACTAGAAAAACACCAACGCTCGGTTATTTTAGAAACTGAGCAAACTACAAAGTTGCTTGGCGCCCAAGATTTTAAAATCGATTCTGTATTAAAAAAATACGAGAAAACTTTTTTGGTGAGTAATGAAAAAGATCACTTAGTGCATTTAAAAGAAAACCTAAAAGCTCATCAGCAGCTTGAAAAACAGGTAGTTTCTTCAACAAAAGGTGATGACATTGCTTTAGAACAATTGAATGATTCTTACAAGAGTATCTTACAAAACCTTTCCTTATTAACTAAAACTCAAATTGAAGTAGGTAAAGAATTGATTAAAGAATCTCAAAGCTTATTTACTGGAAGTAAAATCTACTCTGCCATTCAGTTTGCATTAGCTATTGTTATTGGGATATTGATTGTTTCTATCATTTTCGCTTCGAATGTAATGAAGGTAAAACAGGATAAATTCAATTTAAATTAGATTTTCTTTGTCACTTTATTTAAAACACGTTTTTCATTACATAGCCATATTTAAGTTTTAATAAATTGATTCAACTTTAATCTTGTTCGTATTTGCTTCGAATTTAGTCTAAAGTAAGTCCGCATCAAGTCCGCGTTTTTCTCAGAAAACGCGGACTTGATGCGGACTTACTCTAGTCTTGACTTAAGGAAAACTTAATAAAAATCCGACCTCATAACAATTTCATTTTAATCGTTCGATGCTGATTTTACTAAATTCTGTCTTTACAATTACTTGGTTCATCCTATTCCAAAATTTTAATCCTTACTTTTGCGGTAATTTCTTATTAGATAAATCGTTAAAAAATACTTTGAGTACACTAATTGCAGCTGAAGGCTTAGGCCACGGATACCATGATGAATGGCTTTTCAAAAATTTAACACTTGGCATAAATCCTGGTCAACGCGTGGCGCTGGTCGGTATAAATGGCGCAGGGAAAAGCACCCTTTTAAAATTATTAGCCGAACGCTTTTCTCCTTTAGAGGGGAAAATAGTAAAAAATAAAGCTGTTAAAATTGGCTTTTTAGATCAAGAACCTTCTTTTCCAGATGGATATTCTATTAGTGATTTCATTTTTTCATTAGAGAATAAACAACAACAGCTGATTAAGGAATATGAAGAATTGATTGAAGATCCGAATCCTGATGAGAAAACATTAAACCGTTTATATGAAGAATTAAGCGAGCACAATGCATGGGAATATGAGCATGAAATTAAAACGATTTTGAGCCGTATGGGGATTAACCATCTCCAACAAAAAATATCAACCTTATCTGGTGGACAGAAAAAACGACTTGCTTTAGCTAAATTATTAATCGAAGATCCTGAGATTTATGTGTTAGATGAGCCTACCAATCATTTGGATATTGATACGATTGAGTGGTTAGAAAAGCTATTGACTTCTGGCAATAAAACCATTCTTTTAGTTACTCACGATAGATACTTTTTAGATAATGTTTGCAATACAATTGTAGAATTAGATAGAGGAAAAATCTACAATTACAATGGAAATTACGCTTTCTTTTTAGAAAAGAAAAGTGAACGTGAGGCTTCTGACGAAAGCACATTTCATAAGAACAAAAACCTATTGAAGAAAGAATTGGAGTGGATGAGGCGTATGCCAGCTGCCCGTACAGTAAAATCTCAATCAAGGGTAAATGCATTTTATGATTTAGAAGATAAAACTAAGCAACGTTCTGACAATCAAAAAGTTACATTGAATGTTAAGATGTCTCGCCAAGGAAATAAAATCTTGGAGTTAAATCATATTGGTCAAACTTTTGATGACAAGAAAATTATTAATGATTTTTCGTATACGTTTAAGCGAGGCGATAGAATTGGTTTAGCAGGTAAAAACGGAACAGGAAAATCAACATTGTTGAATATCATTACTGGCTATCTCAATCCTGAAAAGGGAAAAGTAGATGTAGGCGATACCACAGTATATGGGTATTATAAACAAGGCGGTTTAGCATTCAACGAAAAAGAACGTGTAATTGATATTGTAAAATCCGATGCCGAATATATTAAGATGGCAGATGGGCAAACCATTTCTGCCTCTGCATTATTAACATTATTCCTCTTCCCTCCAAAAAAACAACATGGCATGGTAGAGAAGTTAAGCGGCGGCGAAAAGAAGCGTTTACACTTAATGAAAGTATTAATGCAAAATCCAAACTTCTTAATATTGGATGAGCCAACCAACGATTTAGATATCGATACGTTAAATGTATTGGAAGAATTTTTAGAGAATTTCCCTGGTGTTTTAATGTTAGTTTCTCACGACAGGTATCTATTAGATAAAATGAGTGAGCAACTATTTATCATGGAAGGTGATGGTGGGGTAAGTATTTACAATGGAAATTATTCAGAGTATCGTATTAGTTTAGATACAGCTAAAGACGCTACTGCACAGAAAAAAAATAAAGCAGAAGAGCCCACATCAAGTATCCCAGTTAAAAAATTGAGCTTCAAAGAGCAAAAAGAATTAGATGAAATTGAAGAAACTGTTTCTGAAAAAGAAAATGAAATTGAAGAATTAACCATGAAATTGAATGCTGTTGAGGCTTCAAATTATTTGAAAATACAAGAAATTTCGTTAGAAATAGAAAAACTAAACAAACAATTAGAAGGTATAATGGGGCGATGGGTAGAACTTTCAGATAAAACGAATTAATATGGAAACCTCAGATATCATTGCAACGTTTGGCGTAAGCTTATTATTAATCGCTTTCTTTTTGCAAAGTTTAAAAGTGATAAAAGCAGAAAGCGCTGCTTATGGGTTGTTAAACTTCTTTGGGGCAGCTATTGCTGGTTATGCTTCTTGGTTAATTCCATTTATGCCATTTGTTATTTTAGAAGCTGTGTGGAGTACTGTTGCGCTGTATGGCTTAATTAAATTATACACTAAAAATAAAAGTTCCACGTGAAACAAAGAACAATCTATTTGCATTTTAATAATTTTGTAGTCGTTTCACGTGAAACAAAAATAAATATCAATGTTTAAAGAATACGATGTAATTGTTGTGGGCGCAGGGCATGCGGGCTGTGAAGCTGCTGCAGCAGCGGCTAACCTTGGCTCTTCTGTGTTACTGGTTACTATGAATATGGAAACCATAGCCCAAATGAGTTGTAATCCCGCTATGGGTGGTGTTGCGAAAGGGCAAATAGTGAGAGAGATTGATGCTATGGGTGGTTATTCGGGGATTATAGCCGACAAAACCACACTACAATTTCGCATGTTAAACAAGTCTAAAGGGCCTGCGATGTGGAGCCCAAGAGCGCAAAATGACAGAAAACGTTTCGCCGAAGAATGGCGCTTAGCCTTGGAAAGAACATCAAACGTAGATTTCTGGCAAGAAATGGTTAGTAGTTTAATCATTAAAAATGATACTGTTGTAGGAGTAAAAACCGCTCTTGGCGTAGAGATATTGGCCAAAGCCGTAGTTTTAACCAACGGCACTTTTTTAAATGGTTTAATACATATTGGAGAGAAAAAGTTTGGCGGTGGTCGTACTGGAGAAAAAGCGGCTACAGGAATTACTGAACAATTAACTCAATTAGGTTTTGAAGCAGGGAGAATGAAAACCGGAACCCCTCCCCGAGTTGACGGTCGTTCCTTAAATTATAGTTTAATGGAAGAACAGTGGGGTGACGAAAATCCTGGTCGTTTCTCGTATACAAATGTTGAAAGACCAATCGATCAACGTTGCTGTTGGATCACGTATACTAATGCCAATGTTCACGAAACATTAAAAGAAGGGTTCGAAAAATCACCTATGTTTACAGGGAGAATTAAAGGTTTAGGCCCAAGATACTGTCCATCTATAGAGGATAAAATAAATCGTTTTGCAGAAAGAGAAAGACATCAAATATTTGTAGAACCTGAAGGATGGAACACTTGTGAAATCTATGTAAATGGTTTTTCAACTTCGTTACCAGAGGATGTACAATATAAAGCTTTAACTCAAATTCCTGGGTTTGAAAATGCCAAAATGTTTCGTCCTGGATATGCGATAGAGTATGATTATTTTCCGCCTACACAGCTTTCATTGACGTTAGAAACTAAATTAATCAGTAATTTGTTCTTTGCTGGTCAAATAAATGGAACTACTGGATACGAAGAGGCTGCTAGTCAGGGATTTATAGCAGGAATTAACGCCCATCAAAAGGTTAAAGATCAGCACGAGTTAATTATGAAACGTTCTGAATCTTATATTGGTGTTTTGATTGATGATTTAGTAACCAAAGGTACTGAAGAGCCTTACCGTATGTTTACGTCTAGAGCAGAACATCGTTTATTATTAAGACAGGACAATGCCGATATTAGACTCTCTCCTATCGCTCACAAACTTGGCTTAATTAATGATGAACGTTTGGCGGTAGTAAATCGAAAAGTTGAAAACTCTGATGCTATTGTTGCTTTTGCGAAAAAACAAGGTATTGAGATGGGCGAAGCAAATGAGCTGCTAGAAAGTTTAGGAACTTCTGCGCTAAATCAAAATGTAAAATTAGTAAATTTATTAAGTAGGCCTCAAGTTGGGATTAGCGATATTAGAAAAGTAAGTCCAGCATTTGATTCGTTTTTAAATTCATTTGATCAAGAAACTGTAGAGCAAGCGGAGATTAAAATTAAGTATGAAAGTTATTTTGAAAAAGAAAATGAGATTGTAAACAAAATGCAAAAGATGGAGGATAAATCTATCAATCCAGAATTTGATTATAGCAAACTACTTTCTTTATCAAAAGAAGCTAGAGAAAAATTATTGAAGATTAAACCAAGAACCTTAGGTCAGGCATCCAGAATTTCTGGTGTTTCTCCTTCAGATATCTCGGTTCTAATGGTTCATATCACAAAATAATTTGCAAAAATTTGATTATCAAGTAATTAACACACAAAAAGAAGCGGCTTAATTTTAAGCGATTTAAGCGGCTTTTTTGCTTTTTTAATATAATCCATTAAAATTAAAGTCAAATTAAATATAGCGCACCTAAATGGCGAAAATTGTAAAAATAACAAATAGACCGTATTTCAATTATCTGATTCTGATAATTGCATTAATTTATGGGTGTGCAAGTATAAGAACTCCAGAGGGTGGACCAAAAGATACCGAACCACCTAAGGTTTTAAAAATGGATCCAAAAAATCTAACGACAAATTTTAAGTCTAAAAAAATAACAATTGAATTTGATGAGTATATAAAACTTCAAAACGAATTTAAAGAATTTTCTATTTCGCCAGAACAAGAGCGTCCTCCTATTTTGAAAGGTAGCGAAACAAAAAAATTAGAAATTACATTACAGGACTCTTTAGAGAAAAACACAACTTATACATTAAACTTTGGTAAATCAATTGCAGATATTACTGAAGGCAACGCACTAAAAAATTTCACTTATGTTTTTGCTACAGGACCAACTCTTGATTCTTTGAGCATTAGTGGAAATGTTAAAAATTCATTAACTGGTAAGCCCGAAATAGAAGCAATTGTTTTTATTCTTCCGCTTTCGCGAGATAGTCTTTTTGGCAAAAAGAAACCATCAATTTATACGACTACCGATAGCAGCGGAAATTACAAACTAAACAATCTTAAAAAGGACACTTATAAAATCTATGCTTTAGTAGAAAAGGGTGGCGATAAAATTTATCAGCAAAGCTCTGATGAAATTGGGTTTATCAAAACACCTCTTGTATTAGATAAAAATTTAGATAGCATCAATTTAATGGTTTTCAAAGAGCTGGCCAGCGACTTTCGTATTCTAGATAGAAAATTAAATAGCGATGGTAGTATTACTATGAATTTTAATCAACAACTCCGAAAGCCAGAAATATCTGTTATAGAGCCTGCTAGTGTGGATGCAAATAAAAAAATTCGATTTACAAAAACGAATGATTCTGTTAAAATCTGGTTAAATGATTTAAGTTTCGATTCAATCAAAGTAGCTATAAAAGACGAAGGAAAGGGTTTAGATACCATTAAATTTACTAGGGGAAAGAAAGATACCTACACTCGAAATATTCAAGCGGGAGATAATTTAGAGGGAAATCTTTTAAATCCGTATAAAGATTTAAAATTACACTTCAATTTCCCTATAGATAATATCGATTTAAGCAAGGTAACTTTATTGGAAGATTCTATTCCACGAACAGGTTTAAGCTTTATAAAAGATAGTTTAGATTTTTTAACCTATAATGTTAAATATACCTGGAAACCCAAACAAGAATATATCCTTAAATTAGCTGAAGGCGCTATAACAGGTATTTTTAATTCAAAAAACAAAGACATTGTTAAAACATTTAAACTTGGAAATGACACCGATTATGGTACATTAATTCTTAATGTAGAAGTATCTGATACTACAAAAAATTATATTTTGCAGGTTGTAAACGAAAAGAAAGAAGTTGTTATTTCTAGTGAACGTATTTATAAAAATACAACGGTAACTTTTAACAAATATAGAGCTGGTATTTATTTTGTGCGAGTGGTATACGACGAAAATAAAAATGGGATTTGGGATACTGGAAATGTAAAACAAGGATTTCAACCAGAAAAAATTTGGTATGCGCCTTTAGAATTATCTATTAAAGCAAATTGGGATAGAAAGGAAAAGTTAGTTATTCCAAAAGAATAATTATCTAAACCAATCTGAATACATAATGTAATTATCTGGAAGTTTATTTAATAAAGCTCGTTGCTCATCAGTAATGGGCTTTATTTTTTTTGCAGGAGTTCCAGCATATAAATATCCACTTTCGCATATAGTGTTTTCTAAAACTACGGCACTAGCAGCTATAATACAATATTCTTCTACTATTGCGTGATCCATTACAATTGCTCCCATGCCTATTAAGACATGATCTTTAACTTCACAGCCGTGTACAATCGCATTATGACCAATAGAAACCCTATTACCAATATGTGTTGATGCTTTTAAATAGGTAGCGTGAATTACAGCGCCATCTTGTATATTAGTGTCATTACCTATTGTTATGCTGTTTACATCTCCTCTAACAACTGCATTAAACCAAATAGAGCAATTGTTGCCCATTACAACATCACCAACTATTGTTGCGTTTGGTGCAATAAAACAATTTTCTCCCCATTGAGGGTTTATTCCTTTAACTGGTAATATAACTGGCATCTTTATAAGTATAGTAGTTAGTATTTAGATATTAGACATAAAATGGTGTTAGTCTGAGCTCGTCGAAGACCCTTACATAAATCCTTCCACAAGCTCAGGACGACAACTTATATAATAGTATCAACTAGTTCTTTTGCGTGTTTTGGATAATCTGTTGTATAATGTAATCCCCTACTTTCTTTTCTGGCAACAGCCGATTTTATGATCATATATGCTACCTGTATTACATTTCTCAACTCACATAATTTAACCGAAACTTTGTTCTTTTTATAGAACTCTTCCGTTTCTTCATACAATAAAAATAAGCGTCGCATCGCTCTGTCTAGTCTGAAATCAGAACGAACAATACCAACATAATCGCTCATTATTTTTTGTGTTTCACGAAGATTATGTGTAACCAGAATATCTTCGTTAGATTGTGTAACACCTTGCTCGTTCCATTCAGGAATTTCATCAGGTATGCTATTATTTTTATAATTCTCTAAAGCAGACAAATAGATTCGATGTGCAAAAACTGTTGCTTCTAATAAGGAATTGGATGCTAACCGATTTGCACCGTGCAATCCTGTTGAAGAAACTTCGCCACAAGCATATAGATTTTTGATAGAAGATTTTCCATATTCATCTACCAAAATACCTCCACACATGTAATGTGATGCGGGAGTAACTGGAATAAAATCTTTAGTCATATCTATTCCAATAGATAAACATTTTGCATAAATATTGGGAAAATGAGTTAGAATATCGGCTTTCTTTCTCATAGTAATATCTAAATACACAAAATCCTCTCCCGATTTTTTCATTTCATTATCAACAGCACGAGCTACAATATCACGTGGAGCTAAAGATCCACGTTCATCATATTCATACATAAATTCTTCCCCATTTCTTCTTCTTAAAACTCCACCAAACCCACGTACAGCTTCAGAAATTAAAAATGAAGGATATTCCCCAGGATTATATAAAGCTGTTGGATGGAATTGAATAAACTCCATATTTCTAATTTTTCCTTTTGCTCTATAGACCATCGCCATTCCATCGCCTGTGGCAATTACAGGATTTGTGGTGTTAGAATATACATGTCCAGCCCCACCACTTGCCATAACAGTTACACTTGCTAATATTTTCTCCACATCGTTAAGCTCTGTGTTAAAGGCATATATACCATAGCAGTTGATATCTTCACTACTCTTATCCACATGTTTACCTAGGTGATGTTGGGTAATTAACTCTAAACAGAAGTAGTGTGTTAATATCTCTATGTTTTCATTTTCATGAATTTGTTTCAATAACACACTCTCAATTTCATAACCAGTAACATCTTTATAATGTAAAACTCTATGTTCAGAATGACCGCCTTCTTTGGCTAAATCGAAAACTCCAGCTGTATTTTTATCGAAGTTAATTCCGTAATCTATAATCTCTTGTATGCGTTGAGGACCCTCTTTTACTACAATTTCAACAATATTTTTATCACATAAACCGTCTCCAGCAATTAGCGTATCTTCAATATGTTTTTCAAAAGAATCCGATTTATCTACAACAACAGCAACTCCCCCTTGGGCATATTTTGTATTAGATTCATCTTCATTAGATTTGGTAACTATTAATACTTTTCCGTGCTGTGCAGCCTTCAGTGCAAAACTTAAACCTGCTATACCCGATCCTATGACTAAAAAATCAACTTTTCTCATTAAAACTAACGTAAATCAAACAATTGTTAAGAACATCAAAAATAGTGTTAGCAGAATGTCTAAATAAAACGAACAACTATTTTTGAAAGTTTAAAGCTAATGTAAAAAGGTAATTTGACACAATCTTTTACATTATTTTTAAGCAACTTTGCATAGTTTATTAACTTTTTATACCACCATTAACAATACACATTTTGGTATTGATAAGTTTCTAAGCAAAATAGTATAGCATTGTAAATCAGTATTAATTTAAAATAAAAATGAATACTAAATGTTGGTAAGTATGTTATAACTTATATTACACAATTTAAATGAAGAACTTACTCACAGTACCAACACCTTAATAAGTAATAAGATTCTTCTTTATATAAAATAATTAGAATCTATTGTAGTGTTGAAACTAGGTATCTTTACAAAGTTAGATGCCAATAAAAGAAAATGATGATTGATGTTTTAGAAGAATTAAATAAAAAAGGTTTTGTGGATGAAGCAATTGATCCAACGCTTGATTTATTTGATGAAATTGAAAAATTAAAGAAAGAAAAGAACGCAGTAATATTAGCTCATTATTATCAAGAACCTGATATACAGGATATTGCTGATTATATTGGAGATAGTTTAGGTTTATCTCAAGAAGCAGCTAAGACCGATGCAGACATTATAGTTTTTGCTGGAGTGCATTTTATGGCAGAAACTGCTAAGATTTTGTCACCAGAAAAAACGGTTTTATTACCAGATTTAAAAGCTGGATGTTCTTTGGCTGATAGTTGTCCACCACATTTGTTTAAAAAGTTTAAAGAAAAATATCCAGATCACTTGGTGATTACTTATGTGAATTGTACAGCTGAGTTAAAAGCATTAAGCGATATTGTTTGTACTTCAACAAATGCAGTACAAATTGTAGAAAGCTTACCGAAAGAGCAGAAGATAATTTTTGGTCCAGATAAAAACTTAGGTGCCTGGGTTGCTAAAAAAACAGGTAGAGATTTAGTGTTGTGGAATGGTGCATGTATGGTACATGAAATATTTTCGAGAGAGAAAATTACCAAATTAAAAGAACGCCATCCAAATGCTAAATTTATTGCACATCCAGAATGTGAAGAAGCTGTTTTAGCAATGGCCGATTATATTGGAAGTACAACTGGACTATTAAAATATTCGATAAATAGCGATGCACAGGAATTTATTGTAGCTACAGAAAGTGGAATTATTCACCAAATGGAAAAGGCAAATCCTACAAAAACCTTTATTCCGGCACCACCAAATAACAGTTGTGCATGTAATGATTGCCCTTATATGAAAAGAAACACCTTAGAAAAATTGTATTTGTGTTTAAAAAATGGTTTACCAGAAGTTACAGTTCCTGCTAATATTATTGTGGAAGCTCGTAAACCAATAGAAAGAATGTTAGAGATTTCAGCGAGTTTGGGATTGTAGAAATAAGAATTGTCATTCCGACTTTGGAGGAATCTATTAAGTTAGATCCTTCGCTGCGCTCTGGATGACAAAAGGAAATAAAATTATGTTTGAAAATAAAGAACGCACAGCGATATCAGATTTAGGCGAATTTGGATTAATAAAACACTTAACAACCAACTTTAAAATACAACACGAAACGAGTGTAAAAGGTGTTGGTGACGATGCTGCAGTATTAAATTTTAAAGATCAATTGTTAGTATCTACAGACTTATTGTTGGAGGGAATTCACTTTGATTTAGCGTATGTTCCCTTAATGCATTTAGGCTATAAAGCTGTTCAAGTGAACTTGAGTGATATTTATGCAATGAACGGAATTGCTACTCAAATTACGGTTTCAATCGGTATTTCAAGTAAATTTCCATTGGAAGCAGTAGAAGAAATTTATAAGGGAATTGAGTTAGCTTGTAATAAATTTAACATCGATTTAATTGGTGGGGATACTTCTTCAAGTAAACAAGGTTTAGTAATTTCTGTAACCAGTATTGGTCACGCAGCAGCGGAAGATGTTTGCTATAGAAATGGAGCAGAAGAAGGTGATTTAATTTGTGTTTCAGGAGATTTAGGAGGAGCTTATGTTGGTTTACAAATTTTAGAAAGAGAAAAACAAATCTTTTTAGAAAATCCACAATTACAGCCAGATTTAGAAGGTAAAGATTATATTATTGAGCGTCAGTTAAAACCAGAAGGAAGAAGAGATATTGTTGATTTATTAGCTCAAATGAAGATTAAACCAACCTCTATGATTGATGTTTCTGATGGGTTAGCTTCAGAAATTTTACACATTTGTACACAATCTGAAAAAGGATGTACCTTATACGAAGAAAAAATTCCTATCGACCCAATGACTTATGAAACAGCTCGTGAATTAGGTTTAGATCCAACTGTTTGTGCATTAAATGGTGGAGAGGATTACGAACTTTTATTTACGATAAAACAAAGTGATTACACAAAGCTGAAAAACGATGTTGATATCAGTATAATTGGACACATTACCGATAAAAATTCTGGATGCAATATGATTTCAAAATCTAATATTTCACATGAAATAAAAGCACAAGGTTGGAATGCTTTTAAGGGGTAAATTTTTTAAGTTTTGTCATTCTGAACGCAGTGAAGAATCTCACTTAGTTTTCAACAATTAGATTCCTCGTTCCTCGGAATGACAAAACTCAAATAAAATTAAGTTTCCAGATCATCTTCTAAAAACTTAGAATCTATCTGTTTATTAGATTTAGTCTTCGCTCCTAGCTTTTTAATCTTTTCTACCTTACTAATTAGATTTCCGTTACCATATTGCAATTTTTTAAAAGCATCATCATGTGCTTTTTGTGTAAGATCAATGTGTTTGCCAATCTTGTCCATATCTTCTAAAAAACCAACAAACTTATCGTATAAAGCACCTGCTTCTTCGGCAATTTCAAATACATTTTTATTTTGTCTATCTACTTTCCAAATGCTGGCAATGGTACGTAAAGTTGCCAACAAAGTTGTCGGACTGACAATTACCACTTTTCTATCCCAGGCATAATTAAACAATTCATTATCTGCTTGAACAGTTATACTGAAAGAAGATTCAATAGGCATAAACAGCAAAACGAAATCTGGTGAATTAATTTGATATAGATTTTGATAATTTTTACCAGCTAAACCATCAATATGAGATTTTACAGAAAGCAAATGTTGTTTAAGGTTGTTTAATTTTTCCTCATCAGTTTCTGAATTCATCATTCGTTCATACGCAACTAAGCTAATTTTAGCGTCTACAATCAAATGTTTTTCATCAGGCAGATCAACTATTACATCAGGTTGAAATCTTGTCCCTTCGCTATTAACACTAGCTTGAATGCGGTATTCCCTATCCTTCACTAATCCAGAACGTTCTAAAACTCTTTCTAAAATAACTTCCCCCCAATTACCTTGCTTTTTGCTATCGCCTTTTAGTGCTTTAGTTAAATTATTTGCATCCGTTTGGATTTGTTTACTCTGATCCATTAATTGAAAAATAACACCTTTTAATTGGCTTCTTTCAGCAGCTTCAGTTTGATAAACCTTATCTACTTTTTCTTCAAAGGATTTGATATTGGCTTTTAGTGGATTTAAAATAGTATCTAAATTAGTTTGATTTTGTGCAGTAAACTTTGCTGTCTTTTCATCTAATATTTTATTGGCAATTAATGAAAATTCTAGGGTAAATTTTTGTTGTAAATCTTCTAAGTTTTTCTGTTGTTCAGCTAACTTCTCTCGATGTGAATTAACCAAAGCCTCTGCTTTAATCAAATTACTTCGCTCTGCATTAAAACGTTCACGCAAATCGTTTAATTCATCTTCTAACTTCAGTTTTTCGTCTTTTAAATAAGTGATGGTTTCCGTATTGTTTTGAACAGCTGGCTTGCGAACCAATAAAACAATAAGGAAAAGTAAAATGACAACTAATAATGCTAAACCCGCTATTTCCATTTGCTAATATTTTTATCAAAAATAGAAAATAAGAAACTAGTTACTAAAAGAATTATGATTTTAGATTATAAACTGCTCGAAACCATTTCACCAGCCTCTTGTCCAGTTTGACTGCCAATGGCAATACCCATCCCGTTGCAGCGAACGGCGCAAAAAACATTAGGTTTTACTTCTTCAATAATTGGCGCTAATTGTGAACCAAATGCCATAATACCACTCCATTTTTGCTCGATTTCAAAATCTGTTTCTGGCAAAATAACTTCTTCTAATAAATTAATTAATGCTTTTTGAACTAATTCTGTTTCACCAAATTCGGTAGTTTCCTCAGCCTTAAAATCTAAATTTCTACCACCACCTAAAAGAATTCTATCATCAATATTTCTAAAATAGTAATAACCTTTATTGTAATGAAAAGTGCCCTTTATTTTTAAGTTAGGAATTGGTTTAGTGATGATCACTTGCCCACGACCAGGAAAAACGGCTACATCTGGCAATAATTCATTAACAAAAGCATTAGTAGCTAATAAAACTTTTTTGCACTTAAAATCTCCTTGGCTAGTTTTAATTAAAACACTATTGTTTTCTTGTACAATCTCTTCGACCTTACAATTTGTATAAACTTGAACTCCAAGGGCTAAGGCTTTTGCCAAAAGCGCCTTCATCATCATGCCTGGATCAATTTGTGCCTCTAAATTATTTTCGATAAGAACATTAATACCTTTAAAACCAAAAGAATTAATTTTGGGATTGGTTAAGGAATAAGTGTTTTTTTGCAGCACAATATCCTCAATTAGAGCGTTAAAATGGCTCAATTTTGCTACACACTCGTTTGATAAATCCCCTTGTTCGGGCTTAAATAATTCAAAACCACCATTATTTTGAAAGGAAATGCATTCATCTCCAAGCAAATCTCTAAGCTTTAAAAGCCCTTTCCATCTTTTCGAAATCAATTGATGTAGACCATCAGTTCCGGTTAATTTTTCTTGTTCTATTAGTTCTGAAATACTCCCAAAACAAGCAAAACCAGCATTTTTTGTGCTAGCTCCCGATGGTAAAAAGCCCCTTTCAAGTACTAAAACACTAGTTTTTGGATTGATGGATTTAATCGTAATTGCAGCATTCAAACCCACTATTCCACTACCAATTATGATAACATCGGCATGAAATAAATTCTTTTTTTCCCAGTAGGATAAATTCTGAAGCATAGATTAATGTATTGTAATTTTTTTATGTCTTTTAAATATGGGAACACTTTTTGATTTAAAGATATTGAAAAACATACATCATCGAATATGGGAACCTATTTAATTTTAATCATCCCGATACTATTACTGAGCATGTTTGTGCAATGGCGATTTAGAAATAAATTTACAAAATATGCAGAAACTCAGCTTAGTTCTGGTCTATCGGGCAAAGAAGTAGCTGAGAAAATGCTACATGATAATGGCATTTACAATGTAAATGTAATGAGTCTAGAAGGTCAACTAACTGACCATTATAATCCATCATCTTTAACTGTTAATTTAAGTACAGATGTTTATTATGGCAGAAGTGTTGCCGCAGCCGCAGTAGCCGCTCATGAATGCGGGCATGCAGTGCAACATGCAAAATCATACCATTGGTTGCAATTGCGCTCTAACATGGTGCCAATTGTAAGTATCTCTTCTAACCTTTTGCAATGGGTGCTTTTGATAGGTGTTTTTTTAATCATTTTTAAAGGAACACCAATAGTACTTGGTATTGGGGTTGCAGGATTAGCATTGGTAACCATTTTTAGTTTTATTACGCTACCAGTGGAATTTGATGCAAGTAAAAGAGCTTTGCTTTGGCTAAGAAACAATCGTAATGTAATGCAAAGCGATGAAGAAAATGTGCAAGCAAAAGATGCGCTTTGGTGGGCAGCAATGACATACGTAATCGCTGCGTTAGGCGCATTGGCCAACTTGCTATATTACGCATCAATGCTATTTGGAAGGAACAGAAATTAAAGAAATACCAATGAAAAACTAAAGGGATGGTAAGCAATTATCATCCCCTTTTTTATGAAGATTGAAAACCTAGTTTAATTTATAAGGGACTATCAATTGAAATTCTGGGATATCTACCTCAAAACTGGTTTCATCAACTAAACGATTCATTGAGTAATGACCACGCATACTGCCAATATCTGTTTTAAGATTGCAACCAGAAACATAAGAATAGTTTTTGCCGGGTTCAATTATGGGCTGAACACCAACCACACCTTCTCCTTCAACTTCTCTAATTGAGCCGTTCGAATCGAAGATAAACCATTGGCGACGCATTAATTGTATTGCATAATCAGATAAGTTTTCTATCTCTATGCGGTAAGCAAACATATAATGTTCGTTTGCAGGATTAGAATGCTCGTCTTGGTAAATGGTTTCTACCGAAATTTTTACACCTTGTGTTATAGCTGTAACCATTTGTTAAATTTATAAATTGCTTTTCAATAATCAAGCCATTTCTGAAAAGGGAACAACGTTCTCATATTTTTCTGCCACTTCGTCTAAAATTTGATGGATAACAGCAATATTTTCTTCTTTAACCAACATCATTCTATACGGTTTAAAATCAGGCAAACCTTTAAAATAATTTGCATAATGACGTCTCATTTCAAATACGCCTACTTTTGGGCCTTTCCACTCTATGGATTTATCCAAGTGAGTACGACAGGCTACTATCCTTTCGTCTAATGTTGGACCAGGCAAGTGTTCACCTTTTTTAAAGAAATGTTTTACTTCGCGGAAAATCCATGGGTAACCAATTGCGGCTCTTCCAATCATAATTCCATCTACTTCGTATTCCATTCTCCAATTAGCCGCTTTTTCTACGCTATCTACATCGCCATTACCAAAAATTGGAATTTTAACACGTGGATTGCGTTTAATTTCTCTAATTAAAGTCCAATCGGCTTCGCCTTTATATAACTGAGCCCTTGTACGACCATGAATAGTTAACGCTTGAATACCAATATCTTGTAGTCTTTCAGCAACTTCTTCTACGTTTTTAGTGTTATCGTCCCAGCCTAAACGAGTTTTAACGGTAACTGGCAAATGTGTTGCTTTTACAACAGCTTCCGTCATTTTTACCATTTTATCAATGTCTTGCAGCAAAGCAGAGCCAGCGCCACGACAAGCCACATTTTTAACAGGACAACCGTAGTTGATATCCATAATATCTGGACCAGCTAATGTGGCAATTTCAGTTGCTTCACGCATACTTTCGATATCGCTACCAAAAATCTGAATCCCAATAGGTCTTTCGTATTCAAAAATATCAAGCTTCTGACGGCTTTTTGCCGCATCGCGGATTAATCCTTCCGAGGAAATAAATTCTGTATACATCAAATCTGCTCCACCTTGCTTGCACACATAACGGAAAGGCGGATCGCTCACATCTTCCATTGGTGCTAATAACAAAGGGAACTCTCCCAAATCTATATTTCCTATCTTTACAGACATTTTTCTATCTTCAAACCAAAATTATTTACAAAGTTACGGATTTTACAAATAATGCAAATCTCACCCCTAAGTAAAAAAGAAAACTCAGCCTTTATTCAACTTTTAAAGCTTTGTGGTTTTATTGCAATTGGAATAATTGTAATCTTAATTATAAGCTTCGTTCCTATTTTGTATACTTTGGGATTGAAAGTTTTTACTAATCCGACGTTATTGGTAGGATTTAATTATGGTGTGGTTGCTTTAAAGTGTATTTTGACATTGCAACAATTAACTGTTTTTTTAATACCTGCGATATTTTTAGGTATAAATGAAGGTAAAAAACCATGGCATTTTTATGGTATGAAAACGCCAAAAGCAAATCTCATTTTATTGATTTTTTTATTGATGCTATGCTCAACACCAATTCTGGGATTGATAAACGAGTTAAATCAGAAAATGATATTGCCAGATTCTTTGAAATGGGTAATGGATTGGATGAGAAAAATGGAAGATGAAGGCACAAAAACCACAGAAGCAATTTTAAAAATGGGTTCTATTGGTAGCTTTTTAATCAATCTATTAGTAATTGCTATTATACCAGCGATTTGCGAAGAATTTATATTTAGAGGGGCTTTACAACGTACTTTTTTACGATTAATCAAAAATCCGCATATTGCTATTTGGACATCAGCAATCATTTTTAGTACGATACATTTTCAGTTTTTTGGATTTTTCCCCAGATTATTTTTAGGCGCAGCATTTGGGTACATCTATTTTTGGACAGGTAGCATTTGGTATACTGTTTTTGCTCACTTTTTAAATAACGGGTATGCGGTAGCAATGGCTTGGTATTTACAAAAGCACAATTTACCCATAACTAGTGATGATGGAACTTCGGTTGCGTGGTATGGCTATTTAATTAGTGCAATATTAACCATAGCTTTGTTTTGGATTTTAAAAGAGAAATCGACCGAACAAAATAGCCCACAACCTGCAAATTTAAATGAAGACTAGAGCAATAACCGCTTTCTTTTTTACCTTAGTGATGCTTGCCTCATTAATAAATGGCTACGCTTTTACGGGTTTTTACTTAATATTAAGCATTGTTGCGCTATTGGAGTTTTATAAATTAGTTAAAACTTCAGGCATTCGGCCCCATAGAAATATTGCGATTATAGCTGCGGCAATTATCTTTTTATTAACAGCAAGCTATCATTATTTCCAATTTGAATTAAAGTATTTATTGCTCATTGTTCCGCTTATATTTTCAGTGTTTATTTTCGAATTGTATAAGAAAGAGAAAATACCATTTGTTAATATTTCATATACATTTGTTGGCTTTATTTACGTCACCGTTCCTTTCTGCTTCTTTTATTCCTTAGGTTTTTTAATCAACTTTAATTTATATAACTTTCACTTACCTCTTGCATTTTTACTATTGCTTTGGGCAAATGATACAGGAGCGTATTTATTCGGTGTAAAATGGGGGAAACACCGATTGTTTGAGCGCCATTCTCCAAAAAAATCCTGGGAGGGCTTTTTTGGCGGGATGTTTACAAGTTTGGTAGTTTCTTATTTGATTTCTTTACAGTTTCCCGAGATGAAACCGATTGTTTGGGCAGGTATGTCTATTTTAATTGTCTGTTTCGGTACGCTAGGCGATTTAGTAGAATCAATGCTGAAAAGAAGTCTTGATGCGAAAGATTCCGGTAGCTTTTTACCTGGACACGGCGGATTTTTAGACCGTTTTGATGGCTTATTAATCGCAGCGCCAGTTGTTTATGTTTATTTGTATTTGATATTGTATTAGGCGTCTGTAACAAATCAATAACAGCCATACATTCCTTCGTTTTCTATTTATATTTGGGTGATTATCAACTAAACTAAACCTCATGGCAAAACTTTACCAACGTAGCTTACTGTTTCTTGCATTATTATTTTGCTTTCAATTAGCAGAAGCGCAGACGATACCAACTCCAAAAGAACATTTTGGTTTTAACATTGGCGACGATTATCAGCTCGCAAATTACTCTCAAACAGAAGCTTATTTTAAAAAGCTGGCAGAAACCTCAAAACGAGTAAAGCTTGTAGATATTGGTAAAACTGAAGAAGGAAGATCTCAATATATGTTGATCATTACTTCGCCAGAAAACCAAAAAAACTTAGAAAAGTATAAAGAGATTTCTCAAAAACTAGCACACGCTGAGGGTTTAACTTCAGAACAAGCTAAAGCTTTAGCAGCAGAAGGAAAAGCAGTTGTATGGATTGACGGCGGTTTACACGCAAATGAGGTTGTGGGTGCACATCAATTGATACAAATGGCGTACAACCTTTCAAGCAAAACGGATGCAGAAACCACTAAAATATTAGACAATGTAATTGTGTTAATGACACATGCTAACCCAGATGGACAGGAATTAGTAAGTGATTGGTACATGAGAGAAAAAGACCCAAAGAAAAGATCTATAAATGGCCTTCCTCGTTTGTACGAAAAATACGCAGGGCATGATAACAATAGGGATTTTTTCATGTTAAACTTAAAGGAAACTCAAAATATTGGTCGCCAACTTTTTGTAGAATGGATTCCGCAAATTATGTACAATCATCATCAAGCTGGCCCGGCAGGAACAGTTGTTGCTGGTCCGCCTTATCGCGATCCATATAATTATGTTTTCGACCCCATTATATTAACAAGTATAGATGCTGTTGGTGCGGCAATGCACAATAGAATGAACGTTGAATCTAAACCTGGTTATACACAACGTGGAGGTTCGGTATTTTCTACATGGTATAATGGAGGTTTGCGCACAACAACCTATTTCCACAACATGATTGGATTATTAACAGAAATTGTAGGTAGCCCAACACCATCTGATATCCCTTTGGTACCATCTCGTTTATTACCAAATGGCGATTCGCCAAATCCGATTTCACCACAAAAATGGTATTTTAAAAATGCGATAGATTATTCAGTTTCGTTAAACTATGCGGTGTTAAATTATGCACAACGCTATCATGATGAATTGCTGTATAATATTTATCAAATGGGTAAAAACTCTATTGATAGGGGAAGTAAAGATACATGGTCTTTCTCTCCTAAAAAGATTGAAGCTATTAATGCTGCTGCACAAGCGGGAAGACCGGCTAGCACAACAGCACAGGGTGGAGGTTTTGAAGGAAGAGGAGCAATGTCTACCAAATATTTGGATACAGTAATGAAAAATCCAGCTAATCGCGATGCGAGAGGATATATTCTTTCTGCAGATCAGCCTGATTTTACAACTGCTATTCGCTTTTTAAACGCGTTGATTAGAACAGGGATTTCGGTTCAAAAAGCAACTGCTCCGTTTACCGTTGCTGGCAAAAATTATCCAGCCGGAAGTTACGTGGTTAAAACAGATCAAGCTTTTCGTCCACATGTTTTAGACATGTTCGAGCCGCAAGATCACCCGAATGATTTTAAATACGAAGGCGGTCCACCAATTGCACCTTATGATGCTGCAGGTTGGACATTAGCGTACTTAATGAATGTGAAATTTGACAGAATCCAAGATAAATTTGATGGACCGTTTGAGAAATTACCTTATGGAGAATTATTAAAAGCAACACCAAAAGCCCTTCCTTCAGGTGGCGGTTACACGTTAAGTTCATTAGCTAATGAAAGTTATTTAGCGGTTAATGAATTATTGAAGGGTGGAGCAGAAGTTTATCGCAATACTGCAGATGGTTCATTTTATGTGCCAGCATCTGCGAAAGCTAAAAGTATATTAGATAAAGCCGAACATGGTTTTGGAATAAGAATTACAGCAGCACAAAAACCTGCAAAAGCAGTTAAAATTGCACCTTCTCGCATTGCATTATGGGATACATATGGCGGTTCAATGGATTCTGGCTGGATTCGTTTTATTATGGAACAATACCACTTTGATGCAACTGTAATTTATGCTCCAGATATTGACGCAGGAAACCTAAAGGACAAATACGATGTACTAGTTTTTGTTGATGGTTCTATTCCAGCATACAATTCAAATGCAACAGCCGCTGTAGGTGGAAGAGGTGGTTTTGGTAGTCCTGCTCCAGAAACTATTCCTGAAGAATACAGAGCTCGTTTGGGAAGAATGACGCAGGATAAATCAATTCCTCAATTAAAGAAATTTTTAGAAGCCGGAGGAGAAATTGTAGCTATTGGTACTGCGACTAATTTAGCAGCACACTTAAATTTGCCGGTTCGCAATGCTATGGTAGAATTAACAGGAGGTGTAGAAAAAAGATTACCAGCAGAGAAATATTATGTGCCGGGTAGTGTTTTAAATGTTTCGATAGATAAAAATCAACCAGCAAATTGGGGCATGGATAAAACCGCAGATGTTTATTTTGATAATAGCCCTGTATTTAAATTAAGTGCCGATGCAGTTTCAAGTGGAAAAATTAAACCTTTAGCTTGGTTTCCTAATGCAACACCTTTACGTAGTGGTTGGGCATGGGGACAAAGTTATTTACAAGATGGTGTTGCTGCTTTTGAAGCAGATTATGGAAAAGGGAAATTATTTGCCTTTGGTCCAGAAATTACGTTTAGAGCGCAAACTCACGGAACATTTAAATGGATGTTTAACCAATTGTATAAGTAGAATTTAATCGTCATTGCGTTGCAATGATGAAAGCTTGAAAACCCCGCTAACATTTTTGTTAGTGGGGTTTTTACTTTTAGCTTACCAATCCAAAAATCATCAAGGCTATCTTTGTAGTATGAAAGTAGAAATTTGGTCTGATGTAATGTGTCCGTTTTGCTATATCGGTAAAAGGCATTTTGAAAAAGCGATTGAAAAATTACCGTTTAAAAATGAAGTTGAAGTAGAATGGAAAAGTTTTCAGCTTAATCCAGAATATCACAATACCAATAACGAAGATTTATACACGTATTTGGCGAGAAGTAAGGGCATGTCTTTGGAACAAGCGAGACAAATGACAGGACAAGTGGTTGAAATGGCTTCAAACGTTGGTTTAGATTTAAATTTTGCGACAAATGTTCCTGCCAATTCTTTTGATGCACATCGATTTCTTCATTTTGCAGCAAGCAAAGGATTACAAGATCAAGCAGAAGAAGCGTTATTTAATGCGCATTTTATGGGTGCAAAAGATATTGCTAAACACGAAACATTAATCAGCGTTGCTGAAGAATTAGGGTTGGATAAAGACGAAACCACAGCCGTTTTGGAAAGCGATGATTTTGCAGAAGCAGTTCGTTACGATATTTATGAAAGTCAGCAATTGGGCGTTAGAGGGGTTCCTTATTTTGTATTCGATAGAAAGTATGCACTATCTGGCGCACAACCAATTAATACTTTTGAGCAAGCAATTACACAAAGTTTTACGGAATGGAAAGCATCTCAGCCAACAACACAACTGAAATCGTTAAATAAAAACGATAATGCGGTTTGTGATGAAAATGGGTGTGAGATTTAGCTAAGATGATCATCACTCCCATGAATCCCGATAGCTATAGGGAGGGAATCTTAATGCGATAAAAATTTTGTAAATAATTAATCTTTAATACACTAAAAAGGCATTTACATTACGATGCCAAGACAAGTTGAGCATGCGGGGGGGTTATTGCTATTTCTTCAATCCTTGCAATAAATACTCCAAGCCGTTTAGCTTAATTTCATACATAGTTGCTAATAAATGCCCTAATCTCCCAGGAGGAAAACCTTGATTTTGGAACCAAACTAAATAAGGTTCTGGCAAGCGTGAAAGTACCCAGCCTTTGTATTTACCAAAAGGCATTTTCATGGTAATTAACTCGTTTAACATTTGTGGATCCATAATTTGAAAATGAGGAGGGTGGCGATAGATTATAGAACCATTTCTAACATTTCTATTGCTTCATCTATATTGGCAATGTTATCAAAAGAAATCCGTAAACTATCTTTCACTTCCTTTAAATTACACAAACGAGGGTGAATTTGTGCAAAAGCTAAAATCTTATTGAATATTTCAGAGTCTCAAAATCTTGATTGTTTATCGCTCACAAAATAGCCGCGTAAAATATTTTTCTTAAAACTCAATTTTTCAAAGCCTAAACGTTTGCCAACCCATTGTAGACGCAAAACTTTAAGCATCGCCTTTACAGGCAAAGGAACTGGCCCAAAACGGTCTTTTAATTCTTGTTCAAATGCTACAAGTTCAGTCTCGTTTTCTAGTTTCGAAAGTTCGGTGTATAAATTATAACGCTCTGTAATACTTTTCACATAATCATCCGGAATGTGTAATTCCAAATCGGTATCAACTTGAGTAAAGTTTACAAAAGCTCGTTGCGGTTCATCCTTAAATAAATCTTTAAACTCAGCATCTTTCAATTCCTGAATCGCTTCATCCAATATTTTATTATACATTTCGAATCCAATTTCAGCAATAAATCCGCTTTGTTCGCCACCTAACAAATTTCCACTTCCACGAATATCTAAATCACGCATAGCGATGTTAAAACCGCTTCCTAAATCAGAAAACTCTTCAATAGCGCTTAATCTTTTTCTAGCTTCATTGGTTAAAGTCGATAAAGGCAAACTCAATAAATAACAGAATGCTTTTTTATTCGAACGGCCCACACGGCCACGCATTTGGTGCAAATCGCTCAAACCAAACATGTGTGCATGATTGATAATAATTGTATTTGCATTCGGAATGTCTAATCCAGCTTCGATAATTGTGGTGGCTACCAAAACGTCTTTTTCACCATTGATGAAATCGAGCATTACATCCTCCAACTGATCGCCATCTAATTGCCCATGCGCAATACCAATTCTTGCTTTTGGTACTAAAGTTTGAATTAATCCACCTAATTGTTTCAAATCGTTCACACGATTGTGAATAAAGAAAACCTGCCCACCTCTGTCCAATTCAAATTGTACAGCTTCCTGAATTAATTTATCATTAAAAACGTGCAATTCGGTATTAACCGCTTGCCTATTTGGTGGCGGCGTACTCATAATCGATAAATCTCGGGCTCCCATTAAAGAGAAATGCAAAGTTCTAGGGATGGGTGTTGCCGTTAACGTAAGGGTATCCACATTTACACGTAAAGCTCTCAGTTTTTCTTTAGCCGCAACACCAAATTTTTGTTCCTCGTCAATAATCATGATGCCCAAATCTTTAAATTTCACATCTTTGCTTAACAAACGATGGGTACCAATTACAATGTCAACCTTTCCGCTTGCTACGCGTTCTAAAGTGTCCTTAATTTGCTTTGAGGTTTTAAAACGATTGATATAGTCTACCGTACATGGGAACTCTTTTAAACGCGATGAAAACGTCTTGAAATGCTGAAGCGCAAGAATTGTTGTAGGGACTAAAATGGCTGCCTGTTTTCCATTTGCCACAGCTTTAAATGCCGCACGAATAGCGATTTCTGTTTTACCGAAACCAACGTCACCACAAACCAATCGATCCATTGGATGTGGTGCTTCCATGTCTTTTTTTACATCAGCAGTTGCCTTAACTTGATCGGGAGTGTCTTCGTAAATAAATGAAGCTTCGAGTTCAGTTTCTAAATAACCATCAGGCGCAAAAGCAGTACCCACTTGAGCTTTTCTCATCGCATATAGCTTGATTAAATCTCGGGCAATGTCTTTAACTTTTTTTTTTGTGGTTTTCTTGAGTTTGTCCCAAGCCTCTGTTCCCAATTTATTCATTTTGGGCTGTGTACCATCTTTTCCGCTAAACTTCGCAATGCGATTTAAGGAGTTGATGTTCACATACAACAAGTCATTATCGGCATACACCAAGCGAATCATTTCTTGGGTTTTGCCATTTACTTCTACCTTTTCTAAACCAGCATATTTTCCAATTCCATGATCAATATGCGTCACAAAATCACCGGGCTTTAATTCTCTTAAGTCTTTAAGCGTAATAGCTTGACTTCGCTGATAACCTTTCTTTAATTGGTATTTATAAAAACGATCAAATATTTGATGATCTGTATAGAAAGCTACTTTTTGCTGCGCATCTAAAAAGCCTTCGCGAAGCGGGATATTTACCGGAGTAAACTTTGCAGTTTTATCAATATCATCTAAAATCGCATATAAACGTTCGGTTTGTTTGGTCGAATTAGTAAATATGAAGTTATGAATATGCTGACTTTCGTTCTCTTTTAAATTTTTAATTAAGAGATCAAAATCTTTATTAAAAGAAGGTTGCGGTTTAGTTTCAAATTGAATTACATCATCTGTTTGATAAAAAAACTGTTTGCCAAATTCTATCAACGAAAAATCCTGAAATAAATCCGACAGCATTTTTTCATCTGTAAAAGAGAATTTTGGATCTAACCAATTTGGATTTTGTTGTTTTTCGGCTAAACCCAATGCTTTCCAAAGCTCAACCGCTTTTTTATAACCAGCTTTAACAATGTCGATGGTGTATTCTACATCCTTAAACCAAAGTTGTGTGTCTTTTTCAATATAATCTAGCAGGCTGATGTTGTTCTCTGTCAAAAATTTAGCTTGTACATTAGGCACGATGGTTAGACTTTTGACATCCTCTACAGAAAGTTGACTTTCAATTTCAAAAGTCCGAATACTTTCAACAGTATCACCAAAAAACTCAATTCGATATGGCAATTCGTGAGAAAAGGAGAAAATATCTACAATACCTCCACGAATAGAAAACTGACCAGGTTCATATACAAAATCAGACCTTTCGAAATCGTATTCAAATAAAAACTCATTGATAAAATCAATTCCTAAAGTTGCACCAACACTAATTTCCAAGGTGTTTTTTTCTAAAACAGAACGGTCAATTACTTTTTCGGCCAATGCCTCCGGATAAGTAACTACAATTTTTCCGTATTCAGATTGATGATTAAGCTCATTTAAAACTTCGGCCCTTGCCAATACATTTGCAGTATCTATTTGGGTAAACTCAAAAGCTTTTCGAAAAGAAGAAGGAAAAAACAGCACCTCCTTATCTAATATTCCCTCTAAATCCGATAAAAAATAAGATGCTTCTTCTCTATTGGGTAGAATAAAAAGTTGCGGTTTGTGTAGTAAAAAATAAGTTGAAACAGCAATTACGGCATCGGCAGAACCCACCAATCCCTTTAGTTGGGTTTTAGTCCCCTTACTTTTATTTAACGATTGCGCTAGGGCAACAACACGATCGTCTTTTTTATATCGATTAATCAGGTCGCGAATATTCACTAGGTAAAGGTAAAAAATTATTGTGTAATAGACGTTCGTAATGAGATTTAAACATCATTTATTACAAATATGAATAAGGTTTGTTCGAACTAACTAGCGGTTTGGTCGAGATTTTTTTTAGTTTCGTCGAATTGAATTTAATAGCCGTAACAAAAAACTTAACATTGTTTCTAAATAATATAAAACGCGAAACATGAAGTACATTAAAAGCTTTCCGCTAGAGTTATTTTTCTGGGTTTTAGCTTTAATATTGTTGGCAACAGCAAACCCTCATGAACACCATTTTACATTTTGCCCTTTGGCAAATTTAGGAATAACATGGTGTCCAGGATGTGGATTAGGAAGGTCAATTACCTCATTGTTTCACGGAGATTTAAGTGCAAGTTTTTCTTATCATTGGTTCGGTATACCAGCTTTGATTTTGATTTTCTACCGCATTTATCAACTCACCAAACAATTATTTAATAAACAAAAAGGATTTAATTTAAAAGTATAAGGAGGATTAGCAATGTTTGACGCACAATTTATGGCATTACCGGGCATCACCCCGCAAGAATATAGTTACTTACAAACCGCCACCAATGGCCTAAATGAGCAACAAGTAAGAACTTTTTTAATGATTTATTCGGGCAAAAGAAAAAATCCAAGCGATATGCTTTTGTTCTGTGTAATTGGACTTTGTTTAGTTCCAGGCTTACAAAGGTTCATCATCGGACAAATAGGAATGGGTATTTTATATTTATTCACTGGCGGATTATGTTTAATCGGATCAATTGTAGATATCATTAACCACAAAGAATTGGCTTTTGAGCATAATCAAAAGATGGTTTTCGAAAGTTTACAAATGACAAGAATGAGTAATTTCCAATAAACCATACACACAAATTTTATAAATAATCCTTATCTGTTTAAAACGGGTAAGGATTTGTTATTTAAATGCCTACACCAATTCTGATTGGGGAAAATGTGGCCCCGTGAGCAAACATAAAACCAGCTTTTGCATAAATATTAAATCGGCTAGTCATCTTGTAATTTATTCCTGCCGCAAATTCTACAGTTCCAGACTTACTCCCGTTCTCATATTGATTATTAAGCTTAGAATCCCCGGCCCTAAAATTTAATAACGGTGATAATCTTTTCTTGGAGGTCAAAAATTTGATATCGCCAAAAAAAGAATATCCATTTATACCTTCATAATTTAAATAACTAACTCCGACGCCAACAAATAACCTTTCTTTGATATTAATGCCATTTATAGCGCTAATTTGTAAACCATTTTGTTTGTTATCTAATTCGTAACCTTTCCAAGTAGGCCCCGGTTCAACCTTTATGGTTTGACTTAAATAAGGTAAATACCCAATTTCTAACCTGCTACTATAATTTAGTTGGGCACAACAAATAAATCCCGTTATTGAGAATAAAAAAGAAAGGATGAATTTATTCATTTTAATTGTTTTTGGCGATCTAATCACGGGCAAGTTACAGCTCTATTATAATCGGCTTCCGTAAAGGTATAGGTGAATTTGTAAAGGTCGTTACCTATTTTTTCGGCAGTAAAGTTTTTAATATTTTTAATACTATGTATATCGTCAATCTTTACATCAATCAAGCATTTTACATTACCAAACGTTATGTTTAGTTTTTCATTTAAATCGGCTAAAGGACTAACATAATCAGAAATAGTAGATTCGGCGGGAATTTCCATGCTATAAGTAGTTGTTGATTTAGCAGGGACATTAAATGTACTATATGTTTTTGTATAAGTAATTGCATAATTGGTTTCATTAACAAAATGAAAAATTCCTTTACTTTTAGAAGGCCAAGTATCGGTACATGAATTAAATAAAAAGATTAAGCTAATAACTGAGCCAAGCGTCAAATACCGCATCCACATGTTGTTCTGTTGCATTGTTGTAATTGTTTTTAATGTTAGTTTTCCATTCATTCCAAGTCGTAGGATTATTTATCAGCGCATTTTGGATATCTACAATATTATACCCCTCGACCTGATCATTTGGTGCTCCAAAACCAAAATTATTATAAAAACCAGAATATTGTTGTCTGTCAAAATAGGATATTTGAGATGCATCATCAATTAAATCCATCACAACATTCCTGTAATTCCCTCCTAGTGGCCAATATGTTCCTAAATGGTTAGGGTATTCCATTCTAGTTAAGTACCACTCTACTCCAGCAGCCCAAGATTCTGTTGCTGTAGAAGCGCTTAGCGCAAAAGACAAATTTGAATTGTCCCAATGAGCAGCATGCGCTAGCTCATGTATGGTTGTAGAATAAGTATATTCTGTGCTTTTTGCTAAAGTAGCAATAGTAACAAGGTCATTTATTCCGAACCAAGTATGTATAGGATTTGTAATCCCCGATGGGTTAGATGTAACATTAAGAGCAGTTATTTTTAACTGCCTGGCCCAAAAACTGTTTTGTGGCGGCCTTCTTAAGCCGTGTATATCTTTATAATAGTAATGGAAAGCAGCTCTAAAAATTGTAGCACAATATTTATGGAAACCAGTAAAATCCACATTCCAAGAAGCTTCTATTTTTGGCCCACTTAGCTCAATATTACTTTGATGAACAAAATCTATTATGGCAAAATCATAACGCTCAAAATCCAGCCAATAATTTGCTGGGTTACTAAACCAGCCATCAACAGCATAATAACCATTAGCATCAGTAATGCCATCATAAGTTGTAAACCACCTGCGAGCCCTTACTTTTAAGCCCTCTACTCCTATTGTGGTGCCCAATACCTCGTCGTACATTGTAATACGACCATTTGGTCGCCAATCATCACCATTACGGTAGGGGTCGCTTGGCGGATAACCACCACCACCGCCACCACCTCCATCGTCGCCTGGATCGGGTAGCATTAACTGAGCATAAGATTTGTCTACTAAGTCTTTTACTTTTATTGTGGCAATTGTACTATTTGGCTTTTGCTCGTTGGGTAAAAACAAATCTTCTAACTTTTCATATTCAATATTGGGCAGTTTGTGGTTTATGGGTACTGATGCATACTGATATGTTGGGACATTTGCGGGCAAACTAGGGTCGTGGTAATTAGCGTGGTAATTGTTTGTTTCTGAGTCTATAGGAAATGGATAAATTACTAAACTAGAATCGGCTTTTAGCAAATCATACTCTTTAAGTGTTTTCGGTTTAAATTTAATGTAATAATGGCTTGCGGTTATAGCTTCTTTTGAAATAGCGGTACCTTGCACTGCGGAAATAACATTGCTACTTTGCAATAATTGCGTGCTTTCAAGAGATAGCTTTGTCCCCTGTATGGATGATAATGTTCGGTCTCTTGAAGAAAGATGGGTGTTGTTTGTAATTAGGCTAGCGTAAGCGCTCCTCATGTTTGTAACGGAATAAGGGTTTTTTAAGTTTTTACCCAATTCTTTATGTAAAGATGTGTCTATATTAGATACAAAAGGGACTGATTTTTTACAACCCAAGCTTAAACCTAGCAGTAAAGCGATAAATAATAGTCTAATTTTCATTCTCTTAGTTTGTTTTAGTGAGTATCTAAGATATTTTAGAGAGGGCCTTCAAAAAATCGTCTTTTTGGGGGATAAATGACAAGTAATAAGACTAGAAATACGCTGGTTTTTAAACGGTTTATTATCTTTATAGAATGAAGTTATCTGAGATTACCAATTTCCTCGAAATTATTGCGCCTCTTAATTATCAGGAAGATTATGATAATTCTGGGCTAATTGTTGGCCATGCAAATGATGAAATTCATGCTGCTTTAGTAGCGTTAGATTGTACAGAACAGATTGTTGACGAGGCGATTGCTAAAAATTGTAATTTAATCATCACTCACCATCCGATAGTTTTTACAGGATTAAAAAAGTTTAACGGAAAAACCTATGTAGAACGGGTTGTGCTAAAAGCGATAAAAAATAACATCGCTCTTTATGCCATTCACACTAATTTGGATCATGTAGCTCATGGGGTAAGTGGAGAAATTTGCAAAAGATTAGGCATACAAAACGCAAAAATTCTATCTCCTAAAAATAATTTTTTAAAAAAACTGGTTACATTTTGTCCAACTGCACAAGCAGAGCAGATTAGAAATGCATTGTTTGCCGCTGGCGCTGGAAATATTGGTAACTATAGCGAATGTAGTTTTAATGCCGAAGGAGAAGGGACGTTTAAAGGGAATGAAGAAACCAATCCTTTTGTGGGTGAAAAAGGAGTACAACATCATGAAACAGAAGTAAGGATTGAAACGATTTTTAAGGTACAAGATGAACGTAAAATTTTGCTGGCGTTATTAGAAAATCATCCTTATGAAGAAGTGGCATTTGATATTTATCCGTTAGCCAACAAATTGGAAAATGTTGGCGCAGGCATGGTTGGCTGGTTACCACAAGAAATGGATAACATGGATTTTCTCCACTTTGTTAAAGAAAAGATGCAAGCAAAAGTGATTAGACACACTAAATTATTATCTAAAAAGATAAAAAAAGTGGCAGTTTGTGGTGGCTCAGGGAGTTTTTTACTAAAGGATGCAATTGCTGCGGGTGCTGATGCTTTTATTACCGCAGACTTTAAATATCATGAATTTTTTGATGCAGAACAGAAACTGATCATCTGTGATATTGGCCATTACGAAAGCGAACAATTTACATCTAATTTGTTGATAGATAATATTCAAGAAAAATTTCCTAACTTTGCAATCCGTTTAACGGAGCATAACACAAACCCCATAAATTATTTCATTTAATGGAACAAACAGTAGAGCAAAAGCTAAAAGCTTTATACGAATTACAAAACCTACATACAAAGATTGATAAAATACGTCAAATTCGTGGTGAATTGCCAATGGAAGTGGCTGATTTAGAGGATGAAGTAGCCGGATTAGAAACACGTATACAAAAAATCAAAGCTGAATTAGACGATACTGAAGATGCAATTGTAAATCGTAAAAACATGATTAAAGAAGCACAAGCTTTAATCAAAAAATATGAAAAACAATTAGAGGACGTAAAAAATAATCGTGAATACGATGCTTTAACTAAAGAAGTAGAAATTCAAAACTTAGAGATACAAGTTTGTGAGAAAAAAATCAAAGAATTTGGTTTTGATATCGCTTCTAAAACAGAAGTTTACGAACAAGCTTTAGCAAATATCGAATCAAGAAAAGGTGATTTAGAAATTAAAAGAGGTGAGTTAGCAACAATCACTTCAGAAACCGAAAAAGAAGAGCATGCTTTAGTTAAAAAAGCAGATAAAGCAGAAACTCAAATTGAGGAGCGTTTATTAACTGCTTACCACAGGTTAAGAGGTAATGCTGTAAATGGATTAGCTGTTGTAACAATTGATAGAGATTCTTGCTCAGGTTGTTTCAACCAAATCCCACCTCAACGTCAATTAGATATCCGTCAGCGCAAAAAAGTTATTGTTTGCGAACACTGTGGCAGAATTTTAGTTGATGAGGCATTAACTCATGAATTAGCAGAAGCTTAACAACCAAAAACCAAATATAAATACCAAGCCAGATGAAAGTCTGGCTTTTTTTATGGGGTGCTTTTAAAGATTGAAATTTATTTTAGTCAAAACATACAAGGTTTTTTTACGTTATATAAATTCGTTAACTTAAACTTTTAATAGCGATTCGCCTTACATGCATAAAATCAAAATACCAAAATTTTCTACCTTCTTTTCTATATTTTCTTTTCTCTTCCTTACTTCTTTTGTAGCCTCAGCTAACTTTGATTTTAATGCCAACTGTTTAAAAGCATATCAGAATATTTTTGAGTTAAAACTAGGTACAGCCAGACAATTAATTACGGCTGAAAAGAAAATCCATCCGAATAATTCAATAGTACCATTGTTAGAAAACTATGTCGATTATTTTTATTTATTAACGACAGAAAGCAAATCTGAATTTGAACGATTAGAATCTAATAAAGATAATCGCATTGATCAGATTAGCGATGATGATAAAAACTCTCCTTATTATTTATATGCACAAGCACAAATCAATTTACAGTGGGCATTAATTAGGGGAAGATATGGCGCTTATTTTACTGCAGCGAGAGAAATTAATAAGGCCAATAATCTGTTACAAGAAAACGCTAAAAAGTTTCCTGGTTTTCATTTGAATGGAATAGGGCTGGGCATAATTAATGCTGTTATGGGTGCTTTACCTGATGGTGTTTTAAAAACAACGCTTTCAACTTTTGGACTAAAGGGTAATTTGCAAACTGGAGTGAATATGCTAGACAGATTAGCAGAAAATCTTCCTAAATCGGCTTACGAACCCTTTTATGAAGAGACCGTTTTTAATTATGCTTATGTATTATCAGATGTGGCGCACAGTCCATTAGCCTATGCAAAAACCATGAAATATACAGCAAGAATTGCAGATAGTAGCTTGTTGAAAGCATATTTGCAAGCCTATGTGTGTGCAAGAAATGGGCATAATGATGAAGCGATAAATATATTACTAGATAGACCCACTGGAGTAGCATATCAAGCATTTCCTTATTTAGATTATTTGATGGGAATTGCCAAATTAAATAAATTGGACTATTCGGCTGCGACATATTTCGAACGATATTTACAAACAAATAAAGGAGTAAATTATATAAAAGATACCAATTTGCATTTGGGGTGGATTAGCTTATTAAAAGGTGATGCATCAGGTTTTTCTGCCTTGATGGCGAAAACTAAAACTAATGGCTATACGTATCATGAAAGAGATAAGCAAGCGCTTAACGAAGCAAATGCGCCAACGCCAAATATAGATCTGCTTAAAGCAAGGTTATTGTTTGATGGAGGTTATTTATCGAAAGCATTGGCTATTTTAACAGATTTCAAAGCTGAAGATTTTCGATCGGCAAAGGATAAAACAGAGTATTATTATCGTTTAGGAAGAATAAATGATAATTTAGAAAAGGATGATACTGCAATAATAAATTATCAGGGCGCAATTAATTTAGGTAAGAATTTAAAATATTATTATGCGGCTAAGGCTGCGGTGCAAATGGGTAAGATTTATGAAAAGAAGAAAAACTCACCCAAGGCGAAAGTAAGTTTTAATACAGCGATAAACATGAATGGCCATGAAGATGAAAACAGTATTGAAACAGAAGCAAAACAAGGCTTAAAAAGAATAGGGGGTTAAAATTTATAAACCACAGCATTAATATGCATACCCGCACCAACCGATGCAAAAATGGCATATTCTCCTTTTTCAATTTTATAACCTTCTACTTTACCATTCAGAACTAAGTCAATTAGTGTAGGAATAGTGGCCACCGAACTATTACCTAGCCAAGAAATAGTCATAGGCACCAAGTTTTCTGGAACAGAATCTAAATCATACAGCTTAAATAAACGTTTCATAATGGCATTATCCATTTTGCCATTGGCTTGATGAATAAAAACGGTCTTTATTTTTTCGAGTGAAACTCCAGATTTATCAATCGCTTTTTTTACAACTTGGGGAACATTAATAACAGCAAATTCGTATAATTTACGACCGTTCATTTTCAAGTACATATTTCCATTTTGTTCATCTGGATTATTGCTACTGCCCATAGTTAAAAGAGAAGCATAGCCAGCATAGGTTTGACTTTTATGAGCTATTATGCCTGTAGGTTCTTCAGATTCTTTTCCTTCAAAAATTACAGCTCCGGCACCATCAGAAAAAATCATACTATCTCTATCGTGTGGATCAATAATTCTAGAAAGCGTTTCTGAGCCGATAACCATTACTTTTTTAGCATCCCCACTTCTAATCAGATAATCGGCTTGAATAACACCTTGAACCCATCCCGGACAACCAAAAATAATATCGTAAGCTACACAATCAGGATTTTCTATCTCTAAGTGTTGTTTTACTTTTGCTGCTAACGCAGGCAACATATCCATCCGGTTTGAACCCAGTTTTACATCACCAAAATTGTGGCAAAAAATAATATGATCTAATGTTTCCTTGTCTACACGACCATCTTCAAGTGCTTTTTTTGCGGCTAAAGTAGCGATATCACTATTCAGTAAATCTGAGCAAACATAACGGCGTTCAACTATTTCAGTAATTTCACTAAACTTATTAATGATTTCGGTATTTTCTTTATCTAGCTTAATGCCATTGTCAAAAAACGAAGAATCCATGAAGTGATCTCCAGAGATGATATTTTCGGGTATATAACTCCCAGTGCCAGTAATAACTGAATAAATTTTGTTTTCGTTGCCCATTATGTACCGTATACTAATTTGGTATCTAGTATAAAAATATTATATTTTAATTGAAATTAAAAATTTTTAAGAAAAATCATCAATTAAAAATACAAATAATTCTTTTGGCCCATGGGCCCCGAGGACTAAAGTCTTTTCAATATCCGCAGTTCTGCTTGGACCGGTAATGTTGCTTACCATTGAAGGAATTTGATTGCCGTATTTATTTTTAAGTAGTTGAAAAGCGTCTTTTAGGTCTAAAACCAATTGCCCAGTTCTAGCAATAACTATATGATGATGAGGAAATATACTTAATCTACGACCAGCAGCATTTTGGTTACTTACCATTACAGAACCATTACGAGCAATTAACGCCTCACACAGGGTGATACCCACTTCGGCTTGCTCAAAATCTTTATCTGTTTGATAAAAAGGAAATTCGTAATTTGCTAACAAAGCTTGTAATTCTGGTTCCCAACAGTAAATCTTTCTCCAACTAAACCTATCCGCTAATTCGAGAATATTCTCGATAAAATCTACTCCGTTTTCACAGAAAATAAAATTACCAGCAACAGCAGTTAATTGTTCAGCAAATAAAATTTCTAACTCTTCTGTGTTGGTTTTATAAAGTTGACTTTCTTCTAAATTAGGGTAAGGATTATCCCGCTTTTCGAGCAAGGCCTTTCTAATTTTTTTAAGCATAAGTTCCTTTGAAGAAATGTTCTCTTTCATAGTTTATAATCAAAATTACTTATCCTTGCCCATATAAACAAAGAAGCAACCTTAATTATTAAGATTGCTTCCTATCATTTTTTCTAATAAAGAAAATTATTTGCTTTCTTCTTCTGCATTTGCAGATGGTGCGCTTGGATCTGTAGTTGGTCCAACACCATCGTGAATTAACCCTTGCGCTGCAGGGGTTTGATCGCCAGTACCGTTTACAAATTCATCGTAAGTAGTTCTGTTATCAAACGGACGTTTACCTAAGATTTCTTCTAAATCGGCTTGAAATAAAATTTCTTTTTCAATCAACTTCTGAGCTAATTTTTCTAACCCTTCACGTTTATCGGTTAACAATTGTTTTGTTTTATCGTAAACATCACTAATTAATAAACGAACTTCATGATCAATCATTTCTGATGTTTTTTCAGAATAAGGTTTGTTGAAGTTATATTCATTTTGTGGGTCATGGAAAGAGACATTACCAATCGTACTGTTCATTCCATAAATAGTTACCATTGCATATGATAATTTAGTGATACGCTCTAAATCATTTTGTGCACCAGTAGAGATTTTTCCGAAAACTAAATCCTCAGCTACTCTACCACCCATGGTCATACACATGCCGTCTGTTAATTGTTCTGTAGTGTATAAAAACTGTTCTTTTGGTAAATATTGTGCATAACCTAATGCAGCAACACCACGAGGAACAATTGAAACCTTAACCAATGGATCGGCATGTTCTAAAAACCATCCCGCAATTGCGTGACCAGCTTCGTGATAGGCTACGATTTTTTTCTCTTCTGGAGAAATGATCTTATTTTTCTTCTCTAAACCACCAATTACACGGTCAATTGCATCTTGAAAATCTTGCATATCAACTGATTCCTTATTGCGACGAGCAGCAATTAATGCAGCTTCATTACAAACGTTGGCAATTTCTGCACCTGCAAAACCTGGGGTTTGAGCAGATAATTTTTTAGCATCCACCTCTTCTGAAGTCTTAATTGGTTTCAAGTGAACTTTAAAAATTTGCTCACGACCAATTAAATCTGGTTTGTCAATAGAAATTTGTCTGTCAAATCTTCCTGGACGCATTAAAGCAGAGTCTAGAACATCGGGTCTATTTGTTGCCGCTAATATGATAATTCCAGAATCTGTACCGAAACCATCCATTTCTACCAATAATTGATTTAATGTATTCTCACGCTCATCGTTACCGCCCATCATGCTGTTTTTTCCACGAGCACGACCAATTGCATCAACCTCATCAATAAAGATGATACAAGGCGCTTTATCTTTCGCTTGCTTAAATAAATCACGTACACGGGAAGCGCCAACACCGACAAACATTTCCACAAAATCAGATCCTGATAAAGAGAAAAATGGGACTTGGGCCTCGCCTGCAACAGCTTTTGCTAATAATGTTTTACCCGTACCTGGAGAACCTACTAATAAAGCTCCTTTTGGAATTTTACCTCCCAAATTGGTGTATTTTTTAGGATTTTTAAGGAAATCTACTATTTCCATTACTTCTTGTTTTGCCTCTTCTAAACCAGCAACATCGTTAAATGTGATGCTAACTTGGCTTTCTTTATCAAACAAAGTAGCTTTAGATTTACCAATATTGAAGATTTGGCCACCTCCGCCACCTCCGCCGCCACCCATACGGCGCATCATGAAAATCCAAAGGCCCACAATAAGTAATAGAGGGATAATAATATTAACGAAAAGGCCAGACCAAGCATTTGATTTAGACACTACAGTAGGTTTAATAATTGCACTACCTGCAGGCAAGTTTGCTTGTGATTTCTCTAATTGTTTAGCGATATCATCTAAAGTACTCGCATTAAAATATACCAATGGCCCATTTCCTGAAGTATTAAATGCATTTTGAGAAATATATTTTTTATACTTTGGATCTGTCTTTTTATCAGCTTTAATGAAAACCTCCGCCCTAGCAATGTCATCTACTTTATAGGAAACAACTTTTTCAACATCGCCAGTTAATAACATGTCTTTTTCAAACGTGGCATAATTTACTTCTTTAACCGTTTCGGAGTTAAACATAAAGTTAACTACTAATAATCCGATTATTATTGCTGCATAAATCCAAAAAATATTGAATTTAGAGCCTTTTTGTGGTTTTTTAGGGATATTAGGAATGCGTTTAATCTGCTTTGGTTTGGTATTTGTATTTTGATTTTCTTTCATGTTAGTTCAAATATGTGTAAAATAATTGCTTAAGCACTCTTGAAAGATGTGCTTTCTGCATCGCCCCATAAATCTTCAATTCCAAAAAACTCACGTTTTTCTGTTTTAAAAATGTGGACTACAATATCAAAGTAATCTAAGATGATCCATTCGGCGTTTTCCTGACCTTCTTTATGCCAAGGGTTTGTTTTGGTTAATTTATATATTTCATCTTCAACACTATCGGCAATAGCTTTTACTTGAGTTGAAGAATCTGCATTGCAAACAATAAAATAATCAGAAACTGAACTGTTTAGTTCTCTCAAATCTAAACGGACAATATCATTTCCCTTTTTTTCTTGAATGCCATGTACGGCTATTTCTGAGAGGTATGTAGAAAGGTTTGCGGTTTTCTTTTTTACCATTAAAAATTTTTAATTTTGATTATCAACAAATATAATCAACACTTGCAAAATAACACTTTTTCAACACTATTTGTTGGTCAAAATCGCATCAAATTATTGGCGGTCGATTCTACCAATAACTTTTTAAAGAACTTGGTGTCAAAATCCGAGCCATTACCAGAAGGCACTGTAATTATGGCAGATGACCAGTTTGCGGGAAGAGGACAACAACAAAACACTTGGCACGCTGAACCCGGAAAAAATCTGACTATCAGTATTTTGTTAAAGCCAAAATTTTTACCCTTAAATAAACAGTTTTTATTAAATATGGCCATCAGCATTGCTATTAATAAAGCTTTGACTACTTATGTTGCAGAAGGGATTAGCATAAAATGGCCAAATGATATTTATTATTTTGATAAAAAACTGGGCGGAGTTTTAATAGAAAATTCAGTAACTGGCAATGCGATTAAAACTGCCGTTATTGGCATAGGATTAAACATTAATCAACAAGAATTTTCGGAAGAGTTAAGGAGTAAAGCGATATCGTTACATCAAATTTTACAACAAGATGTTAATTTAAATGAGCTATTAATTGAAATTTGCAGTCAAATAGAAAGTATGTATTTGTTATTAAAGGCGGGAAACTATACGTTTTTAAGGCAAGTTTACGTTGAGAAGCTATACAAATTTAACAAGCCATCAACATACCGACAAAATGGCGAGGTTTTTGAAGGTATAATTAAAGGAGTAACTGATTTGGGATTATTGAACATAGAACAAAACAGAAAAATAAAGGAATATAATTTTAAAGAAATAGAATTTTTAAATCACATATAATGAAAAGGATAACCTTAATTTTAACACTAGTATTTTTTACCGCTGTTGGAGCTTTTGCACAATTAGAAAATCCTGTAAGTTGGGCATATTCTGCAAAGAAAATCAGCAGTACCGAAGCAGTTGTATACATAAAGGCTACAATTGAAGACGATTGGCATATTTATTCTCAGAATATAAAACCTGGAGGCCCAAATAAAACCACATTTGCATTCGCTCCATCAAAGGATTTCTCATTGGTTGGAAAAACAACAGAGCCAAAACCAATTACGAAATACGAAAAGGTGTTTAAAATGGACGTACTATATTTCGAAAATGAAGTAGTTTTTCAACAAAAAATAAAATTGAATAAAGGCACTACAGTAGTAAAAGGGAAAGTAGAGTTTATGGTGTGTAACGATAAACAATGTTTACCGCCAAGCGATGTAACATTTAGTATTCCTGTTAAGTAACATTTAACCTATCATACGAGAAGCCTTTTGACACTGTTAAAAGGCTTTTTGTTTTTCGCAAACTATATAAAAGATGAAAAAATTTTTGCTCCTTTTAGTCTTCACAATTTTGAATTTTGCTGCTTTCGCACAACTAGAAAAGCCGATAACATGGTCTTATATTGCTAAAAAGGTTAACAAAACAGAAGCGATACTGTACTTAAAAGCAAAGCTAGATAACAAATGGCATGTTTATTCTCAAAATGTAAAATCAGATGCGATGAGATTAAAGTTTAGTTATGCATCCTCTAAAGATTTTACGTTGATAGGTAGAACAATCGAGCCAAATCCAATTAAAAAATACGACAAAACTGTAAAGATGGATTTAGCGTATTTTGAGAAAGAAGTCGTTTTTCAACAGAAGATAAAAATGAATAAAAAGGAAGCGGTTGTTAAAGCAAAAGTAGAATTTATGGTTTGTAACGACAGAAGTTGCTTGCCGGCAGATGAAATTACACTTAACATTCTTGTAAAATAAATTGATGGCAACAAAATGTAATTGTTCTGCAATGTAAATAACGGCAAGCCCGTATTCACTGTCTTTAATGAAAAGATTTCTTAATTTCACGACTTTTAAATAACAATAATGAAAAAGATAAGCCTCCTTTTATTTTTTGTCGGCATTTTTTTACTGATAAACCCCAATCAAAGCATTGCATTAAAACCGCAAGCTGATACCACTGCAAATGCAGTTCCAGATGATATTCAATTTACTACAGTTGGATCTGCAGAAGATAGCGTTGCGAATAGTAAAGTAAAACCTTCGGAAGCGGCAATTGATAGCGCAAAAACAGCCACGCCAACAACAACAAATACGGTAACAAAACCGGTATCCTTATGGGTAACCTTTGGTTTAGGGTTGTTAGCGGGTCTAGCTGCGTTTTTTCTGCCATGCATATTTCCTATGGTTCCACTTACCGTGGGATTTTTTACCAAAAGAGCAGAAAGCAAAGGAAAGGGAATACGAAGCGCACTAATTTATGGATTATCCATTATAGTAATTTATGTTGGGCTGGGTGTTATTATTACGCTTATTTGGGGAGCAAGCGCATTAAACCAAATCTCAACCGATGGGTTTTTTAATATTCTTATCTTCTTAATTCTTGTCATTTTTGGGGTGTCTTTTTTAGGAGCGTTTGAAATCACCTTGCCAAGTTCTTTTGTAAATAAGTTAGATGCGAAATCAGATTCTAAAGGTTTGAGTGGCATATTTTTTATGGCTGCCACACTTGCAGTCGTTTCGTTTTCTTGTACCGGGCCATTAATTGGAACATCTTTAGTTGCGATCAATACTGATTTATGGACACCAGTTGTGGTGATGTTTGGCTTCTCATTATCACTGGCGATAATATTTACACTGTTTGCGATATTTCCAAGTTTAATGACCGGACTGCCTAAATCTGGCGGCTGGTTAAATTCGGTTAAAGTGGTATTGGGCTTTTTAGAGCTTGGTTTAGCCTTAAAATTCTTATCTACCGCAGATTTGTCCTATCATTGGGGAATTCTAGATAGAGAAATTTTCTTAGCCATCTGGATTGTTCTGGCCATCCTTTTAGGTGTTTATTTATTAGGAAAAATCAAATTCTCACACGATAGCGATTTGCCTTATGTATCTATTCCACGACTTTTCCTTTCTATTGCTTGTTTTGTATTTGCATTCTATTTAATTCCAGGTTTATGGGGAGCGCCCTTAAAAGCCGTAAGTTCATTGGTCCCACCAAGGTCAACACAAGATTTTGTTTTATCTGAGGGCGGAACGGTTGGTGCAAAAACAGAAGTAAGTAGCAAGAAAAAGTATAGTGATTTCTTGAGCTTCGAATATAAAATAACTGATGGGTTTTTCGATTATGAAGAAGCGCTTGCTTATGCAAAAAGTGTAAATAAGCCATTGTTTTTAGATTTTACAGGACATGGTTGTGTAAATTGTAGAGAGATGGAGGCCAAGGTTCTATCAGACCCAAGAGTGCTTAAAATTATAAACGATAATTACGTTGCTGTTGCAATTTACACCGACGATAAAACTGATCTTCCAGAGCATGAACAATTCGATTCTAAAGTATTAAAAAGAAAAGTCAACACGGTTGGATTAAAATTCCAACATTTACAGGCCGATAAATTTCAAACAGTTTCACAGCCCTATTATGTGCTTTTAGGAAACGATGAAAAAGAACTGGTTTCTCCGCCAATTGGTGTAGAATATGACATTGATAAATACATAGCTTATCTAAATAAAGGATTAGCTGAATTTGCCATAAAAAAATAAATGAGTACAATAAAAAATATAGGAGTATTAACATCTGGTGGCGATTCGCCAGGAATGAATGCGGCAATTAGAGCAGTAGTAAGAGCAAGTTTATATCATAATTTAAAAGTAACAGGTATTTTAAGGGGTTACGAAGGACTAATTCACGCAGATTTTATGCCAATGGATGGTAAATCTGTAGCAAATATAATTCAACGCGGAGGTACGATTTTAAAAACAGCTAGAAGCGATGCTTTTAGGACAAAAGAAGGAAGAGAATTAGCGCATAAAAACTTAGTAGAAAGCGATATTGATGCCTTGGTTGTGATTGGAGGAGATGGAACTTTTACTGGAGCAGATTTATTTTCTCGAGAATTTAATTTCCCTGTAATTGGTTTACCCGGCACTATTGATAACGATTTAGAAGGTACAGATTTTACGATTGGATACGATACGGCCATAAACACTGTTGTAAATGCGGTAGATAAAATTAGAGACACAGCAGAATCTCACGACAGGTTATTTATTGTAGAAGTAATGGGTCGAGATTCTGGATTAATTGCTTTAAGAAGTGGAATAGGTGTGGGCGCAGAGGCGATTATGATTCCTGAAGCAAAAATTGGAGTTGAGGACGTGGTGGTTAGATTAGAAAATGGACGAAAAGATAAAGCTTCAAAGATTATTATTGTAGCCGAAGGCGATGAAGCAGGGGGCGCATATAATGTTGGGGAAGCCTTAAAAGACAAATTCCCTAGTTATGATATTCGTATTTCTGTTTTAGGACATATTCAACGTGGTGGAAAACCAAGCTGCATGGATAGAGTTCTAGCTAGCCGTTTGGGTGTGGCTGCGGTAGAAGGATTGTTGGCTGGTAAAACCGATGTAATGGCAGGCCAGGTTAATCGTGAAATTGTATTTACGCCATTTTCACACGCCATTAAACATATTGACGCAGAAAAAATTACTCCAGCTTGGCTTAGGTTGGTTGAGATACTCTCGTTATAATGGAAAACGTAAGATGTAAAATGGAAGATGGTTGTTCCTCTTCCATTTCACCTTTTCCTTCTTACATCCAATTTAATCTTCAAGTATAACCGCAGTTCCGCTAGCGGTAACCATTAGCATGCTTCCTCCGCTACCAACTGTTTCGTAATCTAAATCTACTCCAATAATTGCATTAGCACCCATTGCAGAAGCATATTGTTGCATTTCATTTACTGCGGTATTTTTACCTTCCCGAAGCACCTGCTCGTAAGAGCCAGAACGTCCGCCAACAATATCGCGGATGCCCGCAAAAAGATCTTTAAAAATATTGGCGCCAATAATAGTTTCGCCAGTTACAAGGCCAATGTATTTCACAATTTTCTTGCCTTCAATGGTATTTGTGGTTGTAATTAACATCTTATTTAGGTTTTTATAATTCGATGTTAATTTTGGAAAATTGTTACAACAATTTGGCTAATACTTGTTCCCAAGTATCAACGCGTTCGTAATCTGTTAACAATAAATTATGAGGCGAGGTAAAAAGTAAAGTTCTGCCTTTAAAATCAATAAAATTTTTAGCTCTATCGTCAATCATTACATCCGTATTCACAATTTTTTCGCCACAAAATATGATGTTTTTCCAGCCTATAAACGGGAAGTGTTCAGCTAACCAATGGTATTTATCTTCAAGGGAGTTTGGAAATTCCATTGCTGCAGAAACAATGTAAACCTCATGTTTTTCTTGTAGTTTTTTAACGGCCTCAACGCTGCCTTCAATTAGCTCCAAATCTCTAAAAAAACCTTTTTCATTAATATAATCGAACCATTTGTTGTTAATGTGTTCAGGAATGTGATGGTAAATTTCATTTCCAGCATCTATTTTTAAATCTATTGGAATACCGTAATCGCGGTTATAAAGCTGAATAAATTTTTTAATGGGATCGGCTAGGACTTCGTCCATATCTATGGCTATCTTCATGGCTGTAAATATCCAAATTTGCTTGTAGAGTTATGTTAATTGAATATAAAATTAATGCAGTTTGCTAGTTATTAGTATTTTACTTACTTTTGCATCCCCGCAAGCACGAAGCTCTGGGAACTATGTTGAATACATAAACTTAAAGAAAAATGGCAACTAAAATCAGATTGCAAAGATTCGGTAAAAAAGGGAAACCTTTTTTCCATGTGGTAGTAGCAGATTCTCGCTCTCCAAGAGATGGTAAATTTATTGAGCGTTTAGGTTCTTATAACCCTAACACCAATCCAGCAACCATCGAAATTAACTTCGAAAAAACTTTAGACTGGGTAAACAAAGGTGCACAACCTACAGATACCGCTCGTGCTATCCTTTCTTACAAAGGTGTTTTATACAAAAAACACTTAGAAGGTGGTGTTAAAAAAGGCGCTTTAACAGCTGAACAAGCAGATGCAAAATTTGCAGCTTGGGTAGAAGCTAAAGGTGGTCAGATTGAAGGAAAAATCGAAGGCTTAAGCACAAGCAAAAGCGAAGCTAAAAAAGCTGCTTTAGCTGCTGAGGCTAAGAAAAATGCTGACCGTGCTGCTGCAATTGCATTGAAAAATGCTCCAGTAGAAGAGGTTGTTGAAGAAGAAGTAGTTGCTGAAGAAGCTCCTGCTGCTGAAGCTGCAACTGAAGAAGTGGTAGCAGAAACTCCTGCTGTTGAAGAAACCCCTGCTACTGAGGAATCGGCTGAAGAAACAAAAGAAGAAGCATAATCATAGATTTGTTTTAACTTATTTATAGCGTTCCGAGTTTCGGGACGCTATTTTTATTTAACCCACACCTAAATCCCCTAAGAGGCCAATTCAAATTATGACTAAGGAAGAATCATTTTATATCGGTTACATTACTAAAACAAAAGGTTTAAAAGGAGAAGTTCAACTATATTTCGAATTTGATGCCTATGAGGATTTAGATTTGGATGTGCTTTTTGCTGACATGAATGGTAAAATGGTTCCTTTTTTTGTGGCTTCCCATAAATTATATCCAAACCAAACAGGTCTTTTTTATTTTGATGATATAGATCATATCGATAAAGCTCAAGCTTTGGTGAAGAAAAAAATCTATATGCCATTGAATAAAATGCCAGAACGCGATGAAGATGATTTTACATACAATGATCTAAAAGGATTTATGGTGTCTGATGAAACGCATGGCGAACTTGGCGAAATTATAGATGTTAATGAATACCCCCAACAATTTGTTGCTACGTTACTTTATAAAGAGAAAGAAATTTTATTTCCTTTAAATGAAGATATGATTGTAGAAATTGATGAAGAGGAGAAAACGTTATATGTCGATTTGCCAGAAGGATTGCTAGATATTTATCTTTCTAACTAATAAAATTGAAACAATAGTCAGGTTTTTTCGTTGAATGTAAATGAAACGCTTAACGCTAATTGCCTTACTACTTTTTTTATTTTCTTCCTGTAATAATCGGAAAGAAAATAAAGAAGAAACACCCGTTAAAGCTGCAGACACCACCAAAGCAGAATTGCTTGAAGATGATGGGTTATCGCAGCAAGATTCTATTAAGGCAACAGGAAGGCAAGTTTTAATTTTTCTTAAGGAGAATAACTTTCAAGAACTTACTAAATACTTTTCAAGTGATGGTGTTCGATTTTCGCCTTATGGCTTTATTGATACGACGAAATCTAAAAAGCTCACACCAGAGGATTTTCTAGAATCCATTCATAAAAAATGGGTGCTTACTTGGGGAAGTTTGGATGGTACAGGCGATCCAATTAAATTGACAGTTCCAGCTTACCTTAAAAAGTTCGCTTATAATGCCGATTATTTAAATGCTGAAGCAGTTGCGTATGACGAAATTATAAAACAAGGGAATTCGCTGAACAACCTCACAACCATATATCCAAACCATCATTTTATAGATTATTATTTTAGCGGATTTGATCAAAAAAATAAGGGGATGGACTGGACAAGTCTTCGTTTAGTCTTCGAAAAGGAAGATGGTCAATATTTTTTGATTGCTATTATCCACGACCAGTGGACAATTTAAGCATTTTTTAAATTTTTTTGTAAACTAATTCAAGCTTTTAGTAAAAAATACTTGACATTAATGACAATTTTGTTTTACATTTGTTCAAACAAACTTGATGCGCAATCTTGTGGTCTAATGTAGAACTTAAAGATTTAAAAAATGAAAAGTAAATTCTTGTTTCCAACATGGTGTAGTATTGTTGGTTTCACTATGGCAATCCCAGGATTCGTTCTAGGGTATTTGTACATCTTCAATAATTATAATATTCCTGGTTTTGGATTTCGAATGAGGGAGAAAGATTCCTTTATTCAACCAGCATTTGAAAATTTCACCAATGAACTGGCAATTTTTTTAGTAATTATAGGCTTAGTGCTCATTGCTTTTTCTAAAAATAAGAAGGAGGACGAGCTAAGTGCTAAACTTAGAATTAATTCGCTTTACTGGTCGGTAGTGTGTTATTACATTTTTTATATCGTTGGGCTGATTTTTAACCTAACCATTAAAGAAATTCCATTTTTTGCGGAGCATTTAATAGAATTAAATATTTTCACTCCGCTAGTAATTTTCATCCTGAGGTATTATTATCTCACTTATTTAAGTAAAGACAGCTATTTAATTAGTGAACCTAGGTTTATGCCTAATAAGCCTTTTAGAAGTATTGGAAAGATTATTTCATTGATTAGTTTAGCATTTTTATCATTTGGACTTTGGAAGGAAACAGAATTATCAGATCCGCTAGTAGCTTATTCTTATTTTAGTATGGTGATTGGATTAATGTTGTGGGCCTTTTCTCATCAAAAAAATGATGATGAAATGGTGATGCAACAAAGATTAGAATCTTTACAACTTGCTGTTTATTTTAATTATGCAGTCTTATTAACTGCAACAATTTTTGTGTATTCTCTTAACTACTTGTTAATGTTACTTTTCGCTCAATTTTCATTGCTTTTATTCTTCATTATTAGAATGGAATACATGTATTACAAAAACAATAAACAATTGAATACTTTTGAGGAGGGAATGAGTTATGAAAAATAATTTAAGAGTACAACGAGCAATAAAAAATATAACTCAGGCTGAATTAGCCGATTTAATTCAAGTTTCTCGACAAACTATAAATACCATAGAGTCTGGAAAATATGTTCCATCAACTGTGTTAGCGTTAAAAATGGCAAAAGTTTTTGAAGTTCCAGTGGAAGAAGTTTTTTTATTGGAAGAAGGAGATTAAAGGTAAAAAGGAAAAGGGAAGATGGAAAATGTACTAGATTTAACTAGCCGTTCGATTACACTAATTAAACAAGGTTAGCACATCTTCCTTTTTACATTTTCCATATCTTTGTATATGCGTTTTGATATCATTTCCGTTTTACCAGATTTATTAACAAGCCCTTTTGCTCACTCTATTTTACAGCGAGCACAAAAAAAAGGTATTGCAGAAATTGTGGTTCATAATTTAAGAGATTACGCGACCAATAAACAGAAAAGCGTGGATGATTATCCTTATGGCGGAGGAAGCGGAATGATTATGGCTGTACCGCCATTTGCTGCTTGTATTGAGCAATTGCAAAGTGAACGTGAATATGATGAAGTCATTTTCATGAGCCCAGACGGAGAAACCTTAAATCAAACTATTGCAAATCAGCTTTCGACGAAAAAAAATATCATCATTTTATGTGGGCATTACAAAGGAATTGATCAACGTATACGTGATATTTATGTAACGAGAGAGATTTCAATTGGTGATTATGTTTTATCTGGGGGAGAATTGCCTGCTGCTGTTTTGGTTGATGCAGTAATCAGACTTATTCCAGGAGTTTTGAACGATGAAACTTCTGCTTTATCCGATAGTTTCCAAGGAGATTTGTTAGATGCCCCATTGTACACTCGTCCAGCTGACTGGAGAGGGCATAAGGTTCCGGACGTATTGTTGAGTGGGCATGAGGCAAAAATAAACGACTGGCGCCACGAAGAAGCGGTTAAGCGCACACAAGAACGTAGGCCAGACTTATTAAAGTAGACGAGTGAGTGTGGAAAAACTACAATTTGTTAGAAAATAAATAAATTTCGAACATCACTTTTATTTATAAAATAATTTTCCTAATATTGCAGTCCGATTTTAAACAGAAAAAAATCGGCTTAATAGCTTAAAATCATGGATTTAGTAAAATTTGTAGAAGAGCAAGTAATTGCAAAAAATGAGTTTCCTTCTTTCAAATCAGGAGATACAGTGAGTGTTCACTATAAAATTCGCGAAGGTAATAAAGAACGTATTCAAATTTATCAAGGTGTTGTTATTCAACGTAACAGCGCTGGTGCAAACGAAACGTTTACTGTTCGTAAAATGAGTAATGGTGTTGGAGTAGAGCGTATCTTCCCAATTAATTCTCCAAATATTGATAAAGTAGAGGTTAACAGTCACGGTAAAGTACGTAGAGCTAAATTGTTCTATTTACGTGAATTGACTGGTAAAGCTGCTCGTATCAAGTCTTTAAGAAAATAATATTCTTTAATAAGATATATAACCTTCACGATTAGTTTCGTGGAGGTTTTTTTGTTTATATCTTTGCCGCACCAAATAGAATTGAAATGAACGAAATGAAACAGCTTTTAAAAAAGTACGAAGAGAAACAGCCTGAAATTGTTTTTGAATGGAAAGACAAGGAATCTGAAGCAGAAGGCTGGGTAGTGATCAATTCATTACGCGGTGGCGCTGCTGGCGGTGGTACGCGTATGCGCAAAGGTTTAGATAAACGTGAAGTGGAATCTTTAGCTAAAACAATGGAAGTTAAGTTTACTGTTTCTGGTCCACCAATTGGAGGAGCAAAATCTGGTATTAATTTCGATCCAGCAGATCCACGTAAAAAAGAAGTTTTAGAACGCTGGTATAAAGCCGTTATGCCATTATTAAAAAGCTATTATGGTACTGGAGGAGATTTGAATATAGACGAAATACACGAAGTTATTCCAATTACCGAAAGCTATGGTTTATGGCATCCACAAGAAGGAGTAATTAGTGGACATTATCAAGCTAGAGAAAACGAGCGTATTCACCAAATTGGGCAGTTACGTTATGGTGTTTCTAAAGTATTGGAAGATTTAGATTACACGCCGGATATCAAAAGAAAATACAAAGTAGCGGATATGATTACCGGTTATGGCGTTTCTGAATCGATTAGACATTATTATAATATTTGGGGCGGGGAATTAGCGGGTAAAAAAGCAATTATACAGGGTTGGGGAAATGTTGCGGCAGCAGCAGGCTATTATTTGGCTCAACATGGTGTAAAAATTGTAGGAATTATAGATCGTGTTGGTGGATTAATAAAACCTGAGGGATTTACGGAACAAGAAGTTAAAACCTTATTTAACAATAGGGTAAATAATACCTTAGTTGCTGATAATTTAATTCCTTTTGCAGAGGTAAATGAAAAAATTTGGAATGTTGGTGCTGAAATTTTTGTGCCAGCAGCATCTTCAAGGTTAGTTCAGCAAGAAGAAGTAGATAAAATGATTAAAAGCGGTTTAGAAGTAATTGCTTGTGGCGCTAATGTACCTTTTGCTGATAAAGAAATATTCTTCGGAAGCATTATGGAACATGCAGATAATCACGTTGCTGTAATTCCAGATTTTATTGCAAATTGTGGTATGGCTAGAGTTTTTGCATATTTAATGCAACGTAATGTAGAAATGAGTGATGACGCAATTTTTTCTGATGCATCAAACGTGATTGGAAATGCTTTGCTAGCGGTTTATACACTAACTAACAAAAGAACAAATCTATCAAGTACAGCATTTGAAATTGCACTGAAACAATTGGTATAAATGGGTAATCAATTTTTTGAACAAGTATTTTGGGGCAACACCATACAGGCGTACTGTATGTTTACGGGTATTATTTTACTCGGACTTTTATTTAAAAGAATCGTTTCTCGATTTTTAAGTCAACTCCTTTTTAAACTGTTCAAAAAATTTGCTGATGAAGTTAAAATGGACACTTTTATCGCTCTGCTTTTAAAACCATTTGAATTTTTCATCACGTTAACTTCTTTATATTTAGCGGTAAATCAATTAAAGCACCCGCTTGAAGTAGCGGTTTTTCATTATCATAAACTAGTTGATAAAGTAAAAGTATTACAAGCGTTTACACTTGGTGAGCTTTTGGATAAAATATTTCTATTCTTAATCATCCTTTCATTCTTCTGGATTATTTTAAGAATTATAGATTTTGTGGCACATGTATTTATATACAGAGCCATAAAATCTGATAACAAAGCTGATGATCAGTTAGTGCCATTTTTAAAAGAGCTTTTTAAATTCATTGTCTATTTTATTGGCTTTTTCGTACTGCTAGGCTATGTGTTTGAAGTAAATGCGCTAAGTCTAATTACAGGATTGGGGATTGGGGGTATTGCAATAGCGTTGGCAGCCAAAGAAACATTGGAAAATCTCATTGCTTCATTTACCATCTTTATTGACAAACCATTTACTGTAGGTGATTTGGTAAAAGTTGATGGAATTGAAGGATCGATTGAAAAAGTTGGATTTAGAAGTACCGTTTTACGTAGCACGGATAAAACAACACTAATTATTCCCAACAGGGCAATGATAGATGGTGTTCTAGAAAACATGACTAGAAGGAATTTCCGTAGAGTTAAGTTTAATATCGGTATAATTTACGAAACAGAAGCCGACATGATTAAAAAGATTATCGCTGAGATTAATCAGTTCTTAGCACAAAATCCTGATACGACAGATGGTGTAGCAACTTTTGATAGTTTCGCAGATTCTGCTTTAAATATTCAGATTTTATATCTCGTAGAAAACCCAGAATTCAATACTTATCTTAAAATTAAAGAAGGAGTTAACTTTAAGATTATTGAGATTGTTCATCAATATAACTCGGATTTCGCATACCCAACTCAGCGTCAAGTAGCTGATAAGCCTAAAGTGTAAAACTTTGTAATTAAAATGGAAAATGGTAGAACTCGACGAGAAAACTAGCTCAATTCTGCTAAAACAGTAATTCCTCCTTTAACAACTTCGTCTAATTGTAAGTTTACTTTGGTCCCGATAGGTAAAAAGATATCTACTCTGGAACCGAATTTTATAAAGCCAAATTGTTCGGTTTGTACAACTTGATCACCTTCTTTAATATACCAAACAATTCTGCGGGCTAAAGCTCCAGCAATTTGTCTGAACAACACAGGAGTGCCGTTTTTGTGTTCCACTACGGTAGTGGTGCGCTCGTTTTCTGTACTAGATTTTGGATTCCAAGCTGCTAAATATTTGCCTGGATGATATTTAAAAAATTTCACCACTCCAGAAATCGGGTTTCTGTTAATGTGTACATTAACTGGCGACATAAAAATGGAAACTTGTAAACGTTTATCTTTAAAATATTCGCTTTCTTCAGTTTCTTCAATCACTACTACTTTGCCATCAGCAGGGCATATCACCAGATTTTCTCCCGAAGTAAAAGTTCTAGTCGGATTTCTAAAAAATTGTAAAACGATAACAAAAAGAGCAAAAGATAAGATATAAACAAACCAACGCAACCAAGCTAAATCTGCAAATTTATAATCTACAAAAGCATTTAGTACCATGATAAATAAAACGGTAAGCGCAATGGTGGTGTAACCTTCTTTATGTATAGTCATTGTTTTTATTATTAGTGAAGCAAAAATCGGAAAAAAAACTGATAGATTGATGATTTTAGATTGACGAATTATGTCTAGTAATCTACAATCGTCAACTTATATGGCTCTATAAATGTCTTTTAAATTTCTGCCTAAGCCATTATAATCTAAGCCATAACCAACTACAAATTCATTAGGGATTTCAAAGCCAACATAATTTAGCTCTTCAATGGGTTCTTTTAATGCTTTTGGTTTAAACAATAAGCTACAAACGGTTACAGACGCAGGTTTTTGTGCATGTACTTTTTCGAGGATATATTTTAGTGTTAAACCCGTATCCACAATATCCTCTACTAAAACCACATCTTTATTATGTAAATCAGTTGGCAATCCAAAAGTCTCCTTTATCTTGCCAGTACTTTCTGTTCCTTTATAAGAAGCTACTTGAATAAAACCTACTTCACAAGCAATATCTATTTCTTTAAGTAAGTCGGCCATGAATAAAAAACTACCATTTAAAACCCCGATAAAAATTGGGCATCTATTTTCATAATCAACATTAAGCTGAATACCAATTAAACGAATTCGCTTATTAATCGTGTCGTTTTCCAACAAAATTTCGAAGTCTTTATCGTGTACCTGAATTTTATTCATTTCTGTATAATTTATCCGCCACCTTCATTCTCTTTTCTCCGTTTCTCTCTTCTTTCTTGGCGCAATTGTTTTTTAGTTTTTACAGTGTCCGTTTTTACGGGAATTTTACTTAGAGTATCATTTTTAGGTGAGCCAAATAAACGATCAAAAAGGTTTTTAGATTTATCTTGCATTCCACCAGGAGGCATCATATCATCTTCTTCCCCTTCAATTTTATTGGTGTCAATTACCACAGAATCTGGCAATAAATATTGTCTTAATCCTTCACGTAAACGCACATTATAGAAACCATACCCACTGGTATCTGCAGGGGTTAAACCCCGCCTTGCCATGGTATTACCAATAAAATTGAAATAAGGTAATAAATATCCTTTTAAACTACCATCACTCATAAATTTGTAAAGTGCAACCTTAGGTTTCGGAACAATATTCGCTAAGAAAATTCCCTCTCCTGTAGTTAGTTCGGCAGGTGTTTTACCAAAGTAATGGCGAGCGGCTTCACCAATTCCATAAACGTTTTGCCCCATTTCTATAATATTGAAATAGACTTCTAGCATCCGTTGTTTACTAATTAATTTATTGTTTTCAATTAACCACACAATTAATATTTCTTCCGCTTTGCGGGCTAACGTTTTTTGTCGACTTAAGAAAACATTTTTTACCAATTGCATAGAAATTGTACTTCCACCACGTTTAAAACGCTTTTCTTTAAAGTTTACAGCGATAGATTTCCGAATGGATTCTTCTACAAAACCTTTGTGCCTAAAGAAAGATGGATCTTCTGAAGTTAACAATGCATTTTTAAAATTTGAGGAAATATCATCTAAACGCGTAAAATTCGGATTAGATGGGCCAATGGTAATATTTCGCATTGGTTTGCCATATTCGTAAGGTGTGTAAACGAAAGTAGAATTAATCTTTTGCAAATCTGTTTTACCCCATTTCACAATTTTAAAATCGGTAGGGGTTAGTGTAGAATTGAATTTTACACTATCAGGAATTGATGTGTCTAAATAAAAATCCAGATTATATTTCAATTTGCCTTTTACCTGTATTCCCTCTAAAGATTCGAATAATCCTAATGGGAAAGAATCAAAAATAGCTTGTGCATCTTGTTCTTCAGCATTTAGTTTCATCTCATAAATTTTGTTAGGAGACAACGTATATTTCAAGTAAGGATGAATAGATGCGTTTTTTAAGAAAACAGTTGAGGTGCTATCCAGGCAAATATAATTTTCGCCGATTAACATATCTGCATCCACTTTTGCATCAGGTACAATAACATCTGCCGATGAAATCCTTTTCTGATTAATCAGCAGGTTTTTAATAGACCAAGAACCAGAAATTTTATAATCATCACCACTATAATCGGCGTCTTTCATCTCCGTTCTAACTGTATCAAAGGCTACTTTTGTATGTAATTTTCGTTCTAAATACGGTAATTCTACTTTCTTTCCATCTGCAAAAAGCATCAAATTTAATCGCTTGCTACTTGGGCGCAGTTTACCATTTAAGTGCCAAGTTGCTGCGGTATCATTTACCAAAACACTAGATTTCAATTCGCCATTATCAATAGTTGCACTGGTGGTCAAAAACTTAACTGATGCTGTATCATTATCGTTCAATTGCATCAAAAAGTTCTTCACTTCCATATCATCAGGAATTTTATAAAAAACTTCATTTAACAAATTACTAGCTAAATCGCTCAGCGCCACTTTATTCGATGATGCAACACTATCCTTCTTTTTTCTTTTCAAGATGAAATCCAAATTGCTTAAAGAATCTCTTAAAACAATATTTAATTTTCCTTGGTTAAGATTGATTTCCGATAATTTAACGTTGCCAAATAGCAATGGAAATATTTTCACTCCAATGGTGATATCATTTATTGTGGATAATGTATCTCTGTCCTTGGGTACCACCGAAATGTTCTTCATGTTTACGGAGCTTAATCCAGTGAAGCCAGCAGAGCCGATTTTAATCTCTAGTCCATAATCTTTATCCGCTTTTGCGATAGCTTTTGCCACCATTTTTTTTAGCAAGGCCTCTCTTTTATTATAAGCTATTGCTCCAAGTGAAATAAAAACGAGTAAAAAAACGCCTAAAACCCAGGCACCAATCTTTAAATATTTTTTAGGGATTTTAATTTTTGGTAGATGCATAAACTAAAGTAGAAATTATTGTTAAACAAACGCTTACAGCAAATGTTTATTTCGTGTTAAAATTACAACAAAAAGGACGATAGAAAATTTTTTATGCCTATGTTTTGTTAATTTTGAGGAATGATAATTACCAATGAACAGGTTTTAGATGCCTTGCGCAATGTAGAAGATCCAGATTTGAAGAAAGATCTGGTTACGCTAAACATGATCAAGGATGTTAAAAT
>NZ_JBAZRL010000020.1:0-6354 GCF_041662865.1 Pedobacter sp.
GTTGGAAGATTTTCTTAGTTGTTTAAAAAATCCAACTGCTGAAGTTAAAATTGGTTTAGTTGGTAAATATGTAGAATTACCGGATGCTTATAAATCTATTTCAGAGGCATTTATTCATGCAGGTGCAAAAAACGAATGTAAAGTTCGCGTAGAATATATTCCATCAGAAAGTATCTATCCCGATAATGTAAAAGAAAAATTAGGCCATTTACAAGGTGTTTTAGTAGCTCCAGGTTTTGGTAGTCGTGGTATTGAAGGAAAAATAGAGGCGATTAAATTCGTAAGAGAAAACGAAATTCCATTCTTTGGTATTTGCTTAGGAATGCAATGTGCAGTGATTGAATATGGTCGCAACATTTTAGGCTTGAAAAATGCAAATACTACAGAAATTGATGAAAATTCTGAACATCCAGTAATTAATATGATGGAAGAACAGAAAAACATCACTTTAAAAGGTGGAACAATGCGTTTAGGTGCTTATCCATGCGATGTTAAAAAAGGGACAAAAGCCTACGCAGCTTACGGAAAACAACATATTACCGAAAGACACAGACATCGCTATGAGTTTAATAACAGCTATTTACAGCAATATGAAGATGCTGGAATGATAGCTTCTGGCGTTAATCCTGATAGTAATTTAGTAGAGATTATTGAGTTAAAAAACCATCCTTTTTTCGTTGGTGGACAATTTCATCCAGAATTAAAGTCAACAGTTGCAAATCCTCACCCACTTTTTGTTAAATTTGTCGCCGCTGCAATGGAGCACGCCAAAAAGAAAACAATATAATACAAGTTTAAAACAATATAATGGATAGAAATACATTTACAGGTCTGTTCCTGATCATGGTTATTTTAGGAGCAGCTGTTTTTTTTATGAAGCCTAGTGAGGCTGATCTTAAAAAAGAAAGAGCTAAAATTACCGCAGACTCATTAGCAAAAGCAGGAGTAAAACCTACACCAGCCGTAGCACAACCTACAACACCAACAAAGCCAGATTCTACAACATTATCAGGTCCTTTTGGCGGCAATATTACTGGCACTGCACAAACTTCAGTTTTAGAAAACGATAAGTTAAAATTAACCTTCACCAATTTAGGTGGTAAAATATTATCAGTTGAAGTTAAAAAAGAGCATACTTACGGTGGCAAGCCTTTAATTTTATTCAACGGACCAGATAATAAATTTGGGTTAAACCTTAATATCGATGGTAAAATTGTAAATACCAACAATTTGTATTTTACAGCTACTCAAACAGCAAGCAACATTAGCATGCGTGCTAACTATAGTGCAGATAAATACATTGAGTTTGTATATGGTTTAAAACCTAATGGCAATAATGTTGATTTTAACATTAACCTAAACGGTTTAAACCAAGTTGTACAAGGAAATACAATTACTTTAAACTGGGAAGCTACTTTATTAGAGCAAGAGAAATCTGCTAAAAAAGAGCAAGAACATGCTGCTCCTTTCTATAAATACACTGATAAAAACCCTGATCATTTAGGTGTAGGCAAAGATGCTAAAGAAGAGTTAAAAGAAGGTAAAATAGAATGGTTCTCATTTAAACAACAATTTTTCTCAGCAGTATTAATTCCTCAAGTTCCTTTTGAAAAAGGTGATTTAGAAGTTAAAATAAGCACTGAACCTGGAAAAATTAAATGGTACGGGGCTAATATGCAATTGCCATTTAAAAACTTAGCAACTGAGAGTTATGCCATGAAGTTTTACTTCGGCAATAATAAATTTGATAACTTAAAAGCACAAGGACAAAGTATCGAAAAACAAGTTGATATGGGTTATTGGCCTTTAAAGTATATCAATCGTTTTATAGTATTACCGGTATTCCAGTTTTTAGAGAGCTTTGGTTGGGGTTATGGATTGATTATTTTGGTATTAACTATCTTGTTAAAATTAGCCATGTCGCCATTAACCTATAAATCATATATCTCAATGGCTAAGATGAGAATCTTGAAGCCAGAAATGGATGAGATTAAAGCTAAAGTTGGTGAAGATAATGCTACACTTTTACAACAAGAATATTTAAAATTGTATAAAAAAGTTGGTGTAAACCCATTAGGTGGATGTTTACCGATGTTATTACAATTACCTTTTGTAATGGCATTTTTCTTCTTCTTCCCTAATTTATTCGAGTTAAGAGGTCAAACTTTCTTATGGATGCACGATTTATCAACTTATGATGATTTTATCAAGTTTGGTTTTACAGTTCCATTTATTGGAGATCACTTAAGTTTAATGTGTGTGTTGATGACGATTTCAACATTGATTTATACCTACTTTAACAACCAAATTTCTGGTGCAACTGGTCAGATGAAATACATTGGATATATTATGCCAATCATTTTCTTAGGTGTGTTAAATAGCTATCCATCAGGTTTAAATTATTATTATTTCTTAGCAAACATGCTAACCTTCTTACAACAATATTTAATTAGAAGAATGGTTAACGACGATAAAATTCATGCTATTTTGCAAGAAAACAAGGCGAAACCACAAGGTGAAAAGAAAAAATCTAAATTCCAATCTCGTTTAGATGATTATATGAGAACTCAAGCTCAAGCAAAAACGCAAGAGAAAAAAGGAAAATAGTGAAGTTATACGTTGTAAGTTTACATCTCAATATAGATAACTTACACTAATACAAACCGCAGATGCGCAGATTTAGCTGGCATCTGCGGTTTTTTTTATGAACCCTCTCATCATTTCCGTAAAAACGGGAATGCGAAGCGTCCAAGCGTAATTAATCTGTAACATTAAGATTTCCATCTGATAGTTATCGGATCGACCTGGGAATGATGGCGCTTGCGAAAAGAAAAACAATCTACTTTGTAAAATTTGATATACACATAGTAGAATTATGCTTAAAATTTGCAATTTTTAAAGTCAGATAAGATTAACTCTCATAACTATTATAATCATGCAAAAAAAATTAACCTTACTTTTTTTATTATTTGCTAGTGCAGTGTATGCACAAAAGAAACCATTAGACCATTCTGTTTATGATAAATGGGAAGCTGTAGGCGCAAAACAGTTTTCAAATAATGGATTATGGGCTGCATATGTGATTAATCAACAAGAAGGAGATGCAAATTTATATTTCCAAAATAGTGTAACTGCGCAAAAAATACAGGTTTCTAGAGGAACTCCTCCACAATTAGGTTTCGAAGTACGATCAAATTCTGCTTTATTTAGTGCTGATTCCAAATTCGCAGCTTTTGCCATTAAACCTTGGTATAAAGATACTCGATTGGCTAAAATCAAAAAGAAAAAGGCAGATGAGATGACCAAAGACACTTTAGGTATTGCCAATTTAACTACGTTAGCTATTACTAAAATACCTAGGGTTAAATCCTTCAGGTTCCCAGAAAACGGGGGTGCATTGTTAGCTTATAATTTAGAAAAAGCTCCTGATACCAGCAAAAAAACAAAACCAGCGAGTCAAGCTACTGAGCAAAAAAATGATAGTGAGGAAGATTATTTAGCTGATGACGAACCTACTGGTGCAGCGGCCAAAGAAGGAACAGATTTAATTGTAAAAAACTTAACTACAGGTGTAGAAAGAACTTACAAGTTTGTGAGCGATTATGCATTTAGTAAAAATGGAAAACAATTGGTTTTTGCCTGTACTGGATCTAAAAAGGATAAAACAGCTCCACAAGGTGTATTTTTATTAAATACGGAAAGTGGACTATTAAAAACGCTAGTAAAAGGCAAAGGAAACTTTAAAAATTTTACGTTTGATGATGAAAGTGAGCACTTGGCATTTTTAGGAGAAACTAGTCCTGAAAAAACAGAAATTAAAGATTTTAATGTTTACTATAATTCATTAACACTTGATACTGCCCAAATTTTAGTGGATAACGATATGCCAGGCATGCCTGCTAAATTTGCAGTTAGCGGTGATGGAAAAGTTACTTTTAGTAAAGATGGCAATAGATTATTCTTCGGTGTTGCGCCAATTAAAAAGGCAAAGGATACTACTTTAGTAGATTTCGAAAATGCTAAGTTGGATATCTGGGGATATAAAGACGACTATTTGCAACCGATGCAATTAAAAAACGCAGATAGAGAAGCTAAAAGAAGTTACTTAACTGCCATTGATATTTATAGCACTGACCCTAAAATTGTGCCTTTAACCGATGCAAAACTTCCCGATGCTAATTTGGTAAACGAAGGAAATGCTGCTTTTGTGTTGGCATCAACAGATTACGGAAACCGTATTCCATCACAATGGACAGGTGGATCGGTACGTGATTATTATTTAGTTGATGTTAAAACTGGTGCTCGTAAAAAAATTCTAGAAAGTTTAGATGGAAATGCTTCTGCATCGCCTGATGGCAATTACATTTTATATTACGATAAGAAAGTGAAACTTTGGAAAACCTACCAAGTGGCTACTGGAAAAACAAGCATCATTACTGCTAACATGACGGCGAAATTCTACGATGAAGAAAACGATGTGCCTGATGATCCAAATAGCTATGGCGTTGCAGGATGGTTAGAAGAAGATAAAGCGGTTTTATTGTACGATCGTTATGATATCTGGCAATTTTCTCCAGATGGAACTTCAGCTAAAAATTTAACCAATGGTTTTGGTAGAACAAACAATATTACTTTTCGTGTAGAAAGAATAAATCCAGATTCTAGATTTTTCACTAAAAAAGAGGTTTTATGGTTAGATGCATTTAACAACACTACAAAAGAAAATGGTTTTTATCGTAAAGCATTGAACGATAATAAAGCACCTGAATTAGTAATTATGGCACCATTTAAATATTCTAATTTGGTGAAAGCGAAAGATGCTGATGTTATCCTCTTTGATAAAGGAAATTACACCATTTCTCCAGACGTTTACCTATCTAAAGATAATTTAAAAACTGCCTTAAAATTAAGCAGTACAAATCCTCAGCAAGCTAATTACAATTGGGGTACTGCAGAATTGGTAAAGTGGACTACACCAAAAGGATATAAATCTGATGGTATCTTATACAAACCGGAGAACTTCGATCCGAATAAAAAATACCCAATGATTGTGTATTTCTATGAGAAACTTTCGGAAGGATTATACGCCTACAATGCCCCTGCTCCTACACCATCACGTTTAAACATTCCGTTTTTTGTAAGTAATGGCTATTTAGTTTTCGCACCAGATATTAGTTATGAAACTGGTCATCCAGGTAAATCTGCCGAAGAATTTATTAATTCAGGTGTAGAGAGTTTAAAGAAAAACGCATGGGTAGATGGAACTAAAATTGGTATTCAAGGTCAGAGCTGGGGAGGTTATCAAGTTGCACATTTAATTACTGCAACAAACATGTACGCAGCGGCTTGGGCTGGTGCACCAGTGGTAAACATGACATCAGCTTATGGTGGTATTCGTTGGGAAAGCGGTATGAATAGACAGTTTCAGTATGAAAAAACACAAAGTAGAATTGGCGCTTCGCTATGGGAAAAACCTGAATTATACATAGAAAACTCGCCACTATTTAATTTACCAAAAGTAAAAACGCCAGTTGTTATCATGTCTAATGATGCAGATGGAGCTGTGCCTTGGTATCAAGGTATTGAGATGTTTACGGGTTTAAAACGTTTAGGCAAACCAGTTTGGTTGTTAAATTACAATAATGAAGCGCATAATTTGGTGCAACGTCAAAACAGAAAAGATATTCAAATTAGAGAGCAACAGTTTTTTGATTACTATTTAAAAGGTGCTAAGGCTCCAGTATGGATGACAAGTGGTATACCAGCAATAGATAAAGGTAGAACTTGGGGCTTTGAACTAACTGATGATAAACCTTAATTAGTTTTCTGTCCACAATGATAAAACCTGTAATTAATAATTACGAAATAATTAAAGAAAAGCGGTTGAAAGACCGCTTTTTTAAGCATAATGCGATAGTTGATTTATTAAACCAATTACCTGCCAATTTTGAAGTAAGCGAGCTTGGTCAATCTGTAAAAGGCAAAAGTATTAACATAGTTAAGTTTGGAAAAGGAAATACCAAGGTAATGCTGTGGAGCCAAATGCATGGAGATGAAGCTACAGGCACAATGGCCTTATTTGATTTATTTAATTTTTTGCAAAGCGATGATCAGCTAGCAAAGCTGATAGCAGAAACCTGTCAGCTGTTCTTTTTACCGATGGTTAACCCAGACGGTGCAAAAATATTTACCAGAAGAAATTCACAACAAATAGATATTAATCGTGATTTTTTAAAGGAAGTATCACCAGAAGCTAAAGTATTGAAAAAATGCAGAGCCGATATTAAACCTGATTTTGGCTTTAATTTGCACGACCAACTTACTTTGTGGAGCGTAACAGGAACCTTAAAACCT
>NZ_JBAZRL010000020.1:6364-56998 GCF_041662865.1 Pedobacter sp.
GCTACTTTATCATTTTTAGCTCCAGCTATTGATGAAGAGTTAAGCATTAACGAAACGCGAAAAAATGCCATGTTGGTCATTGCAGATATGTTTAGTGATCTAGATCCACTCCTACCAAAACACATAGGCTTATTTGATGATGAATTTGAACCTCGTGCTTTTGGTGATAATTTTCAAAAAGCTGGTACCTCAACCATTTTAATTGAAGCTGGTGGATATTCAAATGATTACGAAAAGCAAGAAATTAGAAAGCATTATTTCACGGCTATCCTATCGGGATTATTTTCAATTGCGACAAAAAGTTACCATCAGCAAGATTTAAAAAACTACTTTACTATTCCTAAAAACAACAAGCAAATTTTCCATATACTAATTCACGAGGTAATAGTTGATGGGATTGAAGTAAGTGTAGGTATCAATTACGATGAATGTCCTAATAGCGATGGCTGTAGTACTACTAAAACGTATAGTATTCAAGATATTGGGGATTTAAGTTTTTGCGATGCGTATCAAAATTATTCTTCACCCTCCCTATCCATAAATGGAAACATCACTTTATATCAAAATGCTAATTTTGAGTTACTTGATGGAGATAAAACAATTTTATCTTTCGAAAACGGAACTATCATCTTTAAAAAACATTAGGTAGAGGTGAAAAATTACTCTAAAAAATACTACATTCAACATCAAAATTAAAAGCAAATGGCATTAAGTAGAATTTGGTCAGGTTTTATCATTGTAGCTATACTAGTAGCCTGTATTAAATGTTTCTTTTTTGGACAAACAGATATTTTCAGCTGGATGGTTATTGGCAAAGCCGATGATCCAACAAATTTAACTAAGGTTGATGGTGTAATACAGACTTGTTTAAATGCAGTAAATATTTGTATTGGTTTAGTTGGCGTAATGGCTTTATTTATGGGCTTTATGAGCATTGCAGAAAAAGCAGGTGGCATTCGTTTATTATCAAGAATTATTGCTCCATTCTTTTCAAAAATATTTCCTGATGTACCAAAAGGACACCCGGCAACAGGTCATATGGTGATGAATTTTTCTGCCAATTTGTTGGGTTTAGACAATGCTGCAACGCCCTTTGGTATTAAAGCAATGGAAAGTTTGCAAGAACTTAATCCGAATAAAGAAACTGCTTCAAATGCACAAATTATGTTTTTGTGTTTACATGCCTCTGGTTTAACCTTAATTCCTGTAAGTATTATTGCAATTCGAGCTTCCTTAAAATCTGTAAACCCTACCGAAATATTCATTCCTTGTATGATTGCTACGTTTGTAGCTACCATTGCAGCGATGCTTATTGTTTCTTTTAAACAAAAGATAAATATCTTTCAGCCTATAATTTTAGGTTGGGTATTGGGTATTTCTGCCTTAATTGCAGTTATGGTGCTTTACTTAGTTAATTTAAGTACGGCAGGTTTACAGTCATTTTCAGGCTTGCTAAGTAATGGTTTGTTATTGCTTATTTTCCTGTCCATCGTTTTAGGTGGCCTGTATAAAAAGATTGACATTTTTGATGCTTTTGTAGAGGGTGCAAAAGGTGGTTTTGATACCGCTATTCGTATTATCCCGTATTTAGTTGGGATGTTAATTGCCATTAGTTTATTACGCACCAGCGGAACTTTTGATTTAGTAATTGATGGGTTTAAAAGTGTTTTTTCTGCTATGGGTGCCGATACTCGCTTTATTGATGGTATCCCTACTGCGCTCATTAAGCCTTTAAGTGGTAGTGGAGCTCGTGGCATGATGATTAGTACTATGGAAACTCATGGTGTAGATTCTTTTGCGGGCAAATTATCGGCAATTTTACAGGGTTCTTCTGATACTACTTTTTATGTAATTGCAGTTTACTTTGGTGCTGTTAATGTGAAAAACAGTCGCTATTCTGTCTGGGCAATGCTATTAGCCGATTTTGTGGGTATTTGTACAGCTATCGGCTTATGTTATTTATTTTTTGGACATAGTTAGAGATTTTAAGTTGTTGCAGTTGCCAGTTTAAGCTATGCAGTTGATAATCCACGTCATGCAGTTGATAGTTTAAGCTATACAGTTGATAGTTCACGCAATACAGTTGATAGTTTAAGCTATACAGTTGATAGTTCTCGCAATACAGTTGATAGTTTAAGCTATACGGTTGATAGTTCACGCAATACTGTTGATAGTTTAAGCTATGCAGTTGATAGTTCACGCAATACAGTTGATAGTTCACGCTATGCAGTTGATAGTTCACGCCATGCAGTTGATAGTTTAAGCAAGGCAGTATGAAGTTTTTGTTTTTAGCTAGCCATCAATAATCCATTTCTTTATTTTTAAAGGTAAAAAACCTTTTCCGCACTCAGTTTGGTGTCTAATCAACTGAACATAAAAAAGTCCCGTTCATATAGAGCGGGACTTTTTTTATTTTGAAAAGCAAGCTGAACTTATCCTTCAATAAACTCAGGATTGCATTCTGTTCTAATTAACTAATTATGGTTTATCCCACCATACTCTAGCATTTAAATCGTCGGCACCGCCATAAGGGAAAGCACTTACCGCTGCATTGTAATTTGCCGTATTAATAGAACGCTCTTGAGTTCCATAAGCTTCTCGTCTTGGAATTTGAGCACCATTATTTGAAGGAGGTGGAGCTAAGAAAGTAGGGAAGCCTGTTCTTCTCCACTCTGCCCAACCTTCGTAACCATGTAAAAACAAGTGTACCCAACGTTGTGTACCTATTTTCATTAAGGCATTAACAGGATCATAGGCAACATCTGTTTGAGCTAAATAAGTACTTGCTGAAGCTGTTGAACCTGTCCATTGTCTAATAGATTCTGTAACTGCATTATCGTAATTCAGTTTAGCTGTTACATCTGTACCGCCAATCCAACCTCTTTTAGCAGCTTCGGCCATTGCAAATAATGATTGTGCATAGGTAACTAAGGCTACTGGTGAGTTTTGCAAACGTAAATTACTTCCTAACAGGCTATAATTAGCTATAGTTACTGTAGTTGATCCTGGCAAACCGTAATCTAAACCAACATAAGTTGTAATCGCTGTATTAGTTGGTTTATTAGCGTAAACAGACAAACGAGGGTCGTTTAGGGGTTGCATATAATCTACCACTGGTTTACTTACAGCAAACCAGTTTCTACCTAAACGTGTAAACTGATTGTACCAATAGTTTTCGTTGTTTTGATCTGCTAAGTGCGGATAAGAAAGGTTATCGGTATTTGCAATCATCATTCCATTAGTTACGGCTTTGTTAAATTCTGCAGCGCCTTTTACAGCATCTACTTTACTTAATCTTAAAGCCATTAACGCATGGATGGTGTTACCTAATCTTTTCCATTTTGCAACATCGCCACCATAAACGATATCATTTTTAATGTTACCAGTTACAATAGCGGCATTGGCTTCATCTAATAACGTAAACAAATTGTTGTAAATGGCTTGTTGTTTATCGTATTTAGGTGTAAAATCTGCAGCGCCTTTTAGTGCTTCATCATAAGGAATATCACCCCACCTATCTGTCATGTGCCAAAAGAAGTATGCTTTTAATATTTTGGCTACTGCAATTTGGTTTACTATTGGACCTTCTATTGCATCTAAACCTGTGTTATTAATTACGTTTTCAAGGTTCATTAATGGACCAGTGTATAGACCAGAAAAGTTAAAGTTTACGGTTACATATCTACTATTATCTGTAAATGAGGTATTAGATAAGTACTGTGGATAGTGTACACCATAAGGCGATGAACTTAAACCAGGCAAGTACAATTCGGCGTTTGCAATTAATTGCGTACCCGATGCTTTTGTAGGGTTGTTTGGATCTGTGTTTATAGATTCATCGAATTTCTTACAACTACCTAGCATTACTAGAGCTAGCAAGCAGATGTAAATTGATTTATATGTATTTTTCATATGCTTAAAATTAAAATGTTAGGCTTAAGTTAACACCATAAGAACGTACGGTTTGTAGTTCACCTTTTTCTATCCAGCTTATTGATGTGCTGCCAGATGAAAGTTCTGATGGATCTACTCCTTTTGGTGCTTTTTGCCAAATCATAACTGGATTACGAGCGATGACTGCAAGTTTTGCCGATTTAAAAGGAGTTTTAGCTAATAGTTTAGGTTCAAAATTGTAGCCTAAACTTACTTCACGTAGTTTAATGTAAGATGCACTATAAATCCATTCATCATAAATACGTGTTCCTAAATTTGTTCTGTAATAGGTTCTGGCATCCACATAGGCCGTAACTTCTTGACCTGTTGCTTGCGATATACCATTTACTTTTACACCACCACCTGCTGCAATGGCTGTACGAACGTTGAAACCTTTATCGTTAATAGCGGCAGTTTCTGCAGCCTGACCAGATTTAGCGGCTAACATTTTAGACCAGCTCATAAATTGTCCTCCTTTTTGGAAATCAATCATTGCGGCTAAATCAAATTTCCAAACTTTGAATGTGTTCCTAAGACCACCTGTAAAGTCTGGTAGTACTGTTCCAAAATCTTTAAGTGTATCGAACAAAGGCATGTTATCTGTACCTAATAATACTTTACCAGTTCCTGGATCTATTTTATAGCCTGGACCCATTAAATTACCAAATGACTGACCTTGAGTTGATGTTAAATAAACAGTTTGACTTGAATATGTATTTAAATCGATTAGTAATACCGTAATACCTGGATATAATTCTTCAATCTTATTTTTATTGCGGGCGAAATTCACACTCATATCCCATGTAAATAATTTCGATTGTATTGGTCGGCCAGTTAATGAAATTTCTATCCCTTTGTTGCGGATTGAACCTGCATTAATCACAGTTTGATCGTTACCACTTGCTCCAGAAACTGAAAGATTGATGATTTCATCTTTATTCTGTTGGTTATAATAAGTAAACTCTGCACCTAAACGGCTGTTAAAGAATTTTAAATCCATACCAATTTCAAATGAGTTAGCAAAGGCAGGTCTAATGTTAGGGTTGTTCAATTTATCAGGTACTAACAAGGTGTTAATTGCTCCTGTTGTAGCTGGATAATTTGCTCCTGCTCCATAGGTATATGCTGTTTGATAAGGGCCTAAATCTGAACCAGCTATTGCATAACTAGCTCTTAATTTACCAAACGTTAACGCTTTCCAATCTGTAAGCTGGCTAAAAACAAAACTTCCTGAAACTGATGGATACCAGTAAGAGTTATCATTAGAAGGCAATGTTGATGAAATATCATTACGAATAGATGCATCTATAAAATAAGTATCTTTATAACCAAATGAACCCATGGCGTACATGCTTCTTGTTTGTTTTCTTCTGATACTTGAAATACTGGTTGGTCTATCAATTGATGCTATAGCAGAATACCATCCAGGGCTTGACAATCCTCCTACTGTTGCTTGGTATTGACCCGAGTATTTAAGATCGTACAAGTTAGCTCCTACGTTAAGGTTAACTGAAATATCATTAAAAGTTTTAGTATACTGAGCTAAAAACTCGTAGTTGTTTTCTTCGTTTTGGTATTTACCAATCTGATAACTATCTACTAAACGGCCACCAAGAGGTTCTTTGTGGGTAATGTTTTGGGTAAACATATCTGAACGTACAAAACCACTTAATTTTAATTCAGGCAACACTTGGTAACTTGCATTTACATCGCCAAATAAGCGATCGCGACGATCGTTATTTAATACTTCGTATGCGTCAAAAAATGGATTATTCCAATCACTAGGTTTGTTGTTAGTGACAATACCTGTTGTAGTATTTGGATTTACATTCCAATTTAAAATAGTTCCATCTGCGTATTTGTAATTACGTAATTCGTCAATATCTATATTACGTTGGAACCATTGTGTTGCACCCGTAAATGATCCTTGATAGCCTTGTGTTGGGCGTTGCCCGTTGTTATTGGCATAGTTTACATTTGCACCTACAGTTAATTTATCGGTCACTTTTAATGATGAGCTTAAGCTTAGGTTATTACGCTTTAACCATGTATTAGGAATTACGCCATTGATATACGCATTGTTATAGCTTATTCTGTAATCCATGTTTTCGCTACCTCCAGAAATTGAAATGCCATTATTGATGTTATGGCCAGTTTCATAAAAATCCTTCACGTTATCAGGATGGGGTGTAAACGGAGTTAATTGTCCAAAGCGAGGGTCTTGAGGGTAGAAACTATAAAACTGTCTTACCGGAGTTCCATCCATAGCTGGTCCCCAGCTTTCATCGTTACCATTAACATATTTCTGTCCGTTAGTAAGAGTTTGAAAAGTTTGATTGTTACCAACTCCATAGACGTTTTGCAATTCTAAAAAGTTACCTGTTTTTTCTATGGAGAAAGCAGAGTTAACACTGATGTTTACTTTTTTTGCCCCTTTCGATCCTTTTTTTGTGGTAATCATGATTACACCATATTGTCCTCTAATACCATATAATGCTGATGCTGCTGGTCCTTTTAAAACACTAACGTTATCAATATCTTCAGGATTAATATCTTGAGCAACGTTACCGTAATCGACACCATTTTCTGCACCACCAAAATTAGCGTTAGAAATTGGCGTACCATCAACTACCATTAAGGGTTGTCCACCACCGGTGATAGAGTTTACACTTCTTAATTTTATTTTTTGTGTACCCCCTAAGCTTGCGCCAGATGAACCTGTAACCTGGACACCTGCCACTTTACCCGCTAAAGAACCGATTACATTTTGTTCTTTAGTAAGGGTTAAATTGTCGCCATTTACTTGTTGTGTTGCATACCCAATAGATTTTTCGCTACGCTTAATACCTAGTGCGGTTACTACTATACCCTCTAAAGTTTGCGTACTTGAAGCTAAAGCTACGTTGATTTCAGTTCTGTTTCCAATGGTAATTTCTTGGGTTTGGAAACCTAAATAGGTAAATACTAGGATTGTACCATTTGCTGGCACATTAATGGTATACGTACCATTTGGCTGGGTTGTTGCGCCTGCGGCTGTGCCTTTTACAAGTACACTCACTCCAGGAATTCCGCTGCCATCTGTTGCATCGGTTACCTTGCCACTAATTGTTTTTTGGGCATAAGTAACCATAGAAAACAGCAAGAACCCGAATAGAATTAAGATAAATTTTCTGTTCATAGTTGTATAGGTTAAATTAATGTTAACTGAAAATTAAGAAATTTTAGTTACTAAACCTCAATAAAACTATGTATTAATAATAAATCTAAATAGGTTAACTCATTTACAATCCACATCTTAAAAGGAAGTAAAGTGTAGATAAAATTAAGATTGCGGGTATTTGCGAAGTTTTAAGCAAAAAAAGTAAAATAGCAAGACAAAACATGCAAGAGCTTGCAATATTCGGTGGTAATTCGAATAGCTATCGGATGGAAAGTATATAATTATCCACTTATAATAAATGAATATTGTAGGATTAAGTATGCAAAAAAATTAAGCTAATGCTTCTTCTTGAACACCTAATCTATTTATAATTTGATCTAGCACACTTGGATCTAAATTTGTAAACTTAGACGAATACCATTTAGATGTTTTGTCATCAAGCCAGATGCAGAATGAGTGACAATCTTCTAATATTACAGCATAGGTGAGATGAAAATCATCTTGAATTTTCATACAGAACCCTGTAAAGGTTTTACCTTTAACATCAAATTGGAGGTTTAAATAATCATTCCACATGGCGGTTTTGGTTTTAGGGTTATGATATAACAAAACTCTACTTAAAATGTTTAGTGAAAGTTAAATTTATAACAACAAATCTTTTTTAACCGTAACTCGTCTCTACCCTACATTTAACATATTAGAATATCCCTTCGCAATAAGACGCTTTTTTGAAGGTAAAAAAACTTCGCATTGCAGGTTAATAATTGTTTTCCCTTGTTTTACAACACTTGTTTTAGCAGTAATTTCATCGCCTTCATTTGCTGGTGCAAAATAATCTATTGAATTATTTATGGTAGTAAAACGAGCATTTAACCCTAAAATATAAACAGTTGCTCCAATTAAATCATCAATAATACCTGCAGTGATGCCACCATGTAGTATGCCATACGGATTTGTCATTTCTTTTCGAACGATATAACTACAATTCAATGTTCCTTTGTCAGCACTAATTAAAATGGGTTTTAACCAATTCATAAAATGCGAAGGTGAATTGTTGATTTCCTTCCCTGTAAAAGATTGAAAGTTTATTAATCGTTGCTGTAGTTCGTTTTGTTCTTCCATTATGCTATGTTTATGCTAAATTTAGCGATTAAATCATAAATATGAGTAGTTCTCTAATTACAGCTATTACCGAGTTAGATAGATCTAACTATAGAACCAAAATTTATTCTGGTGGCCATTTTATTTATGCTGATGAACCAGAAGATTTAGGTGGTACTGATGAAGGAATGGCTCCTGGTGCTTTACTTTTGGCAAGTTTAGGGAGTTGTACAGCGATTACTATTCGCATGTATGCTGACCGTAAAGAAATTGCTTTAGAATCTGTTAAAATTGAGTTGGCCATTTGCAAAGAAGATCAGATCACAAAAGAGACAACCATTACACGTAAAATAGAATTTGTTGGAGATTTAACTAGTGAACAACGTGAACGTTTGCTGCAAATAGCTGACAAATGCCCTATTCATAAGTTAATGAGTAATCCAATTAAGATTATAACAAGCTAGTGGTGATTCGACAAGCTCAGCATGAAAAGGTATTTAATCGCCTTCACTATTTTCAAACGCTTTAAGTTTCCCATTTTCACGGGAATGACGAATGTTTTATAGGTTCTTTATTATCTCAGCAAAAAGTTCGTAAGAATGTAACCTTGCTGCGTGATCGTAAATATGAGATGTTACCATTACTTCATCTATTTGTGTTTGTGCTCTAAATGATTGCATTTGTGCGGTTAGTTTTTCTGGCCCACCAATAAAAGCAACAGCCAACATTTGATTTACAGCTTCCTCTTCCATGTCGTTCCAAACATCATCCATAGTATCAATTGGCGGTTGCAATAGTTTACGCTTGCCAGTTACAATACCCATAAATAATTGTTTTAAGGAAGTTGCTAATCGCTCTGCTTCTGCATCTGTATCTGCGGCAACTACATTTACACAAGACATTACATACGGTTTTTCTAGCGTAGTTGATGGGCGGAAGTTTTGCCTGTATATTTTAATTGCTTCTAAAAAATAAGCTGGTGCGAAATGACTTGCAAAAGCATAAGGTAAACCATAAGATGCAGCTAAATGTGCGCTTTCGGTACTAGAACCTAAAATCCAAATGGGCACTTCAGTTCCTTCGCCAGGTATTGCTCTTACCTTACTCTCACTATTATCACTTGATAAATACTTTTGTAGTTTTAACACATCTTGTGGGAAGCTGTGTGGAGCAGAAAAGCGTTCGCCTCTTATTTCCATAGCCGTTAGCTGGTCTGTACCTGGTGCTCTACCTAAACCCAAATCTATCCTATTAGGATATAATGTAGCCAATGTACCAAATTGTTCTGCCACAATTAAAGGAGAATGATTAGGTAACATAATGCCACCAGAACCAACTCTAATGGTTTCGGTATGTCCTGCGATGTGACCAATTAATACTGAAGTTGCTGAACTGGCTACGCTAACCATGTTATGATGTTCTGCAAACCAATACCGAGTGTACCCCAATTTTTCAGTATGCTGTGCCAATGCAACGCTATTTTTAAATGTATCTGCAGGTGTTTTACCTTGTATAACTGTTGCTAAGTCTAGTACCGAATATGGAATTTTCATGTACAAATATAGAGAGGTGTTTTCCGATTCTTTGAGAAAAGAAAAGAGTTGACAAGAATGTGATGTTAGTAGGTGTCGTAAATTGCGCACCAATACAACAATCCAAAAATAAGCTCTAACTATTCAAGCTATGTGTATCTTTTGGTAAATCCTCGCTTACAGGTCCATCGGTGGGAACTGATTTTGGTTCTTCGATATATTTTCCATCAATTATCAAATTTCCGGTTTCATCTTCATCGATTTCTTCATTCGTTTTTCTAGAAACTGGATTTATTTGTTCTGTGGGCACTTTGTTTTCATTTTCCATAACAATTGATTTCCTTTAAAAGTCTTCCAGAGTAGAAAAGGTTTTAAAAAATTAGCAATATCCAAACATATTAGCTCTATCTTGGGTTTTTATGGAAAATATTTGATATATGGAAATGATTTTCATTTTGGCTATACCTGTTGCTTGTATTGCATGGACTGTTACTAAAGAAGAAGTTTTTAGAGAAATAAGAGAGTTTTGTGTAGATAAATCAACTAATTGCAAAAGGCTATATCAACGCAAATTCTTTTACTTGTTTACCTGTGAATATTGCTTTAGCCATTATGTTACTATTTTGATGTTATTAATGACCAATTTCACGTTAATTTATCCTGATTGGAGGGGTTATGTAATTGCAGGCTTTTCTATTGTTTGGATAGCAAATGTGTATATGAGTTTATACAATTTGATTAGAATAGACTTGAAAAAACAAAAAATTATTACCCAAAAAGAGGAGAATGAATTGCCCTCTTAATGATAAATTATTTAAATTATTAAAGCTGCATGCTTGTATATGCCTATTTCTGCAATAGCAGCATTTAATCTCGATAATAGAAATTTCAGTCTAACTTAGAATCATCTGTCGTATTTATAGATAAACATTGGCTTCTATACTCATAGCCTTCATCAACTAATTAAACTTCAGAGTCGCCTTTTGAAAATATATGTTTACCATTTTTGAGCTACAAATACGATTGATTTATATTCATCTTTTTCAAACAGTACACCAATTTTATTTTTGCTTAGCTTAACAATATCTGAATACGCGGAGTAGCTACTTCCTTTATATCCATCAGGGCTTTTTGCTATGACTAAACTTTTCTCCCAGCTCTTTCCATAATTATTACTCATTCTTAATGTTAAGTTATCTCTTTTTTTAACATCTGCCGCATTACAAACAAACAAAACTCGGTTGCCTTTTTTATCTAAATAAGAAAGCGTGCTACCCTGACAAACAGGATCGGGTAAGTTTGAATCGAAAAAGGTTTTATCCCAAGTTTGTCCACCGTTTTTGCTAATCGCAATAATTCTTTGTTTCACGTTTCCTTGTTGATTTCGAATATTCATGACCATTTCATCTCCAGAAAGTTGAGCAGCCATTGCTTCATTTCCACCTAGAAAACTTACATTTTCTGAAAGTTTAAAGGTTGCACCATGATCATCGGTATAATAACCATGAGCTTGGTAATCTTTGCTACCACTTTGAGGTGTGCTAGCAGAATGATTTGCCGACACAAAAATACGGCCTTTGTATGTTCCGCTATCAAATTGCATAGCGTGACCCGGAGTATTGGCATAACTGCGCCAATCTTCTGCAAAATTATATTTTGGATTTAATTGCGGGATTTTAGGTTTATGAACTTGTGTAGTGATATTTACAGCTTCAGACCAGTTTAAACCTCCGTCCATAGAGGTTTTGTACCAAACTTCTCTTAAACCATTTCCTTTTCTTACTTCACTTTCATGATTATTACCTGTATTGTAGAACAAGAAAATACGTCCTTTTGGGTATTTTGGATCAGTAAAATCAACTACTGGAGCTGGATTTCCTGCTTGAAATTTATCGTAATCGACTACTGTTTGCAAAGCAGACCATGTTTTTCCTTTATTCGTACTGCGTTTTAGAACAATATTAATGTCTCCAAAATCACCTGCATTATTTACTCTACCTTCAGCAAAAGCCAGTAAATCTCCATTCTTTAACGTAACAATAGCAGGTATTCTGTAGCTCTGATGACCTTCTTGCCCGGAAACAAAAACAGGAATATATTTTACTTGTGCTATACTTGCTATAGACAGTAAAAGAAAAATTAACGTGTTTAAAGTGGTTCTCATTATATGTGTTTTTATGTATCTTAAATTAAAAGAATGTTAATTCGTTTTTTTGGCAATGAATAAACCTAATAAAACCAATATAACGCCTATAAAAGTATATAAGCTAATGGCTTCATTGGCTAATATGGCAGCAATTATAAACCCAAATAAAGGACATAGAAATAACCACAAACCAGCTTTAACCGCGTTTGTTTTTAATAACCAGAGCCAAAGTTGTACAGCTACTATAGAAACAGGTATTGCCAACCAAGTAACTGAAGACCAAAATTTTAGGTCAAAATGATTGAGTTGATTATTATAAAAGAAAATAACAAAAGGCAAAAGCAATAACCCTCCTATGCAGGTTTGCCATCCATTTATAGTTAATAAACTTAAGTTATTCCATTTCTTAGCTGAAAAATAAATAGCCGCCAGCGCATATGAAAGCATACTCACTAAAAGAATTAATAAACCTCCAGTAGTTACTGATGCATTATTAAATAATGGCCATGCAGCACAAATTACACCAAGTGTACATATGATTAATGCTAAAAAAAGTGCAACTGTTAACTTCTTATTGAGAAATATAACGGAGAAAAAACTAATAAATACCGGATTTATCGCAACTGCAAGCGCTCCAATTCCTGCGGTTACTTTTTGCATGGCAATTACATACAATCCTAAGTAAATACTGATGTTTAAAATTCCATAAATACTTATTTGAAGCCATTCTTTCCCTTTAGGTAATCTATTACTTTGTATAAAATGCGAAACAAATAGCATAATAATTGCGGCTACTCCAAAACGAGTAACCGCAATTACTAATGGCTGTGCAACAGTCAAACCAATTTTCGTTGCCGTTGATGCCGAAGCCCAAAATATGGCGAAAATTAACCCCGCAAGTAACCAACTATATTGTTTTTTAATCATTTATTATTTTCTATTACTTGTTAAAGCTTTGCAGGGAATAACATCCTAAAATAAATCATTTGTTTAATATAGAGCACTTAATTATTTTTCATGATAAGTCGTTTATTTTTATAATGGAAATAAGTAAACAATGTTAAGTTTAACCACTCTGGTTAACATAAACATAATATGAAATTGATTTTCTAATAACATAGATTTGCACAAATCACATTTTTATGAAAAAGGATAAATCAAAGGCTCTTGCTAAATCATTAAGAAAAACAGCACAAAAAGAAATTAAAGCAAGCTTAATTCAAAATCTAAAAGAATTTGCATTAAAATTTGGAAAAAGTTCTAAAAAAATAAATAAAACAATTGAAAAAAGCGCTGCAAAGCTTTCAAAGGAAATTTCTAAAGAAGTGAATACAAATCAAAGTACTCCTGTTGATAAAACTAAAACTCCACTAAAATCTGTTAAAAAACCAGCTGCAAAAACAGTAGTAGAAAAAGAAAATACTCCTTCTTAAAATTGTTTTGATATCAAATCAGAGAGTAAATTTATTAGAAATACTTTTAGGCTAATAACAGCATGTGAATGAAATCTTTAAACTTATCAACGTTTAAAGGTTTTGCCAGTAAATAATCAATTCCAATATCTCTTTTTAATTCTTCCTCATTTATAATTGTGGTAGATATTACGATAATAGGAACAGTTTTAGATAAAGATCTTATGATTTTAGAAGCCTCAAATCCATCCATTTTAGGCATATATAAATCCATAATTACCAAATCAAACTCTTCTTCTTTAAATTTTTCAACTGCATCTAAACCATTTATTGCTACCACAACCTCAAACGGAAACGGTTTAAGTATTCGCTCAATCAATAAAACACTAAGGGGCTCATCTTCAACAATCAGAATTCTCTTCTTTCTGTCTGCATTTTTTTTATAGTTGAATATCACTTTGACGTATGGTTTATCTAACAAATAAAATTATTTCTCTACTGGTATTATGGCCTAAGTATACCTAATTATTGCGAGAACTAAGATAAAAAAAATATAGCGAAAATGTAACTTATTCTGCATCACCAGAAAAGATGTAAGTATCAAATTTGTTTCAATACTGAATTAGCTAAGTAATTCAAAAATTATGAAAAAGATAAGACCATGTTTATGGCAAAACGACAATATTGAAGAAGCAATTGATTTTTATATTACGGTATTTAAAGATTCGAAGGTATTAAATACTAGCTATTATCCTAAAGATACCGCAGGTTTAGGCGGGAAAATACTAGTTGTTGCCTTAGAAATAGAAGATCAACAGTTTATGTTGTTAAATGGGGTCCAGCATTCAAAATTTAATGAATCAGTATCTTTTTCTATTGATGCTAATATACAACAAGAGATTGATTACTACTGTGAAAGGCCAACAGCAGGTGGTGGTGAAAAATCACAGTGTGGATGGGTAAAAGATAAGTTTGGTTTATCATGGCAAATTTCACCATCAATTTTAGGAGAGTTATTACAAAATAAAGATGCAGATAAAGCTAAACGTGTGATGGATGTAATGATGATGATGAATAAAATCATAATTAAAGACATAAAAGCTACTGCAAGAGGATAGCTAGTTTATCTATTGCGCTATAACAGCATAATTATTTGAAGGGATTTATTAGCATTTCAGTTGCACTTGATTCAGATACAATTGCCACAAGTTCGAACCAACCCTCATCAATAATAGCTTAAAAAATGTCCGGAAATGTCCTTAAATGTCTGGAAATGTCTTGCTAGCAAGGTGCTTTGTTCTACTCTTGTTCTAGGTTTACCCTATGTTTGTTCTTCTCAAACCGCGTTTATCAGAACAAATGCAGGAGCAATCTAGGAGAAGTGTAGGAGAATTTATTATGTATGGCACTAATGCAGAGACTGACTTAAACAACAAAACCCGCCAAGCGGCGGGTTTTGTTTGTTGCGAGTGCAACGATAAGCTTTATCTTTTAATCATCTAGACAAGATGTATTTATATAGTTGCTCAGACTATAATTAACAATTTCATCTTTTAGTTTTATCCTCATAATTCTTCTAGATACTACGATTAAAAAACAAGCTCATTAGCAATCCAGTGCTCAATTGGATTACTAATCCTTTTAATATTTTACAATTTTGTTCGCCATAACCTTTTGCTTTAATCGTCACTAAAGAAATACAGGGCAAAAATACATCAATTAAATTTTATTTTACTTTTACAGGTACAGTAAGATTTTCCCAGTTCAATGAAAATCCTTTATTATTAACCTCATAGGTCATTCTTTCATTGAAGGTTTTAGATTTCATAGGCTTTACTGTAACTTTTAATACGTCTTTTGATGCATCATCTGTTGTTTCGCCTGCACGGGTGATGCCCCATTGCCCTACTTGTGAATTAAAAATAATAGTCCATTGGTTTTCAGTTGGTAACATATACACACTATACTTACCTGCTGGTAATTCTTTGACTTCGATTTTAAGGCTTTGTCGGTCTCAAAAATAGTAGCTTCATTAGCTCCCGCTCTCCAAATCTTGTTGTAAGGCACTAATTCGCCCCATATCTTTCTTTCTTTTACTGCTGGACTGCTATAGGAAATTGTAATTGTTGCTTCTCCTATTTTCCCAGTAGCCTTAGCTGCAGGGCTGGCTTTTTGAGCATAAACACTTGCTGAAGCCACAAGTAATAAAATTAAAGACAATGTTTTTTTCAGATTTTTCATGATTCTTTTTTTAGTTAAGTTAAATGATATTTTGCAATTGTACAACTATGTTGTTTATTATCCACCCCTTAAGTATTAATTATTTTTGCTTCGCGAGTATTAACCAATTGGAGATTAAAGCATTATACTAATTATACTGTAGCTAATGGTAAGAATATGAAAAATCTGGAACCTTCATTTAGTTTACTTTCAAAATCAATTCTACCGCCAAGTCGTTCTATAAACTCTTTACACAAAACTAACCCAAGACCAACCCCCTTTTCATTATTAGTGCCATATGTGGGTGCAGCTTTGATTGAAAAAATGTCTTCCTGATCAATTGGAGAAATTCCTTTTCCATTATCACTAATTATAATTTTACATTCTCTGTTTATGATTTCAGCATTAATATTGATCAATCCACCGTTTGACGTGAATTTTATCGCATTGCTGATGAGATTACGCACTACTAGCTGCAACATATCTACATCTGCCATTACCATTAATTGTGAAGGAATACCATCAATTAATTTAATATCTTTTTTTAGTGCCTGAACTTTCTCCATTTCTATTGTGTTTTCAAGAGCATCATGAACATTTATCGCCGCTAGTTGTACAAAAGGACCTTCCAATTGTGATTTAGACCAACTCAATAAATTGGAAAGCATAGCAATTGTATGATTGGTAGTGCTCTCTAATGATTTTTCTAAAGTAATTCGCTCTTCTGCACTTAACATGTTTTCATTCAATAAAAAAAGATAGCTTTGAATATTCATTAAGGGTGTTCTCACATCATGAGATATGATAGACATTAATTTATCTTTCTCTATATTTTGTTTTTCCAATTCACTTTTCTGTTGTAAAATCTGCTCATTGCTAATTTCAACGGCTATTGTTTTCTCTTCGGCTACTTTACGCTCCACATCGTAACTTTGCCTAATAAATCTAATAATAATGTAAACAACGAATACCGGTAATGGAAAAACAGTAATTCGATCAATAAATTGACCAGTGCCAGCAGTAAATGGATACTTAATTAAGTAGGGATAATAGTATTCAACCGTATGTAAAGCTAAAAAACACAGCACATAAATAATTAACCATTTTAAGTGCTGTTTATAAGGAGATATAGCAAGTAAAACCAATAAATATGCAGGCCAAATTAAATCTGTAGAACCATTAATACCAGAATTTGTAAAGTAATTTACTCCAAAAACTAATAATCCCATTAGCCCAAAAAGAGTATTACTATGTGGTTTGCCTTGAAACCTAGAGTAATAATACTGATAAAAGAAAAAGAGCCCAATTAAAAAAGCAGAGATTGATGCTATGTATAATCCTGCAAATAAATTGTATGGTACGTAAATAATTGGGATCGTAATTAGACCAATACTAATAGAATGAAATATCCTACTCTCTAAAGAAAATTGAGTAGGATTACCGATAAGCTTTGTCCAAAAATTTGTATCCCTATTTTTAGATTTATTAGAATTGAAATCAATTAATTTCGACATGTAGTTTTGAAGGATGCTTGGACCTAATGTATAGTTATATATGTAGGTTTGCAATATTACCTAAAATATGTAAATGATTAAATGAATATTTCAGGTAATTGATCTCTGAAGTGGGCAGCAAAAAAAATAGAAACACAATATTTAGTAAAACTTATGAAGTTTTGGAAAGCTGGTTGTTAACTTTGGCCATAAAATCGTAAATATCAAAGGGTTTTGGAATAAAACCATCGGCAGGGCATTCTTGTATTACCAACTTGCTTTGCGCATGAGCAGACATCAATAATAGCGGTATATCTTTTAAATCATTAGATTCTTTCAATTCTTTGCACTCATCCATACCATTTCCGTCTGGCAGCATAATATCCATTAAGATTAGATCTGGTCGTCCATTTGCAATTAGTCTACGAAAATCTGAAAGATTTGCACTCGTATTTACCGCAAGATTGGATTCGGTGAGTAGTAAAACTATCATTTCACTAATATCACTATCGTCCTCTACAAGGTAAATTAATTTTTTATCCATTCTAAGTTATACTTGGTTAGAAGAACGAACACCAGGTTTGTGGAATTGTTTTATGCCTCAACATTTTTTATGGGAATGCTAAAACCAAATTCAGATCCTACTCCTATCTCGCTTTTCACTATAAAAGAGCCTGCATGTCTATCTATAATCTCTTTACTAATATAAAGGCCCAGACCTAGTCCTGCAATATGTGCAACCCCTTCCGCTCTAAAAAACCGTTTAAAGATCCCCTTTTGTTGCTGCATGGTTAAGCCGATACCTTTATCACGCACTGTTATTATTGCTTGATCTTCTTTCCTTTGAAGTTCAACAAATACCTCTTGTGCATTTGGTGAATATTTAATTGCATTGTTTAATAAGTTAATAATTACTTGCTCTAGTCGTTGCTGATCTCCCCAAACAATTAACTTTTCTTCTAGTCCTGAGAAGGAAATTAGGTGCGAAGAACTGTTATAATGAAAAGTTTCCAAAATATCCTTTAGCGTTTTATGAAGATCAAAAAGCTCAAAATTGAATTGAAGTTGACCAGCCTCAACTTTAGAAACATCTAGTAGATCACCTATCAATGCTCCAAGTCTATCTAATTGTTTTAAAGACTTTTCTACAAAAAATTCAGCCATTTTACTTTCTTTTTCTTTTTGTAACATTTGCAAATAGCCCTTTAAAGAAGTAAGTGGGGTTTTAAGTTCGTGACTCGCCAAGGCAATAAACTCATCCTTTTTTTCAGATAGAGCCATTACTTCTTCGAATAATTTGGAATTATCAAGTGCAACGGCAGCTTGAGAAGCTACACTCGCTAATATTTCTTCGTGCTCAGCTTTAAAAACACCTGCCTCTGGGTGACCAAAAAATAATCCGCCAATAACATCACCAGAAGTAGAAATAACTGGAACGGCCAGATAGCTCACTACAGCAAGGTGACCAGCTGGCATACCGTAATGTGGGGCATTTTTACCATATCTAGGATCTTTGGTTACATCATCTAGCCTTACAATACCTTGCCCAGAAAAAGTGGGATCGAAGATAGCCGTATTACGTGGCATGCCAAATTTTTCAAAAGCTTCTCTTGGAGCACCAGAAAGTGTGAAAAGCATAAAAGACTCACCACTTTCATCAAAAGTATTATAAAAGAATGCTCCAAATGCAGCCCCTGTAATTTCGGTAGTTGCATCGGTTACTTTTTGCAAAATTTCCTGAACATCTAACTTCTCTGAAATGGCCGTACCTATCGAATTCAATAGTGTTTGTCTTTTTGCAAATTGGTACGCTTGTCGTTCTGCTTTTTTAATCTCAGAAATATCTCTAGCCACTTTAGAAGCACCCATAATATTCCCGAAGGCATCCTTGATTGGGGATACGGTTAGAGAAATTTCAATCTCATGTCCATCCTTGTGCATTCTAACGGTATGAAAATGATCGATTTTTTTACCTGCACGTATATTGGAAATGATGACTTCCTCTTCACTAATTAAGCGAGGGGGAATGATTACACTAATGTGTTTGCCAAGCATTTCCTCTTCAGTATACCCGAATATTTTTTGCGCTCCAGCATTCCAGCTTCTAATAACCCCGTCCAGCCCCTTGCTCAGTATTGCATCATCTGAGGATTCTACAATAGCTGATAAGATTTCATGCTTCTCATCGTTTGATTTTTTATCAGTTATATCTACTAGTGTATTGTAAGCTCCTAATAGTACTTTCTTTTCATTAAAAAGAGGCAATGGATAAACTAATAGTGACCGGAATGCACCATCTGGCTTTTGAATAACAATCTCTTCTCCTACATGTGGTTTACCTTGTTTCAGCGTAAGAGACATAGGACAATTATCCAATTCCATTGGTCTACCGTCTGGATAAAAGATTTTCCATGAACCACACCAATACTCTTTTAAAAGTTCAGGTTCTCTTCCCCAAAGTGCTGCTGCTGCTGCATTAAAAAAATTAACTCTTCCACTTGCATCACATGTATACATTGCAAGAGGCGACTCTTTAACAAGCTGTTCAAAAAGCATAATTAGTTTACATAAGTAAAATGTGAGCAGAAGGATAAAAACCCTTAAAATCAAATGTAAAAAAATAATTGAAGATTTTAATCGAGGGAGTATCAAAAGTTAAGCTACGATATTACCACTTAACAATTTGATAAAAAGAAAACCAAAAAGAATATAGTTTGTTAGGCTGAGCATCATTAAACCAATCATTTAAACTCCTACTATGAAAAAACAAACAACTAGTCACTCGTATTTTTATAGAAACTCTTTGACTATCGTATTTACTGCATTATTCCTAATTACTCTTGCTGGTCAAGCTTTTACTGGTTGGCATCAAAATAATACAGAGATGTTAGAACTCGGAGCGGATCAACTCTCCTTTAAAACATATCTTTTTAGTGGTCACTTTATTTCAGCCACTTTTGAGAATTTCGAATCCGAATTCCTTCAAATGTCACTCTATGTAATACTAACCGTTGGTCTGCGACAAAAAGGTTCTGCAGAATCTAAGAAAATTGATGAAGAAGAAGAAGTTGACCGCGAGCCTAAGCCAACTAAAGATGCTCCTTGGCCAGTGAGAAAGGGTGGATGGATTCTCAAATTGTACAGCATGTCGCTTTCAATTTGTTTTGCTGTGCTTTTTCTTTTTAGTTGGGCGATGCATTTATACGGTAGTTTGAAATCTCATAACGCAGAACAAGCAGCAAAACACTTGCCGATGGATACTATGTACAGCTACTTAGGACAAAGTGAATTTTGGTTTGAAACTTTTCAGAATTGGCAAAGCGAATTTCTTTCAGTTGCCTCGATTGTGTTTTTGACTATATATCTGCGTCAAAAAGGGTCTCCAGAATCAAAGCCAGTGGATGCTCCAAACATGGAAACGGGTAAATAATAAGAATCAAAATTTGTTAAAACATTTTTTTATCAAACCCTGTTAATAAAGTACATTAATAAAATAACATACCTAAAAAAGAACAAATATGGCAACTACAAAAAAACCGACCGGCAAGACCGGAAAAATGGAAGATTCAGAATTTCATGAATTCTTTATCGATGAATTAAAAGATATTTATTGGGCAGAAAAACATTTAGCAAAGGCTCTTCCAAAAATGAAAAAAGCGTCTACTAGTCCAGATCTAGCAGCAGCTTTTGAAAAACATACCGCTGAAACAGAGCAACACATTACTACGCTAGAACAGGTATTTGAGCTTTTGGGAGAAAAAGCCGTTGCTAAAAAATGTGATGCCATGGCCGGTCTTCTTGAAGAAGCTAATGGAATTATAGAAGATACAGATTCAGGAACTATGATTCGCGATGCGGGATTAATTCTTGCAGCACAAAAGGTAGAACATTATGAAATTGCCACCTACGGAACGCTTCGTGTTTTTGCAGAAAATATGGGTCATACAGATGTGGTAGATTTATTATCACAAACCTTAGAAAACGAAAAAGCTACAGATGTTGCATTAACGACTATAGCAGAAGGATTTGTAAATGAGCAAGCGGCAACTGAATAAAATCTAGAATAATAAGAAAAAAGCCACGGAAAATCTCCGTGGCTTTTTTGTGTAAGGTAAAGTACATCTTTATGACTTTTTGGAATATTTATAATTTAATACAATCATAAAAATATCGCATACAGCAGAGAATGCATTGGTTAAAATAATTGGTAATTCATTCAATAATACACCATACCAACACCACAATAAATTTCCAGCTAACAACACAAAGAACATTAAAGGTGAAACTGCTTGTGCTTTTTTCTCTTTTAATATCTTCACAATTTGGGGAACAGAGGAAATAGCAGTTAGTATTCCAGCGCTAAATCCAATAATGGTTTTTACATCCATACTTTTTTAATTTAAATGTTTAAATAATAACTGTTATAGGCTCCATTCTTTTCACAAACACTATTTAACAAACAAAGTTTTAGTTATGAAATTTTATACTAGAAGAAAAAAACCTAAACAATTTTTACCGCTAATTGGTTGTTAAATTATGGAACCATTTAACATACATATTCAACATAACGACGAAGAAGTTACACTCACCGTCCTACCTGAAAAAGACTATTTCAAACTTATTTATTTTGGTGGAATTATTGGAGCGATAAGAGAGACGGAGGGTGAATGGGAATTGTTGGAAGAAGAAGAAATAGAACCAGGTGCGTTACCATTATTTGAATACAAAAACGGAGGTCATGAGCAATTAAAATTTGAATTGAATTTACCGAAGATTAATCAAATTGCAGCTGAAATTGAAAACGTTATTTATTAGCCATATTAACTGAATTATTAATTTGAATATCATACCATGAAAACTAGAACCTTATTTTTATTAGCTCTGAGTTCATTCTTATTTGCATGTCGAAATGCTGAACAAAAACATGATGAAGCAAGTGCTGAACCAGTTACTTCAAACGATACTAATATTATTAAAAAGAGCGATAAAAAAATGAAGCAGGAAGATAAAACTACATTTTTTACAAATGCTGCTATTGGAGGTATGATGGAAGTTGAAGCAAGTTCGAGAATATTGGTAAATACTAAAAATAATGCAGCAGTACTTGCTCATGCTAAAATGATTAAAGATGATCATATGAAAGCAAATGAGGAATTGAAAGCTATTGCTAAAAAGGAGAATTTTGTTCTTCCTACAGTTTTACCTGAAGCAAAACTTAAAATATTAAAACAGCTAGAAAGTCTTAACGATGAAGCACAGAATGAATTTTACATTAATCTCATGGTTAGTGAACACAATGATGCCATAAATCTCTTTAATATAGGTTCAACTATGCCAATTGAATCTATTTCTACTTTTGCTACTAAAACATTACCGATTTTAAAACATCATTATGATATGACTGTAAGCATTCGTGATGCTATTTTAAAAGCAAAAGCAAATCAAGGTGATGACCCTTTGAAGATCAGTGATAAAAGAAAAAATAATGCGGCGAAAAATCAGTAATTTTTAATTAATGGTGATGATTATGAAGTAAGTTCAATCCACACTGGGCAATGGTCGCTAGACTTTTCCCATCCACGAACTTCTTTATCAACTTGTGCAGAAATCAACCTTGGTAGAACATAATCATTTAACAAAAAATGATCTAATCGAAGCCCTGCATCTCGATTATAGGCATTCCTTAAATAATCATAAAAGGTATAAATCCTTTCATTTGGATGTAGATATCTTACTGCATCAGTCCAACCTAGTTTGAGCAATTTTTGATAGGCTAACCGTGATTCTGGAAAGAAAAGAGCATTGGTTACATACTTCTCAGGTTTATAGGTATCAAGCTCAGAAGGAATCACATTATAATCTCCAATTAGTAAAACTGGGAGATTAAACGACAATAATTTTTTAGCGTGTTTGTGTAATCGTTTGAACCATGAAAGTTTATAATCGAACTTTGGTCCTGGAGCTGGATTACCATTTGGAAGATATAAACAACCAATCACCATTCCATACACAAAACCTTCAATATACCGACTATGTATATCAGATAGGTCTCCATCAAGATTTCTTTTCGTTTCTTTAATTTCTTCCTTTGCGAGTATTGCTACACCATTCCAACTTTTCTGTCCATACCAGATCGAATAATATCCAGCTTTTAAAAGAGCAGCCTCTGGAAATAATTTGTCGGGGCACTTCAATTCCTGTAAACACACTACATCTGGATTTGCTTCTTTCAGCCAACGCAGCAAAACAGTCAACCTGCCGTTGATACCATTAACATTATAGGTTGCAATTTTCAAGAGAATATTTTAAGGGTTGTGAAATAAAAATTGGACTTTCTAAGCGGAAAGTCCAATCTTAATAGATTGCCAGAACATCCTAGCAATTGATTATTATTTACTTATTCTTTTGTCCCTTATCAGAGATGTATTTTTCAATAACCGTGCGATCATTAGAGCCAGTTGCACGTTTTGCGCCAACTACTTGCTGTACACTTACACCCATTTTTGTCGCTACATGAGAAAGTTCATAATCTTGCGATGAATTTACTTTTTTACGGTCTGAAGGTCCTTGCTTTGCCATAATATTTGTGTTTTTATAGATAAATGATATAGTTTGATTATTCTCGAAATAACATCTAAGCTGTTTTTTTGTTTTGTTAAAGGTAAACTTCCTGTTCATCAGTATAATAACTACTTCTTCCACTAATCTTTTCTGATTTTATGACTGCTCCATTTGGCGATTTCTTAATATTAGCACCATGAACTTTCATAAAATCTCGAAGTTCACCCCGAAGCTCATCACCATTTTCCTTCTTAAGCTCTTCTATTGCTTTCTTTAATACTGTACCTACAGAATTAAAGAGTTTTTTAATTTGTTTCTCCGGAATAGCATTTGACAATGAAATTGGGGAAATCCTAGCATGCCACAAAATCTCATCTGCATAAGAATTACCAATACCCCTCATTTTATGTTGATCCATCATTACTTCTTTTACCTTTTTCTTAGATTTAGAAAATACAGCAATAAAATAATCAAGTTCCATTTCCAATGCGTCTGGTGCTTCAGCAGGATCAGGGTTTAAAGTTGGCGTAGCCTGCTTCAAGATATCTACCACCGCAAATCCTTCATCTCCTGAAAAATGGAATACCATTATCTCGAACTTTGGAGGTGTATTCTCTTTATTTAAAAGTACCAGCTCCCCCCTTAGCATGAGATGGATCTGCAGAACTTGATCATCGCCAAAATGAAAATGTAAAGTCTTACCGTATCTGCTAACCGATGTTAGTTTTTTGCCTTCTAAGGTTGATTTCAATTCTTTAATTGTAATCTTTAATTTCTTTGTCTCTTTAACTTCTAGCAACTCCAATGTCTTACCCTTAAACCTGCGAGATAATATCTCAGCAAACACTTCTAAATCTGGTAACTCTGCCATAACTATACACTCAAATATTTCTTGATTTCCTTTATAGAATTTCCATTGATCACAATTGCCGACTTCAAATCTTCGATACTAATCTGGAACTCCTGTGCCCAGTAAGCAACATCTTCTGGATCGCTGGTATTAATTTCTCGACATTCATTTTCATCTATAAACGGTTCAAGCGTATCGCTATCATCTTCAATTGGATAACGTTGTCTTATTTCTTCTGGATCTGGGATATTCTCTCCTCCTAAATTATCTTTATTTGTTTCCATAGTTTATTATTTAATTATGGATAAATTTCTTTTGCTTTTTTAATCGCCTTTTCTAAATCAATCCCCTTGCCCAATACACCTTTAAATATGTCCCCTTTTTTCTTCAGTCGCTCAATGGCATTAAAAATGGTAAAATCTTTCATTTTTAATCCTGGTTTTACTTCATCCCATTCTAAAGGCATAGAAACTGTAGCCCCGACTTTTGGTCGAAGTGAATATGGCCCAGCGATGGTTGCTCCAGGTCTATTTTGTAAAAAATCCAAATACATTTTTCCCTTTCTAGCAGAAACCATTCGCTCTAAAGAAGTAAAATCTGGTAGTTTTTCATTCACAATACCAACAATTATCCTTGCAAAAAGCTGAGTTTGGTCGTAGGTATATTTTGCACCCATTGGGATATAAATATGAATTCCAGTTGAGCCAGAAGTTTTAGGATAGCTAGGGACATCTATCGAATCTAATACTTGTTTTACGGTTAATGCCGCTTCAATTACTTTATCAAAATGATGCTTATCAGGATCGAGGTCTATTACGCAATAGTCTGGATTATCTGGCGACTGTACTCGCGAAAACCAAGGATTAATTTCAATACAACCCAAAGAAGCCATCCATAAAAGCGTTGCCACATCATCACCAACCAAATATTCTTTATCTTCTCCATCGCTTGTTGAATATGGAAAGGTTTTTGCCCAGTCGGGTGCTTTACCTTTAACATCCTTTTGATAAAAACTTTGTCCATGAATTCCACCTGGAAACCGATTTAAGGATTGTGGTCTATCTTTCAAATACGGCAGGATAAATTCAGCAACCTGATAGTAATAATTGAACATTTCACGCTTTGTTACTCCATCTTCTGGCCAATAGACTTTACTTAAATGGGTAAACTTTAGCTCCTTCCCATTCACTTTGCGTACTTGAGTTTCATCTTTTGGATTTAATAAGGTTTTAGGAATGGTAACTTTTGGTGGGCGGATTGCAGCAGCATGTTTATTTGGCAAAGCTTCTACTTTATTTGATTCATCTTTAATATCTGTTTTAACTTCTTGTACAACGTCTTCTGTATGTGCAGCTGTTTCACGCACTACATCTTTCGCATTTTTATCCATCCGCATTCCTTTGAAAGCAGGATGGCGAAATATTCCCTCATCGGTTACCTCGGTATAAGCCACTTCACATACTAATTCAGGTTTCATCCAAGTTGCTTTAGCGTTTGATTGTTTATGTTGAAAACGAGAAAGTTTATTAATATTTGGAACAACAGTAAACGGACTTTTATCTGTTAGGAATGGTTTAAATGTCTCCATCATTTTTTTCTGGTCAGAATCTGAGAATCCAGTTCCAACTTTACCCACATAAGTGAGGGTATTGTTCTCCCAAACTGCCAAAATCAACGAACTAAAAAGTTTAGAGGTATCTTCATTACGGGTAAAGCCAGCAATAATCACTTCTTGCCTTCTTGAAACTTTAATCTTTAACCAATCTTTAGAGCGATTAGAAAGCACATAAGTAGAAGATTTAAGCTTGGCCATAATCCCTTCTAATCCCATTCTTTCTGCTGCTGCAAAGAAATCCGTTCCATTCGCATCAAACACTTTCGAAATTCGTATTCTATCATCATCTGTTGGTAGTGTTTCATTTAAAATTGCCTGCCTTTCTACAAGAGTCAATCCTGTTAAATTTTTACCTTCATACCAAAGTATATCAAAAACATAAAACACCAATTCTCCATCTGCTTCACTCCTCCAGTTTTGTAGAGATCCGAAATTTGAAATCCCTTTATCGTTTAGCACCAGAATTTCTCCATCAAATACTGCATTTATCTTCCAAGAGGAAAGAATTTTATGGATTGGATAGAATTTGTCGTTAAAAGATTTGTTGTTGCGTGAAAGCAGTTCCACTTTTCCCTTATTAATAAAAGCTAATGCTCTATATCCATCCCATTTAACTTCGTATTGCCAGTTTGGATCGTCGAAAGGGGCATCAACCAGCGTTGCGAGCATTGGTTTTATGTTTTTTAATATTGCAGATTTTGGTGCTGATTTTAAAATCTTAGCTGTATCAATCTTTACTGAATCTTCAGAAACTTCTGCGTCTTCTACACCCAATTCATTTTGTTTTTTAGATTTCGACTTAGCTTTTTTTTTAACGGGTTGCTTTGCCTCAATTTTCTCTTCTTTATTACTGTGCCAAACCTTATCACTAGATTTCTCCATTTCCTCAATTGTTTTATCAGAAAGTATGGATTTATCTTGCTTTAAGATGTCCTTTTTAGTCGAAAAATCATCATCATGTTTAATCAATAACCACGAATTTTCTCCCATACCATGTGTTCGCACCAAGGCAAATTCGCCATTGAGCTTCTCACCATGCAATCGCATTTTCACAGAACCTTTTTTGAGTTCTGACAATAGGTACTTTTCTTGAGCTTTTTTTCCTTTTATTGGATCAATAGTTTCATACCAACCTTGATCCCAAACAATCACAGTTCCACCTCCATATTCACCTTGTGGGATAATTCCTTCAAAATTTCTATAGTCAAATGGATGATCTTCTACCATCATTGCCAAGCGCTTTACTTTTGGATCTAAAGTTGGCCCTTTGGGAACTGCCCAGCTTTTCAGCACACCATCCATTTCTAAACGAAAATCATAATGTAACCGAGAGGCATCGTGCTTCTGAATCACAAACATAAGTTTATCGGGGTCTTTACTCCTACCTGCCTTTGGTTCAGCAGTTTTAGAAAAGTCCCGTTTTTGGTTGTATTTGTCAAGTCCCATGGCTATCGCTTTTGCTAGGAAGAAAACAGTAATGTAAGTAAAAAAGTTTCGAAGAATGAAAAGTTAGCTAACCTTTTAGTGTCCTCCAACAATTAATCATCTTTTTTAACCAATCCATCTACTAATAATTTCCATTGCGGATAAGAAAGTCCAACTTTTGCCGTCCAACCTACCATCGCATTGCGTAATCCATCAAAAATTTTCTCTGTATTTCCGTTTGGCACCTCATTACGCCCATGCATTTCTGCCCATACCGTTTGCCCACTTCTGCCTACAATAAAGGTAGATGTAGCTGTATCTGAAAAGAAGTGCGCCACACCAAGCTCAGGATGAAATGGGTTTGGACAAGGTCTAACAGTGAACCCAGTCCATTCCTCTAACTCGTTTTCTGCATTTTTTTCAACCTGTTCAATTCTCACCCAATCATATCCATCGCCAGCAGAGGTACCAGGACCAGGTATATCTATCCTGATTAAGTTGCCAACTTCCAATCTAAACGAAGGTGAACCATCGGCTAGAGTTAATTGAAATGTTGTTGCAGAAGTACCGCATATCCTATCCCAACTATTCACTTCAAACAGTCTTAATTTTACTAATTGGTAGAATACTGTCGCTTGTCCAATATCTGACACTCTCGTTTCACCTCTAACATCCATTTCACTACCTTGCAGTTGCTCGGGTACTAATATCTGCTCATTCATCTTTATATAGTTAACTATCTTTCAAAGTCTTATTCAATATTTCAGCAATCGAAAATTCAGCGCCGCACACAAATTCATCTGCTGCGCCATAATAGATTGTTAATTTATCACCATCCACTACGTGACCATTTGTAAAGACCACATGACCAAAGAAACCAGAAAGTTCATAGCTTTCTGTAGGCATCATAATTGGCTCCACAGTTCGGCCTAGTAAAATTGATGGATTATTAAGATCCATTAAAAAAGCGCCAAGGCAGTATCTATGCTCTGCGTCAGCTCCATGATAAATTTCCAACCATCCCTGCTCAGTCCAAATTGGAGAGGCACCTGCACCTACCCTAGCACTGTCCCACATTCCTGATCGGGTTTTAATTATACATTTGTGATTTCCCCATCGGAAGCCATCTGTCGAATCGCATAACCAAATAAAATTGCCTCCAATCTCTTTTGAACTAGGCCTGTGTAATGCATAAAATTTCCCATTAATATTGCGTTCGAAGATTGCACAATCTTTATTGTGTGGTGGTAGCATCATTACAGGTGTAGAAAAAGATTTCCAATCAGTTGTGGTTCGAAGTCCAACACCAACTCCAGAATCCGAAACGGCAGTATAGGTAAGGTAATAAACATCTTTTATTTCTACTACTCGACAATCTTCGATCCCAAAACGTTCTAGCTCACCCATTCCAAATAACCCTGCATATTCTGGCTCTTCTGTAAAAGAAATCCCATCACTACTTGACAATAAGCGCAAATGGGAAACCGTGGTCAGATAATCTAATCCCTTGTAATTTCTTACTCTAGCATCACTACCTACAAGATCTGGATCATTCAACGGCACTTCGATAATTTCTAATTTTCCCATTTCGTTCATTACTGGGAAAAAGATAAAGCCTTCTTTTTGCGCAATGCTCTCAGCTACTCTAACTAACAGCCATATCTTTCCTTTAAAACGAAAAACGCCTGGATTAAGCAAACAAATAACCTGAAGTCCTTTATCGCTCGGTGCAATATCTTTTGGCAATAAAATTGGATTATCGGGAAATCGTTTGGCTAAATCTTTCATGACTAAAAAAACACCAAGAGAAACGAATAGTTCTAAATATTTTAAAAACAAACCAAAAAAGTGCGTGTTTATATATCGTTTTTACAGCTAACTTTTTTTGGAAATGAATGGAATCTCACCATGGCAAATAGCCGCAGCTACTTCCCTTGTTAATGATGAAATGCCAACTGTATTTGAGAAAACGATTGGCGATTATAAGTTTACCGTCCTTAGTTCTAGCGATGCGGTTTACATCTATTGTAAATGGAAAAATGGCAGTATCGCTTTCAGACCAATTTATTCGCCAGATCATAGACTTGTGATTAAAAGAAAAAATATTACTGATAATGGGATTACGATCTCACTAGAATCCACTATGGGAGCATGTAAAGTTAAAATAGAGATTATTGACAGCGAATTCCCAATCTTAAAATATAATACGGCAATTACCCCTAAAACTAATTTGCATATTCCATTTTGGCCAAAGGATATCATTTTATGTGAGAATGCACATACCCAAAAGAATAAAGGAACCGTCCATGTAAAACAAGTAGGAACAAGGTCTGGAATTCTTCATTTCAGTTTAGATGAACCTAATACTGGCAGTTTATTATATTTCCAAAACTTAACCTCTCTTGCTGATTATAACCAACAGACCAAAACCTCAGCTGGAGAAACGGTAGGTGGAGTATGGCCAGAGCTTGGATTTTCTTTACCTGTAACCAAAGACGATTCGTTAAAAGCAGGTACAACTTATACAATTAGTGATGCGCTAATTGCATTTGATGCAAACACCACAAAAGATGAAAACAAACTTACTACTCAATACTTAAATTTACTTGCCGCTGTTTACTTAGAAATCCCAAAACCAAATACTAAGTATGTTAACTGGCCAGACATATTGAATAAAGGACTACATGATTTAATTGATGCGCCTGGATGTTGGTGTCAAGTAGAGGACAACCAGTATTTTAATGCTTATATCTCAGATTACGATACTCCACCAGAAATTATGGTACAGTTAGCTGTACTGTTACCTCTATTAGACTACACAGAATGGAGTGGCAAATCATTACCTGTTATTGATAAAATCAAAAATGGTCTTCCAGAGTTCTGGGATAAAAAGCTAAAAACTATTGTACGCTGGCTACCCGCAGCGGAAGATAAGCTAAAGGGAGAAGAAGAGCAGAAAAAACCCATGGTTATGGACTCTTGGTATTTGCATCATCCCCTACTTAACTTATCGCGTTTAGCGCTAAAGGGGGATAACAAAGCAAAGGAACTATTCTTAAATTCATTGCCTTACGCTACAAAAGTTGCTAAACATTTTAAATACAACTGGCCAGTTTTTTATAAAATGGATACTTTGGAAGTAATTAAGGCAGAAACCAAACCTGGAGAAGGTGGGCAACATGATGTTGGTGGACTTTATGCTCATGTTATGATTCAAGCTTATGAACTTACTAATGAAAAAAAATACCTTAAAGAAGCAGAACTGGCAGCAAAGAGCTTAAAAGGAAAGGGATTTAATCTCTTTTATCAGGCTAATAATACCACATTTTCGGCTGGAGCTTTGCTCCGCTTATATAAGCTTACCAAAAACGAGGATTATCTAAATCTATCTAATCTATGTTTAGCAAATGTATTTCAGAATGTACAACTTTGGGATTGCAATTATGGGTATGGCAAGAATTATCCCACTTTTTTTGCTCTCTTCCCTTTATCTGATGCGCCTTATACAGCAGTTTATGAAGAACAGGAAGTTTTTTGTGCACTGCATGACTATTTACAACATGCTAAAGATGTTGACATTCTCCCATCAATACGGTTACTGGCAAGCGAATACATTCGTTATATGATAAGTAGAGCTTCCTATTATTACCCACCATTGCTACCTAACGACATGTTATCAGACAATGTTAAAGTTGGTGAGGTTGATAACAAATTATGGGTTGCTCTGGAAGATCTACATGATGGTTGGGAGAAATCTGGTGAGGTTGGTCAAGAAGTTTATGGCGCTGGTAATGCTTTTGGAATTCTACCAAGACATTATCACAATATAGATGAAAAATTTAAGTTGTATGCAGATTATCCAATTCCGTTTAAACGGAAAACAAGCTCTACTTCGTTGATCTTACAATTGGCAGGTGATGAAAGGATACAATGCCGTTTACGTATTATTCCAAATGATGTAAGCAAAAGAAAATTCGAGCTAAAATTAGCTGATGGCAACAAATTATCATCTAAAAAAACAAGAGAAGGACATTTAGAGTTTTCGGTAAATGGAAATCAGCAGTTGGAGATTAATTGGTAATGTGCAATAAAAAAGACCAATCAAAGCTGATTGGTCTAAAGGTAGATGTGTACTATTTTTATATTCTCATTTCTGGCTCGATAAATTCTTCGCTTACTTGTGAAGCATAAACCTTCACTTTATCTACATATTCAGGCGCTTTATCCATCCAATCATCTAATAATGATCTTCCAGTAAGTATGTCCTTTTTAGTTATGTGCTGCACTGCCGCATATACAGCGATGCCAAACAGTGCTCCTTTGATAAATCCCATAGTTAGTTTTTTTAAAAGTTATATCTAAAAAACAACCGCAGTGCGGAAAAGTTTCGTAAAAAATTTAAATAATAAAAATTATTAATCAAGCTGATAATCCTTTCACACCAAGGAACTTCCCCATATAACTAAGTCTATTCTTCAGCGTATTGGCCAAAAATGAAAATCTTCTTTTTTCTTTACCCTTAACTATTAATCTTTCTGCGGTAACTAACAATTCGTCCAGATTAAACGGTTTCGCTATAAATTCATCACAACCGTAATCTTTTATAGACCATAAAATTTGTGGATAAGCAGAGTATAAGATTACTGGAATACCCGAAAAACGGTTATCTCCTTTGACTTGGCTACATAGTTCTCCTCCATTTACAGTAGGAAGATAATATTCTATCAATACAAGATCTGGGTGAAAGTTTTCCATTAAAGGAATGATATCGTTACAACTCTGCACAACCTTGCATTCATAACCTGCTTCAGCAAACATATCGCACAATATTTCTCCAAGTGAAGGGTCAGGTTCTATTGCCAAGATTTTTAGGAAAAGGGCTGCAGGTTCATCAGCAGTCCATGAAAAATTGTGATTAAGATTTTGAATTGACATAGGTTTTCGTTTTAAAAAGATACATCATTAAAAATTCTCAGTAACCATTTAACAACCTCTATACCAAAGTGCCAAACCATAGATCTAGGCACATATAATCTGAAAAAATTTCATTTTAAACCTGCAAAAAATGCAGAGGAAAGAAAAATTGACAGCTTCTCTTAAAAACCATTTTCCATATACAATTGTTATCTAAGAAACTAAAAATTAAGCATATGCCTTGGCCAAAAGGAGATTATCCACCATCTTATAAAAACCTTCCCATTCCATTAAGAGAGAAAGCTGTAGAAATTGCTAATGCAATATTGGAGGAATCTGGAGATGAAGGAATTGCTATTGCTACTGGTCTTAAGCGAGCAAGGGAAGTGATGAAAAATAATAAGCAAGAAACTGCTAAGAAAAAGAAGATTAAGTAATCTTACTATGCATCATATTACTGTTACTTTCGATAAAAAAACATATGATTTCCAGATTGGGGAATACCCACATGCTGATGAATTACACTGTAAGCTTAATGTATATAAAGATGAAAAGTTGGTTGCTAGCTTTACTCCAGACCGTCATCATATTTTGCATTTATGTAAGAACTACGGAAATTTAAAGGAGCCACTAATACATGCTATGGCCGATCGTATTGAGCAACTTTACCCTTACGGATTTTTTGAGCAAAAAAAATTTAGCCGGTTAATTAAGCACTAGTAACTGTTTATTTGTTTAGCTCTTTTAGTTTTTCTTCAATTGGTTTAACATAATTTTCATCATCCAAATGTGCACCTTTTGGTTGCTCAAAGCGCTGTATCTTTCCATTGGCATCCTTGTTAAAACTTCCTAAATCTTCACCGTCTAAGTTAATATGGTACTGTTGTCCATCTTTAATGATAATAACATGAGATAACTTTTGTTTAATTAGAATATCGAAAATGATTTTTTCTCCCTTGATGTTACTTTCTTTAATTGTAACTGGTATTTCTATTTTCTTATCGTTGTTCATAACGGTTAATTATTATCTTTTAGTAACAGTTAGTTCACTAATTTGTTTCATTCATTCGTATAGGAAAGCATTTATTAACTGTTTTTTAACTAACTATTTTCTAAACTAAGCAGAATAGATACATTTGATTATGAACACTAAACAAACGTTAAACTGGGGTATTATTGGCTGTGGCGATGTTACTGAAGTAAAAAGTGGTCCTGCTTTTAATAACATTCCAAATTCTAGACTTTACGCTATTATGCGACGAAATGCAGAAAAGGCGGCAGATTATGCCATGCGGCATGGTGTTCCTGTTTGGTATTCATCGGCACATGATTTAATTAATGATCCCGAGGTAAATGCTATTTATATTGCCACTCCTCCTTCTACTCATGAATTGTATACTATTGAAGCGCTTAAAGCTGGGAAACCTGTTTATGTAGAAAAGCCAATGGCACTTTCTGCACAGAGTTGTAAGCGTATGGCGGCAACTGCTGAAGAGTATGGTATAAAACTTACAGTTGCACATTATAGAAGAGCCATGCCTTATTTTAGTAAGGTTAAAGAACTGATTACTGAAATTGGTGATCTTCGTTTTGTAAGTATTAGATTTTATCAACCTGCATTTTCAACTGTTGTTGCTAGTTCTGAAGAAAATTGGCGTGTAGATCCTGAGATTTCTGGTGGTGGTCTTTTCCATGATTTAGCGCCTCATCATATCGACCTGCTTAATTGGTTTTTTGGAAGCCCGACGAGTGTGAATGGTTTTTCTGCTAATCAATCTCAATGTAGTAAAGCTGATAATATTGTTTCAGCATTGCTAACTTATGGGACGTTACCTGTTACTGGTACTTGGTGCTTTGATGCTCCAATGCAAGAAGATTTGTGCGAGATTGTTGGTTCTAGAGGTAGTATTCGGTTTGCTTTTCATGGAAATAAGATTACCCTGAATAAAGATGGAAAGGTTACTGATTTTCCTTTTATACATTCGAAACATGTGCAGGAACCCATGATTGCAGCTGTCGTTGGGTATTTTACTAATGAAATTGACACGAATCCTTGTGCTGCTGAAGAAGGAATTAAGACTATGCAGATTATAGATGAGCTTACAGGGAATAAATTTACCTTTTGATACTTGTGATTATTAATCTTTTCTAGTGCGCTTGTTATTTAAAAGGTTGCAGTTAGTAGTTAGAGTTCGGTAATTAAGTTATTCACTGATCAAGATTACAAACCATATTGCTGTTGCTTTGTTATTTTAGTATAAAGACCTAATCAAACTATGGAACTAGAACCAGAACTATTAATACATGCCTCTAGAATTGGCGACCTAGATGTTCTTAATGAACTTATTAAGGGCAATGCCGACTTAAACGTACATGATCCAAAGGGTTATACTCCGTTAATTATAGCTTGTTATAATCACCAGATTGATGCCGCAAGATTATTAATTAAAAACGGCGCTGATGTTAATGCTGCTGACCTTGGTGGCAATACTGCACTGATGGGCGCAGCTTTTAAGGGATACGCTGATATCGCAGAGCTGCTGATAGAAAACGGTGCTGACTTAAACTTACAACATGGAAACGGTGGTACAGCACTGATGTTTGCCGCCATGTTTGGCAGAAATGATTTGGTAAGACTTTTACTACTTCATGGTGCTGATACATCTATTTGTGATACAAGGGGACTTAGAGCTGCTGATCTGGCTGCGCAGCAAGGAAATCAAGAAGCGATTGATCTGCTAACAGCATAAAGCCTAACAAAAAAAGACCTCAATTATTGAGGTCTTTTTATATAATTCGGTTCTACTTAAGCTGGTACTTTACGCTGTTTTTCTCGTTCCCAGAACCTGTGCCCTGCTATAGCAGTAATAAATTTATCTGCAAGCTCTTTGCCATTTCCTGTCAACACTCCATCATCACTTAATGGCTTTTTGTTTATTCCTTTACCAAAATAAGTTAATTCTAATAATGATGTTGCATCTCCATCTAAAGCGATTGCTTTACAGTGTTTGTAAGCTTCGTTTAAAAAATGAATTGCATCTGGTTCAAGGCTAAGTGCATCAATACTTTTCTTCCCTCCTGGCACAAATACCGCATCATATAACACAGAGCTTGATGTTAATAGACTTTCATCAAGTGGCATTGCTGCTTTCTTATCGGTTTGCACATTTCCCTGTCTATTACCAATCAGTTCTACTACAGCTCCTGCAGCGACTAATGCTTTTTTCATGGTGTTTAGTGAAACATCATCCACTCCATCAGCTACCAGAAAGGCGATTTTTCTTGTCTTTATGCCATCTTTTATGGTTTTCACCATACTTAGTGCTTCCGATTTTTCTATTGTTGGCTCAACTTGTAATGATTGGTAATCTTTTTGTGTAGCGTCCGCTGGGATTCCTTGATTAATTACTTGCTCAGGTTTTTTACTTGCTGCGATACCTAGATTGGCGGCCACTTTATTACGAAGGTCAAGATCGATTTGACTAAGTACACCGAGCATGCGTTCGCGAATTGCTGGTGTCTTTACCTTGCCTAGCTCGAAACTAAAGGCATCTACAATGTGATTCTTTTCTGGTTGTGATTGGCTATTAAAGAAAAGTTTAGCTTGTGAATAATGATCGAAAAAGCTTTTGCTTCTTGCTCTTACTTTGCGTGAATCAATCCTTTCATTGTAACTAACAAATCCACCATCAGATTCTTTTACCTGCTTAGGATCGTTACCTCCAGTACTATTTGGATTATAACTGGCTTTGCCAACATTAATGGTTTGACGCATAAAGCCATCTCTTTGGTTATTATGTACTGGAACGACTGGCCTATTTATTGGTATCTCATGAAAATTCGGGCCTCCTAAGCGAATTAACTGTGTATCCGTATAAGAGAATAGTCTTCCTTGCATAAGTGGATCATTGGTGAAATCGATCCCAGGAACTATATGTCCAACATGGAAAGCCACCTGTTCAGTCTCTGCAAAGAAATTATCTGGATTGCGATTTAATGTCAATTTACCGATCCGTTGTACTGGAACTAACTCCTCTGGGATTAACTTAGTAGGATCTAATAAATCGAAACCAAATTTATGTTCATCTGCCTCTGATACTACTTGAATACCAAACTCCCATTCTGGAAAGTTTCCACTTTGAATGGCTTCCCATAAATCTCGTCTATGAAAATCTGGATCTTTACCAGAAATGTTTTGCGCCTCATCCCATGCCACTGAATGTACACCTAACAATGGTTTCCAATGGAATTTAACAAAATGCGACTCCCCTTTTTCGTTAATAAGTCGGAAACTATGTACACCAAAGCCTTCCATCATTCGATAACTTCTTGGCACTGCTCTATCGCTCATTAGCCACATAATCATGTGGGCTGATTCAGGCATTAAGGAAATAAAATCCCAAAAGGTATCGTGAGCAGACGCTGCCTGTGGCATTTCATTATCTGGTTCAGGTTTAACCGCATGAACTAAGTCAGGAAATTTCATAGCATCCTGAATAAAGAAAACAGGCATATTATTACCTACTAAATCAAAGTTTCCTGCTTTTGTATAAAATTTTACAGCAAAGCCACGTACGTCTCTTGCTAAATCGGTTGATCCTCTAGAACCAGCTACCGTTGAAAACCTGACAAAAACTGGGGTTTCTATTTCGGTATCGTTTAGAAACTGTGCTTTGGTTAATTCTGGTATTGCCTTGTATAACTTGAAAACACCATGTGCACCAGAGCCTCTTGCATGCACAACTCTTTCGGGAATACGTTCATGGTCAAAATGTGTAATCTTTTCGCGAAGGATAAAATCTTCTAACAAGGTTGATCCACGGTCGCCTGCCTTGAGTGAATTCTGATCATCGTTGATCTTTACGCCATGGTCTGTTGTCATGGGTTGCGCTGTAGCATCGGCAGTGTGTGGTTTAAGGTTTTTTGTTTTTTGGTTCTCTGGCAATGCTGCCTGTTCTGGGGTAAGTGTCTTTTTAGCCATAAGTTGTGATGTTGTTTATTGCAAACAAAGGCTAGAAATTTATGTTTCAAAAATCTTCATATTTTTAATGTGGATGATTGTTCGAACTAATACCCTATCAACTCATCTGTATCTATCAAAAATTTTACCTTCAAAAACACATAACTTAAATTAGGCTACAACAGGGTTAAATACTCCTTTAAGACAAGGAATAGGGTATAAATTCTATTTCACTACCATAAGCTTTTGAATATGTGAATAAATTAACCAATAAAAAATTGAAAGTTTATCGAATTTGTAATAAATTATGAATAGATATTTTTTATCCCTATTTCATCGATGATTTTCTTTTGAAAAAGATAGATCAAATGAGATGATAAAACCAAATAACTGAACCTATCTTTTATCTCAGGATATGTTTTTCTAATGAATGCTATTTTTAGGTTTGCAGTGCTAATAAACATGTAATTAACAAACAATTATAAAAACAACTTAGATTAATTATGAGAAAACGTAGACTTTTTAGTTGGATCATGTGTGCATTTTTTTGCATGATCTCTAGCACTCTGATGGCTCAGAGGGTTTCTATTAATGGAAAAGTGCTTTCCTCCGACAGCGGCACCCCTATTCCAGGGGTATCAGTTAAAGCGTCCAATCCTAGTCGGACAGCTGTTACCAACGAGCAGGGTATATTCTCCATCTCGGTAACTCCTGGAGAGATGCTTGAATTTAGCTATCTGGGTTTTACTACTCAAAGGCAAAAAGCAGCTAACAATATGCAGATATCTTTAGCTGAATCAGCCTCGCAATTGGAAGGTGTGGTGGTTACTGCTTTGGGTATTAAAAAAGAACGAAGGGCGTTAGGCTATTCGGTTACTGAGTTAAATGCAGCGGAGCTGATGAAAAACAAAAACACCAACATTGTAAATTCCATAGCAGGTAAAGTTCCAGGTGTCAATGTTACACAATTCAGCGGTTCTGCAGGTGCAGGAGCTTCTATTACTATTCGCGGAGGTACTTCTACTGCAGAAGGGAGGCAAAACCAGCCTTTATTTGTGGTAGATGGTATTATTTACGACAACTCAACTACGATAACTGGTAATTCAGGAACAGATGGTTTAACACGAAGCAATACCACTTATTCTAACCGTGTGATGGACATCAATCCTGAAGATATTGCAAGTCTATCGGTTTTAAAGGGGGCTGCTGCTGCTGCCTTGTATGGTTCTAGGGCTGCTGATGGGGCCGTGATTATTACGACTAAAAAGGGAGCTGAAGGGGTTACAACAGTAAATTTCAGTAGCAGATTAAGTACATCACAGGCTAACAAATTGCCAGAGGTTCAAACCTCTTTTGGCCCGGGTTCTTATGCAACCAACGGTGTTTTCAACGATCTGAACGCTTACAGTTCATGGGGTAAACCAATTAGCGCAGGTACACCAATATATGATAACATTGGTACTTTCTTTCAGAACGGTGCGGTGTATGACAATAATGTTAATGTTTCGGGTGGTTCAAAAAACGGTTCCTTCTATTTATCGGCATCTAATTTTGATCAGTCAGGTATTGTTCCTGGTACCGGTTATGATAAAACCACTTTCCGCTTTAATGGTCAGCAGAAATACGGAAAGTTAACAGTAGATGCAAATGTAGCATACTCTATCGCTGATATTCAAAGAACCTTAACAACTGCCGGTTTATATGGAAGTGGTGTAGGAAGTATGCAGGCATTGTATAGTTGGCCTACTGTATTTGATATAAAGAATTATGTTAATCCAGATGGTTCTCAATCTCGTCCTTATGCTGGCACACTTGATTTGGCATCTGATAGAGACAATCCTTACTGGATCATCAATAAAGATAAGTTAACCTCCCAAACCAAGCGACTTACAGGGGGTGTTAGTGCTAATTATGGAATAACCAGCTGGTGGGATGTGACCGCTCGTTTAGGTTATGATCAATATACCACTAATGATTATACCTATATTGCTCCGGGTTCCGCCCTTGCTCCATTATATCAGAATGGTCGTTTAAGTAAAGATATGGTAAACTATACTTTCCTTACTACTACCCTAATGACTAACTTTCATAAAACATTTGGAGATTTTGAGGCTCACTTGATGTTAGGTGGCAGTACTGAAAGTAATGAAACACTAAGTCAGAACCATTGGGGATACAATTTTATAACGGCAGGCACCATCAGTTTAACTAACATTGCCAATACCAATAAATTTTTTACTGATGCAACTGGTAGGAAACGTTTGGTAGGTGCATATGGTGAAGCGGGAGTATCTTATAAGAGTATTGCTTATTTAACATTTACAGGACGTAATGATTGGGCATCTTCATTACCTGCAGATGCGTATTCTTATTTTTATCCATCAGTAAGCGGATCATTTGTCTTTACTGAGTTGCTTCCTAAAAACAATATCCTTTCTTTCGGAAAGATTAGGGCAAGTTGGGCAAGTGTAGGTAAAGATACAGGCCCATATCAAACCGGTACCTCTGTAAATGCACCCTACACTATTGGCTCTTATACTGCCGTAGGTAACCAATGGGCTGCAGGTAATCCTAATCTAAAACCTGAGATGCAGGATTCATGGGAAATTGGAGGAGAGTTCAGATTTCTGAAAGGACGCATCGGTTTAGATTATACTTACTATCATAGCGAGACGAGAAATCAAATTGGGCAACCACGTTTGGCTCAATCTGGCGGATTTATTTTCAGCACGCTTAACAGCGGTACTGTAATTAATAAGGGTATGGAAATTGCGTTGACAGGAAAGCCTATAGCGAATAAAGATTTCTCATGGGATGTAATGCTTAACTTTTCTTACAACAAGGGTAGGTTAGGCAGTTTTATTCCAGGGATAGCCTATTTCTATCCAACAGATGCTCAGTTTGGAACAGTGAAGGCGGCATCTGTGCCTAATGGAGGATACTTCCTTGGATTGACCGGCTCTCCATACTACCGTGAACTGGATGCAAATAAGGTAGAAATTCCAAATGGACGTTACCAAGTTGACCCAACCACTGGTTTATATAAATTAAACACCACGAATCCTGTTGTGGGTAACCGTGAACCAGATTTTATTGGCGGTTTTAACAATACCTTACGCTATAAAAAACTTTCACTTTCGTTCCTGATTGATATTCGTAAAGGAGGTGATGTGTTTAATGGTACCGAATATGCTTTAGTTGCAAATGGCTTAAGTAAAAGAACTTTACTAAACGATAGACAAACGGTTACCGTAACTGGAGTGAATAGCGTTACTGGTGCAGATTTTTCGCAAACGTATGAAGCGGGTAAAACCTATACCATTGGCACCACATCTGTTGCAGGTACCGCTATGATTCAACGGTATTGGGATAACTATGCGGCTAATTCCTATAACTTTCTTACCTCGGTGAATTGGCTAAAATTACGTTCTGTAGAATTAACGTACGACTTTAAAGATCTGGTAAAGAAAGCCAAGTTTATCAAAGGATTATCTGCTTCGGTAGTAGGAACCAATCTCTTAACCTGGACCAACTATAAAGGTATGGATCCTGAAGTAAGTGCAGCGGGCGGAACAGGTGGTTCTGGCTCTACTGGTATCGATTACCTTGGGGTACCAGCAGTTAGAACCTTTACCTTTGGATTGAATGTTAGTTTTTAATTAATTGAAAAATAAATCATGAAAAAATTAAAATATATTATACTCGGGTGTATACTCGTAGGCACGGTAACTTCGTGTAAAAAATGGTTAGATGTTAACGTAGATCCAGATAACCCAAATAATCAAACGGTATTGATTGAAAACAGGCTACCCTGGATCGAGCATTTTTACATGTACTCTGCAGGAGTAACAAATTACCGCACTGCATGCCAGGCTGGTGTGTATTATGCCATTGCAGCAGCTCAAAATACGTTTTCTACCACATGGCAACCTTCCACTGCCAATTCCACCACTCCATATCAAACATGGTTTGTAGCTACATCTTCAAACGTGGAGGATATGTACAATAGTGCTAAAAAGCAGGGTGCTTATCATTATATGGCTGCTGCCGATGTTTTCCATGCATTAGGTTATATGCAAATGCTAGACCTTTATGGCGAAATGCCATACAAAGAGGCAGGAACAGGAAATCCAAGTCCTAAGCCAGATAACGGCAAAACCATTTATTATGGATGTATGGCAAAATTAAATGAAGCCATCAGTCTATTCAGCAAAGCACAGGAAGCAGGTGCGCCTGCGCTTACATCTGGTGATATGATTAACAAAGGCAATATCGATAAATGGATCAAGCTATGCTGGGGGTTGAAAGCCCGTTACATGCTTAAATTGTCTAAAAAAGCAGATGCATATAATCCAGATTCAATTCTAATCTGTTTATCAAAAGGGCCTCAGTCTATTGCCGATAATGTAGTAGAACAAGGTCTTAATAACAGTACTGTAACTGATTATTTGCTTGGCGATCCTATCGTAACAAACGGAAACTTTAATTATGCAGCTTATGGTAACAATCAGCGTATTTCTCAGTTTCACTACAATCTGTTAACAAATATGCGTGCTTCTGGTGTAACAGATCCTCGTATGACCAAAATTGTACCTGCTGCCATGTCTAATGTTAAATTGGATGGAAATGGTAAAGTCCAATCTTATGACTGGATTCGCTCTATAGGTGTAGACTCTTATGGACCAGCAACAAGATTACTGAAGGCAGGGAGCCCTACCTCTATTGTAACACCAACTTATGCTGCTGCCAATACTAATATAAAGTATACGATTTCAAACTCCACTGACAGGGCTGATTTTATTGCTTCTTTAGCGGCTAAAGGAAAAACTTATACGGTTAGTGGAAACGACGTGACTGTTACCTATAAGGCTGGTTCGATGTTCATCAATAGCACAAATTATGTATATGCTGGTGATACTACTTATGTAAGTTTACGTAGTAACTCCATTGCCACTTCTGGAAATGCAGCTCAGCCTCAAACAGATGTGAATTGGTATGTTAATGCAACAGCGTATTCTGCTGGTGTGGTTGGCTCTACCGGTTCATTCCAAACTCGTCCAGTTTCTGATTTTGAGATTTTAACCTACCATGAAATGTGCTTTATAGAGGCTGAGGTATATTTGCGAAAAGGTGAAACTGCCAAAGCCTATGACGCCTACAAAAGAGGCATTACAGCGCATCTAAATATGATGCAAGCAAAATTGACTGAATGGCAGGGAACTTATGGTACAACCAATCCTGATATGCGACCAATGAATGCAGGTGATATTGCTGCTTATCTTTCAAGTAATGCGGTTGCCCAAAACGGGGGTGTTTTAACCATGCAGGACATTATGCTACAAAAATTCATTGCCATGGGTTGCAGCATTGAAAACTGGAATGATATGCGTCGTTTCAATTTTAGTGCAGGTAACGTAGGAAGTTTTGGGGTTGTTTATCCAGGTTATGACAGAGGACCATTATTTACAGGTAGCGCACAATTAACAGGCGCTGGTAAAACTGATCCAAGATATTGGATGCGCCGTTGGGCATTGCCTCCGGTATATGAGATACAATACAATTCTATCAATACCCTTGCTTTAAATCCTCATGCTACCGATCCAAATATTTGGTCTATGCCTGTATGGTGGGATTGTGCTACAGATGCAGAGTATCAAAATTATCTGAAGTAATCTTAATTGAATTACAAAATAGAAACAATCTCAGTTAAAAACTGAACGAAAAGGCCCTTCTTACAGGCCTTTTCGTTTTTTAAATCTCCTAAACGACAATTCGTTTTGTCCGTTCTACTCGGCTGTGATTATTAAGTATAAACATTTAAAGCAGGTGAGATTGCAAGTACTTTATCACTCCGAAAAGTTGTTTTAATTGTTACATAAAACACCCTCTCATATTGCCACAATAAGCAGCTTTTTATTAATTTTGTATCGTTTTTAATACGCAAGACTTATACCCTCCAAAAGGTATATGTACATAAAAAATAGATATGAATATTCTGAAGATGCTACGCAATTTTTTCCGTGGCGCAAAACCCAAAGCCAAGCTAAAATATTTGTTCGTTGCACTTTTATTGTTTATAAGTAGTAATGCTAACTCAACTTATACAGTTACTGGATGCGTTTCTGATGATACAGGTTACCTGTATACAAATCCATCGGGTGTTAATAGTCCGCGTGGATATTGGTACGGCCCAGCTTATGAAACCAATGCAGTAGTCACATCAGGACAAATTGGATCTGGTGTCTACTGTCATGCAACTGATCTAGGCAATTGTGTGATTAGAACGAGGTCTCGCTGTACTGAATGTACTGGACCCTATGATTATAAAATTGGCGGAGGTACTGATTATTATTATGAACAGTCTGGTCAATTAACAGGGTACCTCATGTGTCCTCTGGATGATTATATCGGTTTTCTACTAATTATAATAGGAACAGTGGGTTTTTATTTTTTAAGAAGAAAGAACGTAATGCTAACTGCTAATTAATACAATTTTTAAGCTTGGCTTACTTGCGTTAAGTTAAAGTTAAATATACGAAGCCACTCAATGAGTGGCTTTTCTTGTATCTGGGCTTACAATAGGTTTAGGATATAGTTAAAAAAATATTTAGTGTAAGAACTCGATCAAATTTTCGACTAAGCAGTAAAAAATTATGAAAACAACTTTAAAAAACTCATTGCCCGTCGTTATTCTTATCAGTTTTTTAGTGCTTAGTTGGAGTTCGGCTTCAAGTACACGCTCAAGTTCTTCAATTTATGTAAAACCCATTGTTTCTAGTAGAGATACTATCAAAATGACAGTGGGTGTTCCTTTAAAACCAGAAGATGTAAGCCCTTTGTTAATCGGCGAGCAAATTCCTGTTTTGAAATTACCAAAATCTTCGGGTCAGCTTTTTGACTTAAACAAATCGGTTGCTGAAAAGCCAACAATTCTTGTTTTTTATCGTGGCGGTTGGTGTCCATATTGCTCTAAACAGTTGGCTGGATTACAGGAAATTGAAAAAGACTTGACTAAAATGGGTTATCAAATTATTGCAATAAGTACAGACAGTCCAGATAATCTAACTAAAACAATGGACAAGCAAAAACTTTCATATACACTCCTATCTGATGCTGATTTAGCTGCATCAAAGCAATTTGGTATTGCTTTTAAAAGTCCAAAAAGTTACGATAAGTTTTTGCCAGGAACTTCGGGAGGTAAAAACATTGATAAGTTATTGCCAGTTCCGTCAGTTTTTATCTTAAATAAAAAAGGTATGATTTTGTTTGAATACATTAATCCAAATATTACTCAAAGACTAAGTGCGCCATTATTGAAAGCCGCTTCAGCTGCACTTCTTGAAGAAATCTAATTTAGTTATGTTATTTAAAACCTATCATTTGTTTTTATTTGGAACTATATTAACACTGAGTTCATTTTCTACGCTCCATAATCCGCTAGTTAAAAGCAAGCAAATATTATTTATTGAAAACAGCCTTTCAACTGCTTTAAAAAAAGCCAAAGCAGACCGTAAATACATATTTGTTGATGCGTATGCAATTTGGTGTGCTCCTTGCAGGCAATTAAAGCTTAGTACATTTAAGGATAGAAAGGCTACTGATTTTTTTAATACAAATTTTGTGAACGTATCACTAGATATGGAAAAAGGCGAAGGAATTAATTTAGCTTTAAAGTGGGATGTTCAAGAATATCCCACTCTTTTAATTCTTGATTACAATGGAAAGGTTATTCTTCGCTCCATAGGTTATCTGAATGCAAAACAACTTATCGATTTCGGGAAACAAGCATTAACTAATTAGTGATCATACATTAGAAATTCGATCAGAATGAAACATGTATAATCATTTAGGAACATTAAATTTACCTATGCAAACAGACGAACCAGAAATTAAAATAAGTGAGAACAAAGGGCTTAATCCACACTTATGGGTTAATCACTATGCTGATTATTTATATGCTTTTGCAATAACCCGTTTAAATGACGAAGATTTAGTGAGAGATCTTTTGCAGGAGACTTTTCTAGCAGCATTGGAGCGTAAAGATAATTTTGAAGGTCGAAGTACAGAAAAAACATGGCTTACTGCAATTTTAAGAAATAAAATCATTGATGTGTATAGAGCTAAGTCATCGGGCCTCAAAAAGGAAGCTGTTTTAAGTGAACAGTATGATACCGATTTCTTCGATCCTAAAAACGGACATTGGAATGATGAGCAAAGACCTTCCCCTTTCGGAATTGAACAACCAAATACACTCGAAAACAAGGAATTTCAAAAAATACTGCAGGCTTGCATGAAAAAATTACCTTCTCTTTGGTTTGCAGTATTTACAATGAAACATATAGATGATGAATCAACACAAACGATTTGCAAAGAACTAAAAGTGACCTCATCAAATTTTGGAGTTATTATGCACAGAACTAAAGTTAGCTTAAGGTCGTGTCTTCAAAAAAACTGGATTTAAACTTATACAGTATGAAAGAATTAAATGCAACTGAACTAAAAAAGATAGCCTATAATTGTCGAAAAGCTACTTTTTTAATTGAAAAGCAACAAATAGGGAAAATAACCGAAAGAGAACAGTTGGAATTAAAATTACACCTCGCTGGATGTTCTATATGTGTAACCTTTATGCAGCAAAGTGCGGTAATTAATCAAATGGTAAGAAAACTGTTTAAATCAGATCCTACAAAATTGAAATTAGATAAAGGATTTAAACAACAACTTCAAAAACGTATTGTAGATCAATTGGAGAAGAATTAGAAATTAACTTCTTAGCTTATAGGCTGATTAACATTAAGCTTCCAATAGACTTAGCGTAGTTAATTTTTAATCAGTCTTAGCTTCAACGAATGATAAATCAAAAGGTTAAGAAGAATAAGATCTAACCCATAGAATACATCCTCAAAAGGTATAGTCCCAATTCTTAGCCCAATGATATGCTCGGCACTGTACCAAACCACCGGCTCATTTAATCCAGTACCCGTTAAAATGCCATTTACAATACAGAAAGGAAATAGCAACACCAAATAGACTAGATAGAATTTTCCTAGCCAATCTACCTGTAGTATATTTCTTGCTAGCAGCAAAAGCAATGTCATGAGCAGCCCAGTAGATACTGTGTAATAGTGCCCCCAGTAATAAATTGCCCCTATAAGCCCTAAAAGTATCAATGAATAAGTAATTATATCTTCAACTGCCTTAGGTAGCTTTAGATTCATTAGTAATGTTAAACAATGATAGGTGAACACACAGGAATAGGGAATACATAGAAAGAACAATAATTCCTCTAGGGGAAGTCCCCAGAGTTTCCATCCAATAATATAATTTAGGTTAAAACCCCATACACCAAGATGGGTAAAATAAATGTCCCACAGCAAAAACAACAAGCCTGTTAACATTACAGCTGGAAAGAATGCCTTCCAAGTTTTGTAAAATTGCAGCTTTGGATGAAAGGAAAAAACAAATGGGACAACGATCGTAAAAAAATCGACCAGAAGGTAAGTGTAGTTTGTCATGCCTTTTTTCTAGCTTCTAAAAAATATTTAAACGGTACCCACAGCATTCCAAAACATTCCCCCTGCTCCTTTCCCAAATGTTTATGGTGCATCTTATGTGCTCTTCGGATTGCTTTGAGGTACCAGTTATCGGAATTGCGTAATACTTTGAACCGTTGATGAATAAAGATATCGTGCACTAGGAAATAACATGCACCATACAGCGTAATACCTATCCCAATATAAAGTGCCAATTCCTTACCATAAAAATTTCCAAGTGCAAGACATACCATTCCAGGGATCGCAAATATCAGAAAGAAAAAATCATTGCGTTCTAGAAAATCATCATGATCCTTGTTATGGTGATCTCTATGCAAGAACCAGAAAATCCCATGCATCACATACTTGTGGGTTAGCCATGCCACTCCCTCCATTGCAAGGAACGTCAACAAAACTATACCTATGTTAACCAATATATCCATCGCTCAGCATTTTTTTATAATAGACGATCACTTTCTCTAAACAAATCTTCAACCATTCGGTATATTCTCCTGGGTTAAGCCTGATGTCGTTTGAAAGCTCACCCATGCTCACATATCTAAAAGCAGCAACCTCCAGCGGCGCTAAAATAGGGCTATCATCGCTAACACCAAAATAAACATGATCAAATTCATGTTCTAAAATACCTTCAGTTACTTCTGTTCTATAGATAAAATTAAAACCATACTCTAGTTTGCATTCCATTCCCATTTCTTCTTTCAACCTTCTGTGGGCCGCCATAATAGTATGTTCATTTTCACGTGGATGGCTGCAACAGGTATTTGTCCACTTGCCTCCTGAATGATACTTATTTAAAGCTCGCTGCTGCAACAGTAGCTCCCCTTTTGAGTTAAATATAAATATGGAAAAAGCTCGGTGCAACTCACCAGAGATGTGAGCTTCCATTTTTTCCATGATACCAACTTGATTGTCGTTACTATCTACTAATATCACTTTCTCCATCACTGTTGTAATTTTTTAATTTCTTCACTAGTACATTTTTTCGAAGCGATAAGGTAGGCAGTAATGTTATCCTTTAGCACCTTATCAGTTAGGCTGCCTACCCCTGCAAGTAGTTTCTGTTTATCTGAGGCAATATTACCATGATACCCAAGAAAGCCAGGAAGATTGGTCTGGATCGAGAAGCGGATGAACCTCATTTCCATGTTACCAGGCTCTCTAGCGATGGCTTGTTCTATAGCTGTTTTACCTTTCGAAAATCTAGAAAGCTTAGTTATCGGATTGAAAGCATATTTCGCCTCCATCATAAAGGCTGCACCCTTATAACATACAAGTATAGGTGCAGAATTTGGCCCAACAACCTTTAATTCCTTGGAAAGCAATGCTGATGCCGAGGATTCAACTACTGCCCTATAGTAGAGTTTTCTTAGCATTGAAAGCTCGGGGACATCTTTAGACTTCGAATTTCCAATGATTAAAAGACACAGTAGTATTCTCATATTGCATTCATCTTATAACGAATCATCGAATCGAACATTAATCCTAGCTTGTGGCCATTAGATATCCTGATCCTACTTGCTATTACTTTTTCTGCCGAAACCCTTTTGATTTTTTTGAACAGCTCAAAATAATAGATATAGGCAAGGTAAACACCACTCCTCGCCTCTCTTGGCAACAATCTAATTCCCTTTAGGGCGGCTCTAAATTCAGCTTCAATTTCCAATTCGATTTGTTTTTTCTCTTGGTTACCAAATGCAGAAAGATTTACTCCAGGGAAATAACTCCTCCCTAGCTGAACATAATCTGCATTCAGATCTCTTAAAAAGTTGACCTTCTGAAAAGCCGAACCAAGTAACATCGCTGATTCCTTAAGATTTTCGTATTCTTTTTTATTTCCTGCAGTAAAAACTCTCAAACACATAAGTCCAACTACTTGTGCTGAGCCTAGTATATAACGATTATATTTATCATTAGTATAAGTTTCCTCTCGGAGATCCATTTCCATGCTATCCAAAAAAAGATCTACTAACTCTCTTTCAATGTTATACTGTCTTACCACCAGCTGAAAAGAATTAAGTATTGGATTCAGGCTAATTCCCTGATCAATGGCCTCATAGCAGTCTTTTCTGAATTTGTTCAATAAATAGGTCTTATCAAAATCATGAAAACTATCCACAATTTCATCAGCCAAACGGACAAATCCATATATTGAATAGATTGGCTGCCTTATTTTTTTGTGCAGGAAGTAAATGCCCAGCGAAAAGCTAGTGCTGTAACGGATAGTGGTGATTTTGCTGCATTGTGCAGAAAGATGATCAAATTTCCTAGGTTCTTGTTTAATGCTGTTGCCGCTAGTTTTCCAGAGATAATAGAGGGCGGAACCCCAGGTCCTGGAACAGTTAACTGGCCAGCATAAAATAGGTTGTCAATTTTTTTGTTTTTAATCGAAGGCTTAAGGTTTGCTGTTTGCATTAAAGTATTGGCTAAGCCATACGCGTTGCCCTTATACGAATTATAATCCTGTACAAAATCTTGTATGCAATAGCTTCGCTTATAATCTAGATGGTTTGTAATATCCTGCCCACAAAACTCTTCCAAACGCTTCATGATTAGTGTGAAATAACGTTCCCGAAGCTCAGTAGTATCTTCAAGTCCAGTTGCGAGTGGCATAAGCACAAAAATGTTTTCATGACCTACTGGAGCAACAGCATCATCCGTTTTTGAAGGACAGCATACATAAAACAATGGCTTTGATGGCCATTTCGGATTCTCATAAATCTCAGCAGAATGCAGGTCTAAGTCTTCATCGAAAAAAAGGGTGTGATGCGATAGGCGATCCAGTTTTTTAGTAACGCCCAGATAAAAGATGAGGCTTGATGGGGCAAGTACTCTTTTCTCCCAGTATTGCTCTGAATAGTTCCTAAACTCTTCACCCAACAGGCTATCTTCTACATGGTGGTAATCTGCTGCTGCAACAACACCATCGTAATTCAATAGAAAGCGTTGAGATTTAACACGGGTAATCTTTCGCTTTTCAATAGTAAATCCTGATACAGGTTCATCGGTCAGAAATTTAACCCCTAACTGTTCAGCTAGGTTACGCATTCCGTCTATTACAGATGCTAGACCTCCTTTAGGATACCATGTGCCTAGAGAAAGCCCAGCGTAGTTCATCAAGCTATAAAGAGCTGGGGTATCTTTTGCGGTTGCGCCAAGGAAAAGTACTGGGAATTCCATTAACGCTATAAGTTTTGGATGGCTAAAATATTTTTTAACGTGCGTCCGGAATGATTGCAATAACTGTAGCTTAAAAGCACCCTTAATTACGTCCATATCCAAAAACTCAGTTAAAGAAAGACCGGGTTTATGCACCAAATTTTCCATACCCACTTTGTATTTGAAACCCGCACCAGAGAGAAATTTCCTAAGCTTAATAGAACTTCCTTTTTCGATCTGTTCAAAAACCTCTTCTAATTTTTCAATGGACTTTGGGATATGCAACATATCATCTTTACCAAAAACGATGGAGAAGCCGGGATCAAGTTGTGAAAGCTCGTAGAAATCTGTTGGTACATAACCAAAATCTGCAAAGAATTGCTCAAATACGCCAGGCATCCAGTACCAGCTAGGCCCCATGTCAAAACTATAACCGTTTTCCGTAACCAATTGTCTTGCTCTTCCACCCGTCTGCTGGTTTTTTTCATATATAGTTACTTCAGCACCACTCTTTGCGAGGTAACAAGCAGCGCTTATACCCGCAAACCCTGAACCTATCACTGCAACTTTAGGCTTATATGAACTAGAATTGTTATCCATTT
>NZ_JBAZRL010000021.1:0-54298 GCF_041662865.1 Pedobacter sp.
TTGCCATGTCATCCTCAAAATTACCGGTACCGATCTTACTCAGCACTTTCTTGTAGTATACGGGTGAAGGATTGTTTTTTACGGCAGTTTGCAAAGCGGTATCGACAATACTGTTCCTGGGCCCCTCTTTAGGGACGATATCCAGCAGCAGCACCTCTACGCCTATATTGGCAAAGTGACATGCGATACGGGAACCCATAATACCGGAGCCCAGTACCGCAACCTTATTTATTTTTTTGTTCCTCATCTTGAGTAGGGATTGAATATGCTAAAGTGAGTTTGTTGAGCTTCTGCAAAGTATTGATCAGGTTATTTTTTTCCGATATGGTCAGATTTGCGTTCAGGTATTCATTGAAAGAGATCACGACACCCTTGGCCAGCTGTCGCTTTTCCACCCCAAACTCAGTCAGGTAAACCTTTACTGAGCGTTTGTCGCCCAATGAAGCCTCACGGTAGATCAACCCCAGTTCTTCCATATTGTTTAACATCCGGGACAGACTGGTCGCCTTTACACCCAGCAAACCTGCAAGCTGTGTCACGGCCGTACCTTCTTTGTCAATATTGATCAGAACATACCCAATTGCCTGGGTTATTCCAAAACCAGAGGCGATCTGGTTATATGTATTGGCCACGTTCTGCCAAACTACCTTTAAAAAATAATCTACTGTTTCTTTCTGCTTCATTAAATACTATGCTTGCATAACAAATTTATGCAATAAGAATTTATGATGCAAGTAGAATGTGAAAATATTTTAGAAGTATAATACTAGGAGATTGCTTTATACTTCCCAAGTCTGTTTACATAAAAAAAAGCGTTTCGATTGCTCGGAACGCTTTTACTATTTAAGGATGATTTGTACTAGTATAAAGTAAATTCTACTCTACGGTTTTGCTGACGACCAGCTGCAGTTTTGTTAGTTGCAATTGGTTGATCTTCTCCATAACCTGTAGCTTCAATTCTACTTGCATTAGCACCTTGAGATACTAAATAAGATTTTACTGATTCTGCTCTATCCTTAGATAAACGCATATTCAGTTCGTTTGAACCTGTGTTATCTGTATGACCTGCTAATTTTAAGCTAAAGTTTTTCTCCATTAATAATGCAGCAACTCTATTTAAAGTAGCATAAGATTTTGAACGAATAGTAGCTTTACCTAAATCAAATTCTAAGTTTTTAATCGCATCTGCAACAACTTTACGGTCTGCTTCAGTAACAATTACTCTTTCTGTAACTTGTGGAGCTGGCACTTTTAATGGACAACCAGAACCATCAACTACAGTACCTGCAGGAGTTCCAGCACATTTATCTAATTTATCTGCAACACCATCACCATCGCTATCTTTTAATAAATCGCCCATTTCTGAACGTAATCTAGCATTTTCAGCTTTTTGAGCATCTAAATCAGATTTTAAACCGCTTGCAATGTTTTTAGCTGCTACAGCTTCGTCATAAGTTGCTGCTGTTGGACTATAAAAAGCTAATTGTTTTCCTTTACCCAAAGCAAATTCTAAACCAGCATAAGCATAGTTATATTTATCATTTGCTCCTCTTGCATAACCGTCAAAAGTATCACCATCTACAAAACTAATGGTCCAACCTAAATCTAGATTTATTGCTTCTGCTAAACGAAATTTAGCACCTAATCCTACTGGGATAATCATTTTATCTACTGTTGCATTTTCTACTGTTGTACCACCAGAGTTTACAGTAGTTGTGGTATAATTTGCGAAACCACCACCAACAGAAGCATATAATTGTGCATTATTTTGTTGTTTAAACATGCTCCAATTAAACATATTAACGACAGCATTTAAACTTCCTGAGTAATTTAAATCAGTTGAAAAAGATTTAAAAGGACTAACATTTGCGCCGCCATTGTACGGCTCTAAATTATCACCTTTTGCTTTACCTCTATTACCATCTAAACGTAAAGAGAAATATGGTGTAATTTGTTTTTTGATGTATAAACCGTATCCCAAGCTAGATTCCCAGTTAGAATAATCGTTTTGTCCACCTAGTGGTGAGATTGGAGAAATTACACCTGCATTTACTCCAATAGACCATGTTCTAAAAGGAGCCATTGTTGATGTTGTTGTTTGCGCTTGTGCAGCACCACCAATAAATAAACCAGCTAAGGCAACTGGTAAACATTTTAATAGATTGAGTTTCATAATACTAATTTTAATAAGCGTTTTTGCTATTTACATTGCAATAGTCAATCGCTATACCAAAGCTGGTTTTAAAATTAATATTTTTACGTTATTCTACTTATTCATAAGTACTTAGGACATTTTTAATAGAGGATTTTTTGTTAAAAAATGTTAAAAAGTGTGTAGTTTGCTATACAAAATTTAAGTAAAAGTGTTGAAGAACGGCAAACAAACAAGTATCTATTTTGTTTCATTTTACTGAATTAAACCTGCAAATTTCCAGTTGGTTGTAAAGTTTTCCGGTAAGAGCTGTTGCGTTAAAATTGCTCTAACCATTTCCACAGGCATATTATTTTCTTTTAAAATTCTATCGTGAAACTGGATATCCGTCATTTTTCCACTTTCTACTAATTCTTTATGCAGTGCTCTGAATTCTAATCCACCAAGCATATAACCTATTTGGTAAAGCGGTCCGTACCCGCCGGTAAAAGAACGGCGCACTTCCGCTTCTGCATTTGCTCTTTCAAAACCCACCCGTTCTACTAAAAAATCAATGCATTGTTTTGGTGTCCATTTACCTAAATGGTAGTTCATAGAAAAAATGATGCGAGCGCAGCGATGCATTCTCCAAAACAACATGCCAATTTTATCTTCAGGTGTTTTCGCAAAATTCTTATCCCACAGCAACATTTCCCAATATAAAGACCAGCCCTCTGTCCAAAAAGGAGTGCCAAAACCTCTGCGATAAGGTTTATACCTGCTTTGCATGTAATATTGCAAATTATGACCTGGTATTAATTCGTGGAAAACTACAGCTCTAGAAAAATGTCTGTTATTTCCTCTTAAGGTCATCATTTTTGCATCCTCACTCATTTCTTCTGTCGGATAAGCGATTAAAACAGATTCCCCTCCTAAAAAAAAAGGCGCAAATTGTTGCTCTTGTGGACTTAACATTCTCATTCTCCAACCTTCTTTAGCCATTGCTGGAATTTTGATTAAGTTATTCTTTTCTACAAAATCAATAGCTTCATTAGCTAATTCGTAAACTAATTCGGGTTGCTTTCCTAAGTCTGGATAATCTGTTTTTACTTTTTCTAATGCTTTTTTCCAATCGCTACCAAAACCCATTTGTTGTGATGCCTTTAACATCTCTGCATCGCACCAAGCAAATTCTCGCATAGCGATTGCTTCTATTTGCTCTGGCGTATAAGCAATCATCTCATCTTTCAAATTACTTAATAAAGCATTTCTTCCAATAGGATTACCTAAAATTCCGCTACCATCATCTTTTACGTTCGATAGTTTTGCTATTTTCCCTAATTCGGCAGCATACTCTTTTAATGCATTCACCACATTTGGGTAAATGCCTTTAGTCGCTTTTGTAAACAGTGGATCATAACCATCGTAAAATTTATACGCTTCTGTAAAAACAGTTAAATACTGATTGACCGTTTGCTGTGCCCAATTTGCTTGCACAGGATTTAATGTAAGCTGCTGATTCAGTACTGCTTTGGTCGCGTTATCGATATCATCTTTTAGCTTACTGAAAATTTCTTCAGTTTCTTTCGCATTTTGTTGTTTACCTACTCTTCTTTTTTGCTCAAAATCAATTATCGCTTTTGCGAAAGGAATGGTAAAATTTGTGTTTTTGAATTCTGTATAGGATTCTTGCAGAGTTCTAAAATCTGTATTAATATCGCGTTTAAGCAAGGTATAATCTACACGTTCATTTACATTAAGGTTAGCAAAAGGCAGTGTTCTTAATTTAGTTAACCAATCTGTATAAAAGCGTTCCATTCTTTGAAAATATTCTTCAGAACGTTTTAATGTATACTTACGTCCAAGCATGGTTTCATCTGCCTGATACTGATTAATAAATGCACTTACACTACTCTCTTCATTGCTTTGTGCATTTGATACTTGACTAATTAGTGTTAAAATGAGAAGGGAGAATAATAGCTTACGCATAGCAGATAATTATTTATTTGTACTTAAATATGCAATAACTTGTTTAATCCAATCCTTATCTCTTAATAATTTTACGTCAGGCGGTATGCCAACCGTTTCATATATTTTAAAAGACGGATATTTATTTTCTGTTATTTCCGAAATATAATTAAAACACGATGTTTTAATTGTAATACTTGCCCTATTTCCATAACCATAACCCATAAAACCAGCAGAATTTTCTCCAAATGTTTTAACGAGCGGATTTTTGCGCATCGCTAAAATAAAATGTTCACCTGCACTGCCGCATGTTGAATTTTGTATGAGGGCAATCTGTTTAGCTGCACAAGCACTGCTATTTACAAAATTCAAGAACATATTGTAACTCCTTTCTCCACCACCCGTATTGTTTCTTACATCAACAATTAATCTTTTGCCTTTCAATTTAGGAATAAGATCCCTATAAAATGTATCACTTTCATAGGCTAACATTCCGCTGAAAGTTCCCAAGTAGACATAATCTGTTTCTTCATCTAGCTTTTGATAATCCCATTTCTTTTTTGTGGGTACAATAAAAGGATTAATTGGTTCCAACTTAATCCGTTCTTGTTTAATCCATTCTACTCCGAGTAATTTTTGATCAGAATAAGTAACACTATTATATTTTGCAAAATGAATATCATCATAAAAAAAGCCATCGTAACTTTTGTCTTCATTTTTCTTTAAAACAAATTTAACCTGACCGTTCTTCCAAAGTCCATTTCTACTTGTTAAAATGACACCCAAATACTGATTGAGGTTAGTTGTATCTTTAATTACTGCAACTTTGTAATACTTGTAAACATCATAATATATACCTTCTATCTCGTCTATAAATTTTAATTGATTAGAATCGATTTTTACAAACTGATTTTGTTTGTACAATTCTGATTCAAGCACATCCTTTTGCGACTTTATTTTGCTGTAATCGAAATAAAGGGTTAAATGTTTATCATTAAAAAGCTTAAGGTATTTCTGGATATAAGCAGAGCAGTTTTTGGTCTGCAGAGGGTCCTGTATAATTTGATTTTTAATTTTCTTCAGTTTCGTTTCGAAAAAGGGTTCTCCTTTTTCTTTTACCCCATCTTTATAACTTGGCGCTTTTTTAACCGCTTTTGCTATCTCATCTAAGTCGGTGATACAATTACAGGTTTGAGATTTAACATTGAATACACCTAGAAAAATGAAGAAAAAGGATAATAAGAATTTGATTTTCATAAAATGAATTTAATCAAATGACTTTATAATCTAATAAACTGTTGCATGTATATTTATCAAAATATATTCACAACACTACCAACCTACCGCTTTATCATCTCCTCTCGGATCTGCACCACCTTGATAATAGCCCCACTTAGTTTTAAGAATGGCATCTACTCTACCAATTGCACCTCGATTAACGATTTTATATCCTTTAGCTTTTAGCTTTTCTGTTGTTAAACTATCTAATGCTTTATCTTCAATAGCAACTTCATCTGGCAACCATTGATGATGAAATTTCTTTGCATTTACAGCACTTTGCATCGACATGTTAAAATCGACTACATTTAAAATGGTTTGGAAAACGGATGTGATGATAGTAGAACCGCCCGGCGTACCTACCACCATAAATAATTCACCATCTTTAGACAAAATCGCAGGCGTCATAGAACTTAACATTCTCTTATTGGGAGCAATAGCATTTGCTTCTCCACCAACCAATCCGTACATATTAGGTGCACCAGGTTTCACAGAAAAATCATCCATTTCATTATTCAATAAGAAACCAGCACCTTTTACAACAACACCAGCACCATACGATCCATTTAAAGTTGTAGTAATTGCAACTGCATTCCCATCTCTATCCACAATAGAAAAATGAGTAGTTTCTTCGTGTTCTCTTGGCGCAATTTCACCAGCACTAATTTCTGCGCTTGTACTAGCATTTTGCCAATTAAACGTACTCATGCGTTGTTTTATGTATCCATTTTCGATCAACTTTGTTTGAGGAACAGGATAAAAATCTGGATCTCCCAAATGCGCAGCTCTGTCTGCATACACTCTTCGCTCTGCTTCAACCATTAATTGAACGGTAGAATCTGAATTAAAACCCCATTTAGTTAATGGGTAAGGCTCAACTGATTTTAGCAATTGAATTAAAGCGATTCCGCCGCTTGAAGGTGGCGGCATGGTTATTACTTCATAACCTCTATATTCTCCAGTTACAGGTTTGCGCCAAATTGCTTTGTAAGAAGCAAGATCTTGTTTTGTAATAATTCCACCACCACGTTGCATTTCGGCTAAAATTGAATCGGCAACAGCACCTTCATAAAAACCGCTTCTACCTTTATTTGCAATTAATTTTAAAGTATTTGCTAATTCGTTTTGCACTAAAACATCACCCTCTACCCATTTAGCATCTTTTACTAATACGGTACCTAAAGGATTTAATTTTGTAAACGTGCCTTTTAATCCGTTTAATTCTCTGGCTTGTCTGGCCGATAATTTAAACCCATCTTGTGCTAAATGTATAGCTGGGGCGATTAAATCCTCCCATTTTAAATGACCATATTTTTGATGTGCTTCAGCCATGCCCGCTACAGAACCAGGCACGCCAGCTGCCAATTGTCCATGTAAACTTTTATCAACTATCGGATTCCCCGCAGCATCCAAATACATATCTCTACCTGCATTTGCACCAGCTTTTTCTCTAAAGTCTAATGAATTAATTTCGCCTTTGGCAGAACGATATACCATAAAACCCCCTCCACCAATGTTACCAGCATTTGGATAAACAACGGCTAATGCAAATTGAACAGCAACGGCTGCATCAACCGCATTACCTCCTTTTTTTAGTATTTCTACGCCAACTTCTGAAGCGACTTCATTTGCAGAAACCACCATTCCATTTCTAAACTCACCACTATTATTTTTACCTAACTGACCGCCAACGCAACTTAACAATAAGCTTGTTGCCAGTACTGCACAGGTAAATCCTGTAATTTTCAATTTATACTTTGTAATTCTCTGCATCTTTATAAATCTTTTCGATGATGTCTTTATTTTTTTCTAGAATAACTTTACGTTTAAAGCTCAATTTTGGTGTGAGTTCGCCGCCGTCAATACTAAATTCTTTTGCTAATAATGCAAAACGTTTCACTTGTTCCCATTTGCCAAATTCAGTTCCTAAAGTAGTAATTATGCGGTTAAATTTATCAATTACTTGCTCATTAGAAATCATTTCTTCATTGCTAGTGTAGGGTATCCCTTTTTTATCACACCAAGTTTTTAAAGCAGGGAAAGCAGGTACAATTAAAGCTGCTGGAAACTTTCTGTTTTCACCTAATACCATAATTTGTTCAATTAATGGCGATTCTTTGTATCTGTTTTCTAGCATTTGAGGAGCGATGTACTTTCCCCCGGCAGTTTTAAAAATTTCTTTTTTACGATCAGTGATTTTTAAAAATTTTCCTTGTAAAATCTCACCAATATCTCCAGTATGGAACCAGCCATCTTTATCAATGCTTTCGGCGGTTAAGTCATCTCTTAAATAATAACCTTTCATAATATGATGGCCACGCGTTAAAATCTCACCGTCTTCTGCAATTTTAATCTCTACACCTTCTATAACTGGGCCAACTGTCCCAAACATAGTAGCGCCAAAATGATTCACAGTAATTACTGGCGAAGTTTCAGTTAAACCGTAGCCTTCGAAAACAGGCATACCCGCAGCCCAAAATATACGTGCCAATCTTGGATTTAATGCTGCACCACCAGATGCCAGCACCACAATCCGACCACCTAATGCTTCTTGCCATTTTTTAAATACCAATTTTCGAGCTATGCTTAATTCAAAATTATACCACCATCCATTTTTAAAATCATATTTTTCGGCTAAAGCTAAAGACCAAAAGAAAATACCTCTTTTAACTCCCTTTAAATCTTTTCCCTTTTCCATGATTTTATCGTACACCTTTTCTAATAATCGAGGTACAGTAGAAAATGCATTTGGTTTAACCTCTTGAATATCGGCAACTATGGTATCCATGCTTTCAGCATAGTAGATAGAAACCCCTGAATAGACATAGAGGTAGGAAATCATTCTTTCGAAAATATGCGACAAAGGCAAAAAGCTTAATGCTGTTTTTACTTCTTTAGGAAAAATAATAGCTGATTTTTCAAAGTTCTGCACCAAATTATCATGTGTAAGCATTACACCTTTTGGTGTGCCAGTAGTCCCAGATGTATAAATTAAGGTTAAAATATCATCGCCTTTTACTGCATTTCTGTAGGTTTCTAAGTCTATTTCTGGTTTAGCTTTACCCTCATCAATCAATTCTTGCCAGTTTTCAGCGCCATCAACTTTGTTAAATGTGTAAATTTTAATAGCATGTTTTAACTCCTTAGCAACGGCTTTTACTTTCTGACAAATCGCTTCATCGCTTACAAAAACTACAGTGATATCTGCATTCTCAATAATAAACTTAACATCATGCTCTGCTAAAGTTGGATAAAGCGGAATTTGATAGGCACCCAATTGCATAATTGCATAATCACAAATGTTCCACTCTGGTCTATTATGCGACATTACTGCAACTCTACTGCCCTTTCCAATTTTTAATGTAGTTAAACCTCTACTAAGGTTATCAGTTACATCACAAAATTCTTGGGTACTATATTTCTTCCATTTCCCGTTAGTCTTCCCGCTAATAAATTCTGGTTTTGGAAAATTCTCGAGGTTATATTTTAAAAGATCAAATACTCTGGTTATGGTTGTAGACATGGGATGACTTTTTAACTTGGCTACTACTGCCGTTTCTCAAATCTAATAAATTATCTTTTCTGCAACAACCGATTTTAAATTTATTCTGCATGCATAGCAATTTATTGCTTTCTGAGTAAAGCAGTACAAAAAAAGCCCCGATAAATTATCGAGGCTAAATCTTATGTCAATTGGAATTCTATTTATAAGTGGCTGCCAATTTTAATGCGTTATAGGCATTTACAATTCCTCCAGTCACACATAAATCTGCAAATGGAATACTTACTGTATCTGCACCTTTCATAGTTGAAACATTATGGTTCACTTTCACTACAGATTTCATAATAATCTCTTTTACTTGCATTGCAGTTAACTTTGGATAATAAGAACGTATTAAAGCAGCTAAACCTGTTACTACTGGCGCTGCCATACTTGTTCCATCTTCTTCAATGTATTTATTTTCTGGTACAGTAGATGTAATACGAACACCAGGCGCAAAAACATCAACCGATGTTTTACCATAATTAGAAAATGCTGCTTTTAACGTTTCATCATCTTTTGGCCCAGATGCGCCAACAGTAATCCAAGAACTTGCAACACTGCCATCTAAATATTTATGAGTAGGAAAATTGTTTTCTACATCAATATCAGCATTCTCGTTACCTGCTGCATGAACTAACAATACATCTTTACTCACTGCATATTTTACAGCTTCATCTACGGTCGCTTTATCCCATGAATAACCTTTACCAAAGCTCATGTTCAGTACTTTTGCACCATTATCTACCGCATATCGAATAGCATTTGCAACATCTTTATCTCTTTCATCGCCATTTGGCGTATTCCGTACACCCATAATTACTACATTATCAGCCACACCCATGATACCAATTTTGTTGGTACGATCTGCGCCGATAATACCAGCTACATGTGAACCATGTAAAGCATCAGGGCCTTTAATGTCGTTATTTCCATAAAAACGTTCTTTACTATCATTAGGATTATCACCAACTATAGCTCTTGGATCGTAATCAATATTGTAGTTATATTTTACCTGACCTGTATAATATTTTACGCCTTCAGCAATTTGTGTTTCGTAAAAAGTCTTGAAATCCATCTCTTTTAATACATCAAGCAAAGCTTCTCTAACTCTCATTTCTTGCTGATCTGCAGATTTAAATGCTTCGAAATCTGCTTTAGTTGGATTTTCTTTACCAATTTTTTTCACTACGCCATCCAACACGAATTTAAAACCAGAAACACCAGCCAAATTACTTTTTGCAGTTGCTAACTCTTTCTCTACTTCCGATCTGTTTTTGATATACGTTTCATAATCTGCTTTATCTTTTGCAGTTACAGTTGCCGCTGTTACACCTGCAAAACGTGCATTATCTCTACGTACTAAACGTGTAAGTTCTAAGGCTTCAAATTCTATCGAACCATTTTTACCGCCTAAAAAGTTCCAGCCATGTATATCATCAACGTAACCATTTTTGTCATCGTCCACGCCATTTCCAGCAACCTCTTTTTTATTAGTCCAGATTACTCTTTTTAAATCTTCATGATTTAAATCTACACCGCCATCTAATACAGCAACTAGTACCGGGGTAGATTTTTTTCCTTTTAATAGTTCGGCATATGCTTTTTCAGTACTGATACCAAAAATAGAATCCTTTTTAAAATCGAGGTTTTGCCAATTAGCTTTTTGGCCAAATGATAGAAAAGGTAATGCAGCTAATAATACGAGTGGAATTAATTTTTTAAAGTTATTCATGTATATTTTATGTTAAATTCGTAGGTATTGAAACGGTGTCGATTTGTTTTTAGTATTAAATCCTATGCTAGCTCTCTTCAACAACAATGCCATAATTGGTGAGCAAACCTGCTAAACCATCTGCCGAGAATTTTGCTTTTCTGAGTAAGTTTTTTTCGGGATCAATAGTAAACTTAATGGCCGATGTAAAGTTGGCACTATTTAAAATACTTCGCATAAAAACTGCAGCACTTAAATCACAACGCTCAAATACAGCTGATGTTAAATCTGCTTCAGAGAAATCAGTTCCTTTTAGTGAACAATTATTAAAGTGACTTTTACGATTTTTCTTCTTCATAAAAGCGGCATAATCTAAAATGCAATTAGTAAAATCTACGGCAAATAGAAAATCCTTAGTATTCGAAAAATCTACACCAATCATCTTACAATTAGTAAACTGAACTTTGTCAAAGCCAATCGGTCCAAATTTAACCATACTTAAATTACATCCATCAAAAGTGCATTTGATAAAATCACATTGTGAGAAATCTGTTTCTGTGAAATCGCAATTGATAAAAGTGCATTCATCAAATTGTGTTTCTAGTAATCCCTTTGGGGGAAGTGGAACTTTTTCGAATACCTGATTAACGTAATAAAGATTTTCTTCTATTGCCATTCTAAAAATTGAGGGCTGCAAAATAGCAAAAAGGTTGTTGAAATCCTTTTCTAAATAGTTAAAATAAAAATTTAGTTTTACCGAATGGAAGAGCATTTGGTGTATAGCTTGGGCGAAAGAATGGTTAAAATAAAACCAATAGAAAAAAATTTATATAGAGTTACCGTAGATAATAAACCGATTGGCTTTATAAGAAAAAAAGATGGCGGTTGGATGATGGAAGAATACGCAAAAGAAGAACTAACTGCAGAAAGCGTGCAGTTAATTGGCGATAAAATAGATCGTTTGCCTTGGCAATTTACCCAATAAAAAAAGATGAACACAGACTTTTAAATCTGGTTCATCTCTTTAAAAGCCTATGACACTGCTTTTTTATCTATTAATCTCTTAATTCTATTTTCAATATCGTCTAAATCAAATGGCTTGCTAATGTAATCATCTGGCGCAGCCATTTCGCTCATTTGTTTGCTTCTAATATTAGCAGACATTACAATAACCGGGATATGTTTAGTGAAAATGTCATTCTTTAAATCGTGACAAATTTCAATCCCATTTCCATCCGGAAGCATTACATCTAAAATAAAAAGATCAGGAATTGAATCCTTTAACTTTTTTTTCATTTCTTTAAATGTAGAGGAAAGCTGTAAATCGTATCCCTCATCTTTCAATAAAAATTCGATGATGTAACCTATATCTTTATCGTCTTCTAAAATGTGTATCCGTTTCTTCATATGCTAATATGAACAAAAAAATAGAAGGATTGTTTTCAGCAAATTAATTCTTCTTTATAATCCAATGCACTATACCCATAAGCGCAAAGTAAAAGCAAAATGGTAATGCCGACCCAAAGGGAATTATAGCCTAGTTTTTCTGCTAAATAAAAACCCCCAGTTGGGCCAATTACTTGCGCCATAGACCAACCTACAGTATAACCTGCTGCATACTGTCCACGGTTAAATTCGTTGCTTCGTTTAATTACAAATGTGTTAATAAACGGGATGGCAAACATCTCACCAAAAGTGAAACAAATTACACTTAACAACGCTACAACAACTGGCAAAAATTTAGGTAATAATAGCACAGCAAAAGAAAGCCCGACAATTAAAACGCCTATTACAATGTAAAAAACAGCTGGTCGCTTGTTCTCAATTTTACTAATCATAATCATTTCAAAGAGTGCAATAATTACTCCATTTACACCTAAAATTAATCCGATTAAAGCTTCATCTAAATGCCAAACTTCTTTAAAAAATACGGGCACTACTCTAAACATTAAAAAGAAACAAGTTGCAAAAACTGTGGTCAACAAAATAAATTTCACAAATAATGGATCTTGCCAAGGTTTGCGTACAACAATACCCTTCATTTTTTCAATAGCTGCTTTTCTAAAACCTTTAACAGCTGGCAAAAACATAAAAATAGCTAGGGCAACTAAAATACTTACCGTTCCATCAACAATAAATAGTAATTGATAATTGAAAGAAGCAATAATTCCACCCATACTTACCCCAACTGCCCAACCCACATTAGTTGCTAAACGGTTTAAAGAATAAGAACGAGTTTCTTTCCCTTCCGCAGCGTATGCAGCAATTGCAGTAAAATTCGCAGGGCGAAATGCATCGTAAAAAAAACTAATTAATACGGCCAATACACATAACGTATTAAAATGACTCACTTGAGAGAAAACTAAAAAAAGCGCACCACCAATTAAAGATGAAAAAATCTGAACAGGCCTAAAGCCAAACATATCAGTAAGTTTACCGCCTGTTGTTGCACCTAAAATAGAACCTAATCCAAATAAAGAAATAATAATACCAGCATCTGAAGCTGGGCGATGCAATGCTTGCGTAACATACAAACCCATAAATGGCACCGCCATATACCCGCAGCGATTCAATAAAATAACCCAACTTAAAAGCCAAGTTTCTTTACTTAACCCAGAAAAAGAGGTTTTATAAGCGTTAATTATTTGTCGGAACATTGAGGGTTTAGTTAGAAACAAAAATAGACATTCGGCTGTAAAAACCTATCCATAATTTCTGTATTTTTGAATTCATCCAACATTTCGGATAACCAAAGCACAGCCACATGTCAACAGAAATAAAATGCCCTAATTGCAACCATACTTTTCCTATTGAAGAAGTAATGGCAGAAGAATACAAACAGGATTTGAGAGAGAAGATGGTTTCTTTTACCAAACAAAAAGAAGAAGAGTTTCAGAAAAAAGCGGAAGCTTTTGAGCAACAAAAGAAGCAACAAGAATTGGCTTTTGAGCAAAAATTAGCGCAAGAAAAAGCTGCTTTGCAAACATCGATGGCTGAGAATTTACGTAAAACCATTAGTGCAGATTTCGAGAACCAATTGAAAATGTCTAAAGCAGCTAATGAAGAAAACGAAGAAAAGCTAAAGCTGGCTCGTGCTAAAGAAATTGAATTTCTAAAGAAAGAGCAAGAGATTAAAAATCGCGAAGCTGAATTAGAATTAAGTATTCAACGTAAGTTGCAAGAACAACGCGAAGAATTAGTTGCACAAGTACGCAAGCAAGAATTAGAGAAAAATAATTTGAAGGACACCGAGCATCAGCTTCGCGTAAAAGAATTAGAGAAACAGCTAGACGACCAAAAGAAACTGGCGGAAGAAATGAAGCGCAAAGCCGAGCAAGGTTCTATGCAACTGCAAGGCGAAGTACAAGAATTAATCTTGGAAGAATTGCTACGAAATACATTTCCATTCGATTTAATTGAGGAGGTTGGCAAAGGTGTTCGCGGAGCGGATTGTGTGCATAATGTGCGTAATCAATTCGGACAGGAATGCGGTAGAATTATTTACGAGAGCAAGCGTACTAAAGATTTTTCGATGGAATGGATTGAGAAATTGAAAAAAGATATGCGTAGTATGGGCGTAGATGTTGCTGTAATTGTAACACAATGTTACCCAAAGGGGATGGATTGCTTCGGAGAAAAAGATGGGGTGTGGATTTGCTCTTTTGACGAAGTTAAAGCAGTTTCTTACATCCTGAGAGATGGAATTGTAAAATTGTTCGGCGCTACCAAAACGCAAGAAAACAAAGGCGATAAAATGCACATGCTCTATGATTATCTAAACGGAAACGAATTTTCTGAGCAATGGAAAGCTATCCGCGAGGGTTTTATGAGCATGAAATTATCTATTCAGCGAGAACGCGATGCCATGGAACGTTTATGGAAAAGCAGAGAAAAACAGTTAGAAAAAGTGTTATTAAATGCAGCGCATATTCGTGGTTCTATAGAAGGAATTTCTGGTAATGATAATATCCAATTAAGCCTAGGCGATGAGGATGATGATTTATTATTGGAGTAGTAAAAAGATTTGTCATTCCGAGACTATGACTTTGAATTGTAAGTCATACCCAACTCGATTGCGTATCCCAATGGTTTATAAATAACTATTCAACCTTTTTATCATTACGATTGTCAGTCAGCTGGCAATGAGCCAACATAGATTTTTACTTCGCTCTGGATGACAAAACAGAGCTTGTTATAATTTCTTCACCATCCAAATATCACAACCAAAATGCCCTGAGTCACCAAGTGAGCTACATAATTTTTCAAAGCCCATCCGTTCGTACATACTTACCGCTTTATTTAATTCAGGCATAGATTCTAAATAAACATTTTGGTAACCTAAGTCTTTGGCAGATGAAAAACATTTATCCATAATTGCTTTACCCAACCCTCTTCCTCTAGCTGCTGGATATAAATAAAGTTTCACTAGCTCACATGTTCCTTCTGGTAAGTTTGCCGTCGGAAAAACTCCACCTCCACCAATTATTGCTCCATTTTCCTCTATCACCCAATAGGTCGATTTAGGGTTTTCAAACACAGTTGATAAATGGTTTGTACTTTCATCAAAGTAAGCTGTACCTGGCTTATTTGCTTTAAATTCTGTTAAAACACTTTTAATGAGTTTGCCTAGCGGAGCATCATCGCCAGACTTAATTGGTCGTATTATAGGTTGCATAATGTAAAGTTAGTGCTTTATCACAAATTCGCATACCTACAAAAAGAAATCTAGCTATGTAAAAAAGAATTATCCCACCTGTCAAAAGAATATACAACCCTAAAGAGTTATTCAACCTACATAGATACTTGAAAGGCATGTTGTTCGCTAACCCATGTCCGTCATTGCGAAGGAGGTTCTTCACCGACTGCGGCAATCTCCTCCTTGCTTACACGACGCAATTAGGAGATTACTCGTCTCCTCGCAAAGACGAAGAGCCCCTAATTTTTACAACATCCCACCCATAAAAGGATCTGTTATAGAATCCTCACCTGTTTCTACATGGCCTGCATAATGTTTACTGAAATTAGTTTTACCCTTTACCTCAATTTTAAAATCATACCAACCATTGCTCTTTTGCAGATTTAAGGTTACTGTTTTTTTACTGTTTGCAGGAATGGTTATAGTTTTAGTATTTGCTTTATAAACATCATCTGTAATTTGAATTTGCAAAGCCGACGTTTCAATATTCTCTAGCAAAAGTTGAATATTTCCTGTCGCTTTTTTTAGTACACCACTTTGCTCATATGTACAATCTAAACTTAAAAGCGGATCATTTTTATCACCTTTAAAGTGTCTAAAAAATCCATTTGGTCCGTTAACGACGAGATTATAAATTTCATTTTCAAAATCTGCAATCTTCCAACTATCCCTTAACCAACCGCCTGCATTTACTGCATAATTCCAGGTTTTGCCCGCCTCTTTTTGATAGGCACTCGGTGTGTAAACAGTAAATGGAGCACCCACATTTTCCAGTTTCTGCCCAAATGAAGTTTTAAGCGATGTAAAATCTAGCTCAATAGTAGTTATATTAATAAGTGAATCTACTTGTAATTGATAAGGCAATGCACAAGCAAGTTTTGTTCCTTTTTCTTGTACAGGTGCAAATTCAGAGGCATCCTTATGGAATGGCATTAACGAATTTATTCTATCAATTTCTTCTTTTGCTAAAGCTGTTGGCGTTACTTGAGCGGGTTTAGATTTTGCATTCTGAATATCACCTATAACTTTTTCTCTTTTCAGCCTTGCTGGAGTATTTATATTCTCCCCAGTATAGGGTCTAAATATCGATGTTAAATCTCCACAAATCGCCCTTCGCCATGGGCTAATGTTATGGCTTTTAATTTTCTTTCCAGTTTTATGGCTCAAGAAATTTTCTAAAAACATCAACGAAGAAGTATGATCAAAAACCTGCGAATTTACATAACCTCCTTTGCTCCACGGCGAAGCAACCATCATAGGCACACGGTAACCCAAACCAATCGGACTATCTTTTTTAAATTCATAATCGGCCCAAGTGGTTAATCCTTCACTTACCTTACCAGTTGATAAATCTTCTGGTTTTGGAGGCACAAAAGGCGACAAATGATCAAAGTAACCATCATTCTCATCGTAGGTTAAAATGAAAATAGTTTTCTTCCAGACCTCTGGATTTTTAGTTAAGATATCTATCGCTTCCGAAACATACCACGTACCATACAATGGCGAACTGGTATGGTCTGAAAACCGTTGTGGAGCTACTAACCACGAAACGGTTGGCAATTTCCCAGTATCTACATCTTTTCTAAACTGTTCAAAAATATCTTCCTTCGGGATGTTTAACGTTTCTGCTTTGCCTTCATCGTTTGTAAACGTAAAAGGTGCTAATTTTAAATAATCAGGGTTATCAATATTTGTTGTAAATGCCTTATTTATTAGATTTTTTTCGCGTTGCGAGAGCTGATTGTATTTCGCTAAAACTTCATCGACTGTTAAAGCAGGATGACTGGTTCTATCTCCATTTTTACGGAAATAAGCTGATAATTTTACATGGTGACGAGTAACATACTCCAAAGGATTATCGCCGTAGTTGCCCAACCAATCGTCAATTTCTCCGTCTTTATCTAAGCTAGTCAGTTTTGCAGTCCACAATTCATTTTGATAAACTTTCCAGGATACGTCATTATCTTCCAACAATTCTGGAAAAGTTTGCCAATCTACAAACACATTATCTTGCGATTCGGCCTGCGAATTATTTACCACTGCAACTGAATTTCCATTTTGCTCCGGTCTAATTGTGCCTGTCCAAAAGAAGAGTCTATTTGGTGTAGTACCTGTTAACGATGAGCAGAAATGATGATCGCAAATGGTAAATGCATCAGCCATTGCGTAATAAAAAGGAATATCTTCTCGCTTATAATAGCCTAAAGTCATCAACGATTTTACAGGCACCCATTTATCGTATTTACCTTTATTTCTTGCAGCAACTTGGTCAGGCCATGAATGCGCTAAACCACCTTGCCAGGTAATTTTGGTTTTATTAATATCTACATGAAATGGCGCATAAGTTTTTCCTTTCTCATCACTCTGCAGCCATACTTTATTTTGATTGGGTAGTGTTTTTGCCCTTGGATCATTGAAGCCACGCACTCCTTTCATTTTACCAAACATGTGGTCGAATGAACGGTTTTCTTGCATCAAAAAAACGATATGTTCTGCATCGTAAAATGTACTGCCAGGTTCGGCATTAATAGCCATTGCCTTTTGTATAGACATTGGAATTACGTTAGCAGCGCCAAAAACACCCGATAATAATGTTGCTTTTTTTATAAAATCTCTTCTCGAATCCATTGGGGAAATAGTTTATTACGTTAAAAGAAAGTTACTTGCCATTTTCTTTGCCAGTGTTGCGTTGGATTTAAAGTAACTATGCCTTCTTTATCTTTCAATTGCTGATTATGATTTATGCCATCGGCGATACCACACCAAGGTTCTAAACATACAAAGTCTGCATCTTTTGCGGCCCAAATACCGAAGTAAGGAAAATCTTTAAAATTGAATTCTAAGCCGTTATAATTTTTAGTGTTTAAAATAGAAATACTATCGCTCTTTAAATTTTTAAAGACTAAAGCATCCTCATAAAACAATTCATGTTGTAAGGTAAGTTTGCCTTCATCTAGTTTTAAAACAGATTTTTTATCTGAAATTAAATTATTCACAATGTGATGATAAGTTAATTCTGTGTCTTTATTAAACTGTAAAAAGTAGTCGGTATATGCGCCTTGTTTGTTTAAAGGAACAGCAAACGCTGGATGCCCACCGACAGAAAATAACAAATCTTTTTCTGCAGGATTAGTTACTTCATAGGTACAGGCTAAACTTGCACCAGAGAGTTTATATCGCAAACTTAACTTAAACTCGAAGGGATAAACTTTTAAGGTATCATCACTATGCATCAGTGTAAAAAGAATTTCTTGTTCATTGATATGATGGTATTCAAATTCCAAATCTCGAGCAAATCCATGTCGTGATAATTCGTATGTTTTACCTTCAAACTGATACATATTGTCTTTTAAAGCACCAACTATTGGAAATAAAACAGGGCTGAACTTACCCCAATAATTGGCGTCGCCACTCCACATATATTCAGTTAAACTATCCGTACCTAAAATACTTTGTAACTCTGCGCCTTTTGCAGCAAAGGATACTTTTATGTGTTCATTCTCTATAAATATCATACCGCTTAAAAATAGAAAATTGGGATCTAATGATTACGAAATTAACATTAAATAACATTTAATTGATAATCATCTTTTTAAAACCAGTAGTGAGTGTGTCGGCTATTTTACCATCCGATTTTTTATAAATGAGGTAGGCTTCTAAATTCTTGTGTGCTTCAACAAAGGTTAAGGCTTCTTTTACCGTCATTCCCATAAGTACATTGTCATAACCATCAGCAGTAATTGCATCTGGTGCAAAAACAGTTGCACTTATCATTTCATTAGCTAACGGGTAACCCGTTTTTGGATTAATTAAATGAGAGATTTTTTTTGAGCCGTTAGTTAGATATTTACGGTAATTACCTGATGTAGTTACAGCGCCTTCTGTAAACGACATGATGTGTTTAATACCTGGTTCTGCATTTGGAGTTTCACTCGGTCCTTCGATACCAATGCGCATTATTTTACCATCAGGTTTAGGTCCTTTTACACGTAATTCTCCACCAATTTCTACTACAAATATTTTAATCCCTTTGGCAAGCATAAAATCTGCTACCACATCTACCGAATAGCCTTGCGCAATACCATTTAAATCTATGCTTACACAGGATTTCTTTTTGGTGAGGTAATCTTTTGTGAGCTCAAGCTTATCCATTCCAACGCATTGCATAATACTTTCGATGGTTTCTGTATTTGGTTTATCTGTTAATGATTTAGGTCCAAAACCCCAATATTGCACTAAAGGAGCCACAGTAATATCGAATATGCCATTGCTATCTTTAAAAATATCGAACGATCGCTTCACTACTTTTGCAAAATGAAAATCCAAGGCTATTCCTGTTTCAGATGTATTGAATTTATTGATAGCTGAATTCGGTTTGTATAGCGACATTGATAAATCAATCACATTTAAAATACTATCTACTTGTGTTTGGGAAACTAGGCTATCGGTAGCAAAATAGCTAATCGAATAACTTGTTCCTTGCGCATAACCACTCATTTTAAACTCACGCAAAGGCAAACGATTTGCTGCGGAAAGAAAAACAAATGACCCTATTAAAAAGTATTTTAAATGTGATTGCATTAAGTTTTACGATTGACCTAACACTTTGGTTTTACCTGGCATGGCTACTGGATAAAGTCCGTTTGCATCTGGTAAAACTCTTGGTTTAGCATCCCAACTTAATTGTTCTGGAAAAAGGCTATTTTCCGCTTTTAGCGCATCATCCCATTTAATAACTTCTCCAGAATAAGTTGCATAACGCCCAACTATAGCTGTGAAACAACTTTTAGCAGCTCGTTCTGCATCCCAAAATTTATATTCATTGTTAGTAATTGCCGCAAATAATTCGTCGTGTTCTGTTTGGTAAGGATTGGCATTCCCCTTAGTGTTATGGTTAAAGATTTCTTTGCCTTTATGATCCCATAAAATTCCAGAATTATTTGCTGAAAGGTAAACCTTGCCTTTTGTACCTTGAAAACTTTCATCAACACGATTATTTGTTCCTTCAAAGTGTCGACATTGACTGTAAATTACGGAACCATCCGCGTAAGTAAGTTCTACTGCATGGTTATCATAAATTTCTCCGTAATTTTTACCAGTTCTCCACGCTCTACTTCCAGTACCCTGAATAGAAACAGGATATGCATTTTTTACCCAATTCGCGATATCTATATTATGCACATGTTGTTCTACAATGTGATCTCCACATAACCAATTAAAGTAATACCAATTACGCATTTGATATTCCATTTCAGTTTGAGTTGCTGTACGTGGTTTTACCCAAACCCCACCGCTATTCCAATACACTTGACCAGAAACAACATCGCCAATAGCACCATCTTGTATTCTTTTTAGCGTTTCTCTATAATTGGTTTGATATCTACGTTGTAAACCAACCACTACATTTAATTTTTTCTGTTTTGCTAATTCAGCTGCAGCTAAAACTCTTCTAATTCCTGGAGAATCTACCGCTACTGGTTTTTCCATAAAAACATGTTTCCCTTGTTTAACAGCTTCTTCAAAATGAATTGGTCTGAAACCTGGAGGAGTTACCAATAAAACTACATCCGCCAATGCGATAGCTTGCTTATAGCCATCAAAACCTACAAACTGACGCTCCTTAGGTACATCAACTTTTGCTCCAAATTTGGTGGAGATTGCTTTGTAACTATTATCTAGGCGATCCTGAAAAGCATCAGCCATTGCTACCAATTTTAAATTAAACTTGGTACTTAAAGCTTGAAATGCAGCTCCCGTTCCTCTGTCTCCGCAACCAATTAAGGCAATTTTAATGGTATCATCATTAGAAGATGGCATACCTGCCCAAGAATAGCCGCTCATCATTACGCCGCCAGCTACAAGCGCAGAGGCTTTTAGAAATTCTCTACGTTCGTTGTGTGTTTTGTTGTTGTCGTTCATTAGTTTTGGTTTTATCAGGTGTGTATATTTAGTTAGTAATCTGCTATTGGAGGTCGATTATAATAAGCGTCAATCTCCTCTTTTGTTGGAGTGTTAACTGGCCGTACTAAACGTATACCAATAAAAGGTGCTTCTGGAAACCACCAATTACTTTTAGGTATTTGTGGGTCAATTTGTTTCCAAACTGGATCTGATGCTCTTCTTGCAGCAGAGCGAAGTGCTTTTGCATCGTCTTCGTAAGAGCCTCCACGAATAACTAATGGATACAGTTTATCAGCAATTGCAACTGGGTTTTTAACTTCTGTTTGACCAGAACTGGCATAAAAATCAGGTCTGTATTCGTCGTATGTCCATTCTGCAACGTTCCCAAGCATATCATGTAAACCCCAAGCATTTGGTTTTTTTAAACCGACTTCATGAGTTTTCTTTCCACTATTTGAATTAAACCAAGCGTATTCGCTTAATTTTTTACTGTCGTTGCCAAAATAGTAATCTTCATTACTTCCTGCTTTGCAAGCATACTCCCATTCTGCTTCGGTTGGTAAGCGATAAAAAACACCTGTTCTAGCATATAACCATTTACAAAACTGGATTGCATTATATTGAGTCATTGCCAATGCCGGATGATTTTGCTTTCCCATCCCAAAGGTCATATCTAAATATGGCTTTGTTGGTCGCGTAACGGCATCAACTTGTGCAGAAACAGATGCAGTATTATTTACTTCGTAATCTTTGTAGAGAAAGGGCTCAAAAACATCCCAAGTTACTTCCACTTTACTCATCCAAAAAGGATCGAGTTTTACTTTATGAATTGGCTTTTCATCGGCATTGCCATTTTTACTACCCATTAAAAAATTTCCAGCTGGTATAGCTTGCATATCAAATGAAAGTTTCGTGCCTTCTAATTTTTGTATATAAGTTTCGTGCTTTTGTTGCGCTACTGATTTAAAACTGATTAGTATTAATAACCAAGCCATCCCTAGTTTATAGTTCATGGATTTAAAAATAGAAAAAGAAAATCAGAATCAGATGCAGATATTAACTAAGGATTAACATTTTTTAGCTAAAAGATAATTTAGGAATTATTACCTGGAAATATATTTCCAATATTAAAATTGCAAGCTTTGGCAATAACTATTGCGATGACAACAAGAATGATAAGAGATACAATTCTTCTTTTGCGAGCACTATCCATGAGTATGAAAGAATTTTTTACTAAATATATGCTTTTAAAATAAAAAAGCCTCAGATTTCTCTAAGGCTTTTGGTGGGAAATGAGGGGTTCGAACCCCCGACCCTTCCGATTTAAATCGGAATGCTATGAACCAGCTGAATTAATTAGCGCTTCTATTAACTTTCTACTTTTCCATTTCTTTATCGCTCTTTCCCTAGCATAAGCTTCTTCTTTCTTCTCAAAACTTTCATGATAAACGACAACCCAATCCCCAGCATGACCAGTAAAACCCGAATGATTTGAATTGTGGGATTGTAGCCTTCCCTCAATATCTCCAGTTGAACCAACATAGTATTTATTGCGAAGTTTTGAATAAAGAATATAAAGAAAATACATCTCTAAATATAATAATTTAAAAAAAAAGCCTCTCAGTTTCCTGAAAGGCTTTTGGTGGGAAATGAGGGGTTCGAACCCCCGACCCCCTCGGTGTAAACGAGGTGCTCTGAACCAGCTGAGCTAATTTCCCTTTTGGTTTCCTTAACGTTAAACTTAATAAATGTTCCTTCGTTTTGGGATTGCAAATATAGTGTCTTCTAACTGTTTTGCAAAAATAATTTCACTTTTTTTAAGAAAGCACATCCTCCAGTATTTGATGAGATTTAATTTGTCCAAAAGATGCTGTATGTAACGTATAGTAAACCAATATTTTATCTAAAATTAATCTTCTAATTTTGTTGTCAATTTTTATTTCATTTAGCCTTTCAAACGGTGTATTAAATAGCAATAAAAAGTAATCAGCTTCCGTTTTATTAATAAAGTAAGGGTGAATTGGAGGTATAGAAGTAAAATCTCCTTCTTGTAAATCGAAATATTTTTGATCGTTACGAGTTTGAGCATGTGGAGCAAACCCTAAAAATCGCGACAGCTTAAGCAAAAAAGCCAAATGAAAATTTATGCTCGGTTCATCTGTTTCATCAAACCAACTAATCGCATTGTAAATAAAGTCGAAAAGATTTTCATCAGTATTTTGCTGTCGGATACTTTTATAGAGCACTTCATTCAGAAATTGAATAATTGTATTTTTAATTACTTGATAAGGGATAGAGCGAAAAACCGGCAATGGTCGAGCTTCGGCTACACGTTGAATTTGCGTATTCATTTTATGATAAACCACCATATCCAACAAATGCAAAGGCTGTAAAACATTCATCGGTATTTTTGCTTTTGCCTTTTTTACACCATTAATCAAGTACGATTGTATGCCAAATTTGTCTGTAAAAACTTGAACAATCACACTGCTCTCGCTATACAAAGTAGTTTTTAAAACAATTCCACGGGTTTTGTGTAGCATTTATTAAATCAACTTTGGAACAAAAATAAGTAATCCGATACCCAAAGCAAGCAAGGCTGAGATTAAAACCGCAGCTGCGGAAATATCTTTAATCGCTCCAGCTTTTGGATGTTGTTGGGGTGAGATTAAATCTACCAAAACCTCAATTGCAGTATTAATTAATTCTAAAATTAAGACCAATGCGATTGCCAAACTAATCCACAACCATTCTATAATTGACAGATTGAGGTATAATCCTAATGATATCACCAAAACTCCAGAAAAGCAATGAATTTTAAAGTTTAGTTGTGTTTTAAAAGCATATGCTAAACCTTTGAACGCATAAAAAAAACTTTTTAAAAACCTTTTCATGATGATGCTAAAATACATCAAAATTGTGGGATGTGTATTTCAATGCAAAACAATACCTCTTTTTTTATGTTAAACTAAAGCGAAATATCGGTGTAGATTTTGCATTAAGCCATTTTTATACTTTCTTTACTTTTTTAAAACGCAGTTGATTATGTGGGCTAAACTCTCCAGAGCTATACTTCAAAACCGAATTCTAATTATCCTTTTTTTCCTTATTGCAACCATTTTTATGGCTTGGCATGCTCGAAATTTAAAACTTTCTTATGCTGGCAGTAAGATTTTACCATTAACCGACTCAGTTTTTATTAAGTACAACGCTTTTAAAAAGACGTTTGGAGAAGATGGCAGTGTAATGGTTTTAGGTGTTCAAAGCCCAGACATTTATAAAAAAGAAAATTATAACAAGTGGATACAATTATCAGATGAAATCCAAAAATTAAAAGGGATAAAAGGAGTTTTATCTATAGGAAAGCTGTTCGAACTACAAAAAGACACAGTTAATCAAAAATTTGTGGTTAGTCCAATTCCGAGTGGCTTGATTAAAACGGATACAGAAATGGATTCGATAAAAAACAAGATACAAGGAATGCCTTTTTATAGCGGATTGTTATTTAATAAAGAAAGTAACGCTACATTAATGGCCATTACCTTCGATATTAAGATATTAAATTCAGTTGAAAGAAACCCGATATTAAAGGAAATAGAAGCAAAAGCCCAAGCTTTTGAAAAAAGCACTAACATAGAAGTTCATTTATCAGGTTTGCCATTTATTAGAACCGCAACAAGCAAACTGGTTTCTAATGAGTTTGTGCTTTTCTTAGGCTTGTCAATACTAGTTTCTGCATTAATATTATTAATCTTTTTCAGAAGCTTTTACGCTGTATTCTTCCCTATTTTGGTGGTAATTATGGGTGTAATATGGAGTATTGGGACTTTGGTGTTATTCGGCTATGAGATTACTATATTAACAGGATTAATTCCACCACTAATTGTAATTATCGGCATTCCAAATAGTATTTTACTGTTAAATAAATACCATAACGAACTCAAAAAACATGGTGATAAACAAAAGGCACTAGCTATTACCATTGAAAGAATTGCCGTTACCACGCTAATTGCGAATGTAACTGCAGCGATTGGTTTTGGGGTTTTATATTTTACGGGTAGCGAATTATTAATGCAATTTGGTAGCGTAGCTGCTTTAAATGTAATGTTTACCTGGTTAATGTGTCTTTGCTTAATTCCAATTATTTTCAGCTATTTGCCAATGCCAAAAGGAAAAGCAAATGCTAAACATATTCCAAATTTTTTAGATCATCTATTGGCAAAAACCGATGTGTTAGTTCAGCAAAAAAGTGTATTAATTTATGTCGTGACACTTATTTTAACAGCTATATCGTTCATTGGGATTTACAAAATAAATATAAATGGATATGTAGTAGATGATTTACCTAAAAGCTCAGAAATTTTAACAGATTTAAAGTTTTTTGAAAAGAATTTTGAAGGAATTTTACCATTAGAAATTAGTGTCGACACTAAAAAGAAAAATGGAATTTTAAGTATTTCAACGCTAAATAAAATTGATAAAATGGAAAGGATGATTGCTTCCTATCCAGAATTTTCACGTTCTATTTCTTTAAATACTGGCCTAAAATATGCATCCCAAGCATTTTACAATGGCGATTCTGCATTTTATCGTTTACCAACTGACATTGAAAAGAATTTCATTTTAGCTTACGCTGCCAACTCTGGCAAAGGTAACGGGAATATGCTCACCAATTTTGTGGATAAGGATAAACAGACTGCTCGTGTAAGTTTTCAAATGGCTGATATTGGCTCTAAACGTTTAGATGCAGTATTAGTAGAACTTAAACCTCGAATTGATTCTATTTTATCACCTAAACGATACAATGTAGAATTAACAGGATCCAGTATTATTTTCTCAAAAGGAACAGATTATCTGTTAAAACATTTATTCGAGAGTATCGGATTAGCAATTGTTTTAATCTCGCTTTTGCGTTTGGCACAGTTTAAAAGCTTAGGCATTATGTTCATCTCTTTATTGCCAAATATTGTCCCTTTGGTAATTACAGCAGGACTGATGGGTTATTTTAATATTCCACTTAAGCCTTCAACCATTTTAATTTTCACCATCGCCTTTGGTTTAGCATCTGATCAAACTATTTACTTTTTAACACGCTATCAGCAAGAATTAACGTTAACAAATTACAGCGTTGCAAAAGTGGTTTCGGATACGATTAGAGAAACTGGAGTAAGCATGACACACATTGCTTTAATCTTATTTTTTGGATTTGGTATTTTCACTGCATCAACTTTTGGCGGCACAGTAGTTTTAGGTTTATTACTTTCCATTACCTTAATTGTGGCTTTGGTTTTCAATTTAACCTTATTACCAGCATTAATGTTATGGTTAGATGCTAAGAAAGCTCGCAAATTAATTCCAGCAGATGAAGCTGCTAGAAATGAGGAAAAGATTGATCATTAAATTTTAAATTTATTTTTAAATCTTTTGGGGCATTTGTAATTATAGATATCGACAAACTGAGTAAAAACATGAGTTTTTACCGTCGCTTTACCGTCGATCCTGTGTCGGTTCACCGTCGAAAAGCCCATTTCGACGGTGAACCGACGGTATACCGAGCCTATACCGACGGTAAACAGTGCAAAACCACACTAAATCTGTTTTAATATTTTCCATTGCAATGTCAAAACTATTGGTCTGTACTATCCTTTTCAACTGGTTTTAGTTCAACTTCCTCACCTTCGTTATCAACCTTTTTTGCAAAAAGAATTGGGTACAGGAATAATAATGCACCAATAATTAAAAGTACTCCAGAAACGCCAAGTACAAAATTACTTCCTTCTACTTTATAGCTATTCATTATTCGAGCAGCAATAAGCGCCAAAATTCCTAGAATAATGGAATATACGCCTTTTTGTAATTTCAAAACTTTTAGCATGGCCTTGAGCTTTAGATTTTTCTTTTTTTAATGATACTCAATATAACAAAGATTAGTCCAATAAGTTCTAAAAACATGGTGAAAATAAGAACCGCAATAGTTAGTGTTTCATTACTATTTTTTAGCAAAATAGCAACCGGCATTAACACCACTGCGGCAACCATAAAAATAAGTCCGGTTTTTAGTCGTTTTTCCATAAAACAAATTGAATTCAAAACTACCAAAATTCATTCTAAAACCTTAGCTTTGCATCCTTTAATTTTTGAAGATACTTGATTGATGTATAGGGAATTTAAAACTTTAGAACTAGCTAAAATAGGAGAAGAAATACTTAAGTTTTGGAAAGAGGAAATGATATTTGAAAAAAGCATTTCTACTCGCTCAAAAGCTAAGCCTTTTACTTTTTACGAAGGTCCGCCTTCTGCAAACGGAATGCCTGGTATTCACCACGTTATGGCTCGTGCTATTAAAGATATTTTTTGCCGTTACAAAACCTTAAAAGGTTACCAAGTTAAACGCAAAGGCGGATGGGATACTCACGGGCTTCCAATTGAACTTGCTGTTGAGAAAAAATTAGGCATTACTAAAGACGATATCGGAAAGAAAATTTCTGTCGAAGAATATAATTCTGCCTGTAAAGAAGAGGTAATGCGCTATACAGATGTTTGGAACGATTTAACCGAAAAGATGGGTTATTGGGTTGATTTGCAAAACCCTTACGTTACTTACCACAATGAATATATCGAAACCCTTTGGTGGATTTTAAAATCTTTCTACGAAAAAGGATTATTATACAAAGGTTATACTGTACAACCTTACTCGCCAGCAGCAGGAACAGGATTAAGTTCTCATGAATTAAACCAACCTGGAACTTATCGTGATGTAAGCGATACCACCATAGTAGCCCAGTTTAAAGTCCCCCTAACCCCCAAAGGGGGAAATGGAAATTCCATTTCAAAGGCTTTTAACTCCCCTCCTTCGGAGGGGTTGGGGGAGGATTATTTCCTTGCTTGGACAACCACTCCTTGGACTTTGCCAAGTAATACCGCTTTAACAGTTGGGCCAAAAATTGATTATGTTTTAGTTAAAACTTTCAATCAATATACTTTTGAGCCAATACAAGTTGTTTTAGCAAAAGCATTGGTAGGCAAACAATTTGCTGGCAAATACTTTTTGGCAGAGGCTGATGAAGATTTTAACAACTTCAAAGCTGAAGACAAGAAAATCCCTTACCAAATATTAGCCGAATGTAAAGGCGAAGCTTTAGTCGGCATCAAATACGAACAATTATTGCCTTATGCACTTCCTTACCAAAATGCAGAAAATGCTTTTAGAGTAATTTCTGGAGATTTTGTAACTACAGAAGATGGTACAGGTATTGTTCACACTGCTCCTACTTTTGGTGCAGATGATGCTCGTGTTGCTAAATTGGCGACACCAGAAATTCCGCCGATGTTGGTTTTGGATGATAAAGGCAACGCCGTTCCTTTGGTAGATTTACAAGGAAAATTCATCGCCTCTTTAGGTGGCAATTATGGTGGTAAATACGTTAAAAACGAATATTATGCAGATGGAGATGCGCCAGAGAAATCTGTTGATGTTGAGCTGGCCATTCAATTAAAAGAAGAAAATAAAGCCTTTAAGGTAGAAAAATACGTTCACACTTACCCTCATTGCTGGCGTACAGATAAACCAGTTTTATATTATCCATTGGATAGTTGGTTTATCAAAACAACTGCCGTTAAGGAGAAAATGGTGGAATTGAACAAAACCATTAACTGGAAACCTGAAGCTACAGGAACTGGGCGTTTTGGCAACTGGTTAGAAAACTTGGTTGACTGGAATTTATCTCGTTCTCGTTATTGGGGTACACCATTACCAATTTGGCGCACAGCAGATGGCTTGGAGGAAAAATGTATTGGTTCTATAGCAGAGCTGAATGCAGAAATCCAAAAATCTATCGATGCTGGTTTTATGCCTGCTGGTTTCGAGCTAAAAGATATGCACCGTCCTTATGTGGATGATGTGATTTTAGTATCTGCCAAAGGCGAAAAAATGACACGCGAATTAGACCTTATCGATGTTTGGTTTGATAGCGGCGCAATGCCTTATGCGCAATGGCACTTCCCTTTTGAGAATAAAGAAGAATTTGAAAATGCATATCCAGCAGATTTTATAGCTGAAGGTGTTGACCAAACTCGTGGTTGGTTCTTTACTTTGCACGCCATCGCCGTAATGTTAAGCGAAAGCAGCGATGAAATTAAAGCAATCAACAAACACGTAAATAACTTAGGTGTTGCTTATAAAAATGTGGTTTCTAACGGATTAGTGTTAGATAAAAATGGCAACAAAATGTCTAAACGTTTAGGCAATGCTGTTGACCCATTTAGCACAATTGATACTTATAGTGCTGATGCCACACGCTGGTATATGATTTCAAACGCATCACCTTGGGATAACTTGAAATTTAGCTTAGATGGATTGGATGAAGTTCGCCGTAAATTCTTCGGAACGCTTTATAATACCTACTCTTTCTTTGCGCTTTATGCAAATATCGACAAGTTTGAAATCGACTTAGAAAGCCAAACTCCAATTGCGCAAAGAAGCGAATTAGACCGTTGGATTTTATCTTTATTGCAAACATTAATCAAAGAAGTTGACGAAAGTTACGAGGCATATGAACCTACCAAGGCAGCTAGAGCAATCCAAACTTTTGTTGATGAACATTTAAGTAACTGGTACATCCGTTTATCTCGTCGCCGTTTCTGGAAAGGTGAAATGACGGAAGATAAAAAAGCTGCTTATGAAACTTTGTTTACTTGTTTAATGACCATTTCGCAGATCATGAGCCCAGTTGCTCCGTTTTTTGCAGATTGGTTATATATTCGATTAACAGAAGCAAATCCAGAAGTTCATACTGCAAAATCTGTTCACTTAACAATTTGGAACGAAGTTGATGAAACATTAATCGACTACGATTTAAATGAGCGAATGGAATTGGCACAGAACATTTCTTCGATGGTTTTATCGTTGCGCAAGAAAATGGGCATCAATGTTCGTCAGCCATTGGCGAAGGTTTTAATTCCTGTATTAGATGACAACTTCCAAATAAAAGTAGAGCTGGTTAAAGATTTAATCTTATCAGAAACTAACATCAAAGAAATCGATTTTATAAAAGATACCGCTGGTTTTATCAAGAAAAAAGTAAAACCAAACTTTAAAGCTTTAGGTGCAAAAGTTGGTAAGGATATGAAATTAGTAACTGAGGCTATTCAAAATATCTCGCAAGAAGATTTAGCTAAATTTGAAAAAGAAGGCTCAATCCTAATACCACATACAAATTACTCGATCGTTTTAAGTGATGTAGAAATTATTGCTGAAGATATTCCAGGTTGGCAAGTGACCAATTTGGGCAATTTAACAGTTGCTTTGGATGTAAGTATTACAACAGAGTTGAAACAAGAAGGCTTATCGCGTGAGTTAATTAATCGTATTCAAAACCTTAGAAAAGAGTTAAATTTTGAAGTTACAGATCGCATTACGGTAAATTTACAACACGATAATATCATTGCAGATGCAGTAATGCAAAACAAAGCCTACATTTGCGCAGAAATATTAGCTAATGACTTAGTTTTGTCAGAAAGCATAGATAATGGAAACAAAATAGTAATCGAAGATGTTGAACTACAAATTTCGATTGCAAAACAATAAATAATATGGAAAAAACTGAGAAAACCCGCTATTCTGATAGCGAATTACAAGAGTTTAAAGAGCTGATCCAAGGAAAATTAAAAAGTTCAAGGGAAGAGTTCCTTTCACTAACCTCGTCGTTAAGTAACCCGAACTCGCACGGAACTGAAGATACTTCTGGTGCTTACAAAACGCTTGAAGATGGTTCTGCAACTTTAGAAAAGGAGCAAATCAATCAATTAGCTGCTCGTCAAAAAAAGTTTATTGATAATTTAGAGGCTGCTTTAGTGCGCATTGAAAATAAAACGTACGGTATCTGTAGAGAAACTGGAAAGTTAATACAAAAAGAACGCTTACGTGCTGTACCTCACGCTACGTTAAGTATGGAAGCTAAACTGAAACAAGGTTAATGAAAGGATATACAAAACCCTTACTACTTATATTTTTGGTATTAATTGCTGATCAGGTTTTAAAAACTTGGATTAAGACACATATGTTCTTAGGTCAGGAATTTAAAATTATTGGCGATTGGTTTATTATCCATTTTACAGAAAATAACGGTATGGCATTTGGATTAGAGTTTGGCGGTGAATTTGGCAAGCTGGCTTTATCCTTATTTAGAGTGCTTGCTGTAGTTGGAATTGGATATGGATTGCATTATTTAATTAAGCGCAAATACCACCGTGGCTTAATATTAAACGTGGCTTTGATTTTTGCTGGAGCTTTAGGTAATATTATTGATTCAGTGTTTTACGGGGTGATTTATAAATATGAGACCCTGTTTCATGGAAGAGTTGTTGATATGCTTTATTTCCCAATTGTTAAAGGAACATTTCCATCTTGGTTTCCTATTTGGGGCAACGAGTCATTTGAATTCTTCCGTCCAGTATTTAATTTAGCAGATGCTGCAATTTCAGTTGGTGTAATTGCGATTTTAATCTTCCAGAAACGTTATTTTAAAGAAGAAGTGAAAGATGAGGTCGGAATAAATAATGAAACTGTTGAGGATTAAGTAGGATAAGACTTGATTTATATAAAGCCATTTAGTTTTAAAAGCTAAATGGCTTTTTTAATTTAGATGATTATATTTGAGAAAGATCAAACCTAAAATCATGCAAAAATTCAAGCTCATTCTTATTTTTATCATAACTGGATTATCTATATCTCCAGCTTTAGCTCAACAAAAAAGTCTTTTTGACGGAAAAACTTTAAACGGTTGGCATGCAGATGTACCAGCAAAAGATAAAGATCCAAAAACTCCAGATGCTTTTATAGTGAGGAATGGAATGTTGGTTAGTCTTGGAGATCCGAGGGGTCATTTAATTAGTGATGCTATTTATCAGGATTATCGTTTAGAAGTTGAATATCGCTTTGCGGGAAAACCTGGTAATTGCGGGGTTTTAATTCATGCATCTACACCAAGAGCATTATATGGTATGTTCCCAAAATCTTTAGAGGTTCAAATGCAACATCAAGATGCTGGCGATTTTTGGTGTATAGAAGAAGACATTACTGTTCCTGATATGGAAGCTCGTCGTGGACCAAAAGAAAATTGGGGTATTAATGGAAATAAATTGCGTAGAATTAAAAACCTAACGGATGGAAGTGAAAAACCTTTAGGAGAATGGAATACGATGGTGATTGAATGTTATAAGAACTCTGTTAAAGTTTGGGTAAATGGAGTTTTAGTTAATGAAGGAACGAATTGTACAGTTGATAAAGGTCAGATTGCATTACAAGCAGAGGGTTCTGAAGTTGAGTTTAAAAAGTTGTTATTAAAACCGATCAAAAAACTTAGCAAATAAGTATGGAATTTGATTTACAACCCACACTAGAAAATGAGCTAATTAAAGTTGTTCCTTTGCAAGAAGAAGATTTTGATAAGTTATATGAAGTAGCTTCCGATCCACTAATTTGGGAACAACACCCTAATAAAAATCGTTACCAAAGAGAAGTATTTCATAATTTCTTTAAAGGCGCAATGGAATCTAAAGGAGCTTTTTTAGTGTATGAAAAAGAAACTGGAAAAATTGTTGGAAGCTCTAGGTATTACGAATTAGATGAAGAAAACAATTCTGTGGCTGTTGGCTATACTTTTATTGGAAGGGAGTATTGGGGCAAAGGCCATAACAAAGCATTAAAAAACTTAATGTTTGATTATGCTTTCCAATTTGTAGATAAAATAATCTTGCACATTGGTGAAACTAATTTCAGATCCCAAAAGGCGACAGAAAAATTAGGTGCTAAAAAAATTGGGGAGCTAGAGGTGGCTTATTACGGAGAACCTGTTAAATTAAATTTTGTATATCAAGTAGATAAACCCCAATAAATTTACTTAACTCTTTTCTTATTATCCTTAGCAAAAGCATCCCAACCAGAATAAGATTTTCCAGTATTAGCAGTGCTAATTCTTTGAAAAGAGTGACAAACAGCAACAGCCAAACCATCAGTAGCATCTAAAAACTCTGGAGTTTCTTTAAAACCCAGCAACCGTTGCAACATAGCAGCAACCTGCTCTTTACTAGCTGTCCCCTTACCCGTTATAGATTGTTTAATTTTTCGAGGAGCGTATTCAGTAACAGAGATATTTCTAGATAAAGCTGCAGCCATTGCAATTCCCTGAGCTCTACCCAATTTTAACATTACCTGAATATTTTTACCATAAAATGGGGCTTCAATAGCCAAAACATCTGGTTTATATTCGTCAATTAAAGCAATTGTTTTTTCAAAAATGCGTTGAAGTTTTAAAAAGTGATCATCTAAATGGTTCATTTTTACAATCCCCATGCCAACCAATTCAATTTTACTCCCCTTTTCTAAAACAATACCGTAACCCATAATGGCTGTACCTGGGTCGATACCCATAATTACACGTTCCTTTTTTTCAATCAACATTACAACAATATTAAGCATATTTGCACAATCAAAAAGCAAAAATTTGACACCTCAATACAAAAAAAAATTTTCCATCAGTATTAAAATCGCGATTGTAGTTTTTGCATTTTGGTTTATCTATGTAAAACTTATCGCCAATAATGATTTAAAGAAATTTATATCGCTATTAAATGCAATGCCCAAATCTCAAATCTGGACAATACTTTCTATTGTTGTTGCTTTAATGTTGATAAATTGGGGTTTGGAGGCCTTAAAATGGAAACGATTAATTAAACAAGTAGAACCCATTAGTATATGGCTGGCTATTGAATCTGTTTTTTGCGGATTAACTTGGGCAGTTTTTACACCAAACCGATTGGGAGAATACGGGGGTAGAGTATTTTTTCTTTCACCCAAAAGAAGAATAGTTGGTGTAGTAGCAATGGCAGTTGGCCAGATTGGTCAGTTAGTCTTAACCAATGTTTTTGGTGCAGTTGCAATTTGTATTTTTGTATATAGGTTTACATCAATAGATCATCGCTTGTTTTTAGCAGCGGTTGCTCTAACTATTGCATTTTGCATGGTTTTTCTCATTTTCTTCTTCAACATTAAATGGTTAAATGGCATTCTGTTATCTATGCGTTTTACCAGGAAGTATAAAAAATTCTATTCTATTTTGGCTCGATATAAAAAAGCCGAATTACTTAGAATTTTACTCTTTTGCTTAGCTCGATACCTAGTATTTAGTACGCAATATTTCATCATGTTTTTGTGGCTTATTCCTGAGCTTCACTTTTTAGATATCGTAATGTTAGTGAGTATCTTGTTCTTTGTTCAATCGTTATTGCCTTCTTTAGATTTGCTAGATATTGGCATTAGAAGTATAACCGGCCTGTTTTTCTTTAAATATGTAACACAACAAAATACAGCAGTTGTAGCATGTATTGCAAGTATTTGGCTTATCAATATTATAATTCCTGCTATATTAGGGTCGTATTTCGTTTTTAAACTCAATTTCTTTGGAAGTAATCAGCGTACTTAGTTATTTTACTGTTTTTTTAACCCTAATTTATGTGCTAGTAGTAGGGACATTCATAAGAGGTTGGGCAAAAATTATCCCGTATAAACGGAATCATAATTTACCTAAAACAAAGGTTTCGATATTAATTGCTGCCCGTAATGAAGAAGATAAAATAGCCAAAACAATTGATGATCTTTTAGCTCAAGATTACTATAAAAAATTAGTCGAAATTATTGTAATTGATGATCATTCTACTGATAAAACTTCGCAAATTATTTCATCCTATGCAGGCTCAGGTGTAAAACTAATTCAGCTTAATGAGGCAAATGCTTTAAACTCCTATAAAAAGAAAGCCATACAAACCGCAATAGGCGAAGCAACCGGCACACTCATTATTACAACAGATGCAGACTGCAGGATGGGAACTAATTGGTTAAAAACTGTTGTTAATTGCTATGAAACCAATAATTATAAAATGATATCATCGCCTGTGGCTTATTTTGAAGAAAAAAGTTTTTTCGAAAGAATACAAACCTTAGAGTTTTCTTATTTAATTGGTTTAGGGGCATCAACTATTGGTAACAACAACCCAAGTACTTGTAATGGTGCAAATCTAGCTTACGAAAGAGCAGCGTTTTTTGATGTTGGAGGCTTTAAAGGGATTGATGATTTAGCTTCTGGCGATGATGAATTACTGTTACATAAAATGGCCGCTATTTACGAAGGTAAAATTGGGTTTTTAAAAAATAGAGACGCCATAGTGTTTACACATGCAAAACCAACACTTTCAGAATTTATACAACAGCGTAAGCGATGGGCATCTAAAAGCACACGTTATAAAGATAAATTGGTTATTGTATTAGGTATAAGTATTTGGTTATTTAATCTCAGCATTATTGTAAATGCTATGTTGGCCATTATTTTTCCTAATGGAGAAAGTGGCTGGTTTTTACTTTTTCAATTAATTTGTAAAATTGGTGTCGAATTGATTTTTTTAAACAACGTAACTAGCTTCTTTAAACGGAAACAATTATTAGTTTTACTGCCAATAATGAATGTCTTGCATATTATTTACTTCGTTTACATTGGTATTGCAGGTAACTTTGGAAAATACAATTGGAAAGACCGTATGGTTAAATAATTACGATGAATAATAATAGCCCCTCAAAAAAAATATGGAATAGATTTAAACGCAATAAGCTAGCGTTTGGTGGATTGATATTTATTCTTTTATTAATGGTAATGGGTATTTTAGGCTATTTAATTACGCCAGATCAAACACCATATGCCAACACCATGCATCTGCAAATCACCAATAAAAAACCAGGTAGATCTTTTGATTTTCTAATTATCAGCAGAAATAACAGCATTAAAAAAGTAAATATTTTTGAGAAAATGTTGTACGGTCAAGAAGCCGATTTTAAAAGCATTCCAATTACATCTTATCGCCAAGTAGGAAATAAAATCTTCGCTAGAGAGTACATAGGCGATGATGAGCAGGCAGAAGAAATTGCTTATCCTTTAGTTTCTGGTACAAATCGTTATACACAAACTTTTTATTTAGGTACAGATATTTACGGAAGAGATTTACTAAGTAGATTAATTTTAGGCATCCGAGTATCGCTATCAGTTGGCTTAATGGCCGTATTAATCTCCCTATGTATTGGCGTAAGTTTAGGTGCAATTGCTGGTTATTTTGGTGGTAAAACCGATGCCAGCATTAGCTGGTTTATGAATGTAATTTGGTCATTACCTTCTTTATTACTTGTTATAGCCATTTCTTTTGCATTAGGTAAAGGCTTTTGGCAAATCTTTATCGCCGTTGGTTTATCTACATGGGTAGATGTTGCACGTTTAGTTCGCGGGCAAGTGATGGCACTAAAAGAAGTAGAATTTGTAGAAGCAGCCAAAGCATTAGGTTTTTCTACAAGTCGTACAATAGCAAAACACATCTTACCCAACATAGCCGGACCAATATTAGTAGTCGCATCAGCTAATTTCGCATCAGCTATTTTATTAGAAACCGGATTAAGCTTTTTAGGTTTTGGCGCACAACCTCCCATGCCAAGTTGGGGTACCATGATAAAAGAACATTACGGCTATATTATTATGGATGCAGCTTATTTAGCAATTTTACCAGGCTTGGCAATTATGCTTACTGTTTATGCGTTTAATTTATTAGCCATTGGCTTACGTGATGCTTTTGATGTAAAAGGACAAAACGTGAGCGTTTAACTATTTGAAATTATTTTTAAGATGTTATTAAACTGTTATCAGCAAGAATTTATAGAAGCAGGTTGTGATGAAGCAGGAAGAGGTTGCCTTGCCGGACCAGTATTTGCTGCTGCAGTAATTTTACCTAGAGATTTTTATTTAGAAGAGTTAACAGATTCGAAACAATTAAACCATCTTCAACGCGAAACCTTACGCCCTATTATAGAGAAAGAAGCCGTTGCTTGGGCAGTAGCAACTGTAGATCACGAAGAAATTGATCGCATTAACATATTAAATGCTTCATTTTTAGCCATGCATAGGGCGATAGAAAAATTAACTACCCAGCCCCAATATTTAAGCATTGATGGTAACCGTTTCAAAGCTTATCCTCAAATTCCACATAGTTGTATTATAAAAGGTGATGGGAAATACCTAAACATCGCGGCAGCTTCAATTTTAGCAAAAACACATCGCGATGAGTTTATGACTAACCTTGCTGTGGAGTTTCCTCAATACAATTGGCAACAAAACAAAGGCTACCCTACAATAGCTCATCGAAGAGCGGTTATAGAAATTGGATTATCACCATTCCATCGTAAAACTTTTACGATAAGCGACCCTCAATTACGTCTTTCTTTTGAAGAAGAACTATAATTCGTAATTTCATGGTGTGAAAATCCTTATTTTAACAAATCGAGTACCTTTCCCGCCAAATAGTGGCTATCCAATTGTGGTGTACAACACTATAAAGGGCTTGCTTAGTTTAAATGTAGAGGTTTCATTGTTCAGTATTAATGCTTCAAAACACAAGGTGGATGTTGATGATATTTACGACGCCGTTTTTGAGCAAATCAATTTTCACTCCTTTAATATAGATACCGAAGTAAATATTTGGGGTGCCTTCTTCAATATTTTCTCTAATCAATCGTACAACGTTTCAAGATTTTACGACGATGATGCGGCTAAATTATTAGAAAATGTTTTACGAGAGAACGAGTTTGATATCATCCAGTTTGAAGGACTATTTGTTGTTCCTTATTTAGATCTTGTTAAAGAATATAGCAAAGCAAAGCTGATTTATAGAGCGCATAACATAGAATTTGATGTTTGGGAACGTTTGGCTGCTCGAGAGCAATTTACACCTCGGAGAAAGTATTTAGAGTTTTTATCTCGGAGATTAAAAGTTTATGAAACCGAGCAAATTAATCGTTTTCACCAAGTGTTTGCTATAAGCGATCCAGATAGGCAAAATATATTACGTTTGGGTTGTCAAACACGGTTAGATGTTTTTCCAGTAGCGATAGATTTTGAGAAATACCAAGTAGACGTAAAGAAAACCAGTTTCCCTACTTTGTTTCATTTAGGAGCAATGGATTGGCGCCCAAACAAAGAGGGATTGGAATGGTTCTTAGATGAAATTTGGCCCGACATAGAAAAACTAAGCGGCGAATTGCGTTTTTATATTGCTGGTAAAAACATGCAAAAACAGTTTTTCGATTACGATTCGGATAATTTAATAGTTGAGGGAGAAGTTTTTGATGCAGTAGAATTTATGAATTCTAAAGCCATTATGATTGTGCCCTTGTTATCTGGTAGTGGGATGCGGGTAAAAATTATAGAAGGTATGGCTATGCAAAAGTGCATTATTGCTACTACTATGGCGGCGGAAGGCATTAAGTGTGAACATGGAAAAGATATACTAATTGCAGATACTCCTGATGAATTTTACCGTTCGATTTTACAATGCATCACCCAACCCAACCGCTGGCGAGAAATTGGTAAACATGCTCGCAAAACAGTAGAACGAGATCATGATATTAATGGCAACGCTACGCGGATGTTAGCGATTTATGAGATTTTGGTAAAGAGTTAAGGTTTTTAGCTCGCCGTTGCCGCGGGGCTGGACTTGCGATGCAATGCTGCCTTTGTTTTTCGATTATATAATGCTGTTTAAATTAACTTAACCTTAAAACATTGCGCTATTCTTAGTATTTTTACCCGCTAAGATTATATAAATTACAAATGAAGAATACCGCATTAACAGAAAAACACATATCATTAGGTGCTAAAATGGTGCCGTTTGCAGGTTACAATATGCCTGTACAATATCAGGGTATTAATGTAGAACATGCTACCGTTAGAAACGGGGTTGGTGTTTTTGATGTAAGCCACATGGGCGAATTTATATTAAAGGGAGATGGTGCTTTGGATTTAATTCAGCGGGTAACGAGTAACGATGCATCGAAATTATACGATGGAAAAGTGCAATATTCTTGCTTGCCAAATACTGACGGCGGTATTGTTGATGATTTATTGGTATATCGCATAGACGAGAAAACATATATGTTGGTGGTTAATGCATCGAACATTGAGAAGGATTGGAATTGGATACAAAAATATAATACGGGCAATGTTGAAATGCACAACATTTCTGATCATACTTCACTTTTAGCGATACAAGGACCAAAGGCTGCTGATGCTTTGCAGAGTTTAACGGACATTGATTTGGCATCGATGGAATATTATTCTTTCAAAAAAGGAACTTTTGCTGGTGTTGAAAATGTTGTGGTTTCGGCTACGGGTTATACTGGTGCTGGTGGTTTTGAAATTTATTTTGAGAATAAATATGCTGAGCAAATGTGGGATGCCATTTTTGCTGCTGGTGCTGAATACGGAATTATGCCAATTGGTTTAGCTGCTCGTGATACGTTGCGTTTAGAAATGGGCTTCTGTTTGTATGGTAATGATATTGATGATACGACATCGCCTATTGAAGCTGGTTTAGGATGGATTACAAAATTCACTAAACCGTTTACTAATTCGGAAGCGTTATTAGCCCAAAAAGAGGCTGGCGTTGAACGTAAATTAATTGGTTTTGAAATGATAGACCGTGGCATTCCGCGTCATGATTACCCAATTGTAGACGCTGAAGGAACTGTGATTGGTAAAGTAACTTCGGGTACTCAGTCTCCGTCTTTGCAAAAAGCAATAGGCATGGGCTATGTAAAGAAAGAGCTGTCGAAAGAGGGTTCGGAGATTTTTATCGATATTAGAAATAGCAAAATCAAAGCTAAGATTGTTAAGTTTCCATTCTATAAGTAGTGTTAGTGGTTGCGAGTTGTGTGTTACAGGTTTGGATGCGTACAACTCGCAATTTATAAATAGTGTTGCAGTTTGGATGGCTAGATTTGTAACTCTCAACCCACAATCCCAATATGTCTAGAACAATTGAAGTTTGCTTAACTCCCGCTCTATTAAATTTATATGCTATTGAAAACAGTATAGTTGTAGTAATTGATATACTGAGAGCAACATCATCCATTACTTATGGGATAGATAATGGCGCTGAGACTATTATTCCGGTTGCACATGTAGAAGATTGTTTAGCTTATGCTGATACGGGATTTTTGTTAGCTGCCGAACGTAATGGCGAAGTTGTTGAAGGTTATGATTTTGGAAACTCGCCGTTTTCTTACACTAAAGAAAAGGTTGGTGGTAAAACGGTTGTACTAACCACTACGAATGGCACTAAGGCGATGCATATGGCTCAAGAAAGGGCACACCAAGTTGTGATTGGATCTTTTTTAAATATAACTGCTTTATGTAATTGGCTAAAAACACAGGATAAAAATGTGTTATTGCTTTGCGCTGGTTGGAAGGATAATTTCAATTTAGAGGATACTTTGTTTGCTGGTGCTGTGGTAAATGCTTTGCGCAATGATTTTAAGCATAGTGATGATGCTTGCGTGGTGGCAGAAGATATGTATTTGATGGCTAAGGATGACTTGAGAACCTATTTGCATAAATCTTCTCACAGTCATAGATTGGCAGCGTTAAATATTGAAGAGGATGTTCAGTTTTGCTTAAAGCTAGATGTTTGTGAAGCTATTCCTGTTTTAGAAGGAAATAAGTTGGTAGCGTTAAGGTATTAATTTTATAAGCTATCTATTAACAGCTACCACAATACAACCTACTAAATTAAAAACTACAAATATTGAAACGAATAAGATTAGTTGTTTCTGAATTCCAATCTTGTAGGCTTCTAAGCTCTCCCAATGTGGTTCTAATGCCACATTTTGCTTATTGGCGATAGCACTATTGTTAATTAAATTATTGATATCATTTGTATAAAGTAGCTTGTAAAAAACAGGTTTTTGATTGAAGAGTTTAATAAATTGAGCTTCGGATTGACGGTGGAAACTTGCTATTTTTTCGTAGAAATCTATAGACTTTTTTGTTTTTTGTTGATAGATTTTGGCTAACCATAAGTTATAAATGCCAATTTTTTTAATGGTATCTCCACCACCCAATGGGGTAGCGAATTGATGTTCTATAGTATAGCTATTTCCTTTTCTATTATAGGTTTCAGTATAACTTGATATACGTACACTATCAGGATTATAACTTATCTGATCTATAATTAAAAGATTGCTTACCGGATGTTTAAAGAGTTCATAAGAACGATTAATATGAAGTGGCGTTTCTTTAATTGCACGCATATTTAATAGAATAGGGATAAAGAGAAATGTAGAGGTATAAAAAAAGAAATTGCTAAACCAATAAAAAGCTCCAAATCTAAAATGATGTTTCTTTACAGGAATACGAATAGTAAACCACCAAAAAAATAATGCAGTTAAAAATAATATAATAATTTTAGGTGCATTTGCAGTAGGCAATATATTATATTTAATAGTTATATAGTACAATGTACCTATAGTAATAGCTGATAAAATGCAAAAGTTAAATGCTTTTTTAAGTGCAAAGATGTAAGCTGAAATAAATGAATCAAATAATGGATTACTTTTTTTATTTAGCAATTTCAGATGCTTATTTAAGAATTTTTTTAGTAGAAACTCATCGCTAGAGTTTACTATAGTGTACTTATAGCAATCTGATGAATTTGTGTAGATAAATAATGCTTTGTTACCCCTAGTTACTTCGGCAATTTCAAACCCCCTAACGTTAACTAGCTCAATGTCTACTTGTTTTTGCTTATTTAGCCGCTTACTATCTTGACTAATAACGAGCTCATTATTGGTTATTGTTATTACTGTAATTGATTGGGTTAAATATCTGGCAAGGTAGTATGTTGTAAAACCTAAGGCTGTAAAAATAAAGGGATATAAATAATTAATTTTAAGCCCTAGTATAGCTAGTGTAATTAATGCTGTAAGTGCAAAAAGAACAATAAACAGCGTGTCATTCCAATTCCTGATGGGTGATTTAAATTCGATTGTATTATTTCTGTCTTCAGTCATTTATGCTCGTAACAACTCCTGAAAACTCTCGCTACTTTTAATTGCTCTTAAAGCTTCTTCATGAGCTAACCAATATATGGTTTCTGCTTTTTTCATGTCGAATGTGCTAATCTCTCCCATCCCTTTGGGTTCAATTAGTAAATCGCAAAACTTAGCTTTACGCTCCATATCGTGATTAATAGACATTATTCCTGCTCGTTGCATTAAGTGAGAAATCTTTACAATTTTATCGACTGGTTTTAAGTGATTGCAGGAAGAACCGATGATGTAATCGCAATTATTAAGTAAAGGTTCTACTGGGAAGTTGTTTAAGATGCCGCCGTCAACAAACATTTGGTTTTCAATCATAATTGGCCTAAAAATACCGGGTATGCAACTCGACGCCAATATTGCTCTAATTAACGGCCCTTTTGTGAAATACACTAAGTTTCCTTCGCTGAAGTTTGTGGCGCAAATTGTTAATGGAATTTTAAGGTCTTCGATTTTATCGTGAGGGAAATATTCGTTTAACATATCTCGAACATTTTCGATATTAATTAAACCCAAAGATCCTAACGCCGGGCGAATAAATCGTAAAAGCTTAGTCCGGATAAAGATATTTAAACCTTCTTCTGGATCGATGCCTGCGGCGTAAAATGCACCAGCAATAGAACCAGCGCTTGTACCACTCACATGACTAAATTTAATGCCTGCATTCATAAAGGCTTTTAAAATTCCTAAATGTGCAATGCCTCTAATGCCTCCACCAGATAATACAATGCCGATTTTCTTTGTAGGTTTTATTTGTGTCATTGGTTTAATAGTTCATTAGTATCATTGGTTCATTTGTTTTCCTTCGACAAGCTCAGGATGACAGGTTGGAAAATTGAAGATTGTTAACTGTATCATAGGTATTCCTTTTGGGGAACTGTTTATTGATTTTCTTTAGGCTTGTATTTGGCTTTAGTTAATATTTTTTGAGCATCGGTTTCGGCCATTAGTTGTTGTAAGGTTATGGTTGGATTTTCTGCCATGTATTTTCTTACAATTTGCCAGCCTAACCACACTCCTAATTTTGGTGCCGATGATCTTTTCTCTCCTATACCTGGTGTAAATGGCCCATCTGTTAAAAAGGTTTGTATTTTTTGATTATCACTTTGGTACAATAAATCATTCTCTAAGAAGAAGCCCCAAATATTACCCTCGTAATTAGTGCACCAAGCTAATTGTTTACCGGTGTAGCCAATTTTAACAGTATCGGCGGTAGTTTCTGGTAAAATCTGGTCCATAAAGTAGAGGATTTTGCCATTGTAAATCATTTTTGCTAGTAAGGTTTGATCTTCATCGCGTTCTGGGAATAACTCTTCTCTTGCATAAACTTCTGTAACTCTCGGTACAATATATTGTGGTTCAAATCTTCTAGATTGATACATGGGAATGCTTTGCACAATAGCCCCGTAAAATTTGCTGTCTCTGCCTAAGAACATATCTAACCCAATGCTCATGTAGTCATCTCCGGTTGTAATTTGATAGGCAAAGCCTGATAGATGAGAAATAAAACGAGGAACTTTTGCTTTAGGATAATAATATTTAATGTACTTAAAACTCTGAGTTAAATCTTTCTCTACAGTTTTTAAATTAGGATAAATACTATCCACCTCGCCATTTAAATCTGTATAAGCCTGATCTTTGTATAAACCTGTTAATACCTCTGTTCCAGTTAAACTGGGATTACCCACCATTCTATGCACAAAGTCATCGTAAAAGAAACCGTACTTCTGTTGTAAAAGACTATCTGTTTGTTGTACATCTTTATTTTTACCACGGTATAAATCTTGGTCAAATCGTTGTATTTTTATATCCAACTTGCTATTGCTGATGTCTGGCCTTTTATCCTGCTTGCAAGAAAAAATTACCATTACACACAGAAAAAATAGATAAATTTGTGCCGAAGGCATCCCTTTCGAAAGGTATTTTACGTTATAAGCCATGAATAACAAATATAACCACAAGTAACATGAAAAAAACAGTAACCGCAATACTATTCCTTTTTTTTACATTGAATCTTTATGCTCAAGAAAATGCTGCTCCATATTATGGTTTTAGACTTGGGTTAACTGCACATCCAAACTTTGGCTATATAAAAGCAGAAAATGGCAAAAGCAATGGCGTTAGTTTAGGATTTTCTTATGGTTTGATTGGTGATTTTAATTTTGCAGAGAATTATAGCTTTTCTACAGGGTTAACGATTACTACTATTAATGGTAAAAGCACAGAAATAAATGCTTTGCCTTATCATGCTAGTGTAAGTAGTACTACTCCCGTAAGTTATGATCTAAAATATAAAATGCAGTATGTTGAGATTCCATTAACTATTAAATTAAAAACTGGCAATTTTGGGAATATTCGGTGGTTTGGTCAGTTTGGTTTATCGAATGATATCAAAATAGGCGCTAAACAAGATGCGGAATCTAACGGAAAAGAATTAGCAGATGATGTAAATTCGTCGGATTGGACTCGTTTTTACAGAGCAGGGCTAATTATTGGTGGTGGTGCAGAATTTAATATCAATGGCAAAACCAGTATCATGACAGGTATTACGTTAAATAATGGTTTTACTAATATTTCGACTGGGGAAAACAATATTCGTAATCATTATGTTGCTTTAAATTTAGGCGTATTCTTTTAGTAAACTATTCTATTCATATCATTTAATGAAAATAGCACTCGCACAACTTAATTATCACATTGGTAATTTTGAACTTAATACACAACGAATTATAGAAAATATAGCTTTGGCAAAAGCTAAAGGAGCTGATCTTGTTGTGTTTGCAGAACTGGCAATTTGCGGTTATCCTCCTCGAGATTTTTTAGAGTTTTCGGAATTTATAACACTGTGTGAAGAAGCTGCCCAGCAAATAGCTACACATTGTGTTGATATTGCTTGCGTTGTTGGTTTGCCAATTAAAAATGAACTTTTAGAAGGTAAGGATTTATACAATGCCGCTTATTTTATTGAAAACGGAAAAGTAAACGTAATTACTAAAAAAGCATTGTTGCCAACGTACGATGTGTTTGATGAGTATCGCTATTTTGAACCGAATACAAAATTTGAGTGCATAGAATTTAAGGGGCAGAAAATTGCATTGACCATTTGCGAAGACCTTTGGAACATTAACGATAATCCTTTGTACGTTTCTTGTCCAATGGATGAATTAATAAAACAATCGCCAGATGTGATGATTAATATTGCAGCATCTCCGTTTAACTATCGCCACGATGAAGATCGTATTCAAGTATTAGCTGATAATGCCAGAAAATATAAATTACCCTTGTTTTACGTCAATCAAGTTGGGGCACAAACAGAGATAATTTTTGATGGTGGTTCATTAGTATTTGACGAAACTGGAGAAGTTAAAGCAGAAATGAAATATTTTGAAGAAGATCTTCAGATATTTGATTTGGATGAAATACAACATGTAAAAAATAAATATCCTCAACCAGAAAGAGCAAGTGATATTAGCCAAATTCACGATGCATTGATTATGGGTATTCAAGATTATTTTAAAAAGTCTGGATTTAGTAAAGCGGTTTTAGGTCTTTCTGGCGGAATAGATTCTGCAATTGTTTGTGCATTGGCTTGCCGAGCTTTAGGTGCAGAAAATGTAATGGCGGTGTTGATGCCTTCTAAGTACTCATCAGATCATTCCGTTAAAGATGCCTTAGACTTGGTTAATGCTATTGGCTGTAAACATGAAATAATTGAAATAAAAGAAGCTGCTGCTGCATTTGATAGTATGCTAGCTAAGCCTTTTACAGGTTTAGCTCCTAATTTAACAGAAGAGAATATTCAGGCTCGTTGTCGAGGGATTGTACTCATGGCTATGTCTAATAAGTTTGGCTATATTTTGCTTAATACTTCTAATAAAAGTGAGTGTGCAGTTGGTTACGGTACTTTATATGGAGATATGTGTGGTGCAATTGGTGTAATTGGTGATGTTTACAAAACGCAGATTTTTGAATTAGCACGTTACATTAATAAAGATGGAGAAATCATACCTGAAAACACGATTGTAAAACCACCTTCAGCCGAATTAAGGCCAGATCAAAAGGATTCTGATTCGTTACCGGATTATGGAATTCTTGATCAAATACTATTTCAGCATATCGAATTACAAAAGGGGTCAAAAGCTATCATAGCAAAAGGTTTTGATGAGGCTTTAGTACAACGTGTTCTTAAAATGGTTAATCTTGCTGAGTTTAAACGGTACCAAACGCCACCAATTTTACGGGTTTCGCCTAAAGCATTTGGCATGGGCCGAAGAATGCCTATTGTTGGAAAATATATGGCTTAAGAAGTTATTAGCATCGGTAATACATATGTAATTTTTATACTGGCACATTAAACTTAATGCATCAAAAATTGTTAAACAATAAAATGATGTGCCATGAAAAAGATATTAATTTTAGTGAGCATTGTAATAGGATTAGCATCATGCTCAAGTTATGACTACTATTCAGTTAGTAATAAACCCGTAAATACTGCTCGCTATAAAACATACGCTTGGATTCCAGAATCTCAATCTAAAGCATCATCTACTTATAACAATGATATTGCAACAGACAAAATTGTGGATGCGGCAAGTGCTGAATTAAATAAAAGAGGATTGACATTAAAAAATAGCAATCCAGATTTATTGATTAAATATACAGCAGTTGTGAATAAAGAGACTAGAACTTATGACGAGCCAGTATATTATAATCCACCAGCAAGATTATCTCCAAGATTAGGTTATTATCGTGGTAGAGCAATATATTATTACGCTTATACAGATCCTTTTCCAGTGTATGTAGGCAGCAGAGCTAGAAAAATGCAAGTGAAAGAAGGTAGTATAATGATTGATATTATTGAACGTAGAACTTCTAAATTAATTTGGAGAGGTTGGGCAGAAGGGGAAGTTAATGATCCACAAAAGGCAATTAACGATATCCCTAACGTAGTTGCTAATATATTTAAGAAATTGCCTTAGGCTTAAAAATTGTTTTCTAAAGAGGCTGGCTTAATTATTTTCCTTTTTAAGGATTGGATAAATAAGAGAGCTATGCCTATCATGATAGAAACGTCTGCCAAATTGAAAATGCCAGTTCTGAAAATTCCAAAATCTAAATGGAGGAAGTCTGTAACTGAACCGAATAAAATGCGATCATAAACATTTCCAATTCCGCCACCAATTAAAAAACACAGTCCTAATTGTATACCTGTAGATAATTTGTTTTTACTGAGCAGATAAAATAAGCCATAGCCCAGCACAAAAACAGGTAAAATGCTCAATAAAATAAACCGGACTGCTTCAGGTAAATCGTTTCCCGCACTTAAAAAAGCACCCGTATTCTCTACTTTGGTTAATATAAAATGATTTTTAATTATGCTGATGTTTTCATCATAGTCAATCTTTTGTCTTACAATACTTTTTGAAACTTGATCGCAGCCAATGTTCAGAGCAACTATTGTCAAAAGTAAAATCAATCTTAACGTTTCCTTCTTTTGCATAACGATTAAACAAGCTTTATTTTTTTATCCATTTTTTGTAAGGAATAATTAAGGCTAACAATACCGCTAAAACTGAGAATATTTGTGCTAGTATATCACCACTATTAACGTAAGGTGTTATAGAATCGTTTAAATTGATATCGGCTTTTAAAGCAGCTCTTGTCCACCATTTAGATTGTTTAAATACATCACCACGTTGATTAATAAATCCTGAAATACCAGTATTTGCAGAGCGAACAACCCATCTGCGTGTTTCGATAGCTCTTAACTTTGCATACAATAGGTGTTGGTCTTTGCCAGATGTATTCCCCCACCAACCATCGTTAGTAATAACAGCAATGAATTGCGCCCCATTTTTTACGGATTCACCAATCCAACTTCCCCAAATAGATTCGTAACAAATTACAGGAGCTACCCCAATTCCATTTTGCGAATAAAAAACAGCTGGTTTCTCTTGCCAACCCCAGCCAGATGCACTACCGCCTAAGTGTTCAAAAACTGGAGCTAAGAAAGAAAATACTTTAGGAAAAGGCATTTTTTCTACTCCAGGTACTAATTTGGATTTATGATAGAACTCAACTTCTGCTGAATTTTCTACTTGCATTGCTGCATTATAATTATCGTACCAAGCTGTACCGTCCTTAGATTGTTTAGCTGAAATCGTCTCTTTTGTATTATACCATTTTACACTTTCAATTCCTGTAATTAATGTTCCATTTTTGTACTTGCTTAAAAACTGTTGCGCTTTTAAAAAATCTGGATTGCTTCTTATTTTTTCTTCATCAGCATACCTTGGTAAAGCTGTTTCTGGCCAAATAAAATATTCAGTATTTACTTGTCCAACAGAATCTGATAAATGGGTAAGGATATTTAATTGTTGTTCAGGACTAATTGATCCATATTTCTGATAAGGGTCTATATTTGGTTGAACAACTACTACATTAACTGGAACAGATTTTTCTTTATAGCTATAATAAGTGTATAGAGAAAATCCGATAGGTATTGCAACAACCAATATCCAACTTAAAGTAGGTTTTAACTTTGGATTATTATTTTTCCAAGTCTTGTAAGCTTCAAAAGCTAAAATATTACTTAATAAAATCCAAAAAGAACCACCATACACACCGGTGTATTCATACCATTGGGCTAATTGATGCATGCCTGCAAATCCATTACCTAAAGTCATCCATGGAAAAGCTAAATCCCAACTTTGGTGGAGATATTCCATAGCAATATAAAAGGAAATCAGTCCTAAATAGGCCATTTTGGTATTTACTTTTGTTTTTAGCTGATAATAAAGCCAAAATGCAAAGGTCATTAATAACGCACCTAAACCATACGGGATAAGTGATACCAATAAAGAAACCACCACACCAATAAAGCCAGTATTCGAAGCGCTTATGGCATTATAAACCCAATAAATGCTGGCGGTATTCCAAACTAAAAAAGTTAATCCAGCGGTTAAAAAAATACGTTTGCCAGTCTTATTTTGTTTTTGATCAGTAGTATTATTTAATGCAATAAACAACGGTACTAAACCAATAAGTAATAAAGGAGCTAGCCAAACATGTGGTGGCCATGCTAACCATAATATAAGTGCGCTAAATAGAGCTAGGAGATAGTTTTTTTTGGTCATTTTATTATATGTCGGTCGTCATGCTGAATTTATTTCAGCATCTTTCATGCTATTCCATTTTTTCCAGCCTATATCCTGAGTAAATTCAAGACAATCAGCTTATTTGTTATTCTAACTTAAAAAACAAATCATCCCATTCTGAATTAAAGGAATTAATTAAATTAATTTTCCAAGCTCTTCTCCAATTCTTTAATTGTTTTTCTTTGCCAATAGCCTCTTCAATTGTACTGAATTGTTCATAATAAACTAATTTATTACAATTGTATTTAGCAGTAAAAGATTTTGGATATAACTTTTCTTTATGCTCTATACTTCTAAAATATAGTTCTGAAGTTACACCAATGTATAAAACGGAGTGAGTGAAGTTTGCCAAAATATAAACACAACCACCTCTTTCCATTTTTACAATCTTATTTAATCTGTCGTTATGCTGATCCCGAACGTTCGAGATCAGTATCTTTTATGCTATTATTTCTTACAAGATAGACCCTGAAATAAATTCAGGGTGACGACTTACTATTATAAACTATCTAAAATAGCTGATTTTTTACTTTCGTATTCTTCTCGAGTAATTAGCTGTTTATCGTAAAGAGTTTTCAGTTTTCTCAACTTCAACGTAGTTTCATCTTCCGGCTCTTCGAGTTGTGCTTGCTGAATTACAACTGCCTCTTCAATTTCAATTGGAGTTTCGAATGTATTTTGAACAACTGGCGGTACATTTATAGCTGATGCTGAAGCCCGATTTTCTTCTAATTTTTGCTGTCTAGTTAATTCTTTAAAGGCTTCTAATTGCTCATTTGCAGCTTGGTGTAATTTTCTAGCCTGTATTTTAGGAATAAACTCAGTTACAATATTTTCACCATGCTGCGGTACGCATATAAATTTAGACCCAAAAAATTCTTCTTTAAAAGAAACCTCTTTAATGTTTTTCCAAGAAATATCTTTAAAATTCATGGTTAAACCTAAATTTCCAGGTTCACAATAAAAAATCCGTTTATTACTAATTGCAATACTATCTGGCAACAAGTTTACTGCTGGTTTTTTTTGTACAGCGAGGTATAAAATTTCTTCACCACTGGTTAGTAAATCATTTAATTTCCCAATTACTTTTTCTACTGCTTTTGGATCTTGCTCGTCACTTAAAAATCTATCTATTGAGTTCATTATTTTTCTTGTTTGTATTTGTCTTTATTCTTTACTGTTTTTTCTTTTTCTGGTTTTCCAGCAACACAAATTACGAATTCTCCTTTTAATATATTGTTTTCGAAATGTGATTTTATTTCCATAACTGTACCGCGAACGGTTTCTTCGTAAATTTTTGTCAACTCTCTGCTTACGGATGCTTGCCTATCTTCTCCTAAAAACTCTGCAAATTCTTCTAAGGTTTTTAATAATCGGTGGGGACTTTCATAAAAAATCATTGTCCGTTCTTCATCAGCCAATAATTTTAAACGAGTTTGTCTGCCTTTCTTAACAGGAAGAAATCCTTCAAAAACAAACTGATCACTTGGTAAACCAGAGTTAACTAAAGCCGGGACAAAAGCTGTCGCCCCCGGCAAACAATTCACTTCTATTTCGTTTTTTAATGCTTCTCTCACTAAGAAAAAACCAGGATCAGAAATTGCAGGTGTGCCCGCATCAGATACTAGAGCTACATTTTTACCTTCTTTTAAGAATTTTATAATTTCTGAAGTTGCTTTATGCTCATTATGTTGATGATGGGAATATGCCTTTTTATCGATACCAAAATGTTTCAACATCGGAGCACTTGTACGGGTATCCTCAGCCAAAATCACATCCGCTTCTTTTAAAATACGGATAGCTCTAAAGGTCATATCCTCTAAATTGCCAATCGGAGTAGGTACGAGATATAGTTTTCCATCCATTGATGTACGATTTTTAGCTAGACGAATGACGATTTAGTGTATTGCGATTTAAAAATCTAAAATCGTAAGTCGTAATTCGTAATTCAATCTTATCTTTGTGAAAAAATAAAATAATGCTGCAAGTTAACTATATCCGCGAAAATAGAGAGAAAGTTTTAGAGCGCCTAAATGTGCGCAATTTTAAACAGCCCGAATTGGTAGATCAAATCATTTCCATAGATGAAGAACGTCGCCAAACTCAAACTTCGTTAGATAACCTTTCGGCAGAAGCTAATGCAGCAGCCAAACAAATTGGCGAATTAATGCGTAGTGGCAAAAAAGAAGAAGCTGAAGTGATAAAATCTCAAACAGCATCTCAAAAAGAAAGTATTAAGTCACTTGGTGAAAAACTAGCTGAATTAGAACAACATCAGTTTAATTTGCTTGTTCAGTTACCTAATTTACCCCACCATTTAGTTAAGCCAGGTACAACGCCAGAAGAAAATGAAGTAGTTCTAGTTCATGGTGAACCTGCAAAATTACCGGCAAATGCAAAGCCACACTGGGAGTTGACGGCTAAATATGATATTATTGATTTTGAACTTGGCGTAAAAATTACTGGTGCAGGTTTCCCGGTTTACAAGGGAAAAGGGGCTCGTTTACAACGTGCTTTGATTAACTTTTTCTTAGATGAAGCTGTTGCGGCAGGCTATAGAGAAATGCAAGTGCCACATATGGTAAATGCTGCTTCTGGGTTTGGTACAGGTCAATTACCTGATAAAGAAGGACAAATGTATCACTCAACAATTGATGATTTGTACCTAATTCCAACTGCTGAAGTTCCAGTTACAAATTTATACCGCGATGTAATTTTAAAGGAAGAAGATTTACCAATTAAAAATACAGCTTATACTCCTTGTTTTAGAAGAGAGGCCGGTTCTTATGGTTCACATGTGCGTGGTTTAAATCGCTTACATCAGTTTGATAAAGTAGAATTGGTACAAGTTACGCATCCAGATAAATCTTACGAAACCGTTGAAGAAATGAGCACCTATGTGCAAAGTTTATTACAGAAGTTAGGATTACATTATCGTGTGTTACGTTTATGTGGTGGTGATATGGGTTTTGGTTCTGCAATGACGTACGATATGGAAACTTGGAGTGCTTCTCAAGAGCGTTGGTTAGAAGTTTCTTCTGTTTCAAATGTAGAAACTTTCCAAAGTAATCGTTCAAAAATACGTTTTAAAGGAAAGGAAGGTAAAACTCAATTAGCACATACCTTAAATGGAAGTGCTTTGGCTTTACCTCGTATTGTAGCTTCAATTTTAGAAAATTATCAAACGGAAAATGGAATTGTTATTCCAGAAGTTTTAAGAAAATATACTGGATTTGATATTATAGATTAATAAAAACTCTACAGAATGAAAAAGCCCCTGATTATATATCGGGGGCTTTTTCTTTTATATAGGATTGTGTACGTTCTTATAAAATTAAAATCAACAATAAAATAATGATAATAATTGCACCAACTGAAAGGTAAACACCACCAGACAAAGCACGAGCTTTATCTTTCATTTCTCTCAATTCTTTACGTAATTCCTTTTTCTCAACTCTAGTTAAATTAGACTTATCCATTTTACGGATTTCTTCAACTCTGTTTACAATTTTTTCAAATTGAACCTTTTGTTCAGCAGTCATTTCTGTTTTTGGTTCTTTTTTATCGGCTGCAGAAACAGTGTTGGTGCTAATTCCCAATGTGAAAATTAGAACGAGAGAGTAAATAAATTTTTTCATGTGATTTTGATTTTAAAGGTTAATTATTTGTAAGATAACAAAAAACCTACCAATATGTTTGGTAGGTCTTAAAAACGCTATTTAATTTAAATAATTAGCTATTTAATTTCAAAAACTGCATTTACAGTAAAACTCAGCTTTATTTTTTTAAAATCAATTTCTTGAGCAGGTGCAGCAGCATCGGCTGATTCAGCTTTCATCATGTAGTTTCTGTATACAGGTTGTACTACACTGTCGCCACCATCTTGTATTTCTAGCACACCACCTAGCTTTTCACCTAGAGCAGTAACCATGTAACTTGCTTTGTCTCTTGCAGCTAATAATGCTTTTATTTTAAGGTCTTTTTTTAGCGTTTCCATTTTGCTATAATCATAGCTTTCAATGTTAGTGCTTGCAATCCCCTTTACATCAATAGCACTCATAATTTCGTTAAATTTGTTCAGATCGCTTACTTTTAAACGGTATTGTTTGCTCGCTAAAAAATCAGGATTTTTCTTTTTTTCTGTAGCATAGTTGTAGCTCGATACATTGTTAATCATCAAATCTTCTTTTGCAATTCCTGCTTTTAAAACTGCATTATACAACTGATTTTCCAGCTCTGTAATATCTACTCTTTTCTTACTGTTATTATCTTTTAAATACTCTTTTAGAGAAATGCCTATGTAGATAATATCTGGTGTAACTTCTGTTTCAGCCGAACCACTTACATTAATTTTCTTTCTTAAGTCTACTTGTTGAGCCATGGCACTTACACTAAATAAGGCAACAAAGGCTAATGCTATTAATTTTTTCATGTTATGATATTTAAATTTGTGTGTTATACCTATCAGATGTAAAAATCGTACCAATTCCACAGATAAGTTTTTTATTTTTCACTTCTAACTCATAACATTCACGTTTACAAAAGATTATACGAATTAATATATTTTAGTTTTTCTTAGAAAGTTCGACTTGTCTACTATTTGAGAATAAGCTTAGCGAATCAAAGTTACTTGTCATTTTAATAGAATACATCATTAAGAGATTGTTTCCCTAAGTCAATTATTTTAGCCCTTTTTAAAAGATCTAACCCTTAAATTTAGCGGTTAGACATTTTTCACCTCTATTTCTCCGTTTTTCCCAATGGTAAAAGGGCTTTGCGTAATGGGAAATGTCCTTTGCGTAACGAGAAATGTCCTTTGCGCAGTGGGAAATGTCCTTTGCGTAATGGGAAAAGCTCTTTGCGTGATGGGAAAAGCTCTTTGCGTAATGGGAAATGTCCTTTGCGTAATGGGAGATTGACATTTCCCATTGGGAAAAACCAAATTTCTAT
>NZ_JBAZRL010000022.1:0-49993 GCF_041662865.1 Pedobacter sp.
GATCTTTACATCTTGATGTTGGCGATTAAAATCTTCATTCATTTCAGTTATCCGAACTGCTGCAAAACCTTGTTGAGAAAACGGAGTGTGATCGCCACCGCGTAAATAACGATCTCTTCTGTAAATCAGTTTTACTTCTAATTGGTCTACATATCGTTCTGCAACTTCTTTAATATATCTAGCTGCTTGACGAGCTTTTCCATCATTTTCAGTTCCAGCAGCTATTCTAGCCGCAGCCTGAGCTGGTGTTTCTAAAGCAGAAACTCCTTCGCTGAAAACACGTACACTTTTATTGTCTTTCAAATCGGTTTCCATACCGTATGAATTGCCAACAATATCATTATTCATTAATAAATGAACATTCCAACCTTCTTCTTTAGCTCGTTTAGCCAAATTTGTTGCGCCATATAAACCTTGTTCCTCACCTACCATTGCGATAAAAACCAATGTGCAATTAAACTTTTGCTTGCTCATTACTCGGCACATTTCTAGTACAGCGGCTACGCCGGATGCATCATCATTTGCGCCAGGAGCAAAATCTTTAATATTCATTACATCAGTAACTCTCGAATCATAATGACCAGAAACTAGCAGCATTCTTTTATCGTTTGTATCTGTTCCTGGTAAAACAGCTATAACATTCTTCAATACAACTGGCGCTGTAATTCTTCTGCCATCCGCAGCTTGAGTAAAAGTGTCATAAGAAACCTGCAATCTGCCACCGCCCGCCGCTCCATATTTTTCAAACTCACTTTTAATCCATTTTCTAGCAGCTCCAATACCTGTGGTTTTACTTAAGGTATCACTTAAAGTATGTCTGGTTTGAAACGAAACTAATTTTTTAATGATTTGCTCTAAATTAGATGATGAAACTTCATTTACCATAGTGGTAATATTTGCATCTCTAGTTATAGTTTTTTGTGCAACCGACTTTTCTGATAAAAGGATAACGAATAAGGATAAAAGAGCTAAGTATTTCATTCTAATCATAATACAGCATGTAAAAATGTGAATAGAAAGGTACAATTATTTATCATTAACTGTAAATTCACCATAATAATGATACTTAACTAACTATTATGATGAAAAAATTTACTTTTAGTGCATTAGCCATAGGCTTATGCTTTTCTGCATTTGCGCAAGAGCCTGTTAATACAGCTATTGTTCAAAAAATTAGAACCGAAGGCTTAGAGAAATCTAAAGCGATGGATATTGCCTTCCATATTACAGATGTTTCTGGACCACGTTTATCTAACTCGCCTGGCTTAAAAAGAGCACAAGATTGGGCAGTTAAGTACATGAAAGAAATGGGCTTAAAAAATGTTCATTTAGAGGCTTGGGGAGATTTTGGTAAGGGTTGGCAAGTAGATAAATTTTATGCAGCCACCACACTACCTTATTATCATGCCATTATTGCTTCACCAAAAGCATGGACGCCTGGAACAAATGGTTTAATTAAATCTGATGTTGTTTTAATTAAAGCCGATACGATTACTGATTTAGCAAAATACAAAGGCAAATTAGCTGGTAAAATTGTAATTCTAGATCAAGGAGCACCAATTCGTAGCAATGACAAACCTGAGTTATTAAGATCAACTGATGAACAATTAGCAGAAATGGCTGCTGCACAACCACAAGCTGCTGGTGCTGGTGGTAGACCACAACGTGGTGGTGCACCTGGAGCTGGTAATAACCAAAGAGCTGCAATGATGAGACAATTCGCTATACGTGCAGCGTTAGATAGTATGTTATTAGCCGAAAAAATCGGATTAAAATTAACACAAGCTAGAGGTAGTTATGGAACTTTCTTTACCAGCAATGGCGCTTCATATAAGTTAGACGCTAAACCTGTTTCTCCTGAATTAGAAGTTGCTGGCGAAGATTATTTACACATTTTACGTTTATTACGTGGTGGAGAAAAAGTAGAAATGGAAGCTGACATCAAAACTTCATTTTACGATAAAGATCCAAAAGGATATAACGTAATCGGCGAAATTCCCGGAACAGATCCTAAATTAAAAGATGAAATTGTAATGCTTGGTGGTCATTATGACTCATGGCATGCTGGAACTGGCGCTACGGATAATGCTGCAGGTTCTACTGTAATGATTGAAGCAATGCGTATTTTAAAAGCAATTGATTTTAAACCAAAACGTACTATTCGCATTGCATTGTGGAGTTCTGAAGAGCAAGGTTTATTTGGTTCAAGAGGATATGTTGCTGAACATTTTGGTACGCCAGCATCTCCGGCAAGACCAGCAACTGCAACTACTCCAGAAATTGCTGCAAAAGAATTGGCACTAAAACCAGGACATGAAAAATTAAGTGCTTATTACAATTTAGACAATGGTACTGGAACTATTCGTGGCGTTTATTTGCAAGGTAATGCTGCTGTAAAAGACATTTTCAAAAGCTGGTTAACTCCTTTTGAAGATTTAGGTGCAAAAACAATTACGATTGGTAATACAGGTGGTACAGATCACTTAGCTTATGATGCTATTGGTTTACCAGGCTTTCAGTTTATTCAAGATCCTATGGATTACAACACACGTACTCACCACTCTAATATGGATACCTATGATCGTTTAGTGGAAGATGATTTGAAAAAATCTGCAACAATTGTAGCTTCTTTCGTTTACCATACTTCTGAAAGAGCAGAAAAATTACCACGAAAATAATAGCAATCTCTAGCTATATTAAAAAAGCCTCCAAATTTTGGAGGCTTTTTTAACTACTAACTATTTGTTTAACGCCTTATATCGTTCGCCATATATTACAGCTTGTCCTTGATCTGTGAGCACAGTTACTCCCATTAAATCGTAGCTATTTACTGGATAATTACCATTTTTCCCATCTAAGTATTGAATGAGTAAGGTATATTGATATCTTCCATTAATTCCTTCCGTTTTTCTTATCACGCCTTTTGCGTCACAATCAATCCAATATTTTATGGAGATTGGAGGAACCATATGTGGTTGAAAAGATCCTGTTCCATCTGCGTTTAATACAACTTTCGGTTCTCCTTTCTTTTCATATAGATATTCTCCAATAATTTCCTTCGGGATTTTCTTACTAACTGTATATTTTGTGCCTTTTAAATCAATTGATATGACATCATTTTGAGCAAAAGCAAAGCCTAAAGAAAGTATGAAGGCTAATAAAGTGAGGGCAATTTTTTTCATTATGATTTACTATTAAAAAATTAATAATACTTAAAATGGATGTTTAGAAAGCATTACAATCAATACTTTTCCATTGTTGTGTTAACTGAGTAATTTGTGATTTTGTAGCAGCATCACATTTTTCAAACTTTTTAATTAAATCCAGCGAAGCTGTTTTTAAAATGTTGCAATTACTCTTTGTAGGGCTATTGCCAAAAGTTACTGCTTTATTATAATAAGCTTTTGATTCTGCATCACTAAAAGTACAGGCAGAAGATGTTACATCTTCTTCGGGTTTACACTTAGTAAACATGATTACTGTACAGAATAGAATTGCGATTTTGAGAGAGAAATTTTTCATTATTTTTTTAATTTGATGGTTACGTTTTAGGATTATTTAATAAAAAATTAAAATGTTAACTTATTAAATGAATTGACTGTCAATTCTATATCAAAAGAAGAAGATATAATACCAGCAAACAATACCTAAAAATGAGTATTTATTACTAATAGAAATATCTCAAAGGTTGGAGGTATTTCTTTAAACAGAGAGCATTCTTTCCTTAAATGCCCAAACTATCAACTGGTGCGAGTTCTTTACGCCTAATCTCTTCACCATATTGCGGCGATGCGTTTGTACTGTGAGTTCGCTAATAAACAATTGGCTCGCAATCTGTCTACTGTTATATCCCATACATACTAAGCGTAATATTTCTAATTCTCTTTGGGTAATTGAAGGATGTTCTTCAAATAAAATATTAATCGTCATGATCTTAATTTTAAAAATCTTGTGCATTTAATTTTTTAACGTTCTTGCTAACTAAATTACTTGTAACAAGTTTTTAAAAGCCACATTTATATAATAAGCTGTTTCAGATTGTTTATCAACAGCCAATCTGTCGTTATAAATATAGAATTGTATTGATTCTCCTGTTTTGAATTTTAATTGTAGTTGTAAAGTGATAAAACCCATAACCGAGGCTTTCATTTCCATTGCTTGACTTAAAAAAAGTTTTTCTACAGCAATTTGCGCATCTTTCCCTTTCATTGTTTTACTAGGCAAATCCATAGAGCGAAAGTCTTTTGGTGTAAATGATAGTTCTATAACATCTGATATTTCAAACTCTTTTCCTTGTACTTCAAATTTAATATTTGCCATTATGAATGAATGTGGTGTAGGTGCTGCGATTGGATCTGGTCTATGGGTCGGTGTAGCAGTTTGCATTACAGAGCCGTTTTCCCACCATGTCCTTTGTCCATTTGTGTATAGAAATCCCGTGCCACCTTGTACGGCTCTTCCAACTCGTCGAGCGATTGCATAAAGCAGGTCACTTCCTTGACTACCTTCGCCAGCATGGCATGCATAAAGTGCAATTGTAGTAATTGGAGAAGATATAAGACGATCTATCTCAGGCCCCCAATAAGATTCGGTCCATGTTAAAAGATATTTTTTAGCATCGTAAGCACCTGTTTGCCCACAACCTGTCTCAACTTGACCTGCATTACCATGGCCAGCAATAATGCAAGCACCTGTTGAGTTAAATATTGCTAAATCTGCTGGTGTTGTTTTCAATTTTACAGGAATAAGTAAATTATCAACTGCTTGAGCAGTGCTGCCATGTCTTTTTCCTTTCCAAAGCGTTGCAGACAATTTGTTTAAAGTGCCATCATCAGGTCCATTAGAGCAAGTATTTCTACCACCAATTCCTTTATCATTTGCTACAAAAGCGAATGATTCAATCGGCATTTTATGTATGCCCTTTTTTGAATTTTTTTTTTCCATGACTTATTTATTAATGATTTAAATTGATTCTTAATTGATCATTTTTAACAGTAGGCTTGTTTTAATAATCAAAACTACCATCATAAGTTTATAAGGTTTTGACAAGTAATACCCTAATTAATAAGGTATTTTTACGGTAATACAATAAAGCTATTTTACGGTTGTTAATGCGCTGATAATTAGTGAATTTTATAGCTAATAAATCAAACATTCATTTAAAAACTAATTACAATGAGTAATCAAAAACAAAATGACAAACAATCTAAATCTGCCGATATTGAATGGGCACAACAAATGGTTAGTGCCTTTAAAAAAGCAGAAAGAGGTAAAGCTGGTTATACACGCTCAGTCTGGTTTTCTATTCAACAAATGCAAAATTTAACAACAAGAATTGCAAACGAGCCTGATGCAGATGGTATAAGAATTTATTTTGGGAAGTATACGAAAGCGGTAATTGATAATGTCAATTCGAATTTACCTCTAGGTGAACCAAAAATACCTAGCACATATGTTGATCGTAATACTGTAATTTTTGTTTCAACAAAAACTACTAATGGTAGACCAAGGCAAGATTATGTTGAAAACGCACTTTTATCAGAGCCTCAGAATAGAGGTGCGCTTTGCCCGCCCGATACTGGTTGTGATTGTACCAGCGATATTATAGACCCTAATGATCCTGACACTAACTGCCCATGATTTCAATAATCAACATTATTATTGAGCTATTTTGTTTGACAATGGCTATAATCTTATTAAAAAAGGATGATTTATTATTCTCAAAATTAACAAAGGGTTATTTAGCTATTGTGGTAATTATCGAAACAATTGGGTTCTCAATGTCTAAAGGTTTTCATCTTAATAATGCATGGTTATATAATATTTTTATAGTTTTTGAAGCTGCATATATCTCCTACGGGCTATATGTGGCTTTAAAAAAGCTTACCGATAAAGCCTTAGTTATTTGCTCTATCCCTATAATTACATTTATAATCACTTATATATTTGAGGTTAATAATCATGGCTTTCTGAAATTTAATAGCTTAACTATAAATGTGGAATCCGTTCTTTTTGTAATTGTAAGTCTAATTTATTTTTATTTACTTATTAAATGCAAAGATCCAATAGACTTAAAAACCAATGCTCAATTTTGGTGGGTTTCTGCTGTGTTGTTCTATTATTTTGGCAGTACTATTTATAATTTATTTATTTACTTTTTATATCAAGATTTTCCAAAATCTTATGTTATTTTAATTTACGTCATGCTTATTTTAAATTTGCTATTATATAGCATTTGGATTTATTCTTTTATATGCAATTCACGCCAACGGAAGTTATTGTCATCATCATATTAGCAACTTTTATTTTCTTGTTGGCTCCATTATTTCTGTTAATTTATATAGGAGCATATAATGGGCGCAAGAAAAAGGATTTGGAAGAAAAGCGCAATATGCAATTAGAATTTGAAGCTGAACTTCTCAAAACACAAATAGAAGTACAAGAACAAACAATGCAAACCATAGCATCAGATTTGCACGATAATATTGGTCAATTACTAAGTTTAACAGCACTTACTTTAAGTTCAATCAATTTAAAAGAGCCACAAAAAATAGAGAAAAAAGTAGCTGAATCTATAGGCTTGGTAAATAGTTCTATTAAAGAATTAAGAGGTTTAGCGAAGCTGATGAATGGTGAGCTTATCGTTCAAACGGGCTTAGGAAAGGCGATTAAACAAGAAATCGATCGGTTAAAAAAGATAGGTAGTTATAAAATAAAAGTAAAGAACGAATTACTCGATAATGAAATTTCATCGCCAAACAAAGATCTTATTGTTTTACGATTGCTTCAAGAGATTATTAATAACATCATTAAACATGCGCAAGCATCGCATATAGAAATAGAAGTTTATATTCATAACGATTTACTTTATCTAACGGTAAAAGACAACGGCATTGGCTTTAATTATGAAACAGCAAAAACACAAAATAAAGGAATTGGTTTATCTTCAATCCATAATAGAATAAAAATGATTGAAGGCAAAATCACTATAAATTCAAATCCTAATTATGGAACTTTAACTACAATTGAAATTCCATATCCATAAAATTATGCTAGAGACTATCAATATAGCTGTTGTCGATGATCATACATTATTCCGTTCTGGACTTGCAAATTTATTATCAGAATTTGAGGAAATCAATGTGGTTATTGAGGCCCAAAATGGCTTAGATCTACAAGAGAAAATTAAAGCCTTTAAAGAAGTTCAAGTAGTTTTAATGGATATTAATATGCCAATTATGGATGGATATGCAACTACCAAATGGGTAAAAGAAAATTATTCGCAGGCTCATGTTTTAGCATTAAGTATGTTTGAGGATGAAAAAGCAATTATTGGAATGTTGAAAGCTGGAGCGGGTGGCTACATGCTAAAAGAATCAAAGCCATCTGAATTGTTAACTGCGATTAAAACAATTGCAGAAAAGGGATTTTACATTAACGATTTAGTATCAGGCAGATTATTAATTTCATTAAAAAATGAAAATACAAAACCCATATTTACTGAAAAAGAACTAATATTTCTTCAATATTGCAGTACCGAATTAACATACAAAGAAATCGCATCAGAAATGAATATTAGTCCACGAACGGTAGATAATTATCGGGAATCTCTTTTTGCAAAATTGAATATCAAATCAAGAACTGGTTTAGTGGTTTATGGCATAAAAAATAATTTAATTACAATCTGATATTGGTTAATTTAAATCAAACTCTTGGTGCCTATCTGGAATTTCTACATTCAAAAATCCTTTTGCAATTAATTTTTGTGCAAATATTTGTTGCACATCATACTCTCCATGTACTAAAAATACTTTTTTAACTTTTGCAGGGTCTTGGCAAGACATAAATCGAAGTAAATCTTCGTAATCGCCATGCGCACTCATAGATTGTATGCTTTGCACTTCTGCAATAACTTGAAATTCCTCACCGTAAATACTCACTTCTTTTGCGCCATTTTTTAATTGCCCACCTAAAGATTTTGGTTCACAATATCCAACCATCAAAATTGTATTCTTACTGTCGCTAATATTGTTTTTAATGTGATGTTTCACTCTTCCTGCTTCGGCCATGCCAGATGCTGAAATAATTATACATGGATCTGGATTGGAGTTTAACGATTTAGATTCTTCTGCATCTTCTACATAATGTAGGTTTTTAAAATCAAATGGCTCATTATCAACTTTTAAAGTAGCTAAAACATCTTGATTATATCCTTCGGCATGATTTTCAATTATTTGTGTAGCTTTTGCTGATAATGGGCTATCTACATATATTTTTACATCTGGCAATTTTCCTTCTAAACCTAGATTATTTAAAACGTATAAAATCTCTTGCGTTCTGCCTACGCTAAAAGCCGGAATAATTAATTTGCCTTTTTTCTGTACACAAGTTTTTAAAATAACAGCTAACAAAGCTTCCTTTGTTGGTTGCGCATCCTTGTGTAATTTATCACCATAGGTGGATTCTAATAAAATATAGTCGGCTTGTGGAAACTCTTGAGGAGATTTTAACAGCAAATCACCATATTGACCAACATCGCCACTAAAACTTAATTTTGTCGTTTCTCCATCTTCCACAATAGTTAAATGTACAGATGCACTACCAATTATATGCCCAGCATCAATAAACTGTACTGTAACGCCATCCATTAGTCTTGTTTCTGTGTGGTAATTAACAGCAACAAAGTAGTCCATCGCTTTTAACACATCTTCTTCCTCATACAGAGCTTCCTCCAAAGGCAAACCACGTTGTTTTAGCTTCTTATTTTTGTATTTTAAATCACCAGCTTGAATTTTAGCAGAATCTAATAACAATATTTTACTTAAATCTTTAGTGGCCGATGTGCCAAAAATCACTCCTTTAAATCCCTGCGCTATTAAACGTGGAATTAATCCGCTATGATCTATGTGGGCATGAGAAAGTACTAGAATGTCAACCTCATCAGCATTAAATCCGAAGTTTTTATTCAGTTCATCAGTTTCATATCCCATACCTTGAAACATGCCACAATCCAATAAAATTTTTTTCCCGTTGTTTAACGTAATTAAATGTTTGCTACCAGTAACGTTACGAGCTGCACCATGAAAGGCTATTTTCATATAGATGAAATTATTTTTTAATAATATAGAAAATAATTAACGAAATATTTTGAAAACTAAGATATTAGTTTTAAGTTTATGTAATATTATTTATATGTTAGGGCTTAAATAAACACTAACATCATTAAAATAGCGCTCAAACACTATAAAAACAACAATTATCATGGAAATAAAAGATTTAACAAAAGCAGAGGAGCAAATCATGCAAATTGTGTGGCAACTAGAGAATTCCTTTGTAAAGGAAGTAATGGATTATTTGCCAGAACCTAAACCTGCTTACAACACGGTTTCAACTATTATTAGAATTTTAGAAGTTAAAGGGTTTATTGGACATGAAGCTTTTGGAAAAGCTCATAAATATTACCCTTTAATAAGTAGAGAAGAATATAAGCGCCATGCAACAGAAAAACTACTTGGCAACTATTTCGAGAACTCTGTTGAAAGTATGTTCTCCTTTTTTGTGAAAGAAGAAAAATTGGATTTAAGTGATGTAGATGAAATTTTAAAAATGATCAACAAATTTAAAAACAAACCAAAATGAGTTGGGCGCATTATCTCTTACAAGTAAATATTTACTTGATTATATTTTATTGCTTCTATAAGTTACTTTTAGACAAGGAAACCTATTTTGTATTAAATCGGATATACCTTGTTTCATCAGGACTATTCTCTTTAGCTATACCTTTTTTAAGGTTCGAGCTATTTAGCGAAAAAGTAGTAAGCGATAAATTATATATCAGCGTAAGCGAGATAAATACCGTTGTAAATAATTACGCCATTTTGCCTCAAACGCAAGATCAATACGATTGGGGACGATTAATTGTGATTATTTACATTATCGGTGTATTTAGTTATTTGTTATATTTCGTGTATCAATTATTTGCGATTAGCACGTTATTTAGTAGAGCTAATGCAAACGATGCTTTTTCTTTTTTTCAACGAAAATCAGTTGCTGAAAATTTACCTGAAAGAGCTACAGTTGATTTACACGAAGATATTCATGTGAAGCAATTACACACCCTTGATGTCCTCTTCTTTGAGATTTTAGGAATAATTACTTGGTTTAATCCTGTTATCTATTTCTACAAAAAATCAATTAAAAATATTCACGAATATTTAGCTGATGAGGCTGCGGCTAAATTTCAGGGAGATAAAGAAACCTATGCGCTTTTGTTATTGAGTCAAGCTTTTGGCGTGCAGCCCAATACATTAACAAATGGTTTTTTCACTAAATCATTAATAAAAAAGAGGATTTTCATGCTGCATAAACAGCGCTCTAAAAAAACTGCTATTTTAAAATATGGTTTATTTGTGCCCTTGTTTGCATTAACACTTGTTTTATCGTCTGCCACAATTCGTAAAAACAATCAGATTTTAGCAGTAGCTGATCAAATCCCTTTAAATGATGCTAGTTCTGTAGTAAATCAGGTGATAAAAGCACCATTAAGCGTTGTAAATTTAGCACCCGCACAGAAGTTAGATCAAGTTCAAGTTCAAGATTTAGTGACCAAAAGCACGTTGGTTTATCCTCCAACTAGCGGTGATGACTTAGAAAAAGAAGAAGCAAATTCATGGAATAGTTTTTACAAATTTTTAGGTGATGGCATAAAATATCCTGCTGAAGCTGCTAAGAAAAAAATACAAGGAAATTTAGTAGTCAATTTCACTGTTAGTCGTGGTAAAGTAAATGATTTAGTAGTCCAAAATGAATTGGGTGGTGGTTGTGATGAAGAAGTTATACAGCAAATATCAAATTATGATGACTTTTTTCAAAAAGATGGTAATTACTGCTTAAAGGTTACTTTTAAATTAGAGGGAGCAGATACTCAATTTAAAAATGAAAATGCGACTAGTACAGAAGGCTATACTATTTTGCAAAACTTAGTTATAACGGGTTATGCCCCTAATGAAGAAACTACTGATAATAATATATACAGTTTTGTTGCGATGGAAACCCCTCCAAGTTATCCAGGTGGAGTTGGTGCCTTTTATAAATTTTTAAGCAACACTATAAAATATCCGCTATTAGCTAGCGATAATGAGATACAAGGGACTGTATATGTTTCTTTTACAGTAGAAAAAGATGGATCATTAAATGATATTAAAGTAGACCGAAAATTAGGTTACGGTACAGATGAAGAAGCGGTAAGGGTTTTAAAACTTTCTAAAAGATGGAATCCAGGAATGCAAAATGGACGAGTAGTTAGGGTAAAATATAATATTCCTATTAAGTTTTCATTTGCTGCAGAAAAACAAAGAACAAACTCAAACATTATCATTAAAAGCTATAACAGTGATAAAGCACCTCCTTTAGTAATTTTGGATGGAGAAATAAAAGAATCAAGTACTATAAAAGATTTAGATCCTAAAACAATAGCAGAAATTAGCGTTTTAAAAGGGGCAAGTGCTACCGCTTTATACGGTAAAAGTGGAGAAAATGGCGCCATACTTATTACATCCAAAAAGCTAAAGCCTCGCACTATAACAGCAACACTTATCAATAAGAATTAAATTAAATCACATATGAAAAAGTTAATTTATGTAGTAGTACTGGGCTTGGCATGCTCATTTCAGTCAGTTAATGCACAAGAAACTAGTACAGTTAAAGGAAAAATTGATTCACTAAAAGTCATAGGCTATAGTTCTACTATTAATATAACAGGCAACTCTAAAACAGATAGAACACCATTAGTTGTATTGGATGGTAAGATTATCGAATATAATTCGATGAATGCAATAGATCCAAATAAAATTGCAGTTATAAATATTTTAAAAGATGCTTCCGCTATAGCTCAATATGGAGAGTCAGCAAAAAATGGAGCAATTATTATTTCTACTAAAGATTATGTGCCAAACAATGATGTCAAAATAATTGGTTATGGCTCTAATCCAACTTTCATCATCCGTGATAAATTTGCTTTGGCTAATGAAGCTAATCGCCCCTTAGTTATTGTAAATGATGAAATTATTGGATATGATGGTATAAAAGGAATTGACCCAAATAAAATTCGATCTGTCAGTATTTTAAAAGATGTATCTGCTACTGCACTATACGGACAACCAGCAAAAAATGGAGTAATTATTATCTCTACTAAAGATTACGTACCCAAGAAAGCAATCAAATAAATCTCATAACTAAAAACTAAAATTATATGAAAAAGTTAATTTTCTCATCGCTGATAGCGGTGTTAGTGCTAAGCTTTTGCCAAAACAAAGCTATGGCTCAAGTAGAAGACAATACAGTTTACAACTTTGTTTCGATGGAAAATCCTCCTTCATATCCCGGTGGAATAGCAAGTTTCTATAAGTTTCTAGGAGATAATATAAAGTACCCTCAACAAGCTAAAGATGACAATGTGCAAGGAAATGTTTATGTTTCCTTTACTGTTGAAAAAGATGGTTCTTTAAATGACATTAAAGTTAATCGTAAACTAGGCGGTGGAACAGATGAAGAAGCAGTTAGAGTTTTAAAACTCTCTAAAAGATGGAATCCTGGTATGCAAAACGGTAAAGTGGTTAGAGTTAAATACAACATTCCGATTAAATTCTCTATTCCCGGCAAAAAACCTAATCCTAAAGTAGCTAAGCCATTTGATGGTTCTACTCAACCAGTTAACGAAAATACAGTTTACAGTTTTGTATCTATGGAAAATCCTCCTTCATACCCAGGTGGAATTGCAAATTTTTACAAGTTTATGGGAGAAAACGTGAAGTATCCTAAAGCTGCAATTGATAATAAAACAGAAGGAATTGTGTCTCTATCTTTTGTGGTTGAAAAAGATGGTTCCATAAGCGATATTAAAGCCGAACGCAAACTTGGCTCGGGAACTGACGAGGAAGCCATAAGAGTTTTGAAATTATCTAAAAAATGGAATCCAGGTCTATTAAATGGTCAGCCTGTAAAAGTTAAGTATAACATCCCAGTTCAATTTAAATTACCTAAATAATAAATACCATTTGATAATACTCCACAAAAAACCCCAACCTAATGGTCGGGGTTTTTCGTTTATTAAATCTCCTGTGTCTCGGACATTTAAATCTAGTAATTTTATAGGATAAAAACAAATTAGTTTTCAGTCAACAGTTTTAAGTTGTCAATTGATAGTTGCTAGCTGTTAGCTAATTACCCTTCTTCTTCGCTGATAAATTTAGCTGAATAATAATCTCTGTTCATACGAGCAATGTTCTCTAAAGAAATTCCTTTAGGACATTCTGCTTCACAAGCACCAGTATTAGTACAGTTACCAAAACCCTCAGCATCCATTTGTGCCACCATGTTTTGTACGCGTTTATATCTTTCTGGTTGTCCTTGAGGCAATAACGCCAATTGAGAAATTTTAGCAGAAACAAAAAGCATAGCTGATGCATTTTTACACGTAGCCACGCAAGCACCACAACCAATACAAGCCGCAGCTTCAAACGCTGCATCTGCTTGAGCTTTCGGAATTGGTAAATTGTTAGCGTCTTGTGCATTTCCTGTATTTACAGAAATAAATCCACCTGCTGCAATTACACGGTCAAATGCAGATCTATCTACTGTTAAATCTTTAATTACTGGAAAGGCCTTTGCTCTCCAAGGTTCGACTACAATCGTATCTCCATCTTTAAAAGAACGCATGTGTAACTGACAAGTTGTTACTGCGTCTTTCGGTCCGTGAGGGCGACCATTGATAAACATTGAACACATTCCGCAAATCCCTTCGCGACAATCGTGATCAAATACAATTGGCTCATCACCTTTAGTAATTAAATCTTCGTTTAAAACATCAAACATCTCTAAAAAAGACATATCAGGAGAAATATTAGACACTTTATAGTCTACCATTTTCCCTTTGTCTTTTGTGTTTTTCTGACGCCAAACTTTTAGCGTTAAGTTCATATTTCCTGTACTCATTGTATAGAGATTTAAGTTAAAAGCACTATGTACTTTTAACTATTTATAACTTCTTTGTGCTATTTTAATATTTTCAAACTTCAATTCTTCTTTATGAAGTTCAAAAGTTCCATCACCTTTATTTTCCCAAGCCGCTACGTATGCATAGTTTTCATCATCACGTAACGCTTCTCCCTCTTCGGTTTGATATTCTTCACGGAAGTGACCACCGCAGCTTTCATTACGATTTAATGCATCCATGCACATCAATTCTCCTAATTCGATAAAATCTGCAACACGGCCTGCTTTTTCTAATTCTGGGTTATATTCATCTGCTGATCCTGGCACACGAACATCACTCCAAAAGTCCTTTTTCAATTGTTGTATTTCAGCTATCGCTGATCTTAAACCTTCAGCATTACGAGCCATTCCACATTTATCCCACATAATTAAACCTAATTTTTTGTGGAAATAATCTACAGATTTAGTTCCTTTAACACCAATCAAAGTATCTAAAATTCCTTTTGCTTTGGCTTCTGCTTCAGCAAATGCTGGATGATCTGTTGGAATTGCTTTAACTGAAATCTCTTTTGATAAGTAAGCTCCGATTGTATAAGGAAGAACAAAATACCCATCGGCCAAACCTTGCATTAACGCCGATGCACCTAAACGATTCGCACCATGATCTGAGAACTTTGCTTCACCTGTACAATACAAACCTGGAACAGTTGTCATCAAGTTATAATCAACCCATAAACCACCCATAGTATAGTGAACCGCAGGGTAAATACGCATTGGTGTTTCATAAGGATTTTCACCAGTGATCTGCGCATACATATCGAACAGGTTACCGTATTTTTCCTTAATCACCTCTAAACCTAAACGCATACAGGTTTCCTTATCAGGATGATGATTACCAGCTTTTGAAGCTTCAATTCTACCGTAGCGTTCAGTATTTGCTTTAAAATCTAAATAAACAGCCAATTTTGAAGCACCAACTCCGTAACCTGCATCACATCTTTCTTTTGCAGCACGAGAAGCCACATCACGTGGAACCAAGTTACCAAAAGCAGGATAACGACGCTCTAAATAGTAATCTCTTTCCTCTTCAGGAATATCTTGAGGTTTACGTGTGTCATCTTTCATTTTTGGCACCCAAATACGTCCATCATTACGTAACGACTCAGACATTAAGGTTAATTTAGATTGATGATCTCCAGAAACTGGGATACACGTTGGGTGTATTTGAGTATAGCAAGGATTTGCAAAAAATGCACCTTGTTTATTCGCTTTCCAAGCCGCAGTTACGTTACTTCCCATTGCATTAGTAGACAAATAGAATACGTTTCCGTAACCACCAGTCCCTAAAACCACTGCATGACCAAAGTGACGTTCTAACTCACCAGTAATTAAGTTACGAGCGATAATACCACGAGCTTTACCATCAATTTTAACTACTTCAAGCATTTCATGGCGGGTAAACATTTCTACTTTTCCCCTTCCAATTTGACGCTCCAATGCCGAATACGCACCTAACAATAACTGTTGACCAGTTTGACCAGCTGCATAAAAAGTACGTTGAACTTGTGTACCACCGAATGAACGGTTATCTAACAAACCACCATATTCACGGGCTAAAGGAACCCCTTGAGCTACACATTGATCGATAATATTTGCACTTACTTCTGCTAAGCGGTAAACGTTTGCTTCACGAGAACGGTAATCTCCACCTTTAATGGTATCATAAAATAAACGATAGGTGCTATCGCCATCATTTTGATAATTTTTTGCGGCATTGATACCACCTTGAGCAGCAATAGAGTGCGCCCTACGTGGTGAATCTTGAAAACAGAAGCATTTCACTTTGTAACCCATTTCGGCCAAAGTTGCTGCAGCAGATGCCCCAGCTAAACCAGAACCTACTATAATCACTTCTAAAGTTCTTTTGTTCGAAGGATTAACCAAAGCCACAGACGATTTAAATTTCGTCCATTTAGTGGTTACATCTCCTTCTGGTATATTTGAATTTATTGCTGACATTATATATAGCTTTATTCGTTCAAAATTATTTTATAAACTCCAACCGAAATAAATTGCGATTGGCATTAAGGCAAAAAGTAAAGGAATAAGGATCGAAAACCAAACGCCGATTACTTTAATAATCGGAGTGTATTTTTTGTGGTTCCAACCCATAGTTTGAAATGTTGATGCAAAACCATGTAATAAGTGATAACCTAAAGACACCATGGCAAGCACATATAAAACAACTCGCGAAGGCTCACTAAATTTAGCATGCATTACCGCGTATAAGTCTTCATGTCCAGCTGCATCTAGCGGAGTCCCGCCATTAAATTGCTCAATACCTGTAAAACGTGAAACAATCCAAAAATCAGATAAATGCACAATTAAAAACACTAACAATAATGTACCAAGAAGGCCCATTGAACGAGAATACCATTTACTGTTAGCATTACCATCATTGTAAGCATATTTTACTGGTCTTGCAGCTTGATTTTCAAAAGTTAAACGAGCACCTTGAATAATGTGAAGCAATAAACCCAACATTAAAACAACTTCCATAGCTCTAATGATCCAATTGGTTGCCATAAAATGAGCACCTTCATTAAATAAAACTCCTGTTTTATCAAAAAATACAAAAGAATTTAGAAAACAGTGTACTACTAAAAAAGAGATTAGAAAAAGGCCTGTGATGCCCATTATTAGTTTTTTTCCTATAGATGAGGAAAAAGCATTTGCGATACTACCCATTAGCTTTTATTTTTTATTCAGTTAGTGCAAAAGTATTTAAAATATGAATTAAAATAGGAATGCTCGGCATAAAAAACCAATAAAGAAGCTATTTAGAAACGTTCTAAAAAAATTAGGCGAAAATTCGATGTTTATAACAGATCTAATCTTCTCATTTATAATTATTAAAGCACAAAAAAGGAGTGACATTTGATTGAAAATGACTTATAAGTTTAAAACAAATTATCCAAATTGTTGCTTTCATAATTTAGTATAATAGCCATTTGAATTAATCAATGCATTGTGGTTTCCTTCTTCCACAACTTTACCTTTGTGTAGTACAATTATCTTATCAGCTTTTGTTATTGTACTTAAGCGGTGGGCAATAATGATGATAGTTTTTTGCTGAGTCAATAAAAGTTTAATAGTACCTTGTACATAGAGCTCAGAAGCAGAATCTAATGAAGAAGTGGCTTCATCCAATATTAGAATTTCTGGATTGCGATATAAAGCTCTAGCTATAGCAATACGTTGCCGCTGACCGCCCGAAAGCGAGGTCCCATTTTCGCCTAAATAAGTCTTAAAACCTTCTGGCAAACTCTCTATGAATTCTATAATACCTAACTGGGTACAAATTTGAATAATGTGCTGTAAATCTGGCTCGTAATCGCCAATAGCAATATTGTCTATTACATTCCCAGCAAAAAGGTCTATTTGTTGTGGCACAACACTTAACAAAGTTCTTAAAGAGGCATTATTTAAATATTTGATAGCATTTTTACCAATAAAAATATTGCCATTCTGTACGGGATAAATATTTTGCAAAAGTGCCATTAAGGTGCTTTTGCCCGAACCACTTTCACCAACTATTGCAGTAAATTTTCCCGCTTCAACATTCAAGTTCAAATCATCAAAAACATTAACTCTCGTACCATATCTAAAACCTACATTTTCGAATCTGATATCTCCAATAATCTCTTTCGTTAGTTCAATATTATTGGTATCATTTTCAATTTCCAAATCCATAATCTCAAAAAGCCTATCTGCCGAAATTACAGCATCTTGTATTATTTTATTTGCTCCTATTAATGAAGCTGCCGGGCCAGTAAAATATCCAATTAATGTATAAAAAGAGAAAAGTTCTCCTGGTGTAATTTGATTGTCCAACACATAACCTGCGCCAACCCACAACAACACAATTGTTAACATCTGTGCTATCAACTCTGTTGATGTTCCAGAAAAAACTGAATTTAAGCCAGATTTATAAATCGTTTTTAAGAGCTGGATAAATCGTGTTTCAGTTTTGGTATTCGTATATTCCTCTAACCCGAATCTTTTTATTGTACTTACAGCATTTAAACTTTCTACCAATTGTGCTTCAAGTTCGGCGCTTTCTTCCATCAACTTGCGTTGTATTTTTTTGTTCAGCTTATTGGTAATAAAAAAAATAATAAGGTATAATGGAATAACGGTTAGCATTAACAAAGCCAGTTTCCAGTAATAGGTGAACATTAGTGCAAATGCAAAAATTACTATAAACACATTTACAGCAAGGCTGATGGAAACATCATTAATAAAAGCCCTTATTTTTACCGCATCATTTACTCTGGAAATAATTTCGCCAACACGCATGGTATCAAAAAAGTGTTGGGGTAGTTTTAAAAGGTGTTTATAATAACCCAATATCAAGCGAGCATCAATTTGTTGCCCTGTTCGCATAGTGAAAATGGTTTTGGTGGTTCCTATAAAAAGTTGTAGCAACAAAATTCCAATCATGATTATACTCAATAGATTGAGTAGGCTTCTGTTACCATTTACCAAAACATAATCTGTAATTTTTTGCACAAAAATAGAAGTGCTTAAACCCAGTAAGGTATAAACAAATGCACCAAATAATGCTTGTATTGCAACGCTTTTATGTGGTTTTAACAATTGCCAAAAACGTTGCTCTACATTTACTTTCTCATTCCCTTTGGTAAATGTAACACCTGGTAGTAGCAACACCAATACGCCTGTCCACTCTGCAGTAAATTCTGTAAGATTTTTTTTGTGCATTTTTCCATCTGCAGGATCCATTAATTGGATATAGGTATTAGTAACTTTATAAATAACAACATAATGATGTAATTGCTGTTTAATAACTAAATGAGTAATAGCAGGTAATGGAATTTTGTTTAAACTATCTAATGTTCCTTTAACACCTTTTGCCTCAAAGCCCAGTTTATTTGCTGCTTCTATTAAACCTAAAACATTTGTTCCTTTTTTATCTGTATTGGCTAATTGCCTAATTTTGGCAACGGGAAGATTTAGCTTATAGTTTGCTGCAATAGAGGCCAAACAGGCTGCTCCGCAATCTGTTATATCGCGTTGTTTTATTAACATGAATTGAAATTTAATTGATAAGCGAGATGGCCTATATTGATGTTTTTAAGATACACTTGGATTTAACCAATCATCAACCTTATCATAAAGTAGTTGATAAAAAGAGCGCTTAGCTATTGTAAAATTCGCATTAAATGTCATTCCTTTTTTAACGTAGCCTTTATATCCATTTTTAAGCTGAAGAAAATTTTTATCGAGTTTACACTTCACTCTAAAATAAGGGGTTTGTTCTAGCATAACAATGTCATTGCTTATATCTATTACCTTGCCTAAAAGCATGCCCCATTGATTGTAATTAAAAGCTTCTAATTGACATCTAACTTCTTGCCCATTTTTAATTAGACCAATATCTGCAGGTTTAACATAGCAGAATGCCAACAGCGCACTATCTGGACTAATTTCGCCTAATTTTTGGTTGGCATAAACATAGGTGCCCGCTTCTACACCAGTTAAGTTTTGCAATGAGCCAGTTATGGTAGCTCTCAATATATATTGTTTTTCTTGCTCGTTTAATTGTGCTTTTTGATTCTTCAAATCTCTTAAATCGTTACGGTATTGGTTGGCATCTGTTTGCCATTGGTTTTTATATTTCTTGCCCACCATTTGCTCGTCGCTAAGGGCTTGATCATAATTAAACTTATACTGTTCGTATTCTGCTTGTGTAACTACTTTTTTGTTGTATAAAATTTGGTAACGTTTGTAAATACGTTCTGCTTGCTGAGTAGTATTTGTAGCATTTTTCAATTGTTCTTGATATTGTTGTAAGCTTGCTTGGTATAAACCAGTTTTCAATTGAAAATTTTCAGTTCGCAGTTCTTGATCAATTACGCTTATCAGTTTCTCTGCATCTTGCAATTGTTGTTGTAACTGTTTAACATGATCATTTAATAAACCATTTTGTTGGTTTGGTAAAGCTGCATCTATAACTAACAAGGTAGCTCCCTTTTTTACCTTTTGGTTGTCTTTTAAATTTACACTAAATAAACGCCCATTGGCGGGTGCTAATAACTCTGTTTTTTCTACATTACTTTGCATTAAACCTTGCCCTTTTACACTAACTGTTGTATATAAAAATGGTAAGCTAGCTATGCTAAAAACTACAGCAAGTAAAGTTGCAGTGTAAATTAGTTGGCTATGAATTCGGATTTGATGCAAGTGAACTAATGAAGTATTTTGTAAATTAGTTTCTGCTAAAAATGACATAAATCAAGGTTGATGAGTAATACTTGAGGTACACGAATCGATTATTTAAAAAGGAGTACTATTTTATGTACTTTTTTGCAAATTCTTTACCCTCAAAAGATTGCTTGACTCTATCAGATAAACCATTAAATAACGCTACAATATCAATATCATATAGCTTATTTGAATATTTAGCAACGTAATCTATAGCCTTTAAGCAAAGTATGGAGAAAAGAGAATCGAGATGGTTATTTATAAAAGTTAGATATGAACCTTCTCTAAGTTCCTTTTGTAAAATAACATTTTCTGCATTTAACTTGCCACCATGTACAATGGATTGATTTAATGGAGATTTGAAATCTATGTGCAAACTGTCTTCTAATATAAACAGTATCTTCTCATTAATATAAAATTCAGAATCCATTTTCATATCATCGAAATCTTTGAGAGATATTTTGTCGTTTTTCCCTAAAAAAATAATACCAGAACTAAATGAACGGCCCTTTCGATCTATATCTCCTTTTATCAAAAACTGATTATCTATTATGGGAAGAACTAATAATTCTTCTGGTTTATCATCAACTTTCTGTGTATATAAATAAACAAATTTGTTTTCTTGTTCTTTATCAAAGTTTCCTTTAATAATGTAAGACAATTTTTGGGCATAAAGCAACTGTGGAATTAATAGAATTAAAAACAGGAATTTAAACATAAGACTTTAATATATTTAATAATTAATTAATACCTAGCTATATCATAGCTAGGTATTATGATTTAACTATGGATTAGCCCATACACTCATCCACGCCGAAAGTGCAGATTCTCTTTCGTATGTATCTTCAATAGCCATAATGTCGTTATAACCCATTAACCATTCAATTCCTGGGCAGCCACCCCCATCAGTTTTTCTCATTTCATCGTTGTTCAATTCTACAACGCCAAAGCTCTGTAATTCTAATTTTTTCATCTTAGTTTTCATTTTAGATTTATAAAGTCTAACCATCTCTTTGGGTTAGGGAAAACTAAAGTATTAGGCATTGTGAGTATTTCCAAATTTTTGGGGTTGATAAAATATCAACCTGAAAAAAATTAAATTAATAATAAAAATGTTATTTTAGTAAATCTCAAAAGATAATTCATCCCTAGTATTATTAGTTGTTATAGGAATAAACGCTATAGGATGAATAACATAGGGGATAACATTAGAAAATTAAGGATACTGTTTGATTTTAAGCAGGATGCAATGGCAAAGCTAATTGGCATTTCTGTAAATAGTTACGGTAAAATAGAACGCAATGAAGTTCTGATAAGCCAGGAGAGGTTAGCTCAAATAGCGAATGTACTAGGAATAGAACCTGCATATATTACAAACTTAAATGATGTTGTAAATACTTTAAAATCCCCCCAAAAAGAGAATAATAGTAGTGCACAAAATAATTAATCTGAATATAATATATTCATTTAATTATTAAAGCATAAAAAAAAGGGAGCGGCATCCACCACTCCCCATTATTATAACATGTATATTAATTTTTAATTAAATGAAATGGTATATGAACCACCGTTTTCGTTAAATCCAGAAATAGTTGTTTTACCATTTGGAGATGTAGGCAATGCTTTTTCAATATCAGCAGCACTATTTACTGGTTTACCATTTACTTTCGTAATTAACAATCCTTTGCTCACATCCCAATAATCGAACAATTTTCCTTGCTCTACATTAGTCACTACCACACCATCCTTAACACCAAATTTAGCTTTTAATGCTGCTGATGCTGGTGCAAAACTTGCTCCCAATTTGCTAATTGTTGCTCCAGTTGTTTTGCTTTCTACATTTTTTGCTGCTAACGTAATATTGCTTTCTGGTTTTAAAGTTACACTTACATTTTTAGTAGAACCATCCGCTTTCAAAACTGTTAAAGCAATTTTATCGCCTGGGCGCATACGGCCTACTTTTTCTTGTAAATCTGGTGAGTCATAAATTTCTACACCCTCTACTTTTTTAATGATATCACCTTCTTTTATTCCGGCAGATGCCGCACCACCACCCGGAAGTACACTGCTTACATATAAACCATTGATATCTTTCACGTTTAATTTTTCGGCAGCATCAGCATCTAAAGCTTGAAAAGTCACACCGATGTAACCACGTTTTACAACACCATATTCTTTAAAATCTTCTAATATTTTTTTTGCCAAATTTACAGGAATTGCAAACCCGTAACCTTCATTTCTTCCAGTTTCTGAGGCAATTGCCGAATTGATACCTACTAACTCTCCATTTGCATTAACTAATGCACCACCACTATTTCCTGGGTTAATTGCCGCATCCGTTTGAATATAAGATTCGATAGAATTATTTGCTGGACGTTCAGGCATTTTACCAGTTCTTTGATATTCTTCGTACTCTTCGCGAGTTGGTTGTTGTTGAGTTCTGTTTAAAATACCAATATTACGTGCTTTTGCACTCACAATACCAGCAGTTACAGTAGTTTGTAAATCTAGTGGGAAACCTACCGCTAAAACCCATTCACCAACTTGGACATTATCTGAATTTCCCATTTTAACAAAAGGTAAACCATTCACATCAACTTTAATTAATGCTAAATCTGTATTCGGATCTCTGCCAATTACTTTTGCTGTTACTTTGCGTCTATTTGATAAAACAACTTCAATTTTATCTGCATTTTCTACTACATGATTGTTTGTTACAATATATCCGTCGGCTGTTAGAATTACACCTGAACCTGAAGCAGCTCTAGGTACGCGTAATCTCCTTCCACCATTACCAAAAAATTGTTCTAACATATCATCCATTCCACCACCATTGTCATCAGATGAACTATTTCCGTATGTTGTTTTAATATGGACAACTGCTGGAGAAACTGCTGCAGCAGCTTGTACAAAATCTACCGCACCCGATGATCCAACTTTAATTGGATTATTGGCAAACATCATATTTTGCTTCTCTGTTAATGAAAAGTTATCGTTGTTGCGCTCTAATAGTTTATAAGCGCCAATTGCAACTGCACCTCCTAAAAATGCAGCTAACACTATTAATCCTATTTTTTTCATTTGTTATTATATTGTTTTTTTTAATGGTAATGAAGCTATCATGAGCTTTCTATCTTATTTAAAAGAGTGGATGCCCATGATGGTTTTCATTTGTTATTTATTAATTTATTCTTTTTACGAATGATTTACTCAAATTTAATACCATATAAACGATATTTGTATAGCAAATACATCTAATTTTGTGTTAAAAAATGTTAAATCAAATTTAACTATTGATTTAACATTAAATGCAAGCAAATATTAGATGCTTAAATGAAGAAATAATGAACATAAAATTCTATAAATATCAAGGTGCAGGTAATGATTTTATTTTAATTGATCATCGCGTTAGTGAATTAAAAAACATTGATAATAAGCTCATAGCTAAACTTTGTGATCGTCGTTTTGGCATTGGAGCTGATGGTTTGATGTTCTTAACAAATCATAAAGACTATGATTTTGAAATGGTGTATTACAACTCTGATGGCAATATAGGAAGTATGTGTGGAAATGGTGGTCGCTGCATTGTGGCATTTGCCAAATTTTTAGGAGTTATTGATAATGAAACTAATTTTTTGGCAGTTGATGGCCCTCATTATGCCAAAATTACAGCAGAAGGCAACTGGGTAGAGTTGCAAATGATTGATGTTGACACGATTAAAACCGATGGAAGTGCTTTTGTATTGAATACTGGCTCTCCTCATTATATACAAGAAGTTAAAAATTTAGCAGAGCTGGATGTATTTACAGCTGGCAAAAATATTCGCAATAACGATACTTATAAATTGAATGGCATTAATGTAAATTTTGTTGAGGATAAAGGCGATTATTTGTTTGTGCGCACATTTGAGCGTGGCGTAGAAGATGAAACTTATGCGTGTGGCACGGGCGTTACTGCCGTAGCAATGGCATTGGCGCAACAAAAACAACCCGGACATATTGAAATTCCTGTTGAAGTTTTAGGCGGTAAACTGCAAATCAACTTTGATTATGACGGCTCGAGATTTACTAATGTATTTTTATGCGGTCCAGCTGAACAGGTTTTTGAAGGAGAGCTTAATTTCTAATTCCCTTCCGCTAAATATGCTGCAATTGCGATTTTAATTTCTCCAAAAGCATAAGACTTACCCAAATGCTCGCGAATATCATTCATTCTAATAGATTTTAATTTAACGATAGCAGCTGTAATTTCATCCAATTTCTTTGTAGAAATCAGATCACTCGCTTTTACTTCTTGTTTTGCTACAAAATGTGCTAAATGACCTTCAATTGTACTTTGCGTTACTTTACGTTCCTTTGCTATTTCAGCTAATGTTTTGCCTTCTTTAAATAAAGCTAACGTAACTTCCTTTGTATCTTCTTTAGGCGTAGCTGGTGTTTTGGGTTTTCTTATCGACCTTGGCTTACTAAAATCATCTTCTTCTGTCGGATTAAATTCTTTTTTATTTGGCAAGGTGTAAGCTGTTTTAATCTGCTCTTCTCTTTTCGCACATGTATACAAAGCCAGCACTTCTTCTTTAGTTAATTCTACACCGTTATTTGCTGCAGCCAACATTGCTTTTGCTTTACGGATTTTTTTAAATTGCTCGTAAAACATGGCTTCCATAGCTAATAGTTCAGCCAAATATTCTTTTGTTTGTTTTTCGGTTTTAACTATTTCTATTAATTCGAAAATAGAATCGCTCATTTGTTTCAATTGTGGATTGAAGTAGTTAACCGCCGCTTCCGTTCGTTCTAAAAGTAAGTTTAAACTTTCGGCATTACCGATAATAAACAAGCGTTCTATCTGTTTTAAAAATTTATCAGCATTTACTTTTAGTGCTATTAAATCTTGTTGCAATTTTACCGCCCAAGCTAAATGAGTTTGCTTTGTAGATCGTTTTTCATCTTTGGTATAACTAAAAACATGTTCAAAAACATAATTATCAATGACCGTAAAATTGAAGCTTTGCAAAAGTGAATGTTTTAAAAACGCGTCACTTTCCTTTTTAATCTGAACAACCAAATCCTCTTGCTGCTCTTTTGTTCTTGCAAAATAAGTTACATTTTGATCTTGTCTAATTCCCTTGCCAGAAATTAATGAAGTAAGCACTAAACCATTTAACGAGCGTAAACGTGAAAGTGCCACATAGATTTGTCCAGGTGCAAATGCATCTCCAATATCTATAATTGCTTTATCAAAAGTTAAACCCTGACTTTTATGAACCGTAATTGCCCACGCTAATTTTAATGGAAACTGCGTAAATGTTCCAGCAATTTCTTCTTCTATTTCATTGTTTACTTTGTTGGCTGTGTATTTAATATTTTTCCAAGTATATTTTTCTATGATTAAATTTTGCCTCGAACCATCGGTTTGTACTTCAATAGAATCATTACTTAATTTAGTAACCACAGCTATTTTTCCGTTAAAAAATCGTTGTTCGCCAGTTGGATCGTTTTTAATAAACATCACTTGTGCACCAACTTTTAGTTCTAAAGTTTTTTCTGCTGGATAAGCACTTTCACTAAACTCTTTTTCAATAGTAGCATGATATAAAAACGATTTGTTTTCTAACTTATTCAAGCTATTTTTATTTAGTGTATCTGCTTTGCTATTGTGGGTAGTTAGGGTAATATAATTATCCGTAAGTTCAGGTTGATAATTTTCTTTATAATATGTTTTAAGCAGAGCGATATCTTGTTCATTAACCTGGTTATTCCGCAGATTATTTAGTAAATGAATAAAAGTTTCATCCGCTTGGCGATAAATTTTCTCCAATTCAATATAAACTGGTTTATCCTTTTCCAAAGCCAATGCATCAAAGAAAAAAGCACTTTTATAAAACGAACTTAATAAGTTCCATTCGTCATTTTTAACTACTGGTGGTAGCTGATGTAAATCGCCAATAAACAACACTTGCACTCCGCCAAAACTTGCTGAATTATTTTTACGGATATAACGTAAAACCATATCAATTGCATCCAATAAATCTGCCCGCAACATACTTACTTCGTCAATAATTAATAATTCTAAATCAAGCAAAATACGACGCTTAGTTGCGTTCATATTCAAGTGCTTTACAATAGATTTTGGAGTATGGTAATGTTGATATGCTGTAACAGTAGTAGTTGGCGCAACTCTTGGTAAAAAGGTTCCAAATGGCAACTGGAAAAGTGAATGAATAGTTACACCAGCTGCATTAATTGCCGCAATGCCAGTTGGCGCAACAATTACTGCTTTTTTATGGGTTAAGGAAATTAGATTTCTAAGAAATGTAGTTTTACCTGTACCAGCTTTACCGGTTAAAAAAATATGTCTCGACGTTAAATTAATAAATTTTGCAGCAAGCTGGGCAGGTTGTAGTTCTTCTATAGGTTGTAACATTTTATTCTTTAAATCACAGGTTGTACAATATACATTTTTCGTTTTGCAAATTTTATGGTTTGTACAAAACTGTGTTAGCTGCTTTTTCTAATTCTTCCTAATCAATAGGAAACCTTGAAAATCAAACCAGTCGAAATCTTTTTTATCGTTGTCATAATAACCGTTCATAGTAGTTACTACAAGTTTAATATCATAGCGCTTTGTTTGATGAATGAATTGCATTTTTTCTGAAGGATATTCATAATGACTATAATCCGCTTTTATAAGTTTATCTGTTTTGTACAGATTGTAAGCCTCTTTTGCCAAAGCATTTAAATTAAAATCAAAAGGATTTTCTTTACCAACAGTTATTGTTAATCTGTTATTTTTTTTACTTCCTTTCTTTTCTGGGTTTTGATGTAATTTGAAGATAGTTCCATCGAATACTTTTGTGGAATCTGAATATTCGTCAAATGAGAAAATTGCATCATAACCAGTTACTGAGATTACTCCTTTATCTTTATTAGCAAAGTTAACATTCTCATTATCGTCTTCATATCTAGAATCTTTAACTTTTAATAAGCTGAAAGCAGTATCAATTTTTTGATTTTTTATCTCGTAATTGTAAACTCCTTTAGATTTTACTTTAGCATTGATTTTTGTCTCTATATTTTCTAAATCTGCAGTTGTAAAACTTTGTAAGGAAGTTAGCCCGTGTCTATCTACTAAATACCTTACCACTTCAGATTGTTCTGCGATTTCCTTTTTATTTGTGCTTTTCATTAACATTTTTAGTCTCGAAATTTGTGAATATTTTGAAACTGAAAATGCGCTTTGTGGGCCATAAGTTGCCAGCAATGCTAAAATACAAAGGCTTATCGGAATGATTTTAATATTTTGTTTTTTACTGATTAGGAAATAAGCAGTAATTGCAGTGAGCCATACTCCTAAAACAATTAAAATATATCTGGATTCTGTAACTCCATAACTAAAAACTCTTTTTCCAATTGCAAGCAACAAAAGTACAATTAACGGAATCATCATTAAGTAAAAGAACCTAGAGAATAGTCGCATCCAACCATTGCCTTCTTTATCCTTTATTGGATAAATTAAAAGCAACGATAAAATTCCGAATACCGCATAGCCTAAAATTAAAGTAGAAACTAGGCCTTTGGGTAAAGTCCACTGAAAAATAATTTTTACTTCATAAACCAAGAGAATGCCTAAATAGATTGTCATTAAAGGAATAAGCACGTATTGTGTGAAAATTTTTAATCCCTTTGGGTAAGATTGTTCTTCATTTTGCGCTTCAAAATTATCTGGCATTCCAGCTAAAAAGAAAATAGTAGTAAATCCTGCACTTACCACCGCAAAGAGTTTCATGTAAGTTTTATATGTAATATCTACATCAAACAAACCATCTATTGCTAATAAGGCAACCGCTAAACCTGCATATAAAACAGCAGCATAAAATGCAGATGTTAAAAATCGAAGGAAAAGTGTTTTATTATACTGCCAAAAACCATTAAGATTTGATTTGCCGATAAAAGGTGCAAAGGCAACTAGCAAATGAAAAGCAAAAGCTAAAAGAAATATTCTATAAACATCTATTAAATATCTCCATGGATTAAGCAAAAAGTATAAACCTATTGAAATTCCAAGTACAATAATTCTTAATATCCACTTTTTGGATTTTGAATAATGATGAACTTCACAAAATAGATCTGTAGCCAATAAAAGTGTTAGCGCTAAATTACAAACTGCTAAAGCTGTTACTAAATTATGTGTATGCTCTTGCTCTTTATAATCTAAGTCAGTTAAATACCACCATATTCCAGTAGAAATAATAGCAATTAAAAATTGTAGAGGGAAGCGCATAGAAACTCGATTAGTTCCTTGCCAGAGCATTTGTAAAGATGGTAGTTTCATAATCCTAATCTGTGCTTTAAAGATACGATAGATATTAAGTTTTGGTAAATGTTAAATATTGTTATTTAATGTTAAATTTATTTAACTAAATTTTTAGTATTAAAGATTTAGTTATACCTTAGTCCAACCAAACAAAACCTCACAAATGAAATTTATAAGCCTAGCCGTCTTGCTTTCCTTAAGCTTTTGTACGGCAATTTTTGCGCAAAATTCTTACTCAGTTAAAGGAATTGTTGCAGATACTGCTAACAATAGCAAACTTCACAACGCAACAATTAGTATATTAAATGCTAAAGATTCTACATTGTTTAAATATACCCGTGCTTCTACGACTGGTTCATTTGCAATAAACTCCATGAAAAAAGGAAATTTTATCCTTTTGCTCACCTATCCAGATTATGCGGATTTCGTTTCAAATTTCACTCTTGATTCCGTTAAAACTATAATAGATTTTAAGCAAATCAACATGAAAACTAAGGCCAGATTACTTAATGAGGTAATTATTAAAGGTCAAGCAGCAGCGATTAAAATTAAAGGCGATACCACCGAATTTAATGCAGGGAGTTATACCATCCAGCCTAACGATAAAGTAGAAGATTTGCTAAAGAAATTTCCTGGTATGCAGGTAGACAAGGATGGAAAAATCACAGCACAAGGAAAAACAGTATCTAAAGTTTTGGTAGATGGTGAAGAGTTTTTTGGTGATGATCCAACATTAGTGACTAAAAATTTAAGAGCTGATATGGTAGATAAAGTTCAGCTTTTCGAAAAGTCAAGTGATCAAGCTGCTTTTACTGGTGTTGATGACGGGCAAAAAACAACAACACTTAACATCAAACTTAAAGAAGATAAAAAGAGTGGTTATTTCGGAAAAGTTGATGCAGGAATTGCAACTAATGATTTATACCAAGGACAGGTAATGTTCAATAAATTTAAAGCCAAGCAAAAATTTTCATTATATGGTACATCTAGTAATACCGGGAAAACTGGTTTAGGATGGGAAGACAATGGTAAATTTGGCGGTGGAAGCGATAATGTTGAATTTATAGATGGTGGAATGATGATCAGTGGAGGAAGTGGAGATGATTTGGATTCTTGGGGTGGAAGATATTATGGCGAAGGTATACCAGTGTCACACAATGGCGGTGCACATTATGATACTAAGTGGAATTCAGATAAACAATCGTTAAATACAAACTATAAAATTGGTTCTTTACGCGTTACTGGCTCCAACAATACCATCACTCAAAACAATTTAGTTGATAGTATTATCAATAGTAACTCTACCAAACTAACTGACAATTATATGTTCAGACAAAAGTTAGATGCTACATATCAAATTAAATTAGACACCACTTCTAACTTAAAAATAATGGCAGATGGAAGTTTGAAAAACAACGAAACTACAAACGATTATACTTCTGTGAGTAATCGTGGCGATAATAGTTTACTTAACACAACCAAACGCACTGTAGATAATAATGGAGATGAAAAGGCATTTAATTTCTCTGCTTTTTACACTAAAAAACTTAAAAAAGTAGGTAGAAATTATTCTGTAAGATTAAGTGAATCGATTAGCGAAAAAGATAGTGAAGGTTTTTTAAATGCTAAAAACCAATTTTTTAATCCAGAGGGTATAAATTATAAAACAGAAATTACGGATCAATTTAAAACTGTAAATAGCAAAAGCAATGTGTTTAATTCAAACCTTACCTATAACGAACCTCTTAGTAAGACTTTAGCTTTAGTCTTAAATTATGGATTAAGCATTAACAATAGTAGATCTGATAGAAAATCTTTCAACAAATCTACACTAGGCAATTACGATATGTTAGACGCCGATTATAGCAATGATTTTAAGGCAGATCAATTAATTAATCAAGCTGGTGCAATATTCAATTATAAAAAGCTGAAAACAGTAGTAAGTTGGGGCACTAAAATAAGTGCTGTTAACTTTAATCAGCACGAGGCTTATTCAAATACCAGTTATAAAAGAAGTTTTACCAATTGGATGCCACAAGCAAGTTATCAATATAAATTCTCGCAACAGAGTTCATTCAGAATAGGTTATAGCGGTTACACAAATCAACCATCGGTAGAGCAATTACAACCTGTAAAAGTGAATACAGATCCTTTAAATATTCCATTAGGTAATCCTAATTTAAAGCCATCTTACAATAACAGTTTCAATGTAAATTACAATTCGTACAAAGTATTAAGTAATCAATCTATTTATTTAAGCGGTAGATATAGTTTTGTTGGAAATCAAATTGTAAACAATACAACTATAGATAAATCAACAGGTAAAACAGAATATCAATCTATCAATTTAACTGGTAAGACTCCTTTTAATTATAGTGCATATCTTGATTTAAACAGAAAAATTAAGTTCTTAGGAATTAATGGCGGTATTAGTTTAAATACCTCTGGTAGTACTTCATATAATTATGTAAACAAAGAGCTTAATAAATCGACCTCAAATAATTATTCAGCGAACATCTCTTTAAGTAAATACAAAGAGAAAAAATATGACTTTTACTTTTACTTTGGCCCAAATTACAATACACAACAAACTTCTTTACAAAAAAATGTCAACAACAACGGATGGGGAGCTGATGGTGGCGCACAATTTAGTTTATACTTGCCCGGAAAAATACAGTTAAAATCTGATGCTAATTATGAATATACTGCTAAAACACAATCATTTGCTGAAGATTTTACTCGAGTAATATGGAATGGATCTATTAGCAAAGCGTTTTTTAAAGGAGATAACTTAAAAATGACTCTTTCTGGAAATGATTTATTAAATCAAAATACTGGATTTAGCAGACGCGTAAGTGGAAACATGATAACCCAAAATAGTTACACTACAATAAAACGATATTTTATGTATTCAGTAAGTTGGGATTTTAGCAAAATGGGGGTAACCAAATAATTATAGCATGAAAATTAATCAAATTACAATCGCCTGTTTGTTAGTAGTTGCTATGCAATCAGCGTTCGCTCAAAATGCTCGTTTTGCTGAGCATGGCACCATAGAGTTCGAAAAAAGAGTAAATATGTTTGCCCTTCTTAAAAAACAAATTACTTCACGTAACGAAAGTTACATGAAACCGATGTTCGAAAACTATCAGAAAACACAGCCTCAGTTCAAAGTTTTAAAGAGCACATTAACTTTCTCAAAAGATCAAACTTTGTTTAAACCAGTAGAAGAAACTGTTCCTGCTAATAATATGTGGGGTGATTTTGCTGCACAACAAAACAACACCATTTACACAAATACTGTAGCTGGTACGAGTATAAGTCAGAAAAAAGTATATGAAGAAACTTATTTAGTAAAAGACAGTACAAGAAAAATTAATTGGAAAATTACCAATGAAATTAAAAACATTGCTGGCTATGATTGTCGTAGAGCAAACGCATTAATTATGGATTCTATTTATGTAGTTGCTTTTTATACAGATGAAATACCAGTTTCTGGTGGCCCCGAATCGTTTTCAGGTTTACCTGGGATGATTTTAGGAGTAGCGCTGCCTTACGAGCACACCACTTGGTTTGCGACGAGTGTAACAGACCAATCCATAACAGAAGATAAATTGAAAGCACCTGTAAAAGGAAAAGCAACAACTAATGCTGGGTTAATAGCTACATTACAATCGGCATTAAAAGATTGGGGAGATTATGCAAAAGATGCATTTAAAGCTTTTCTGTTATAACCAAACAAAAGAAATAAACCAAATATAAATGGCAAGCTCAATCTTATGATGCTTGCCATTTTTGTATAAAAGAAATCTGAAGTATAAATTCAATCTTCAGCAGTTTTGCTATAAACGATCTAGTTTACAAGCAATTTGTATCCTTTACCATGTACATTTAAGATCTCAACTTTAGGATCTTCTTTTAAATATTTACGAAGCTTACTTAAAAAAACATCCATGCTCCTACCATTAAAGTAATTGTCATCATGCCAAATACTTAATAATGCTTCTTCCCTAGTTAAAACAGTATTTTTCTTTAAACAAAGCAATTGCAAAAGTTCAGCTTCTTTAGTAGATAATTTCTGCTGTTGACCATTAAAATGTATCAACTGTGTGGTATAATCAAAGGTATATTGACCTATTTCAAAATGAGTTTGCACTGGTTCATTTGAAGTATTTTCTTTCGCTGATGCTCTTTTTAACAGTGCATTAATTCGCAATAACAATTCCTCAATCCGGAAAGGTTTAGTAATATAATCATCACCACCTAAATCGTAAGCAGAAGCTTTATCTTCCATCATAGCTTTAGCAGTTGCAAAAATAATAGGTACATGTTGGTTCGTCTTTCTAATTTCCTTGCCTAATGTGAAGCCATCTTTTTTGGGCATCATTACATCTAAAATGCATAAATCAAAGTTTTGTTTAGTAAAGGCCTTTATTCCCTCTTCACCATCCGTACATAAAACAACCTCAAACTTGCCTTTCAACTGTAGGTAATCTTGTAATAACATACCCAAATTAGGATCATCCTCTACTAATAAGATCTTCTTCATATCTATTTAATTGCTTTGTTTAAATGGCAAGCACACTTCAAATGTAGTTCCCTTATCTTTTTCACTATGTACTTTTATTGTTCCGTTCATTTCGTTTACAATGTCTTGTACATAATTCAAGCCCAGTCCAAATCCTTTTACATCATGTAAATTGCCAGTTGGCACTCTGTAAAACTGATCGAAAATGCGCTTGGCTTGGTCTTTCGTCATTCCAATTCCTTTATCACTTACTTCAATATACAAGTTTTTGACATCGTTTTTAGTAGTTATTACAATCTGCGGTTCGCTTACACTATACTTATTTGCATTATCAATTAAATTGTAAATCACGTTAGATAAATGTAATTCATCACCCATAATTACATCCATTGTTGCATTTAAATTAAGTGTAACAGTCGCATTCCTTTTTTGCAACTGCAGGTTCATGCTATCCACTACGGCAGTTATTAAATCATTTATCTTAACAGGATTAAATTCTAGTTTTATTTCCTTTTTCTCTAATCTCGCAACACTTAATACACGTTCTATATGATTACCTAAGCGTACATTTTCATCATAAATAATATTCGCCAGTCGGTTAATTCTGCTTTTATCTTCTACAACCTCTGGATCTTTTAGAGCTTCGCTGGCTATCATAATGGTAGCAACAGGAGTTTTAAATTCATGAGTCATATTATTAATGAAATCTGTTTTCATTTCAGATAGCTTTTTCTGTCTGATAATGGCATAAATAGTATAGGTAAAAATAAAGATGAGCACTAAAAGCAATCCAGCTGATGAAGCCATAGTAGCAGACAGATTGCTAAATATTAAGGAGTTCTTTCTTGGAAAATAGATATACAACATTCCTGGATCTCTTATAATATCTTTACTAAACAAAGGCAACTTATATAAACCCGAAGGAGTAATATACTCCTCGTTATGAGCTGCATTTTGATAAATTACTGAATCCTTTGTTGCCAGTTTTACCCAAAAATCATAGTCAATATTTATATTCCTAATGAGTAATTCCTTTTTAATCAACGTGTCTAAGTTATCTCTTTTAGGAATTCTTTTTACCAACGGGACATCTTTATCAGCCATCTCTTTAGCTGCCTCCTGGTAAACATTTACACTTCCATCATCTAATAAATTAACAGTATCTGCCCTTAATTGCAATAGGGCCTGCTGGTATCTTCTTTTAGCAATAGCGTCCTCTATTTTGAACTTCTTAGCCATTGCGCCATCAATAGTAGCAACAGAAACCCCCAATGGTTTTAAATCTCTAGGATCTTGCACCAAATATCTAATGGTATCTGGCATAGTGTTGGGCGATAAATTAAACGTCCTGGCTCTATTAGGATCATATCTTAGTGCAGCTATTCGGCGAAGAATATTCCCATTCGCATCCATCAAATCTTTAGTAACCATTAATACACCCGAATGCGTTAAATCCGATAAATTAGCATACTCTTCTTCAGAAATAACTACCGCATCTCCAAAGTTCATTCTAATTAATGTATCTTGATAATTTAGTGCTGCTAAAATTTGACGATACTTTTCTTGTTTTCTTTTTTCTTCCTCTTTATTAAATTTCTCTTTTAAATCAACGTATTTTTGAGCTCTATCTAAATCATTTTGCTCTTTTTGTATTTTTAAATCAAGATCTTTTTTAGTGATATGGGAAATTGCATTTTGCTTTTGCACCTTATTAACCACAGCATTTAATGCTTGGTTTACATCTTGTTCAAATAGCTGAGATTTTAGCGTATACGATTCCTTGATGTAATACAATTGCATTACAAATACACCCAGCAATGCTAGGGTCATTAAGGCGGTTATTAACCAAAGACTTCTCTTCTTCATTTAAACTATTCAAAAATAAATGATTAATTGCCAAAAAACCGTGTTTTAACACTTTTTAACACAGTAACAACCAATGGCTTAAACACAAAAAAACCGTCCTTTATGGAAGGACGGTTTAATAACAAACTGTTTTCTTAAAAAAGATTTTTAGAACGGAAGATCATCTTCTTCTCCCGCTGGAGTATTAATATCTACTGGAGCAGCATATTGTGGAGCTGCTGCAGCACCTGCAGTATTAGTTAAAGTTGTTAAGCGCCAAACCACCAAACTGTTAAAATATGAAGTTACTCCCTCTTTATTTGTCCACGGGCGACCGCGTAAATTGAAAGAAACTTCTACTTCATCACCAGCTTTTAGCGTATCGAATAAAGCCGTCTTATCTTGTAAAGCTTCAAACCTAATATACTCTGGATATGTTGGATTTTCTGCGTATTCTATAATTAAATCACGTTTTTTAAACGTTTCACTTACCTGTTGTAATGCACCTATTTCGTGTACCTTGCCTTTAATTTCCATATCAAAACTTATAATTATACTATCAAACCAAATCTCTAAAATTTTATTGATAAATCTGCATTCAAAAACATCAAGTTTTCCACACAGACTATTAGTTAATTAATTATAGAATAACGATAATTTAGCGTAGATAATATACAAATCCAATCCAAAAATTAATTATCTGTTTTTATTGGTAACTTTGCCCACAATATGATGCAAGTTTTCCAAACCAAAAGCAAGGTAATTATTACCTGCAATAAAAGGCTCTCGCCTTATTTACAAGATGAAGTTACTGCTTTAGGCTATGAAATTGTAAGGGCTTTTCCAACAGGTGTTGAGTTAAATATTACGTTAACGGAATGTATAAAACTGAACTTAAACTTAAGATGTGCAAGTCAAATTTTATATTGCATAAACAGTTTTAAGGCTAATACACCCGAAGAATTGTATACCGCTTTAGTGGCAATGGAATGGGAAGAATTAATTGATTTTGCTGGTTATTTCTCTGTAACGTCCAACGTAGATAATCCAACGATAACTACGCCTCTTTTTGCAAATTTAAAAGTGAAAGATGCAATTGTAGATCGCTTCAGAGAAAAGAAAAATATCCGTCCAAACTCAGGTTCTGATGCTAATAAAACCGTTATTCATTTGTATTGGAAAGATGACGAAGCTGATGTTTTTATAGATACTAGTGGCGAAACTTTAGCCAAACATGGTTACCGTAAAATACCGGGTAAAGCGCCAATGTTAGAGGCTTTGGCAGCTAGCACAATTATGGCAACTCAATGGGATCAAAAATCTCCATTTGTAAATCCAATGTGTGGTTCGGGAACTTTAGCAATTGAAGCTGCGTTACTAGCAACCAATCGCCGACCAGGATTATATAGGATGAATTATGGTTTTATGCACATTTTAGGCTATGATGAAGAAGTATTTTTCGCAGAGCGAAGAATTTTGAAAGATCAGGTCATTAAAAATACAGATGTACAAATTATTGCCACTGATATTTCTGAAGATGCAGTTGATGTAAGCCGAAGAAATGCTAAAACAGCTGGCGTAGATACCTTAATTACTTTCGAAGTTTGTGATTTCGAAGAAACTCCTGTTCCAGAAGGCGGTAAAGGCGTGGTAGTTTTCAATCCAGAATATGGTGAGCGTTTGGGTGTACACAGTAAACTGGAGTTAACCTATAAGCGTATCGGAGACTTCATGAAGAAGAACTGTAAAGGATATTTTGGGTATATCTTTACAGGAAATCCAGATTTGGCAAAGAAAATTGGACTTAAAGCAGATAAAAAAATAGAATTCTACAATGGAAAACTAGATTGTCGTATGCTTGAGTATGAATTATACGATGGAACTAGACGACCAGAAGACGAAAGACCAAAAGCAAAATTAGACTAGATTTAATTCCAATAAATTTTATTAAAACTGTTACTACCACTTTTTCGTTTATGTAGGTATCAACCTATACTAATTAGATGAAAGACAAGGTAAAAGCAGAAATGCAAGCTGTGGCGGGTAACATTAGAAAAGTAAGAGAATTTCGAAATTATACGCAAGATTATTTAGCCGCAAAGCTAGAAATATCACAAAATGCGTATAGCAAAATTGAATTGGGTTATACTAAAATCACCTTAGATAGGCTTTTTCATATCGCCTTAATCTTAGAGGTAGAAGTAACACAGCTCTTATATTTCAATCAGGATAAATTTGAAAAATTAGGTCCGTTTGCTTAGCAATTTTTCAACATCGAGCGGTTTTCAATAAAATTCAGAATACCTTGCGTCATAATTTTTCTTTATGCAGCATATCATTGAGCAAACCATCAACTTTGTTAAAATTTCATTGGCTAACGCAGAAACTGGGCACGACTGGTTCCACATCGAGCGAGTTTACAAAACTGCACAAACTATTAATGCTACAGAAAAAGGCGATGAATTAATTGTTGCTTTAGCTGCCTTATTGCATGATATCGCAGATAGCAAATTTAACAATGGTGATGAAGAAATTGGGCCACGAAAGGCAGGTGATTTCCTAAAAAGCATTGGTTTAGAAAGTGAAATCATCCACCATGTGCAAGAAATTATTAGAAACTTATCTTATAAAGCAAGTTTAGGCGAAATCTCGTTTAAATCTAAGGAGTTAGACATTGTGCAAGATGCAGATCGGCTGGATGCGATTGGCGCTATTGGCATTGCTAGGGCGTTTACGTATGGCGGCTATAAAAACAGAGTTTTGTATGACCCAGAAATTAAGCCAAACCTTGCTATGAATAAAGAAGAATACAAAAATACGACTGCACCAACATTAAATCATTTTTACGAAAAATTATTGTTGCTTAAAGATTTAATGAAAACAGACACAGGAAAAACTATGGCCGAAGAACGTCATCAGTTTATGCTTACCTATTTGGAGCAATTTTATGCCGAATGGGAAGGTAGAAAATAAAATCTTTACTCTTAAAAGTGCTGTGTTTTAATTCATAAAACACTAATATTTTTAGCTGTATTTACTATTTTTGTTAGTAAACACAAGCCTAATGTCAGAACGATTAAGAGAAAAATTAAATATTCTTGCCGATGCCGCTAAATATGATGTTTCTTGCTCATCTAGTGGTAGCGATAGAAAGAACACCAATAAAGGCCTTGGTAACGGTCATCAATCTGGTATCTGCCATACCTATACAGAAGATGGTCGATGCGTTTCTCTTTTAAAAATTCTACTTACCAATCATTGTATTTTCGATTGCGCTTATTGCGTATCCAGAAAAAGTAACGACATTGAAAGAGCTGCTTTTACAGTTGATGAAGTGGTTGAGCTGACAATGAATTTTTATCGTCGCAATTTCATTGAAGGTTTGTTTTTAAGTTCTGGGATTTTTAAAAACGCGGATTTCACTATGGAACGACTATTAAGAGTAGTTAAAAAACTCCGTTTAGAGCAAAATTACAATGGTTATATCCACCTCAAAACTATACCTGGTGCAAGCGACGAATTAATTAAAGAAGCTGGCCTATATGCCGATAGAATGAGTATTAATTTGGAAATGCCAACTGAAAGTGGCCTAAAATTACTCGCTCCAGAAAAAAGCCATAAAGATGTTATTAAGCCCTTAGATTTTGTTCAAAAGCAAATTGTTCAATTTAAGGATGAAAAAAAGCTAATTAAAAGTGTTCCGAAATTTGTTCCTGCAGGGCAAAGTACACAAATGGTAGTTGGCGCAACAGCAGAAACAGATAAGGAAATTATGTACACTGCTGATTCATTTTATAAAAATTTTGCATTGAAACGAGTTTATTACTCTGGTTATATTCCAATTAGTAATGATACTAGAATGCCCATATTAGGCACACAACCCCCTTTACTCAGAGAGAACAGATTATATCAAACGGATTGGTTAATGCGCTTTTACGGATTTAAAGTTCATGAGATTTTAAACGATGCTAACCCGCATTTAGATATTGATATTGATCCAAAATTAAGTTGGGCATTAAGAAATTTACAACATTTTCCTGTAGATATTAATACTGCCGACTATCGAATGATATTGCGCATTCCTGGAATTGGCGTAACCTCTGCAAACAAGATTGTTCAAGCTCGGAAATTTGGAAAACTTCACATTTATCAATTAAAAAATATTGGAGTAGCCTATAGTAGAGCGAAACATTTCATTAAATGCGCCGACACTCCTTTTCAGTTGAAAGATTTTCAGGCTACGCAAATTAAAGCTTTTATACTGGCCGAAAGCCAAAGTAAATATCTAAAAACGGATACGAATCAACTTATTCTTTTTTAAATGATTTACATTTTTGATGGAAGTTTAGAAGGATTGTTTACTGCCGTTTTTGAATGGTTTGAACGCAAACCAGGAAAAGTGAATTTAAGAACTGAAAAAACTCATCAGCCAGATGCTTTTATTGAAACATTATTTGTTCATACGAATAGAGCAAAGGCAGATCGGGTGTGGGATGGGCTACAGAAAAAACTCGCTAGAGAATGGGTACGAAAATTTTATTGTGCTTATCTGTCGGAACTGCCAGAAGTTTTTAATTCTTTATTTCATTTTGCGTGTTATGTTTTTCTTCATCCAGCAGGTGCTGAAAAAAATTATGGAAATGAACACGTTTTGGCAGTTTCCAAAACAGCTAGAAGCGTAGAAAGAGAAAAGCATAGAATGGAAGCTTTTATTAGATTTCAACACACAGCGGATGGGATTTTTTATTGCCGAATAGATCCAGATTTTAATGTTTTACCATTAATTGTTAACCACTTTAAAAATCGCTACGCAGATCAAAAATGGATAATTTACGACTTAAAAAGACATTATGGTTTGTTTTATGATTTGCATAGAGTAGAAGAAATTACTGTAGAGATAAATGAGCATGCTTTAAAAAATCCAAAATCTAATCAATTAGATGAGAAAGAAGAATTGTATGCGAATCTATGGAAGGATTATTTTAAAAGCACCAATATCGAATCTAGGAAAAACACAAAACTACATGTGCAACACGTACCAAAAAGATATTGGAAATATTTAACTGAAAAGCAAATAGAGTAAGTTCGAGACAAACTAATTTCGAATGTAAATCGATTTCATTAGCTAACAATTACTTAACATTAAAACTGTAAATTAGCCTTATGAAGCTAAGCGTACTTGTTTTAATTACTGCTCTTGCCGTTGGACTTTCTATTGGTTTGGTAAATTTCCACTTTCAAGGCAGTTGGTATTATCTTTTAATTTCTTTCGGAATTTCATTTGTTACTAGCTTTTTAGTGTTCTATTATCTTTTAGAAAAATACATCTACACTAAAATTAAACTCATTTACAAACTCATTCACAACTTAAAACTAGGTAAAGATTTAAAAGAAGCCATTGGCGAGTATAAAAGTTCTGATCCGATTAATGATGTCGAACAAGAGGTAAAAGAATGGGCTGGCGCAAAAAAACGTGAAATTGATCTCCTAAAAAAACAGGAACAATTTAGAAGGGAATTTTTATCAAATGTTTCTCACGAGTTTAAGACACCACTTTTTGCCATTCAAGGATATATTGAGACTTTACAAGATTGCATGGCTGATGATCCAGAAATGGCGGTTAAGTTTCTTAAAAAAGCAGAAAAGAATGTAGAACGATTAAGTTATTTAATTAATGATTTAGATTCCATATCTAAACTAGAAACTGGTGAAATTCCTATCAATTATGAAAAATTTGATTTTGTTGCTTTAGCCAAAGAAGTAATGGATAGTTTAGAAGACCGAGCATTAACTCATAAAATTAAACTTTCCTTTAAAGATAAGTATGCTGCGCCAACTTTGGTTTATGCCGACAAAGAGAAAATAAGGCAAGTGATGATTAATTTAATTCAGAACTCTATTAAATATGGCAACGAAAACGGTTCGACAGCGATTAAAATCTTCGAATTGCATGATCAGTTTTTAATTGAAGTAACTGATGACGGTATTGGAATTGAAGAGAAACATTTAACTCGTTTATTTGAACGTTTTTATAGAATTGATTCCCATCGCTCTCGTCAGGAAGGTGGAACAGGTTTAGGCCTAGCAATTGTAAAGCATATTTTAGAAGCACACGAGCAAACTATTTCAGTTCGTAGCACACCAAATATAGGTACAACCTTTGCCTTCACTCTACAAAAAAGCAATTAGTTTAATTAAAATAGTTCATGGACTTAACATTAACTTAACATTGTACCTTTAGCTTTGCACCATATTTAATTTAAAATGAATAGTATTTTTAGCTTCTTTACACCTAAAGACAAAAAATTTCAGCCACTGTTTGAACAAGCAGGGTCAAATGTTTTAAAAATCGCTGAAGCGTTATTAGTAGTAGTTACAACTAATGATCTAGAGAAAAGAAAAGAAGCGATTAAAGAGGTAGAGCGTCTTGAACATGTTGGAGACGACATTACACACACTATCTTTATTGAGCTAAGCAAGAACTTTATTACTCCTTTCGACAGAGAAGATATACATACCTTGGCCAGTGCCATTGACGATATTGCTGATTATATCCATGCATCTGCAGGAAATATTGAACTTTATAATGTGACCAACATTGGAGATGCAATGGTAAAACTAGCTGAGCTTTTAGTAGAAATGTGTAGTGACCTTGAAAAAGCAATTAAAGAATTAAGAAGCTTTAAAAATATCCGCGTTATTGCTGATGCTTGTGTTAGAATTAACAGTGCCGAAAATCAGGCAGATTATGTATGTAATTTAGCAATTGCCCGTTTATTCGAATTTGAAACTAATGCAATAGAATTGATTAAACAAAAAGAGATTTTACAAACATTAGAAATCGCTACCGATAAATGCGAAGACGCAGCGAATGTGTTGGAATCTATTTTGGTTAAAAACGCCTAAGAAACATGACTTTGACCCTCCTTTTTGTAATTATTGGTTTAGCTTTAATATTCGACTACATTGGTGGTTTTCATGATGCAGCAAATGCAATTGCTACCATTGTTGCAACAAAAGTATTATCACCTTTTCAAGCAGTACTTTGGGCTGCATTTTTCAACTTTTTAGCCTATTGGGTATTTGGGTTTGGCGTAGCAGACTCAGTTGCAAAAACTGCACATACCATGGATATTAATCTTGTGGTGATTTTAGCAGGGGTTATTGCCGCTATCATTTGGAATTTATTTACTTGGTGGTTTGGGATACCTTCAAGTTCGTCTCATACTTTAATTGGCGGCTTTGCTGGTGCTGCCATTGCACATGCAGGTATCAATGTTGTAAATTGGTATAATGCAGGTAAACCAGGAGAGGTACCATCAGGAATTTTAGTCGTAATTGGCTTCATCGTTTTAGCCCCAGTAATTGGAGCCGTATTATCTTATTTCATCTCTATTTGGCTTTTATACTCTTCTAAAAAAAGTATTTGGCCAAAATTATTTACAATATGCTTAATGATAGCAACTTCATGGTTTATCTATAGTCAAATGTTGTTTTATCATGAGATTAAAGCGCCTAGATTTGAATCCCATTTTTTAAGTGTCGCACTTGAGCCGCATAATATCAAGTGGTTATTGGTTGCGTTTATCATTTTATCTGTTAGTTTCTTTTGTTTAATTTTTAGCAGCCTTAATCAAACTCAATCTACCGCGTGGTTAAGAAAAATGCAATTGTTATCGTCTGCATCCTTTAGTTTAGGACACGGTGGTAACGATTCACAAAAAGTAATGGGTATTATCGCAGCAGCAGTTGTCGTTTATATTCATACGAGTGGAGTTGCTATGGAAAGTTTGCCTACTTGGCTACATGTTGCATTACCATCAAAAGGCCCTAATGGAGAAGAAATAGCAGGTCAAATGCCAACTTGGATACCATTGGCATGTTATGGTGCAATTGCTGCTGGTACTTTAAGCGGTGGTTGGAAAATTGTAAAAACAATGGGTTCCAAAATCACTAAAGTAACTCCATTTGAAGGTGTAACAGCCGAAACTGCTGGCGCATTAACCTTATATTTTACCGAACACTTTAAAATCCCAGTAAGTACAACACATACTATTACTGGTTCCATTATCGGTTCTGGTTTAACAAAAGGTGTTTCTGCAGTTAAATGGGGAGTAACAGTAAAACTGATTTGGGCTTGGGTACTAACTATTCCAGTATCTGCAGTTTTAGCTGCACTTGTTTATTACCTGTTAAGTGCTTTTATACATTAGCCATTCTCTTTCATTTGTTGGGCAACTATAGTAGCATTTTGGTCATTGCTTTCTGATAAATGCTCAATAATTTTTGCCTTATTTGCTGCTGAATGGTTTTGGCTTAATTTAAATACACTATTAATTTCATCCACACGTATTTCAAAACCACTAATTGCTTTTAGGTTTTTCTCAATGTATTCTTCATCCATTTTATGAAAAGCAGCTGGACTTTCTGCTGGATCTTCGTAACTATTGGTTAAGTGTTTTATAACCTCTCTAGTTTCATCCGTATTCATTAATCGGATTCTCCCTTTGGCGTGTACAGAACTGTAATTCCAAGTTGAGGCAACTGCCGGATTTTCATAAACCGAAGCACTTACATACGCATGTGCACCAGTAAAAAGCGCCAATACATTTTCATTTTTAGCATATGCTACATAATGATCTGTCTTTTTCATAACATGCCCAACTAGTCGAGTACCTTTCTCATCTTGATACACATGAACTGGAATTTGTGTCGCAACTGGAAAAACACCATCGTAACCAATTAATGTAATAAAGGAGTGCGCTTGCATAAATGTCAATATTTTAGCAGCATCCTTTTCTTCGAAATAAGGAACTTTATACATGTTATAGATTTGAAATTAATAGTTTAGAATTTAACAACTATCTGTGTGGTTGCCGATACTTGTGCAGGCACAAGCCAATTTGGTCCATCATTAACTAAACGAATAGCTTCCGCATTTTCTGCCTTAGTTAAACCTTGTACTATTTTAATACGATTAGGCCGTCCATTTAAAATTTCGAATTTGAGGGTTACCGATTTATCCGATACTCCTTCTTTAACTAATCGATTATTATTTTTAAGGTATTGCTCAAAATTTTCCCATCCACCTTCTGGTAAAGGCGTTGATTTTACGTTAGCAACAGATGATCTTTTCGCCTGTCTAGCACCAGAACTGGTAACCACCACTTCACTTAAAGCCTTAGAATCCGGTTCTAATATCACATTAAGATTTTGATTTGCATTAGCTGAAACATTCTTAGTAACAAAACCTAAATAAGCAACAGCTACTTGATTATTCTTACTAGCACTATCTATTGGAAGTGTAAACTCTCCTTTAGCATTTGTAGTTGTACTTGCTTTACCATTCGCTAATCTAACAGTAGCTCCAGGTATAGGTAATCCGTCTTCTTGCGAAACAACCTTTCCATTAATTGATTTAGTAGTAGCATTTACTTGCACACCCGCAACTTTTCCAGCCAGAGCAGAAGCCACAACCATCTTACTTTCCTGTTCCTTTTTCTCGGCAGCCATAACTTTAGCAATACTCTCTTGTCTAGCTTCTGCTTGTGCAACCTCTCCACCTAAAATAGGTTGTTCTGCTGCAGCAGCTGCTACGGTAACAGTTGGTTTTGCAGCAACTGCTGGAATATTATTTTTCGATTTAGAATTTACTTTTGCAACAACAACGGCTTTATCGGCATCCAAACTAAGTGGTGCAGTAGGCTTAATTGCTGGATTAGGCTTAACTTGTGGTTCAATTTTAATTTGCACATTTTTTGGTGAGTTGCTATTTATTTTAGGTTGAGAACTTTCCTTCATCCAAAATAAAACACTTGCAGTCACAAATAATACCGCAGCTGCAGCACCTATACTTAAACGTTGTGAAGTAATTGTCCAACGTTTTTTCTCAATAGGTTTTTGTGCAATACGTTCTTGTAATTGTTTTTGTAGTAGTGATAAAGATTGACTTCGTCTGGGTGATTGACTTAATCCCGCCAATGCCTCAGCCACAAAAGGATCTTCAAGCGAAAGTCGCTCTACCTTATACATAGTTTTAGCATCAAGTTTACCATCAAGGTAATCTTCCAACACATCAATATCTAACCACTCGTTATAGCTCACTGTTTTTCTCTATACAAATTTTCAAATTTCTCTTCCCATTTTGGATATAACTCTTCACTTTAAGCATATCATATCCCGTTATCTCGGCAACTTCCTTATAACATTTCTCTTGTAAATAAAACAAATCTACACTTTTACGTTGCTCTTCAGGTAAGGTTTCCATGCACTTTTCCATCACAGTTAACTGCGTTTCTTTTGCGTCGTCGATATCAAGATGCACAAAATCACCATTTTCCACAAAATTATCTTCCATCGCAACCGTTGGATTTTTTGCAGACTTACGCAATGCCATTAAACAATGATTACGAGCCAACACATGTAACCAACTCTTAAAGTTTTGGACTTCATGCATTTTCAACTTTGTTACCAACTCTTCAAAAATTTGCATTACCGCATCCTTACTTTGCTCTTCATCCTTAAAATAATTAAAGCAAACCCCAAAAACCAAATGCATGTATTTGTTGTAAAGCGTACCCAATACCGCTAAATCACCACTTTTTTTATAAGCGGAAATAAGCGCAGAATCATCTTGTTCATTAATCTTAGCTGTGTTTTTTATAAACTTCAAATTGGGTATTCGGCTAAATGTTGTTCAAGTATAAAAAATATTTTCCGATAAGAATATGGAAATCTGATAAACCTTACATCTCCTATTAAAACCAAAACTCATGAAAAAATTTATAGTACCCATTTTAGCACTTCTTATCCTAGTCGGATTTAAAGCTACCACTACTAGAACTATTACAGGTGTTGTAATTAGCAACGATGATAACCTTCCAATTCCTGGTGTATACCTAAAAAGCTTGCCCAGCAACACAACAGCAAGCACAGATAAAAATGGTAAATTTTCTATCAGCATACCAGAAACTGATATCAAATTAGTGGTTTCTTATATCGGCTTCGAAACACAAACCTTCAAATTAGGAAAAAGCAATAATTTAACAATTACACTTAAAGCTGATGCCCAAACATTAAGTGAAGTTATTGTAGTTAGTGCAGGACAAGCTCAGCAAAAAGAAGTGGCATACAATAACGCCTCTGCCGCTAAACAAAAAGCATACGGTCTACAAGGAAAAGTGGCAGGGATGCAAGTAATGAGTGCGCCTAATTATGATACCGAGAGCTATGCTGGAATAACCGAAAACGGTTTCAAAAACCCTTTAAAAGAAGCGCTCTCTACTTTTTCTATCGATGTAGATGCTGCATCATACAGCAATGTTCGTCGGTTTATCAATAACGGAACTTTGCCACCAAAAGATGCCGTTCGTATTGAAGAAATGATTAATTATTTCGATTACAACTATGCGCAACCAACTGGCAATGATCCTGTAAATATTCAAACAGAATTAGCGCCAGCTCCATGGAATCCTCAGCATAGATTAGTACAAATTGGACTAAAAGCAAAAACCATTGCTACAGATAATCTTCCAGCATCTAACCTTGTATTTTTAATAGACGTTTCAGGGTCAATGAGTAGCGCCAATAAATTACCGTTATTAATTTCATCTCTAAAATTATTAACAGATCAACTGCGAGATAAAGACAAAGTTGCTATTGTAGTGTACGCTGGTCAATCTGGCTTAGTATTGCCTTCTACCAGTGGTGATGCAAAAGCAAGTATAAAAGATGCATTAAACAAATTAAGTGCTGGTGGTTCTACCGCTGGTGGAGCTGGTTTGCAACTAGCCTACAAAGTTGCAGGCGAAAACTTTATAAAAGGCGGAAACAACAGAATAATTTTAGCTACTGACGGCGATTTTAATGTGGGTATAAGTAGCGATAATGAAATGGAACGCTTAATAGAAGAAAAACGTAAAAGTGGAATATTTTTAACCGTTTTAGGCTACGGAATGGGTAATTACAAAGACAGTAAAATGGAAATTCTAGCCAATAAAGGCAATGGAAACTACGCTTATATCGATAATATTAATGAAGCCAGAAAAGTATTGGTCAACGAATTTGGTGGAACGTTATTTACAGTAGCCAAAGATGTGAAGTTGCAAATAGAATTTAATCCTGCAAAAGTACAAGCCTACCGATTAATTGGTTACGAAAACAGAATGTTAAAGGATGAAGATTTTAATGATGACAAAAAAGATGCTGGCGAAATGGGTTCCGGACATACCGTAACTGCATTATATGAAATTATCCCAGTTGGTGTAAAAAGTTCTTTTGCAAACAAAGTTGATGACTTGAAGTATCAAAAAACGGCTAAATCTGCAAGTACTTACACTGGCGATGAAATGTTAACCATTAAACTGCGCTATAAATTGCCAGACCAAAATACCAGTAAAAGCATGCAAAAAGCCATTAACGATAATCCGAGTGCAAACACAAGTGTGAACTTTAGATTTGCCGCTGCGATTGCCGAGTTCGGTATGTTACTCCGTCAATCTGAGTATAAACAAAATAGCAGCTTTGCACAAGTAATTACATTAGCAGAAGGCGCTATGGGCAAAGACAAAGAAGGCTATCGTTCGGAATTTTTACGATTGGCAAAATCTGCCCAATTAATGGCAAAGGATTTGCTTAGTATTGTTGAAGTAGAAAACGGTAGCGAACAAATCATCAAATAAACGCTGATTTAGGTAATCCGTCTCTATAGAAATTAACTTATAGAAAAGATGAAAAAAATCAGCCTATACATTTGTGCACTAGTGGTAATTTGTTTGAGCAGTTGCGATGTACAAAGTCAGAATAAAATTGGCAACATTTTAAAGCAGATACCAACAGGTGGTACACCAACAACCTTAGAAATTGGACAAGGCATTAAGCAAGCTTTAGAGATTGGAACTTCACAAGGTGCAGATCAACTTTCTGCTAAAGACGGTTTCTTAGGGAATTTGGCAGTTAAAATTCTGTTTCCGCCAGAGGCGCAAAAAGTAGAAAAAACGCTAAGAAGTGTAGGTTTAAATTCGCTGGCAGATAATGTAATTCTAAGTATTAACCGTGCCGCAGAAGATGCCGCGAAAGAAGCAAAATCGATTTTTTTATCTGCCATTAAACAAATGACGATTGCTGATGCAACCAACATTTTATTAGGGAATAAAGACGCCGCAACTCAATATTTTAAACGCGTAACTACAGCACAGCTCATGGAAAAATTTAGACCTGTAATTACTTCAAGTTTAAGTAAAGTTGGCGCTACCAGATATTGGAGTGATGCAGCATTAGCCTACAATAAATTACCATTAGTAAAACCAGTGAACACAGATTTATCTGCTTACGTTGCACAAAAAGCAATTGATGGTATGTTTATACAAGTTGCACAAGAAGAATTAAAAATTAGAGATAACATTAGTGCTCGTAGCACTAGCTTATTGCAAAAAGTATTTGGTTATGCCGATACGAAGAAATAACTAACACCATTGTTATACTAATATAAGTTATCGTAATGCCGTAGCAGGTGATTTTGTACTATCCGTCGGGAAGATACCAACCGAAACATTTAGCGTATTTCGGCAGGTGAATACACCAGCCAATAAACAAAATAGCTCCTGATTCTCTTACCATTATGATTTTTGTTCCATACATAGCTTTATTTTTCTAAAAAAATTTTTTAGAAAAATATCTCATTTGGTGCTAGGTTTTTCATAACTATTTTTCAATCTTAGTATAAGATAATTAACCAATTAAATAAAGAGCCATTAATAACTCTTTATTTAACTTAAACCATCAAACTATGAAAAGACTACATTTATTTAGGATGCTCATAATAGTATCCTTTATTTCGCTTTTTGCATTATCTTGCAAGAAGGAATCAACAAAGGAAAACCCTTTAGAAGATGCGAAGGATTGGTATCTTAAATTAACTGCAAATTCTAAAACTTCATTTAAATCCAGTAAGGAAAAAACAGAAAATGTAACTACTGAATATATATGGAACAAGGCGAAAGTTTATATATTTAGTGATGGTAAAGAAGTAGTTGGTATACCAACCAATGTAGTAATGAGTAATAAGTACGATGCACCAGGGAGTTATATGCTATTGGTATATAAAACCAATAACATTTATAACTCGCTTATTATTTTTAATGAGAAAAACGGATATCTTAATAATACACCATCTACTTCTGACGTGGAAGCTGCATTTATTGTAGGGTTGAAAAACAGAGAATTGAAATCATTATCAAAAAGTAAGGACGTAGTCTCTAAAGTTCCAAAAGGCAAAACAATGCTTGTCCCTAGTGAGCCTGTTTGCATTGATTGGTATTTGACTACCTATACATACGATTCATGGGGTAATGTAATAGAAATTCTTTCTGAGATATATCTTATACAACCTGTAGTGATGATGGCGGCAGTGGTGGTGGGGGTGTAAATGAGCCAGAACCAACATTTGCTTGGGGAGAGGTAGACGATTCTGATGGCTCTAATACATTGCTTTCGATAGATACTGCAGGTAATGAGGTGCATAACATAAATTGGACTTGTTATAAGATTAACGGCAATCAGTTATTGTTTCAGAGTTATGAAAAAGTATCTATTGGGAGGTATGGGTATTCTAACTATTATTGGATTTCAGGTGTTCAACATCAAAATATTACTCCGGCTGGAGACCTTGGTACTGGGCAAAGTGCTGAACTTTTATTGAATTCTGCAACCGACGTGAGTACTACTGAGTATGCTCAAATGGAATTATCTGTTAAAGAACGGAGGACAATAATTCAAAATAATAAGACAAATGTCAAAACTTCTGGCCCAGTTACCGCAAGGAGCAGAGCTTGGCCTTTATCTCGATTTGGACATTAATTATGAATTACTTAAATTATTTTACTTTTTTATTGTTAAGCAGCCTTTTTAGTAATTGTAGTAATAATCCTGCAAAACATAACCTGGCTATAATGGCTCTCGTTTCTGAAATATCTGATAGTTATTCAGACGGTAGAATTGAGAAACAAGTAACTAAATACAAAATAGCATAT
>NZ_JBAZRL010000023.1:0-48954 GCF_041662865.1 Pedobacter sp.
CAATATCTAACACATTGCATAATTCAATAACTGTATTTCGTGTTATTCCTGCTAAGATATTTCCTAAACTAGGAGTGTATAATTTCCCGTTTTTCTCTATGAAAATGTTTGCACCTGGAGCTTCGGCTACATTTTCATCCATATCTAATAGTAATGCCTCATCAAATCCTTTGCTTTTTGCATCAGTTGTGGCTAGAATAGAGTTTACATAGTGCCCACTGATTTTAGCCTCAACAAAAGTTGATTTTGGATTAGGTCTTTGAAAAGGAGAAATGCAAACTTTTAATTGTTTATTGCCTAAATAAGCGCCCCATTCCCAAGCACAAATCATAATTGAGGCTTTTTGTGGAGCAATCAGAGTCATGTTTGGCTCACAATACACTAATGGACGGATATAAGCATCTTTTAGATTATTCAATTCTAATAATCTATAGGTTTGTTTAATCAATTCATTGTTATCCCAAGGGTATGGAATATTAACTAATTCACACGAACGTTGTAGTCTTTCAAAATGTTCTCTTATTTTAAATACTCGAGTAGCATTGTGAGTTTTATACGCCCTTATGCCTTCAAAAGCGGCAAAACCATAATGTAACGACTGACCATACAAGTCTGTTTTCGTTTCTTCGGCTTTAACAAAGCGTCCGTTTACATAAATTACTGTGTTAGAATTATAGTATTGCATTTTAATTTTTTTATTTAAAAAAAGCGTCCCTTTTAAATTGGGACGCTTCAGGTATATTTTGAGTATTAAATATTCATTTTATAGCGACCCCTGCTGCTTACTTAGTAGCAGAATAATAGCAATAAGAATGACATATAAAGTAGCCATATCGTCCGCTCTATTTGTTAAACTTAAACTTAAATATCTAGGGTTGTACATTGTTAATGTTTATAAAACCAATTTAGTTTTTGGTTCATAAACTAGCAATAGTAAATTGAAAATAATTTAAAAAAAATTTTGTTTCGATTTTTGTATATATACAGAATAAAATATCTTATTGTTATATTTATTCGATTTATATAGTGGTGTTAGATAGACTAAATATGAATTCGGTATTCGGTATGTTTATTATGCTTGCATTGTAATTAATAGATTTTCGGCGTAAAATGTTATAGATGACGAAAAAATTTGAGAAATAACCTAATATTTAATCCTTCTAAATGCATACAAATTCTAAAGGATAAGACTCATAGCCTGATACTATATCTACTGTATCTAAGCTTTCTTAAGCTTCTAATGTTTATTGATGTAAATTGAAAGTGGGATAAAGACTAATGCCCATAACATAACTAATGATTTATCTTCTTTTCCAAAAAATGAATGAATAATTTCTTGACTTTTATTTTTCAAACTAAGGACTATGTTATAAATAAAAAAAGCCCCTTGAAATTATCAAAGGGCTTTAAGAACTAGCAAATTTATACTTAAGAAAGTACTGCTTCTGCTAAAACTATAATTTTATTGTCCAGAACCTCGACTACACCACCTTTAATATTGAAGATGTTTTCGCCGTTTGCGTCTTTGATAATTACTAAACCGTCTTCTAAAGTAGAGATAATAGGAGCATGGCCTCTTAAAATTTGAAAAGAACCTAAAGTTCCAGGAACGGTAACTGAAGTTACATCGCCTTCGAAAACTTTTTTATCTGGAGTTAATATTTCTAAAGTCATTCTTTAAGTTTTACGTATACGTACAACGTACTAGTTAGATTCTGCTAATAATTTTTTACCTTTTTCGATAGCTTCTTCAATGCTACCAACTAGGTTAAATGCAGCTTCTGGATATTCATCAACTTCACCATCCATAATCATGTTAAATCCTTTGATGGTATCTTTAATGTCAACCAATACACCTTTTAAGCCTGTAAATTGCTCAGCTACGTGGAAAGGTTGAGATAAGAAACGTTGAACACGACGAGCTCTTGATACGACTAATTTATCTTCCTCAGATAATTCGTCCATACCTAATATCGCGATGATATCTTGTAATTCTTTATAACGTTGTAAAGTTTCTTTCACACGTTGAGCTGTGTTATAGTGCTCATCGCCTAAAACAGCAGGAGAAAGGATACGTGAAGTAGAATCCAATGGATCTACCGCAGGATAAATACCTAACTCAGCAATTTTACGAGAAAGTACTGTTGTTGCATCTAAGTGGGCAAAAGTTGTAGCCGGTGCAGGGTCAGTTAAATCATCTGCAGGTACGTATACAGCTTGTACCGAAGTAATTGAACCACGTTTAGTTGAAGTAATACGTTCTTGCATTAAACCCATCTCAGTTGCTAATGTTGGTTGGTAACCTACCGCAGATGGCATACGACCTAATAGAGCCGATACCTCAGAACCTGCTTGAGTGAAACGGAAGATGTTATCAACGAAGAAAAGGATATCTTTTCCAGCGCCTTCACCATCACCATCACGGAAATATTCTGCAACTGTTAATCCTGATAGGGCTACACGAGCACGTGCACCGGGAGGTTCGTTCATTTGACCGAATACCAACGTTGCTTTTGATTCTTTTAATTTTTCTGTATCAACGGTTTTTAAATCCCATCCACCTTTTTCCATTGAGTGTAAGAATTCATCACCATAGTTGATTACACCAGATTCGATAAACTCACGTAATAAATCGTTACCCTCACGAGTACGTTCACCCACACCAGCAAATACTGATAAACCAGCGTAAGCTTTAGCGATGTTATTTACCAACTCCATGATTAATACAGTTTTACCAACACCGGCACCACCGAATAATCCAATTTTACCACCTTTTGCATAAGGCTCTAACAAATCGATAACTTTAATACCTGTAAAAAGTACTTCGGTTTCTGTAGAAAGATCTTCAAAACGAGGAGGTGCATTGTGAATTGGGCGACCACCAGTTTTATCAACTGCTGTGATACCGTCAATTGCATCTCCAACTACGTTAAATAAACGGCCTTTAATTTGATCGCCAACAGGCATTTTAATAGGTGCACCAGTATCTACTGCATCCATACCGCGAACTAAACCGTCGGTAGAGTCCATTGAAATGGCACGTACACGGTCTTCACCAAGGTGTTGTTGAACTTCCAAAACGATCTTTTGTCCGTTTTCTTTTGTAATCTCTAATGCAGAGAAAATTTTAGGTAAATGGGCATCGTTAGCAAAACTTACGTCAACTACCGGTCCTATAATCTGCGCTATTTTTCCAATGTTAGGCATATATTGTTTTTGATAAAATTATAAAAATCAAAATGTTAAAGGCGTTTTTATGCGCCCGCAATTCAGTTTGCAAAGTTAGGATTTTTCAATGTAAATTTTATATATAAATTAAAAGTTTTTCAACAGAATTTTAATCGATAATTTAGCGGCTATGAAAACCATATTAGTAACAGGCAGTAATGGGCTCTTAGGGCAAAAAATAACTGAGAAAATTTTAAAAGAAGGCAGTATAAATTTAATAGCTACTTCAAAAGGAGATAACCGTTTTCCTGTTAAGGAAGGCTATATCTATGCTGATATGGATATCCTAAATCCTGGTGAAGTAAAAACAGTTATTGAAAAATATAAACCTGATGCGATTATTCATACAGCTGCAATGACAAATGTGGATACTTGCGAAGATCAAAAAGAATTGGCATTTGCTTTAAATGTAGAATCTGTAATTACCTTGATTGCTATTTGCGAACAACACAATATTCAATTAGTGCATTTATCTACCGATTTTATATTTGATGGAGAGGATGGACCTTATAATGAGGAAGCTGCACCAAACCCCTTAAGTTACTATGGAGAAACAAAATTACTGGCAGAAGAGGCTATTAAAAATTCGAATTGCAAATGGGCCATTCTTCGTACCATTATTGTGTATGGTATTGTAAGTGATATGAGTAGAAGCAATATTGTGCTTTGGGCAAAAGGAGCCTTAGAAAAGGGGCAACCTTTAAATATTGTAAATGACCAATGGCGTATGCCAACTTTGGCTGAAGATTTAGCTAATGGCTGTTTGTTGGCGGTTTCACATGATGCACAGGGTGTATATAATATTTCTGGAAAAGACATGATGAGTATTTCTGAATTAGTTGCAAGAGTAGCTGATTTTTGGAATTTAGATAAAAAGTTAATTAATGAGATTAGTGCTACTACTTTAAATCAAACTGCAAAAAGACCTGCCTGTACTGGGTTTATTTTAGACAAAGCAATGACTGAATTAAACTATCAACCACATAGCTTTGAGGAGGGGCTTGCGATATTAGATCAACAGCTTAAAGAAAGAAATTAACCTATTAGTTCAGTAGTATTGTTAGTTCATTAGGCATGATAATTAATACTAATGAACAATTGAATTAATGAACAACACTACAGATAACGATTAAACGAAAAATATGTCACTAAAAGTTGGCGATAAAGCCCCAGATTTTAAATTATTTAGTTCAGAACTAAAAGAAGTTTCATTAGGCGATTACAAAGGAAAAAAATTGGTTTTACATTTTTTTCCATTAGCATTTACAGGGACTTGTACTACGCAATTGTGTACTATGAGAGATAGTTTTGGTTATTATGAAGGCATGAATGCGGCTGTTGTTGCTGTATCTGTCGATTCTCCTTTTGCGTTAGGTAAATTTAAAGAAGAACAATTTTACCAATTTCCTTTATTATCTGATTTTAACAAAGAAGTATCTCAAGCTTTTGGCACATTTTACAAAGAATTTGTATTTAACTTAAAGGGCGTATCTAAAAGAGCTGCTTTTGTAATAAATGAACAAGGCGTAATTACGTATGCAGAGGTTTTAGATGTTGCAACAGATTTGCCTGATTTTGATGCAATTAAAAAAGTTGTAACCGATTAATTTGAATTATTCAATAAAAAAATTGTTAAATTGAATTTCAAGCGTTACTTTTGCAATCCGTTAACCACACGGAAACAGTAACATTCGCATTTGTAGCTCAACTGGATAGAGCATCTCACTACGGATGAGAAGGTTTGGGGTTCGAATCCCTACAAGTGCACCAATATTAAAGAGCCTTGCTGCCCACAGGCGGTGAGGCTTTTTTCACTTTTAAAGACAACCTTAATGCTGAATTTAGTTCTCTTTGGCCCTCCAGGTGCAGGCAAAGGCACCCAATCTGAAAAACTGATTAGCAAATATCAGTTAGTGCATATTTCTACAGGAGATCTTTTTAGAGCACACATTAAAAATCAAACTGCTTTAGGTAAGAAAGTAAGTAAATTAATTGCTGATGGTGAATTAGTACCAGATAAGATCACAATTGACATGTTAGAGGAAGAAATCGATAAAAATCCGAATGCTAAAGGATTTGTATTTGATGGTTTTCCTAGAACAATTCCTCAAGCAGTAGAATTAGATAAGTTTTTAGAAGGAAAAGGCAGTAAGATTGACGGTGTAATTGCACTAGATGTTGATAAAGATGAGCTGGTTAAACGCGTAGCGCTTCGCCAAAAAGAAACAGGTAGATTAGATGATCAGGCAGAAAAATCTCAAAAAAGAATTGATGAGTATTTTAACAAAATTATTTTAGTGTTACCTTATTATGATGAGCAAAAAAAATTAACAAAAATTAACGGCATTGGGAATATCGATGATATTTTTAACAGTTTATGTTCCGTTATAGATAAGTATTAAAGTATAAATGAGATAAAGAATAGCGGGAAAGATTGTTCAGTTCTTCCCGCTTTTTTGTTTTTAAATAAATTGTTATGTCACAGGGATCGAATTTTGTAGATTATGTAAAAATATGTTGCCGTTCTGGTAAAGGAGGGGCAGGTTCTGCACATTTACACCGTGATAAATTAACTTCTACAGGTGGACCTGATGGTGGAGATGGAGGAAGAGGTGGACATATTATTTTAAGAGGAAACTCTCAGTTTTGGACTTTACTTCACTTAAAATACCGTAAGCATATTATTGCTGAGGATGGATTAAGTGGTGGAAGTAGTCAGAAAACCGGGAAAACTGGAAAAGACGAAATTTTGGAAGTTCCACTCGGAACTATAGCTCGTGATGCAGAAACAGGAGATATTATATTTGAGATTACAGAAGATGGAGAAACTAAAATTTTAACTCCAGGAGGAAGAGGCGGATTAGGAAACTGGCATTTTAAAACCCCAACTTTACAAACTCCTCGTTTTGCACAACCTGGTGAGCCAGGAAAAGAAGAATGGATGGTTTTAGAATTGAAAGTATTAGCAGATGTTGGTTTGGTAGGCTTTCCGAATGCTGGAAAATCAACTTTGTTATCTGTTCTATCTGCTGCTAAACCAGAAATTGCAGATTATCCTTTTACAACCTTAGTTCCAAATTTAGGTATCGTTTCTTATCGCAATGGAAAATCATTTGTAATGGCGGATATTCCAGGGATTATTGAAGGAGCATCTAAAGGAAAAGGATTGGGATTTAGATTTTTACGCCATATAGAACGTAATTCTGTTTTGCTTTTTATGGTGCCTGCAGATACAAGTAGAAGCATTAAAGAAGAATATGAAATTCTTAAAAACGAGCTAGAACAGTTCAATTCAGAGTTAATGCAAAAACCTCATTTATTGGCAATTACAAAATCTGATATGTTAGATGATGAGTTGAAGGCTGAGATGAAAGCAGATCTACCTAAAATTCCGACAATATTTATTTCGGCAGTTGCCCAACAAGGTATAACCGAATTAAAAGATATGTTATGGAAAGCAATTAATGAAGAATAATTAGTCTATTATTCTGTCTTTCACTTTACTTGCTGGATTTCCTTGATAAATGGTATAGGCTTCCAAATTTTTTGTAGCTACAGAATTAACAGCAAGAACGGCATGCGATTTAGCAGTAATCCCTGGACAAACTATAGCTTTAGCACCTATCCAAACACCATCTTCTAATACAATTGACTTCGTAATCAAATCAAAACCTACTTTTTTGTAATCATGATTACCAGTTAATAACATTGCTTGCTGCGAAACACATACATTTTTACCAATGATAACCTCAGCCAAATTTTCAATTCTACATTCTGCCAACCATGAATAATCACCTATAGTTAATTTCCATGGATAATGGATATAGATGAATGGTTTTATTCTTACATCTTTTCCAATCTTTGCGCCGAAAATTCTTAGAATTAATACTAAAACAGAACTAAAAGGAATTAAGCCTGACCGAAAAAAGAGCATGCTTGTAAAATACCAGCAAGCAATTTTTAGAGAAGAAGCGCCAGGATTGAAATCTTTTTTATCAAAATCCTTCTTAAGTTGAGTTTCTTTAGTCAATTTTTGATTCAGTTTCTTGTTTAACAATAGGGGAGCTATTCTTTTTTATCCAATAATAAAGCACTATAAATACGATGATGTAAACTAAAATATTGAATACTTCGTGATGATAAGTAAAATTATCTCTTTGAGATTCGAAGAAACCTAGTAGTACTCCAAGTGCAGCTATCCTTAATATATTTAGCATATAAATCATTAGTAATCCTAAAATAAGGAGCTTAATCTTTGATTTTAATTTAGCAGGGAATGCAATTATAAAAGCGGTTAAAAACGACATTACACCAAGACCTAAACATGAATAATTTACTCTTAAATGAGGTCCAGCGACCACTAAAACATCCATTTCATTATGAATAGCATAAAAGCCGAATAGTTTAATAATCCATACAGCAGGTACAATCAATGCTGTTTTTAGTCCTTGAATATAATCGAAATGATTGGAGATATACGCATTGTAAAATCTACTTCCTTCATTCATTACGCTATTCATAAACAAATTTCCTTGACTAAATAGGAAGTAGAAAAATAAAAGTTTTATCACAAAAAAGATAGCTGTTTTATTTGCTTCTTTTTTGCTATCGAGAGATTGATTCATATTATGAGAGTTAATTTATAGACTAATTTACGGTTTAGGTTTTAAGATTTCTTTGATTTTTACATCAACAATGAGTCTAAACCAAAATCCTTGTAAAAAGTGAAATAATATGCCTGTTGAACCATCCAAAATACCAAGTTTGAAAAATAAACGATAGCTAAAATAGAGAAAGGGTCTTAAACCTAAAGGAAGTTTCCACCACAACCTTTTTAGCCAAGCATTACGTTCATCTGGGCTGCCCCAAAAATCAGGTTTAATAGTTTGATTGCGCAGGTTATTTAATCGCTCTATTTCTTCTTCAGCAATTAAATCGCTGTATCTATTGTGTTTTGCTATCCAGAAGCTGATTTTATTTTCCTTTAGATTTTCTTCTAGAATATGACCATTTTTCCAAATTTCGGTTTGGCCTGGAACAATAAAACGATGATCCATATTTTCATTTAAATCTGAATATCCAATATTAGTTCTAAACATTTTAAGCAAATATTTTGGGTAAAATCCTCCATATTTAATCCATTTTCCTTTAAAATAATTTTTTCTGTTGAAATAAATACCATTTGTATTCTTATGATCTTCGTCTTTGAAATTTTGTAATAATGCAAAAAGTTCTGGAGTTACGATTTGATCGGCATCTAAGCCAATAATCCATGGAGTTTGAATGTCGAAACTTTTTAAGGCGCAATCCCATTGTTTGGGGTGATTTTCGAATGGATTAATTTTAACTTCCGCTTTAAAATCTGCCGCAATTTTTAAAGTTTCATCTGTACTTCCAGAATCCAAGATATAAATCGATGCATTTAAATCCACGATAGATTTAAGCAATCTTGGTAAATGTTGTTCTTCGTTAAAAGTTAAAATAATGAAACTAAAATTCTTCATTATATTCTAGCTTTAATTACCATAGATTTCCAAACATAAGGAAATCGACCACACCCTACGAAACTTGAAACCTTAAATCCTTGTTCTTCTAATAATTGCGTTACTGTTTTTTTAGACCAAAACTTAATATGACCTCCATCAAATAGTGGGTTAACATGTTTATCCCAATTTCCCATTAAAGATATGATGAGATTTTTTAAATAACCATGGTATGGAGTGCTTAAGATCAATTCTCCGCCACCGTTTTTAATTAATATCTTTTTACAAAATGAAGCAAATTGTCTTGGATCGTACAAATGTTCTATTACTTCAGTAGAAATAATGGTATCAAAGTTTAAGTGTGCTAGCTTTTCTGGAAGTTCATCTTTAGAAAGGTCTTGCAATGCAAAGCGATCAGGGAATGATTCGGAAGCGATTTGTATTCCTTTTTCTGAAGCATCAGTTCCATAGGCATCAAATCCTTTTTCTAATAAAAGCTTTACCAAAGCTCCATTCCCACAGCCTAAATCAAGTATTTTTTGATTTGCATGCACATTTAATAAACCTAATATAGGTCCATCTAAATATTGATGAGCATGAGAAGCATTGGCATGTTGAAATCCAAAATCTTTATATTCAGACATTAATTTACTTGTTGATAAAATGAAATATATTGATGAATTAATTTTTCCGAGCTAAAATCTCTTTTTACAGTTTTTGGTGCCATTTTACGAATTTTAACTCTCTTTTCACGATCCATAAAAGCATTTTCCATATTTTCATGAATGTTTTTGCTCGTTAAATCAGTAATCCAGCCAAAATCATTCTTATCAATGTAATCTGCTAAACCAACTTGATTTGAAAGTAAAACAGGTGTGCCAACACTTAAACTTTCCACAACTACATTAGCAAAGTTTTCATTGTATGAAGTTAAAATCATTAGATGATGATCTGCAATTAATTTAAATTTGTTGCTATTTGTTACTTGGCCAATCCAATTTATTCGTTTGTCAAGTTTTAAACCTTTAGCCTTTAATTTTAAACTTTTTACATATTCTTCTTCTCCTGATCCAGCTATAGTTAAAGTCCAATTAAATGTTAAATCAACTAATGCTTCAAAAAGTAATCCTAAGCCCTTTTTTTCTTCAATTCGAGATAAAAAAATGAGTTTAAAAGAATTTTCTAATTCTAAATGTGGAATAAATTCATCGTCTTTTGAGAGTTTCACAAGGTTAGGAATTACAATAATGCTTTTTGGCTTTATAAACTGCAAGACATCTTGTTTTTCCTTTTCGCTCGTTGCATGAATATGACAATAAGTCAATAATTTCTTACCTATTACAAAATGAATAATAGATTTGAAATTAGTATTTCTATTGCCTAGGGTATAATTTGTGAGCATTCCTCGTGGCGATAAAATTACGGGAATATTATACCATTTGGCTATTTGACAACTAAAAATGGAAATCAAATTCCACCAAGCGTGTATGTGAATCACTAATTTTTTATCTTTTTTATTTTGAACAATGATACTGCGTAGATTTTTTAAAAGATTTGGTGAGAAGTGGGTATGATCTTTTGTTAATCTTTTAAAATAAGTAACATTTACACCATCAACTTTTTGAGTTTTGTTTGTAATAACATTCAATTCAGTTTTGCCATTAGCAGTAGTTGTTAGAACTTCAACTTCTACTTCATTTTCAGTTAATACTTCGCATAATTTTGCAACAGACATTGTTGGTCCACCATAAATGTAAGCAGGTTTATATGCTGCTGTTATCTGCAGTATTTTTATAAACATCTAATTCTGTTAGTGTATTTGATCTTTTTAACATCCAAAAAATGGCATACATAGCTACATACCCATAAAAAATATTGTTAAGCAAGAATTCGAAATTATTCCCTCGCCATAAATTTTGGAAAATAGCATTGAACATGACAATGCATCCAAGTTCGTAGCCACCAAACCATTCTTCTGCCTTATTACAAAGCCACTGAGTTAGCCAACCATATAAGAAAATCGAAATAAATACCCCTATGAAACCTGCACTTACATAACCGTCAACTACTGGTCGGGTTTTAGCAGATACACTTGAGTTTTTATAAGCGACTCTAGCTTCATATACACGTTGCATTGATACGGTTTCTGTTACAAATTTATTCGGCCATATAGATCTTGGGATGATTGCTAAAAGAGAGTTTTTTAAAATTTCTAATCCATAATAATCTCTTTCGTCAGGAATGTGCTTTACAAATTTGGTGAACATACTGATTTCACTTAATCTGTTTGTAAGAAAACCCCAATTCGTTTCATCAATTACTGGGTCATCACTAGCTAATACTGAATTAAATGCTTCTTTTCTAGCTTCTGCAGCTGTTTTTTGCCCAGACCACGATTGAGATCTTACTATACTAGCAAATGTTGGCAATATGTATAACAATATGTAAATTGTAGGGAGTGCTAGTGTAAGTATGGTTTTTTTATAATAAGGATAAAGTAAAAAGCTAATAATAATTATATTAATGATAATACTTTCTTTGTAACCAGTTAATGTTGAAGCTAAAAAGTTAAAAATAAATAGCCCACCTCCAAAAAATATATAACCTCTTTTTCTTTGCACAATACCTCTTACAAATACTAAAGCACTACAGGTTATTGAAATATTAATAAAGAAATAAGAAAACTGTAAAATGCTTGAAATTCTAGACGTTGCCGAACCTAAAAGATAACAGATTACACACAACCAGATTAGAAAAAAATCTAGATTTAAGTTGAGTTTATGCTTGATAATTGGAAACTGTTTAATTTGAACAATCATACCTGTAACTAATGCAGCATGTGCTAATAATGATAAACGCTGACATTTAGCAATAAAATAAGTTTGCTCATTTACTTTAAACGGTAATATATTTACTTTATTAAAATATTCATATCCCAAGTGGTCCATAAAATAAAAAACTGAAGAACAACACATAAATCCAGCAAAAATCAGTTGAATTAACACAATTGGTCGCATTACTTGTTTGGTTAACGGTAAATCATGAGGTATAAATTTTACTCTAGAAAATAATGTCAGATAAAAAATATAAAAGGAACCAAGCCAAGCTATAAAATAAGACACAACAGGATCTAGTTGTGTAATTACAGCTAAAGCCCATGGTACATAAATCAAGATAAGTACTTTTTGACGAGAAAAATTAGGATTCTTATCTGTTAACATACCCTACAATTGCATTTACTTGTGCTTCAAAACTCCAATTTTGGATATATTTTAATGAATTTTCTCCCATTATTTTTAGCTCAGATTTATCTAATGTTAAAGCTATTAATTTTTGAGTAAAATCCATTAAATCTGCATGTTTAAACATGCTTCCAGTTTTACCATTCACTAAATCAACTGCACATCCTACTTTATCTGAAACTAGTACTGCTTTCCCTGATGCCATCGCCTCATTTATTGCCAAACCCCAAGTTTCGCTATTAGATGGAAGACAAAATAGGTCGCAAGCTTGATAAATAGCTGGCATTTGCGTTTGATTTTGAAAATCTAAAAAATGAATGTTGGCAATTTTCTTATCATTGTTTTTAGCTTGCTCTTTTAAACTTTCTTCTAGTTCTCCGTTACCTACAATTAATAAATGCACATTATTTAGATTTAGCTTTTTAAAGGCTGTAAGCAATAATTTTGGGTTTTTAACTGGGTCTAATTTCCCTGCAAAAAGCACTAAAATTTCCTCTTCATTAATTTGAAATTGTGCCCTAATTTTTGACGAGTCTTTGAGCCTAATATTTCCAAATCTTTGGTTATCAATAGCATGTGGGGCAAAAATTAATTGCTCATCTTTCAATCCATATTTTTTAAAATAAGTTTTATTTGCTGTGCCAACATAAAATGCTGCATGAATGTGTTTATAAACCCAAGTTAAAAACAGGTTTCGAAATAAATTTTTTAGACCAGATTTTTGATTTAATAGAGTAGAATCTCCTCTAAAGTAAACAGGAATTTTATTTTTAAAATGTCGAATAATTTTTAAGTGACTGTTATAAGCCCAACCGTAAATTAAAATTGCCTCTGGCCGACATTTTTTTATCTGTGTAATTGCATATGGATTAACAATTCCTTTAAAATGATGACTGCCTTTATCTTTCGCAATATTTTCTAAAAATTCGTACTCATAACCTTCTAATAAAGGAATATCCCATTCAATCTTTTGCTTAAAACCCACATCATATTTTTCTAGGGAGGAATTACCAGCAGTGTAAAACACTTTAATATTCATTTTTTTGGCAAGTAATTGAAATACCGGCGCATAATATTGAATAGGGTGAGTACTAATAATCGCTAATTTCTTAGTCATTAGGTACGGCTAAAATATTACCAGATTCAAGTTCATTAAAATTGTCCAAAACCTTTGAGCCTTTTTGATAAATATGCATAAAGCGATAATTTAAGCTGGATAAAAGTGAAAAAATATAATCTTTAGCTAATCCAGTTTTTTTGTGATAATTAACGTCGTACTCAAATATAATTTTTGGTCTATTTTTTTTAATGGTTTCAAGCAAACCTTGAATTACAAAACTTTCATATCCTTCTACATCAATTTTAATAAAATCGATGGTTTCATCTCCAATAATTTCATCCCCAATGCAACAGGTAATTAAAGTGTCACCACTTTGATCAAAAAGATTAAAAGCTCCTGGGTTTTTACTTTTCTCATCAGCAGCAATTCTAATTTGTTCGTTACTATTTCCAAGAGCAATATTTTTTGATTTTATATGATGAAAGTTGTTTAAGCTAATATTATAATTAAGAGATTCAAAATTATAAGGAACAGGTTCAAACGCTGTTATTGAGCCTTGCTCTCCAACTAATTCTGCAAAAAAGAGGGTATGAAAACCAATATTTGCACCAATATCTAAAACGCAGTCTCCTTTTTTGATGTTAGATTGGAATACACTTTTAAGAGCGGATTCATAATTTCCAGTATAAACTATTTTAGCTCCAATCCATGTTGCTGTATCGCAGTTAATTTTAAAATTTCCCTGAATTGGTTTAACAATACGCCATCCCTGATTTAATTTATTTCTTTTAAATAGATAATTAAAAATACGATCCTGTCCTTTGAAAAATGGCCTTCTTAATATAATTCTAGCTATATTTTTTAATAACATTTTATTTACTAATCAAAACTTCATTAAATAATTCAACTTGTGATTTTGTCAGAGATGAAGCCGTATATGGTTCAAATGCTATAAAGTTGGTTGATATCGGTAGTTGTTTTTTTATGTTGGTAATATAATGATGTAATATTTGGTAAGCTTCATTTTGATTATCATTAAACGTAATTAGGTCACCTGAATTACAATCCATTAAAATTTTTGCAGCACTACTGGCAACATTAAAAACACCTAATAGCTGCTTTTTCGCTAAAATATAAGGATATAATTTAGAAGCGGTGTAACCACTATCATTAGAACCAATTATGATTAGTCCATCTGCAGCGATAAGTTGTTTAATACTTTCATAAAAACCAATCCTATTTGTATATTCTGAAACATAGTTAGAAAGATATAAAGCTTCAGCAACTGGCTTTATCGTAGCTATACCTTTGCCTGCAGGGGCGTAACTTGTACCAATGAAATGAAAGTGAATATTTTCAAATAACTCAGGCTCATTTTCAAGTCCAGTTTTGAACGCTTTAAACAAAATTTCTACCGCATCTCTCATATCATAACCACCTCTACCTACATAAACAAGATTGAGTTGCGTAGTTGATGGAGTGTAATATAGCTTTAGCTGTTCGTTATTTGCTTTAGCGATTTTAAAATCTAATACATTCGCACCAAAAGTGATTACTTTAGTTGGAGCATTTACCAAATTTGAATATCTGTCTTTTAAAGTATTTATATATTTTTCTGAGACACTAATTAAACCATCTACATTTTTCATCGCAATTGGTTCCAAGAATTTATGTAAACGATAAGAAAACCAATATTTTTTTGGGCGCTCTGATTTTGGTTTATTTTGGTAATAGTCGTTATGCCAAGGATCCTGCATATCAATTACATAAGGAATATTAAATTTATTTTTCCAATAAGAACCCAAAATACATACTGGAAATTCCGTAGTAGAAAAATAAATTAAATCGAACTTTTTAGTTCGCAATAATTGATTAACTTTTTTGCGATAGAACCATAATGAGCGTAATGCTAAACTTCCAAGCCCAATTTTGCTAGTCCATTTTTTAGCAAAAGCATCTACTTTATGGATAACGATGTGATTAGGAATTGATTCCATCAAAAGAGAATCCTTTACCATATCTACATAATTTTCATGCACAGTAACAACTTCGGCTTCCCACCCAAATTCTTTAAAATAAGGCAAACTCATTCTAACGCGTTGCATATCTGCCGCATTTGAGGGAGGGAAGTGAGGCGAAATAATTAGGACCCGATTCAAATTTTAAGAGTTAATTGTGTGATAAATGAGTGAAAGAAATTTATCTTTTTCAACATCCCAATTTAATTTTTCTTTTGCGTACTGAACTGATTGAGCCTGATGTTGAGCTAACAATTCCTTGTGTTCAATGTAGTTTTTTAAAATTTGAGCAAGACTAGTTGAATTTTTCTTTTCATAAATAGCTCCCATATTGGGATATGCAGTAATGAACTGTTTTTGAGCTGTAGTATCAGATGCGATAATAGCCAAACCGGCTTGTGCATAGGTGAAAATCTTATTACTCAGAGCGATATCATTATTGATAGAAAATCCAGGTTCAGTAGCTAAACCTATATCAAATTTACTTGCAAACTTGGTTAATTCTGTAGATTCAATCGGCGGATGAAATACAATTTTAGGTGAATGAATAAAGTTGAGATCTTGTATGATTTGATCTAATTCTGTTTTAACCTGTTGACTTAAAAAACCAAGTATGTGAAATTCGATTTTTTCATTTTCTATTATTTTTAAGGCGCCTAATACATCTTGCAAACCTCTAGATAATCCAACATTTTGCGAAAACCAGAATAATTTTAATGATTGTTCATTGTTATTTTTCTTAATTAATTCTGTTTCGTTTTTTGGAAAAACGTTTAGTAACGTATTGAATTTTAGGGATGGGAAAAACATTTCATATTTTTTTGCAATTTCTGGGCTGCTTGTCGTTAAATAATTAACTAATGGGAAATATTTTTCCTCTAGGTATTTTTTTAAGCGAACATCGTCGTTTAAATCATCATCGCTCATTTCATAACGATGTAAATCCTCAGCATCAAAACCGCATTTTACATTGTTGTATTTTGCAGCTAAAACAGCTGCAGGTAATGCTGCTAAATTGTGCGCAATGTAAAGATCTCCAGGCGTATTTTTTGCTTTTTTAACTAATTGAGAAGTACATCGACCTATAGCTAATTCGGCTAAATTACCAATAAAGCCAAGTGATTTAACCAGTTTTCGAGCAATTTTTAAGGTGATGCGTGTTTGCCAATAAGTTAATTTTTCATTTATGGGGTCACCACCGATTCTCACTGCTTTCCAATTTTTTTGAAGGAGTAATTTTTCATCTAAATCCGTTGCCCATCTATTCCAATATTGATAAATTACTTGAATGTCATAGCCAGCTTCAATTAATGCATCTGCCTCCTTTACTAAACGAGGATTTACACTAGGTTGACCTGATGTAATTAATACGATTTTTTTAGCGTTTAATTCCATCTAGAAGTGTAATGATACTTTATAAATGTTTTCTGATGAGCTCAATTTATTTTTCTTAACCTAAAAAACTATGATTTTAATCTGGAATTCCAAATTCTCTTAAGACTATTAAGAGGTTTGTATTATTTAAGTGCTAAATATTCATTTGCAATTACAGAAACATCAAACCTTTTGAGGGCCGTTGATCTACATTGAGCACGGCTAATTGCGCTAATTTTAGGAAGTGCGTCAATCATCTCTGCCTTATTGTTAACTATATATCCTGTTACGTTTTCTTCAATAACTTCAGGAACAGAACCTCTTTTAAAACCTATAACTGGTGTTCCACAGGCCATAGCTTCAGTCATAACCATTCCAAAAGGTTCATCCCATTCAATTGGAAATAATAATGCTTTGGATTTACCTAAATAATGATTTTTTTGCTCATCATTTAAGGCGCCTAAATAAATAATTTGCTCTCCATCAAATTTAGGCTCTAGTACTTCTTTAAAATAAGCATAATTGTCTTGTGTATCTGGTATATTCCCACCAATCCAAAGTTTATTACCAGTTTCTAAAGCTACTTCTATTGCTGTGTGTAATCCTTTTATTTTATCTAATCTACCCAAAAACATAAATGGAGCTTCTACACTAACATTTTCCTTTAATTCATATTTAGAGAAGTCAATTGCATTATAAACCGTTTTCCATTCACCAGCAATATTTCCAGTAGAGACACAATAATTGCTACAAGCCGTAAATATTAAATTTTGATTGGGTAATGAATTAATGAATTTAACACCTTTTTTAGAAACGGGACGACCATAGGTCATGATTTTTTTTACGCAACTATTCGTAATCGGAAATAAATAAGCTAGTCGACCAAAGTTGTGAATTAAATCAAATTTATTTCCTTTTTGGTAAAGAAATTGCCAAACATTTAGCAATTCTTTCATTCTTTGCCATTTGGAACGATTAAGCTTATTTATACCAAATGAATAAACTTTTCCAGATATTTTTGAATCTGGACCAGCTAATAAACTTACCTCATGACCCATTTTAGTATATTCTTCTGCAAACATATATACTAACCGTTCATGACCACCATATTTTGGCGGAGGAATAGATATTCCAGGATCCATTATTAAAAGTATTTTCATTTTGTTAAAGATTTGTAGATATCTACATATTTCTGAGCAGAAATTTCGAGAGTTAAATTTTCTAGAATATAGGCTCTTGGCTCAAATTTTTCGTTTTTTAATTTACTAATAAATTTTTCCAGTGTCTTAGCAAAGTCAGACCAATCTTTAAACTTTAACCCACATCTTTCATCCCAGTATGGAACAGAAGTTACAGGCTCATATTTAACTTTTTCAGGAAAATAAAACGGATCTTGCCAGTATCCTCCTCTGTCCCAAGCTAATATAGGAGTGTTTGTTGACAGTATTTGTTGGTATGCTATGCCTTGAGTTTCATGTTCACAAAGAAAAATTACGGCTTTTGAGATATTTAACTCATTTATTAAATCAGCATGGTTATAATTGCCATAGCGAATAATATGATAACTAAGGTTTTGTTTTTTTAATTCTTTAATTATTGGTTGCAATAATTCATGATCATATTTGTCATGGTCCCAGCGGATTTTATCATAAATTAAAAAATCAACATTTAATTTTTCAGCTTTTATTTTGGGAGACCATTTTTCTGTATCTATGCCAACAGGCCACGCTATTACTTTATTTGGATAGTATGGTTCACACATAAGCCTCATCCAGTCTCCTGGAACCAAAATCTTTTTAATATTAGGATAAACTTCAAAAAGATTTGGACATTCAATTGGATGAGAAAAAATACCAGCACCAAAAAGAATAGGGTTTTTAAATCTTTTTTCAAAAATGAGATGAGGTTTACCAATTACACCGATAAGTTCATTTGGATGTTGTTTAGCATATTGATAATCATTAAAACGGTAAGGAATTTTTAATAAATCTAAACCACGCATCAATTCTAAAGCAACCAGCATTACGCCACCTGGTCTCGATTTTCCTCTTATTATTCTTCTAATAATTTGCCTAGGATATCGATCATATTTGACCCATCTATCGTTATTTGGCTCCTCATAAAAAATATTTAGTTTTAAGTTCATTCTTTAATTAATTCTTTGCTTTCAAGTCCTGCAATTTGTCCTTCAATGTGTAAATTGTCTGATAATTCATAGGTATAGTGGCCTTTTTTAAGAGCCCTTGCCGCTGCAAATTCTATAGAAACAGTTGGTATTTTCTTTAAACTTGCACTAAAAAACTCTTTAATAAATTTAATTAAACTTCCTAAGCCAACAACACGGTAAGGATAGCTGTATATTTCGTTTAGACAATACAGCAAAAACTCCTCGTAAATCTCTTTATTACGAACAAAATATCCCCTAGTAGTAATTACGGCTTTTTTAGTATCAAATTCAAACCCCTTCACTTTAAAATCAATAGCTTGATTCATTTCCATTGAGAAATTTTCTGATGGAAAATACCTGCCAGAAATCTTAAATATCTTTGTATTCTCTGGAATTTCATCCATTACAGCTAAAAGAATTAAAATTTCATTGATGCTTTTATTTAAAAATTGATATTGCTTTAGATGAATTATTTTTACATTATCAACTGCTGATTTAAGTCTGGAAAAATCATAATCAAAAGAATTGTCTGCTAAGATAATCTGTTTAAAACCAACTTCTTTTAGTCTGTTTAAAGTATGTATCGTTTGTAACTCCCGTTCTTCAAGAGAAAAGAAGCTCCTAGTAATGGTTGACATTTCTTTGGGGTGGATACAAGAGGTTACAATGGCTATCATTTCTGTGTTAAAATATATTGAATAATTCTAGCGACCTTCCAACCAAATAGCTTAACAATTTTTTGGATTTTTGGTCCTCCTATAACAGGTTGGTAATAATTTGATTCTATATCAGGAAGTTCTTTTAGAGCTTTTTTATAAATAGAAGGATATTTAGGATAGCTTTTGACAATTAATTCGAATAATTGCCTATGAATAGCCTGTTTAGCTTCTTTTGTTGCTGTTCTGGATAATAATTCATGCTTTTTTGATAATGTAGAGAGCAGTTGACTTTTAAAATGGTTATGTGATTTTTGAGCAGATAAACTTTTTTGAGTGTTTTGTTTTCGATAATAATTAAATACATGCTCAACTTTTACAATGCCTTTTGAATTTAAAATAACTCGAGCAAAATACTCCCCATCATCATCTACAGACAGGTTTTCATCCCATTTATCAGTGGACTTAATTAAATTCATAGGAGTAAGCCAAGCATTGGGTTGTATCATTGAAGCATGTTGATCGTACCCTCCCCAAAGTTTGGTGATAAAATAAATAGGACTATCTGTATTATAAATGAAATTTTCTTCAAATGCGGAAGGATGCCTCAGAAAATGATTTTCAGTATCTTTAAAATGAACTGTACTGCAAACTGCTATTTTGTTTGGCTCATTTTGTAAAGCCAAAACTTGTTTTTCAATTTTATTAGGAGATAATAAATCATCAGCATCCAAAAATTGAATATAATCTCCTTTAGCACAAGATAATCCTAAATTTCTTGCAGCTGAGGCTCCTTTATTTTTTTGTTGTTGGATAAGTTTTACTTTTTCATTTTTAAAACTTTTTACTTTTAGAAATGAACCATCTGTTGAACCATCATCAATAAGTATAATTTCTTTGTTTTCCCATGTTTGGTTGATGGCAGATTGTAATGTTTCCACTAAAAAATCTTCAGCATTATAAAAAGGAATAATAATAGAAACTAATGGAATTTTCATTTATCGGTATACTATTTTTTTTGATATGGCTATAGTAGGTTTTTCTATTAAGAGATAAAAAACATAAGCTAAGCCAAGTGCAGTTGTTATTTGAACGCACAAAAATAAAAGCTCATAATTTATTAAGTTTGGTATTGTCTTCTTTGTAATGCCATTGATATAAATAAAAATCAAAGGATGAATAACATACAAAGAATAAGATATTTTTCCTAAAAAATTAAGTATTGCAATTTTATACTTAAACAAGTAGATGATCAAGATTGAAATTGTTAATAAAAACAAAATGAGATAACCATCATGTAAGTAGATGATGATTGCATCCAAAATCATAATGCTTAAATACCATTTGTTTCTTGATTGCTGAAAGTGTAAAGAAGAAATGCCTAGTGCAAAGATTGCTCCATAGTTGCTTAGTAAATTAGTTGCGTTTGCAAAAGGTATAAATACAGTTAAAGAGAAAAGAATTAAGAAAATTATTCTAAAAAACATACTATTTTTTATAAAATAGACACAACCCATCAATAGATAAAATTGAAATTCAACACCTAATGTCCAAAAGATGTTATTGTAAAAACTCCATTTAGTAAAGGGGACGATGTAAAATACATGTGCAAAAAATTGTCCAGGAATAAATGGCAAATCACCTCCTTTAAAGGATGAGAAGTGGTTAAATAAGTAGAAACTGAACAATGTTAGTAAAATAGTGATAATATAAACAGGTTCAATTCTTACAGATCTTTTTAATAAAAATTTAAAAAAATGCTTTGGGTAATAATTGTAATTTAAAAGAGATAAAGTTATAATATACCCACTAATTAGGAAAAAAATATGTACACCCAATTTCCCAAAACTTAATAGAAAGGCAAGTTCAGGATAATTTTTCAAGTCTGAACCATAATGACATAAAAGAACACCTAATGCAGCTAAACTACGTAAATATTGAATACCATAATTGATTTGACTAGGTTGTTTTACCATTAAAAATTTTAAACCACCTCTCTTTATTAGTGGTACTCATATCAATTGCGTTATTTTTGAACCAAGGTTCCTTTAAATATTGAATATATATATCTTGGTTTGTATCAATTTCAATTATTCTATCAATTAAATTAGAAAAATCTAAGTTGTTAAATTGTAAATTCATTTTAATTTTACGACCTAAATATTTCAATTTCCGCTGTAATCTATGATGTGGGCCTTTATAGAATTGAGGTCTAATATCTACAAAATTAGATTGGGAAACTTTTTCCAATGAAGCAATTATTTTGTTATAGTTGTAATTTATATACTCTGGAGCATTCAAAAAACTTTTGGTATTAAATATTTCTGAAATATTAGAATCTCCACAATAAATAGGAATGCTGTTAACCTGCATGGCATCATATAGCTTTTCTGTTTGATAACCAGGATAAGCATAGTTTTCAAAAGCAATAGTAAATTTATATGGAGAAAGAAATTGACGTTTTCTTTCCCAAATATCTCCTTTATACAAAGTATCAATAGATTTCATATTATTCATTGATTTCCCAGGAGCATCTACTTTTTTATATTTTGAAAGCTGTTTAAAAAATTCCTCTCTATAAGGTACTTTATGTGAGTATAGAAAGTTGCAAAAACTTTGCTTTTGATTTATAATCTGATCTATCTCGTTATCGGATAGATTTTTAATTAACTGAATTGGATTAAGCCCATGCCATTGAATACGTTTATATTTAGGATTGTTAATTTTTTCTTCTAAAGGAATGCCAAACGCGTATTCACATTTCGATAAATCAGGAGTTATATTTTCACAATAATAACCTATTCTAACATAATCTCCCTTTTTAGGGATATCATTTCCATAAGGGGCAAATAAGATAAAGTCTGGTTTCTCATTTTCTTCTATAAATTCAAATTCATCTTGTAGTTCAAAGAAGATCTCTTTTAATGCTGTATTATAATCGATACCATTCTGAAATTTGATGTAGACTTTTTTTCGCATTAATATAGAGGTTTCTTCTTGAGTAAGTTTAGTTTTTGACCAATTACATTGGATATGAACTTCACGAGATTAACAAATGAAGTATTTTTTATAAAGTGCCATTTTAAAAATATTTTAAAAGATGTAAGAATTGGATAACCTAAAATATTCATTCTTAGGAAGAATATTTTTCTATTTCTCCATTCAATTTCTTTTTTCTTATGAGCTAAAATATTCCCAACGGGCAGAAGGCTTTTCCATTTTTCAGATAATTTAATTGAATAATTTACCCAATCTCTATTTAAGCTACCAGAAGAGAAATGTTCTATTAATAGGTTGTTAAAAACAAATATTTTAGTGTGTTGCCCAATTTGCAAGCAAAAATCAAGATCGTAACAATGAAATTTATCAAATGTATTTTCATCAAACGGATATTGCGCCCAAATCTTATTTTTAGTAAATAAAAATACACCATCTAAAGTTTTAACTTCCGAAAATTTATGGTCTGGATTTTCACTATTCATTGAAATTGATGTTCTGTAATGTTGAATTAGATTTGCATGGTCTGTATGGTGCAATCCTTGCGCCCATACACTCGGAACTAAAGATTTATAAGTAGAACCAGCAACACCTACAATTCCAATGTTTTCATTTTGCTCAAAAAAATTGATTATTTCTACACCCCAGTTTGAAGATTTAATTAAAATATCTTCATGTAAAAAACATAAAAAAGGGAACTTCGCTTTAGTTGCTCCAATATTATAAGCTTTACAAATGCCATAATTTGTAATTGTATTCTCAATTTGAACAATTTCATATTCAACACCAATTGTTTCAGCAATACTTTTTGAAACTTGTTCAAAAAGCAATTTGTTAATAGAACAGATGATAATTGAAATCATGAATTAATTAAACTGTTTTTGTAGCACCCTTTTTCTTAAATTAAGAAAGGGCTTTTCCCATAGGTAATAAGAGGCCGTCGAAATCAGATAAATGGCAATGATATTTAATGGAAATTTATTAAACAGTAGTGCTTCTTTTGTAAAGAAAAATTCTTGCCAAATATAAATGCTGTATGATAATACTCCAATATGAACCATTACTCTATGGTTTAAAAATTTAAATATTAAGTTGTTTTGTGGATAGATGTAACTTAAAATAATATACATTATGCAGATAGCTATAATAGTATTGCCAAAAGGCAATGAAACATAGGCTAGTTTTCCATAAGCGGAGCTATATACAAATAAAATAATAATCAATAGAGCTAAAATTTGTAAGTAGCGATATCGAAATATTTTATTTGTAAATAATTTGGGATTTTCTTGCTTCAAAACCGCTGTTAAAGCTCCTATTAAAATTGAATCTGAAATAGAGAAAAAAGGATGTAAAAAAATGCTTGGATTTAAATGAAATTTGTAGACAACTACCCGAACAAACCACGAGTAAATAATTAAAAATAAGATTACTAATTTTATGTTTCGTTTAAAAAAGAGGAGGGTTAATGGCCAAAATAAATAAAATTGCTCTTCTATGGAAAGCGTCCAAAAATGCCCAATAAACCAGTTCTTGTTTTGATCAAAATTTGCTGTAAAAGTTATGGCATGTAAAAAATTGGATGGAGTAATTTCAATATTTCTAAAATAATTTAAACAACATATTAATAAGAAATACAAAAGGAATACGGGTAAAATTCTAAATGCTCTTTTAATATAAAATTCTTTTATAGATATCGTATTGTCTTTTTCATATTCCTTTAATAAAAGCGTAGTAATTAAAAAACCACTTATTACAAAGAAAACGGTTACGCCAACATCGAATTGTTTTGCAAAACCTGCTAAGCCTTCTGGAAAATCATCTAAAAATCTGAAATGACTAAATACAACTAAAATAATAGAAATGGCTCTAAATCCATCCAAAGAAGATATTCTATTCAATCTTTTTGATGAATTTAAAATCTCCATTAGCATTAATCATTTCTATTTGAGATTGAAGATATGTATAGATAACTGAAAGGTCTTTATTTACCTCGGATGCATATTGATTTTTATGCTCTTTCTTCTTTATTCGTTTTCCAATAGCAATTTTAATTTTAGACCATAATGAAATCCCAGCTCGGTCACCCGCATACTCATAAAAAACATTAGCTCTACTACCTTGATTGGTTATTTGTTTGATATTTTTTAATGCGGTAATACTTTGGTCATGGTAAACGGATAAGGCATTGTAACCAGTGTAATATGCAATATTTGCGTTAAGATAACTTATCCTTAAGGAATATTCCCAGTCCATCATTACATAATTAGTGTTATATAAACCAATATAAGCCAGTGAACTGCGTCTAATTAATAAATGTACATCACCAAAGGTAAATGAAGGTTGTAATTTGTTTTTCCATTTATTAAACTGAGGAAGTCTAGTTGTTTTTTGTATGTTTTTGTAGTTGCTCAAACTACTCAACAAGTCGTTAGAAATTACCACATCTATATCTGGATTTTTAAGCATGTAATCAGTACATTTTCTAATGGCATCATAATCGAAAATATCGTCATCAATTATTTTTTTTATAATGATTCCATTAGCTAATAACATAGCCTTATTCCAACCATGCGCTTGGCTTTGATCTGGTTCAGATAAGAGTTGATGGATTTTACCATCTGCTAAGAGTTGTTCTAAATATTCTTTAGTTCCATCGCTGCTATTTCCATCTACAACTACAATTTCTTCATCTGGTAATCTCTTATTTAAAAGATTGCCCAACGTTATTTTCAATAATGGCAATCTGTTTTTTGTACTGAAAATGTAACTCAGGTTAAACAAAATGAAATTCTTCTTTAATCAACAAAATGTAGAATTTAAATGGTTGCGTTTTTAATGGCATTGGTAATTTGATTATAAATCTTATTTACTTTGAAGTTATAGGTAAAGTAGTTTGTTGAGAAGATAAACCAATTGCTTAATAAAATTTCTTCTCTTTTATATTTAGTCTTGCTTAGTAGGTTTGGTAAATATAGAACAAGGTATTTCGTAAATAACAAAAAGTTATATACCGACTTTCTAAGCCAATAGAAGCTACCTATTTCTTCTTTATTTAATGCTTTCTTATATATATCTAAAATTACAAAAGACCTAGCAAAACCCTTATGTAATTTTAACAGATAACTCCAGGTTAATCTATTTGCAGGAAGAAAATGTTTAAATTTTAGATCGGGAGAATATAATACCTGGTAACCAATTAATCTGATGCGTATGCAAATTTCAGAATCCTCTCCTGCAGATAATTTTTTGCCTTTTCTACCAGACAGCAGTAAGGGGCCAAAAATTTTGAAAATGTTTAAATAAACATCTTTTCTTATGCACATACCTGCGCCTTGAACGCTATCTACTATACATTCTTTTGGATGAATTTTACCCACTGCATAAGAATTGTAATAGGTATCTAACCAAACGGGTATTACAGTATCAGAAGAAAAAGCTGGTTCGCCAAGTCCACCTAATACTGCTGTATTAGGAAAGCCTTCAAATAATTGATAAACTGTTGTTAAATAATTTTCTTCAAGCCAATTGTCATCATCGCAAAAGACAATGTAATTATATATTGATTCTGTTAATCCTTTTTCTCGAGCGCTACTTAAACCTGGTTTAAATTCTTCTACAATAGTAAAAGTGTAATTTGGTAAATTATACTTTTCCCATTCTTTGATGGCTACATTCTTAGTTTGATCTGCAGATGCATTATCAACTATAATAACTTGAATATTTAAATCATCGCACCCAGTTTGATTGGCGATATATTGAAGTGTTTCTGGCAAACGTTTTTCACTATTGTAACAGCATACAATTATAGAAATTCCTTTTAACATTGAACTTGAATCCAATTAGAAGGGTAAATGTGAGGAGGTACTTCTTGTTGAATATGAAAACCCATAAAATATTTTGGAGCGTACACAACTTTGTTTGGTTTTTTATTTAAATAGGCTCCCCACCAACTAAATGTGCTATTTGAGATGATGCAAATATCTGCTTTTAACAAATGTTGAAAATCTGTAATCTCATCGCTATAAGAGATATGTTTATGCACAAGGTATTTAAATTCATCAGTTAAAGAAGCTGGATCATCACTTATAAAAATAAAGAAAGTATCATTATTATTTAATGCAGCAATTGTTTGGTGATAAAAATGCATTGGCAAAGAAATGTCATCACTACCTAAATTTAAATGCGCTTGATTTTGATAGTCAGTTTTTCTGATATGCACTGTTACAATCTTTTTACCATCACCAAGTTTTTCATAAGTATTATAATATAGTTTCTGATAAGATTTTTTCAATGTAAACTGAGATAGGATTTCTTCTTCATTGTCTTTAAAATAAGCAGCGGATTGAAAATAACCATTATATAAAACCTGATCTTTTATGGTAGGTAAAATCTCTTGGTACGATTCTTTAAAATCAAAATATTTAGATTCTTTAATAAAAATTCTGCTTAATGCTTTTGAATAAAAGACCCGGAGATAGTAGCTGAAAAAATTTTTATACCCTGAAATGCTAAATACATTGTTAAAAAGTAGATTAGATAAAGAAAATTTAAGCTGAAAGTATTTAGCTGCTTTAAAAGGCTCTACACTTTGATCAATAAAAAAGTTGGTATTTAGTTTTTTACTAATACTATTTATAAAAGCATACTGAAAAAGCTGATTGCCTAATCTTCCTTGAATAGTTATCCCTATCATGAAAGTGTTATTTTCTTTTCCAATTTTCCCATATAAAATCAAATTGATAGGTTGGGTAATGTGTTAACGAGAGCAGATTTCTAAGCACTAGCATTCGTTCTAATGCATTTGGAACAAAATCATGAAACTGAATTTGAAGATTGTCAATCTTTTCAATAATCTTATAATCAATTAGATGTGCTAAAAGCTCATATTCTCCACCCTCAATATTTATTTTCATTAAATCTATACAGTTTAATTGTAATGAATTAATAAAATCTACACCTTTTTTCAGAACTATATCTACCATATTTGGAGATTGAATATATGTAGAAGACCCAACTGAATTAACAGACATTTTCACTACTTCATCAACAGATGATAACCCAAAATCAAAAACTTTTATTTTTGTGTTTAATTTAAATCTTTCAGTAATCTGATCCGAAAAGGATTTGCAAGCTTCAAATATGTAGAAGTTTGATTCATATTTGCTAAATAAATCACTGGTAAACTGACCATCATAACCACCCAAGTCAAATACGATAGAATCTTTTTTTAAATCATATTCAAAACGTAAAAATTCTCCACCTGCCTCGCAGAAAGCTACCCAGCCAATATCCTTTAATGTTGGCTTGGGCCGATAAATTTTGCTAGCAATCCTCCTTGAAGCACCAAATACTTTGGAACCTAAATATATTAAGGTTTTACTTAGGTAATAAGTAGGTTTGTTCAATATTTTTACTCCCAAGTTCTTCTAATATTAATACTTCTAACGATTACTTGTTCAAATATATTCAAGGTATTTTCTAAATTATTTTTCTTAGTAGATATTGTAACTTTGAATTGAGTTCCAGAATGTTTCATTGCAATTAATTCAGCCATTGCTTTTTGGATGGATGAGGGGTCTTCAGGATCAAAATAAATTGCATCATCACCCAACATTTCTTTGTGACCTTTTAGGTTTGAACAAGCGACATTACAATTTAATAATGGGGCTTCAAGTAAAGGCATGTTTGTGGGGCCTAAAAAAGATGCAAATACTAAACCTATTGAATTTTTATATAACCATTTCAATGCCCCATCTTCAATAAAACCTGGAATGATAATATAGGATTCTAATTTAAGATTAGCGATTAGCTGTTTTATATAATAAAAATTACCTTGGTCGCTTCCAGTTAAAATGAGTTTATATTTTTTAGCAGGATTTGCTTTTAATAATTCCGCAAAACCAATAATCAAATTGTAATGATTTTTATGAGCCCAGAATTGTGCAGGATAAAGAAAAAAAGATTCGTTTTCTTCCAGCCAATCTGGTCTTTTTTCAATTATTTCATCTAAGATGATTTTTCCAGGAAAAAGTGGTAATACCGTTACTTTGTTAGCAAATAATCTATAGTTATCTATAATTTCCTGCTTTCCTCTTTCAGATTCGCAGCAAACCAATAAAGCATTGTTTAGGTTTTCGCTAATTTTTTTTTCTCTTGATGCCCAGTTTCCAAACATTGCCGTTTCTGGAAAAGGGTAGGTTGTCTTATGTGCTAAATCCCAATTTACAAGAATATAAGGGTAATTATTGATGAAAATATCTGGTGTGGTATAAAACATAACATCAATTTTATGGCTCTTTAATATTTTCTCAGCATCAGCATAATTTTTTAAGATATCTTTTCGAGGTAAGTTAATATTAAAAAACTTGTGATAGAAGTTGTTTTTTCTTCTCTCAAAATAATTTTCGTTAAATGGTATGCTGATTGTAGTTCGGTTAAGCTCAAAATTTAGATTAAATCCAACAAAATAAATTTCAATATTATGGTCAAATTGTTTTTGATCTATACCATAAATTAGTTGCCACAAAAAGGAAAAACCACCACCGGATTCTGGAGAATAGCTATTGTCAATCCAAACACCGACCCTATAATTTCCCATAGTTAAATAATTTACGATTTTTTAAACAATAACATTTTTTATACATTAATCTAGCTGCGTAAAAATTCTTTATAATAATGCTAAATCCAATTTTTTCTAATTATAACAGCTTTTAAGAATATTTGGTCTAGTGCTTCAAGCGCAGTATTTATATTAAAATAATCACTATTTTTAAATGATCGTGATGTTTTATCTTCTACCTGATCTAACATTTCTTGAGCCAAAGCATGCATATCCCATGGCTCAAAATATCTTGGGTATTCACCAAGTAGTTCGCGATGCCCTTTTATATTGCTAATGAGTACTGGACAATTTAAAAATGCCGCTTCCAATGGCGGCATATTTGAAGGCCCCAAATATGTAGGCATAACTAGTGCTATTGCATTTTTATAATAAGAATATAGCTGAGAATTGCTTACAAATCCTAAAATTAAAATACTTTCACTTAGCTTTTTATACTGAATATAATCTTTTATATATGCCAAATTTCCTTTGTCTGATCCTGTAAAAGCCAACTTTAAGTCAGGATGTTTTTTAAGCACTTGTTCAAAAGCATCAATTAATAAAGTATGATTTTTATGGGCCCAAAATTGCGCTGGATAAATAAAAAATTGCTTAGAAATTAGATTAGAATTTCTTAATATCTCTTGCTGTAAATGAAAAGACACGTTTTCATTGATGACCTCTCCAGGGAAAATTGGCATCACTTTTATACGATCTACATTAATATTTGTATATTTTATAAGTTCCTCTTTCCCAGACTCTGTTTCCGTAACAACCATTAATGCTTTAGGTAATATGGTTTTGTAATATTCAGATCTGGCATCAAAATCTTCAGTAAATTCTGGGAACATGAAAGTGGATAAATGTCCAATGTCCCAATGAATTGTTATAAACGGAAAATTGTAATTATTGCCGTCAGGATTTAAGTAAAATAAAACTTTAATCTTATTTTCGTCTAATACTGTCTTTATTTTTTGATTTCTCGCTTCGGCATGTTTAATTTCTACTTGTCGTAATAAGCGTTTGAAAAAAATAATAGGTATTTTACCAATGCATAAAATTATGATCTTTCTTATTAAATCTCTTAATGTATAGTTGTTAAAAGGATGAAATGTGATTAATGGTTTTTGAGTTTTTATAACTTTTTTTTCAAAGTTTAAAAATACTACTTCTATATTATCATTAAACTCATAGCTATCTATAGCTTTTACTAACTGCTTCACATAAGAATAACTGCCTCCGCCTAGTGGATCGTAATCGAAACTAATGGGAATTCCAATTTTTAGCTTATGCATTTAATTATTACTTTCTGTTCATCTAAAGTCAACCCCAAACCACTTGGTAAATAAAAACCATTTCTAGCTAATTTTTCTGCAACTGGATATTTTTCATCCTTAAATAACCCCATGTTTTTAAATACAGGTTGTTCATGAATACACCAAAAAAATGGGCGGGTGCCAATTTTATTTTCGGTAAGGTAATTCACCATTTCTTCCTTTTCTTTCTCAGTAGGGGCAACTAAACCAAATACCCAATAAATATTTTCTGCAAAATCGGTTTTAGCTAAAGGCAATTGATATCCCTTTTCTTTCAAAAAAGAAAGTTGATGTTGGTAATTGGCCCCCATTTTTCTTTTTATCTCAATAAAACCCTCAATTTGCTCTAATTGCGCTAACCCTAAGGCTGCTTGCAAATTTGTCATCCTATAATTCCAACCTAATTCATAATGTACAAATCGTGGTCCATTTGGCTCAAAACAAAGATTGCGTAATTTTTTACACCTTTCAGCCAATGCTTTATCGTTGGTCAATAACATGCCACCTTCGCCAGTAGTAATGTGTTTGTTTGGATAAAAACTAAAAATACTTAAATCAGCCATACTCCCACACATTCTATCTTTATAAGTTTGACCATGCATTTCTGCAGCATCTTCAATTACTTTTAAATTGTATTTTTTTGCCAAGTCTAATACCGGGTCCATATCTACTGGTAATCCATAAATATGTACAACTAATATTGCTTTTGTTCTGGCTGTTATTTTTGCTTCAATTTGATTTACATCCATATTCCATGTCAACGGATCACTATCTACCAAAACTGGTAAAGCTCCTGCAATTACTACAGATTGTGCAGGAGAAATAATAGTAAAAGTCGGCATGATAACTTCATCGCCTTGCCCAATATTTAAAGCTTTTATAGCAATATCTAAAGCCGCAGATCCGTTACTTACTGCAACACCATGCTCACAACCAATAAAATTGCTAAAACCTTCTTCAAATTTTGAAATAAAGGGACCTTCACTAGAAATCCATCCAGTTTCTATGCATTCTGTTACATATTTTAGTTCATTGCCATTGAGCAATGGTGTATTTACAGGAATTGGTTGATGCATTTTAATTCGTTTAAGTTTAAATTTTCTTTAAAATATAACATACACCCCAAGTATCTGTAGAAGGAGCTAATCCAGTTAAAAATTCTTCAGTGCCCAATAGTTTAAACCCTGTTGTATACGCCAACAATTCAATTTCTGGACTACTAAAATGACGCATTGGATGTTTTTCTGTTATTGTACTTGCACTTTTATCATTTACGTTTATAATTGTTATTTCATAATTAACTTCAACAACATTTTTTTCTGAATAGATTACAGGATTTGCTTTTCTAATAACCTCGATATTATGATTTTTTAAGATTTTAGTCCTTTTTTCAGGTACTTGATGATAAACAGCTGGACTATACCAAACATCAAAAATGAATATGCCATCTTTATTTAAATGTTGATAAACATTTTTAAAGGTTTGAATAAGACTTTCATTATCGGTTAAATAACTAATTACGTGGAATAAAGAAGTTGCCACATCAAAAGTTTGATTTAGATTAAATTCAATAATATCTGCTACATCAAAACTTACATTTTCATTTGTTGTCTGATTAGCTATCGCCACCATTTCTGCACTTCTTTCTACACCTAAAACGGTATAGCCTTTGTTGGCTAGTAAAAATGCATGTTTACCTGTTCCAGCACCTAACTCTAGTATAGTTTTACTTTTAGGGCGATAAGTTTCTATCAATCTACTTACATAATTTGTCTCTAGAATATAATTTTTATCTTGATAAAGCAAATCATAATATTGGCTATATAATCTAAAATTATCGGTCATTTTGATTTTTTGTAAATTTTCAGTTTATTAATTAGTGGTTATATTTTTAAGCTTTTTCTTTAATTATAACCTCATTTAGTAATCCACCAAATTGCTGTGGTAGATACTTAATTAATTTATATTTAAATTTTGAGTAGATCGGATGATGAGTATTGAAACCATTTTTTATCTCACATTGAAATTTATATTGATGGTCATTGATCAATCTTGCATATTCATTAACGTTTGAATCTGAATGTAGAATTCCGCCACATTGAGAAAGTAGATGTGCATCTCGCAAAATTTCTAAACCTAAAAGATATCTATGATGTTTACGTGCTTCTAATTCTTTATAGGCATTTCCCTTTTTTGTTCTATAAGAGTTTGTATAAAAAACTGCTTTTGGGAATTTTTTTTCCAAAGTTTCGATCGCTTTTAAATCTTCCGTAACAATAAAAATTTTAGATAGATTGTATTTTTCAAGAAGCATTTTGGTATTACTCACCAATTGTTTATAGGTTGGTCCAAAAGGATGGTGGCTAGCAAGGTTTTGCTCCTTGCCTCTAAAATGAACACCTACGTAAGTAGAGTCTGTTTTTAAACTGCTTTGAATAAAATTTTCGACGGTTTTGTTGATTTTTATTTCTTTTGAAAGCTGGTTTGCTCCTTCTATTTCGGTTAAATTATATGAAAATCCATTCGGAAAGCCACCATTACAGAATAATACATTTTTACTGCCATATACTTCTTCTAATGAATAATCGCTTAATCGCTCAAAATAATAATTCCATGCATTTTCACTACCGTTAATGGACTCTTTTTCATTATATATTGTTTTGAAATTTTCAAAGTCTATTATCGGGATAAAGTTGTTTTTTTTCGCGATCAATATATGGGCAATTACAAACGCATAGTTTGAAAAAAAACCTGCGCCATAATAATCTCTCCAGATGATATAAAATTTTTTATCTGGATTTTTATTTCCAAACGATCTAACATAAAGCATGTCGCCCTTCTTTAAATCAAAAGGATAATCATACATGGTAACATTACTTATGAAGTCTTTGTTAAGATATTCCTTGATACGATTTTTTAAAGCTCGAATCATTTTATGATTATTTTTTCTTCAGAAACAGCTTCAAATCTAACTTTATCTTCTTCTCCACAATATGGACCTTGCTTTACTTCAAAAATTTCGGAATCCTCAAGCATTTTAAATCCATGACCACCATCTGATAGTAAAATAACATCGCCCGAATTTAAGATAGAACTTTGTAAATAATTCTGAGCATTATCAAAAAAATCTACTCTTACTTTACCTGACTTAATAACAAGTACTTCTTGAGTTAATTTTACTTCACGAGTTACTAAATTATGCCTGTGAGGAGCAATATAATAACCTGCTTGCCTATTCATATACCCAAGTTGCTGGGATGAATTATTATCGGTAAAAAATTCAATACCGTCTTTTTTAAAATTTGATCTAACTACAATAGCAAGTAATAGATCATCTTGATAGATATTTTCAATCATTAAATTAAATTTTGATTCATTTTCCACAGAACTTTTGGCCTTACAACTCCGTCTAAGGTTTGAGTCCAGCCAAAGTCTTCAACATAATTTTCAATATCAATTTTTAATATATTATCATATTTGGCGATAAAATATTCGTAGTCTTTCGAAATACCTATCGAAAAGTAGTAAGTCATATCATTAAAGATATTTTTAGGTATAATCATTTCAAAGGTGTAGGTATCCTCAGCTAATTCTAATGTTCTTGTACAACTACTAAAGATTGGCAGTTCATCCTCATTCCTTACAAAGAGCTCAATTGCTATTCCAGAAATTTTATACTTAAAATAGATTTCTAATGTGATGGTTATTTCATTATTTATAGTAAAAATTGATTCTTTAAATTCGTTTTCGATAGTAATATCTTTAATCGTAAAAACATCATTTTCATAGTTGAAATCTTTAACAACTTTTAATTGATCTTTTAATAAATTTCTATAATCTGATATGATTTGCGACGTTTTATCAAAATTTTCAAGCATTCCATTTTTGAGTAGGATGGCATTATTACATAGCATCATAATACTTGCCATATTATGGCTTACAAATAAGACTGTTCTTCCTTCGCCTTTGCTTACTTCACCCATTTTGCCTAAGCATTTTTTTTGAAACTCTGCATCGCCAACAGCAAGTACTTCATCAACAATTAATATTTCTGATTCAAGATGTGCGGCGACTGCAAAAGCCAATCTAACATACATTCCAGAACTATATCTTTTTACAGGTGTGTCAATATATTTTTCTATTCCAGCAAACTCAACTATTTCATCAAACTTTCGTTTAATCTCATGCTTTCTCATGCCTAAGATTGCCCCGTTTAAGAAAATATTTTCTCTACCAGATAGTTCAGGATGAAAACCGGTTCCTACCTCTAGTAAACTTGCAATTCGGCCATTGCCTACAATTGTACCAGTAGTAGGGGAGGTTATTTTACTTAATATTTTTAGAAGCGTACTTTTGCCAGCGCCATTTCTTCCAATTATGCCTACAGCATCTCCTTTTTCAACCTCAAAACTTACATTTTTTAAGCTCCATACTATATCGCTTTCACTTTTAGTGTTTTGATTATTAGTTTCTCCGATTTTTAGAAAAGGATCTTCTTTGCCACGCATTCTTGCATACCACCGTTCTAAATCACGACTAATTGTACCTGTGCCAATTTGCCCTAACTGATATGCTTTACTTAAATTTTCTACTTTAATAGCGATGTTTGACATTTTTTAAAAATAACGGGGTTTTAATTGCACTTTAAAGGCTAAACAGTATCAACAAAAGTTTTTTCGACTTTGTTAAATATAATAATGCCAATAATTAAAAGTATAACTGTTAAAGAAGTAGCGTAGCCTAGGCTAATCCAACTAAAAGAACCTTCTCCTAAAAACCCATATCTAAATGTTTCAATTATTGATGTCATTGGGTTATATTCTATTAACCAACTGTATTTTGGGTATTTTTCTATTGCTGTAGATAATGGATAAATTACAGTAGTTGCATACATTAATAATTGCACTCCAAAGCTAACCAAGAAGGCAAGATCTCTATATTTAGTTGTCATAGCAGATATAATCATTCCAGCTCCTAAACCTAATAATGCCATTAAAATCACAATTAATGGAAAAAGAAAAATTGCCCAACTAATATTGAACTGGGATCCATTCGCATAATAATAAAGCATTAACAGTATAAATAAAACCATTTGCACCCCAAAACGAACTAAATTACTAACTACAATACTAAGGGGCATAATTAATCTTGGAAAATAAACTTTACCAAAAATGGCTGCATTGTCTTTAAATACTGTTGATGTTTTAGTTAAACAATCAGCAAAATAATTCCAAGCAGTAATTCCAGCCATATAAAATAGCGGTTTCGGCAATCCATCTGTCGATATCCCAGCAAGATTTCCAAAAATAAATGTGAAAATTAGGGTAGTAAATAACGGCTGTATAAAAAACCAAAGAGGACCAAGAATAGTTTGTTTATAAAAAGAAACAAAATCTCTTCTTACCAATAAGCCCAATAAATCTCTGTAAGCCCAAACTTCTTTTAGTTTTAAATCAAAAAGATGAGTTGAAGGAGCAATTTCCCAGGTTTCTTGTTGTTTATTCATTATAAAAGCATAAGATAACTTGTACCATAAACAATTAATTTTTTAATGCTTTCGCGATATTTTTCATAGCTAAAAGCCTTTAAAACATTTTTTTGTAAAGCAATTTTTTCTTCGTGATTTAAGGGAGATTTCAAAAGTTCATCTAGCGTCTTTTCAATTTCATTCGAATCATCAGGATTAACTAATTTACCTAATTCTCCATTTTTTAGCGCATCCACACTACCATCTTTATTGCCAGCAACAACATATAAACCACTCGCCATTGCTTCAATAAATACAATACCAAAGCCTTCTTTTTTGCTTGGCATTACGAAAATATCCGAAAGCAAAAAATGATCGGTAATTTCGGCCTCATCTATAAAGCCAATTAATTTAATGTGATTGGCTATTTGATGTTTTGTTATCAATTTCTCCAATCTTAGTTTTTCTTCTTCGTCAGATTTGCCCGCTATTAAATATACCACTTCTGGATATTTTTTAATTAACTGAGGTAAAATAGAAATGGTATTATCGTATCCCTTATATTTTTCTGAAGAAACAACTCTAGAAAGCGACATTAATATTTTTTGATTTGAATTAAGTCCATATCTTTCTAGCAATGTTTTTGGTTTACTAAAATTTTCTGGAAAGAAATAAAATGGATCAATACAATTATTAAGTATTTCCATTTTATCAGCTTTAATGCCGTGTATGCTTTTTATCTTTTCTGCTGTAAAATGGCTAACAGCAATAATTTTATCCAGTCTTTTGAGTGCTTTCAATTTAGGCTCTGGTAGTTTTCTCCAAATTTCAATTCCATGAGCAAGTAAATAAACTTTAGTTTTTGGACTAAATCTTTTAATTAAATAACCAATTGATAATAAGTTAATGTGACTCAAAATAATAACATCAGACCTTATTCCTTTCATCAAAGATTTAATGACAAAATATTTTCTATGCTCATTAAAAGCATGATATTGTTGCTTTTTTAAATATCTTGAATCACGGTCAAAGTATTTATCATACATAGAATAAACAGTTGGTTCTAATGTATTATCTTCTCCAAGATCATATAACGAACGGCAAATAGAGCGGCAAACTTTTTCAATCCCGCCGGTAAAACCGAAAACCTTTAAGGTTAAAAAGAGAACTTTAGGAGGCATGGAATACTTTATATAGTGCAAAAGCCGAAGACCAATGCAATTTATTGTTGTTAAAAGAAGAAATTAATTTTTTAGCTTTTTTATTTTGATAAAGATCTGGAGATGAGATTTCTTTATTTTTTACCATCCATTCTTGAAAAGGAAAAGTAAATCCCATTTTAGAACGGTTCAAAATTTGCTCAGGCAACTCTTTTTTATAAGCCTCGATCAATAATCGCTTTTTTTGATAAACTCCAAATTTTATCGAAGGGTGTATTGAAGTTACCAGATTTACAAAATTAACATCTAAAAATGGAACTCTTACCTCCACACCATGACTCATACTCATAAAATCAGTATCCTTTAACAATTGGTTTTGCATATACATATTAATCTCAAACCAACTTGCTCGCTCTTCATCATTTAAATAACGAATAGTATCATTTAAAGGAATATTTTGTAAGCAATTAATAACTGTTTTTATATCTATATCTAACAGATTAGCTATAATATCTGGCGTATATAGTCCTCTTAAACATAAATATTCGCCAACTGGCGATTGAAAACTTAAATAATAGAGTCTATTTAACTTGGTGTTTTGCAGAAATCGAGCTGATTTAATTAACTCTTTACTTATTCTACCTAAGTTTTGAATTTTTCTAATTCGATCAAATGAAGGATATCCGCCAAATAACTCATCAGCACCTAAACCTGATAGTACTGATTTCAGCCCATTTTCTTTAGCACACTTACATACAAACCAAGTATTAATACCATCAGTAGTTGGCTGATCCATATTTTTCAATATCGTATCAAAATTGTAAACAAAATCCCGATAGGTAATTACATGTTCTTGATGACTTGCCTCAACTCGTTCAGATATGATTTGACGATAAGAACTTTCGGAAAAATCTATTTCATTGAAATTAGCAGATATTGAAGTTAAATTCCCTTTAGCATACGTATCAGCAAGTAAAGTGATAATGCTAGAATCGAGCCCGCCGCTAAATAACACTCCTATACTAGCATCAGAAATTAATTGCAGTTTAACCGCTTTATTTAACTCTTCCTTAATTCTGATTATAGCTTCAGCTTCATCAATTATTTGAATAGCAGGACTGAATTGGAAATAAGGGTGAATTTTAAAGGAGCCATCTATTAACTTATATTTTAAAAAACTACCTTTTGGTAAACTATATACATTTTTTAAAGTAGTAAAAGGTTCAGGAATATGCCCGAATGCTAAATAATATATTTTCCAGTTTTCATTTGGTTGTTGAGTAATGCCAGAATGTTCAAATGCTTTTACTTCTGATGCAAAGATAAAATGTTGGATATCCCTACTATAGTACAAGGGTTTAACACCATTTTGATCTCTAACTAAATAGCAGCAATCTTTTGTTTTATCATGTAAACAAAAAGCAAAAATCCCGTTTAATTTTTCAAAAGAATTTTCTCCCCAAAACTGATAAGCCTTAATAATTACTTCTGTATCTGAATCGGTTTTAAAGTGAAAACCTTCCTGAATAAGTTGTTCCCTAATAACTTTAAAGTTGTAAATTTCTCCATTATAGGCGATTACAACCTGTTCATCATCACTAAACATAGGCTGATGACCAGCGGCGCTTAAATCTAAAATAGAAAGTCGTCTATTGCCTAAGCTTACCTTTTTTTCTTCATCAACTATGACCCCAAAATCATCAGGACCACCATGTGCCATGCTATCGCACATTAAGGTTACTTGATGTTTTAATTGTTCAGGAGAAAAATTTTGAGCAATGATGCCAGCAATTCTGCACATGTATTAACTATTTGTTAAATTAATAAGGACGTAAACTTTAATTGATTAATAAAAGTGTGTATTTGTTAAGTAATTAATTGGTGAAACATAGTGCTAATCAAACACAGCTTCGCCCTCTCAATCACATTAAAATTTTGTAACTGCTTGCTAGTATGCTGGTTATACTACCGGCTCAATAAAAGCCATAGAAGTGTTGATTAGGATGGAATAACCTATATCCTGTAATCGTAAAACTATGCTTTTTTTGCTCTTTAAAGATACTAATTCTGCTATAATTCCTTTAAATGGGCCGGCCTTAATTAAAACTTTTTCTCCTAACGAAATATCATATTCAATTACTTCAAGATCTGTTGAATTAGCTAATAATAATTTTAAATCTGCTAATTGCTTATCAGGAATCGAGGCAATTTTTCCAGAAAAATAAATAAATCGACTAACGCCATAAGTCATTAATACCTCTGTATACTCTTTAGCAGAGATATAAACAAAAAGATAGGATTTTAATAAAGGTTCTTCAATAATTTTCTTTCGATCACTCCATTGTTTTAACACCTTTCTTAAAGGTAAATAAGAAATGATGTTTTTTTTTGCTAATGCTTCTTGCGTTGTTTTCTCAGCTCTAGAGCGTGTATAAAGAGGGTACCATTTGTAACTATTGTCAATCATATTTGGTATCCATCATGTACATTATTTCTTCTTCCAAAATTCCCACCATTTTTTTGGATCTTCTTCGTAATATCCAGAACCCGCATAGCCAGAATAATCAGAATAATAATACGTACTATTTCCGCCACCTCTAGCATAATCAGTTGTGTAGTAATTAGAATGAAGTGCATCATCACCAAATGCATTTAAAACAATTGCTAAATTGCTTAATCCATACTCACGTGAAAGCCTTTCAGGTATCGCTGCTGCTCTAAATTGAGATTTTCCCGAACGAATTACAAACAGGTTTACATCAGATTGTCTAATTAATGGAATGGCATCTGAAACCAAACCAACAGGTGCAGTATCTACCAATACATAGTCATATTGAGGAGCTAATATCTCAAGCAATTTCTTCATGGATTCTGTATGCAGCAACTCTGATGGGTTAGGAGGCACAGGCCCAGATGGAATAAAATCTATATTATGAACTTCATCATGAATTATAACTTCTTCTAACGTTTTTTGGCCAGTTAAGTAAGAGCTCAAGCCAACTTTATTATCACTGCCAAAAACTTTATGTAATTTCGATTTACGTAAATCGGCAGCAATTAGAACTACTTTTTTATCAATTAAAGCCAAAGTGCCAGCTAAATTAACCGTTACAAATGATTTACCTTCTCCAGAAACTTCTGATGTAATACAAATGGTTTTGCTTTTTTTGTTACTCGCTAAAAAACTAAGATTTGTCCGAACAGAACGTACAGATTCAGCAAAAACTGATTTTGGTTTTGAGATAGAAAGTGCCTGTCTATTATCCTTATCAATATATTCAGGGAATTTTCTAATAACTCCAATAATTGGTGTATTTGTTAAAGCTTCAACAGTTTCTTTATCGTAAATGTAAGGATTTAAGAAACGTACCAACAAAATAAGACCAAAGCCACAAGCTAATCCTATCATGGCGGCAAAAGAATATATTTTGCTTTTTACAGGGGATATAGGAACATTAGAGGGAAATGCTTTGTTTACAATAGCTGCACCTGCAACAATAGCTGCCGCATTTAATTCGGATTCTAATTTTTTCTCTGATAAATAAGTTAAAACTTTATTGTTCACATCAAAGTTAGATTGGAATTGCACAAAGTCCTTTTCTTTTCCTGGTATTTGACTTATACTTTGATTAACTAAAGCAATTTGATTATCAAAATAACGCATCAATTTAAGATTACGTTCTTTTAAGGATCTAATGTTGTTCTTAATTGCAGTTTTAATATCTGAAATCTGTTTGTCTAGCTCTTGAATTGGTTCTGAATTAGGTTTGAATTGAATTAATTTTTGTTCTCTAGAGCTAATTAATATATTAAGCTGATTAACTAAACCACTTAATAAGCCACTTATGTTACCTTCTAAATCGAAATTAATTTTTATTTTATCTCTGTTGTTATTGATTTGATTTTCTAATTCATTTATTCCAATCAATTCTATATTTACTTCAGATTTTTGAGTTTCCAATGCGCTTAACTTACTAGCATTCAATTGGCTGCTGGCGCTTAAATCGACCATTTTGTTTTTTATTTTATAGTTGGCCAAGTTCGAACCTGCCGTGTCTGCTTTTTTACTTAAGAAACCTAACTGACTTTCAATAAACTCAATTGTTTGCTCTGCAGATTTTCGCTTTTCAATGATATCATAAGCAACGTATTCCTTCATAATGGAATTCAAAATATCTGCAGCAAAAATAGGATTGGAATCTGTTTGTGTCAGTAACATTATATTAGTAAAGTTACCCATCTCACTAGTAGAAATATTGCCGGCCCTGCCTATAAAATCTTCTTTAGAATTAAATCTAAAACTATAAGAACCAGCAGGAATTTGACTTTTAATTCGGAATATCATATTTCCCATTTTCAGCGTATCATTATAATGATATTCCTTTTTAGGACCATTATTTTCTGAAATTAAAGTAAAAGTAGTAGGGTTAACAGCTTCTACTTGATACAAAAACCTACTAAAATCTACAGAATCTTGTTTAATAATTTCTATTTCAAAGGGTTTTCTTGGGTATAATTCAGTAGTTCTAATCGTACCTTTTATATAATATGATATTTTATAATCTAGATTAGAAATTGCATTTAAAATAACATCATTACTTCTGATAACAACACCTTCTGCTTGTATTTTGTCTGTATAATTATATGCCTGAGAAGGGTCACCACCCATTGTATTAAGTGTTGGCCTATTTTCTTGTAATTTTAAAGAGGCACTAGTCTGATACATAGGAGGTGTATACAGTATATTTATTCGGGCAATTATTAATGCAATAATTACACAACCTGCAATCCAATACCAGCGACTAAAAAAAACTTTGAATATTTTATAGAAGTCTATATCCTGCCTAACAGTTTTAGTGTGTTGTAAAGTTTCTGGATTACTCATTAACGTGTAAATGTAAATATTAATACAGCTAGGTTAATTACAACAAGTAATGGCTGTATAATGTTATTATAGCTCTGTAGTTTTTCGCCGAGCACACTGCTTTTAGTAGGTTGTAGCACAATTATATCATTATTTTGCAAAATCAATTTTTTACTAGCTAAACTATTAATATCATTTAAGTTTACATAGATAATTTCTGGATTGCTTCTTTCGCCACGAATAATTTTTAAAGTTTTAGGATCTGCAGTTTTCGTAATGCCACCTGCTTCGCCCAAGATATCTATTAAACTTGTGTTATCCCTTTCTAATAAGAAATTGCCTTGTTTCATAAACTCTCCCAATAAGGTAACCTTAACATTTACAATTGTTACTTCAATAATAGGATCTACTAATTGCTTTTCCGCATAAATAGCTTGTAACTTGGCAGTAGCTTCTTTTCGAGTTAAACCAGCTACAGCAATTTTTCCAATCGCTGGAAGATTTACCTTTCCATCATTATCAACTGGATAAGACGTAACATTTGCTGAACTTCCACCAGAAGAAGCACCAATGGCACCTGTTGAACCAAATTCTTTGTTTTGGACATTTCTAACTGCCAAAATATCATTTACTTTGATTTTATAATACAAATCACCTAGCCCTTGATCATTCACAACATAAACTTGTTTAATAGTGTCGGTTACTATATCAGTAGATGCATTAAAAAGGGTTTTTTCTTTCCGAGCTGCGCAAGCTGAAAGAAGTAAAATTATAGTGAAAATTAAGAATAAATTTTTTAGAAGATTGACTTTCTGCATAGTATGGTATTCCTGGTAGGATAATATCGTCTTTGTAAATAATGAAACTATTAAATACAGCTTAAAGATGCTGAAAAAATATGAATATAAGAAAATCGTGTTTTTAACTTTTGCTAAATAAAATTTCTAAAATTATATATGCACTATATAAAATTTCTTTAAAAGCAATAATATTTCGGCTCAAAACTTGCCTAAATAAAAATATAATTAATCCTCTTCATGAATAAGTTTAAATTTATTGCCTTTCTTGGTATCTTATTTTGTATAAGTAATAATAATGCCAATGCAGCTAACGGTTGTATATATGCGTCTTCAGGAAACTTGTATATTACTGCAACTACGGCCCATAATAGCTTGCCAACATATGTATATAATGGTGCTTCAGATAGAGTTACCAATCCCAACTCGGTGTATTGCGTGCAAGCAATCTCAACAAATGGCTGTTATATTAAGCAAAGCACAACATATAGTTTAGGGAATTATGTAAGTTATGGTCCACTGCCTTGTTCTTTAGATAATTTTACTTGGGTTTTGATAAGTGCGATAATGGGATGCAGTTGTTATTTTCTCTATAAGAGAAATATTTTAACTGTTAGTTAAGTTTGGCTTTTACATGTTTGGTTTAATGAGTATAATTGGGTATAACTGTGGATATAATTGCTCATTAATCCCTTATTTATAAATATGACTATTAAACATAACTGTTTTTGCATAATATTTAAATTGCTTTCTTAAATTATTGAAGTAGTTAGCTTAAAAAAAGAAAACTTCTGTAGAAGTTAAAGTAAATTAACACTAGATTAAACAAAATTTCCAGTTTAAAATTAATTGTCTTATTTAGAAAATCTGTCATTGAAAGTAAGTGTAATCACTGTAGTATATAACGGAGAAAAATACATAGAAGATTGTGTTAAATCTGTTATTAGTCAAACGTATGGTAATATTGAATATATAGTAATTGATGGAGGTTCTATCGATTCTACTTTGTCTATACTTGAGAAATATAAATCAAACATTAGTTGTTTTATTTCTGAGAAAGATAAGGGTATGTATGATGCATTAAATAAGGGTATCAATTTAGCAAAGGGAGATATAATTGGTATACTCAATGCGGATGATATGCTTGCTGCTAAAGATGTAATTTCTAACATTGTAACCTGTTTTAAAAACAATAATTTAGATGCAGTTTATGGAAACCTGAATTATATCAATCCAGAAGATGCAAATCAAATTATCAGAAAGTGGGTTTCAAAAAAATTTACAAAAAGAGATATTAAATTAGGTTGGATGCCTGCACACCCAACTTTATATTTAAAAAGAGAATTATTTAAACGTTTAGGAAACTATTCCCTAGATTTTGGAACTGCTGCAGATTATGAATGAATGCTTAGATATTTATATCGTTACGAAATTAAGGCAATATTCCTTAATCAGTTAATCGTAAATATGAGAACTGGCGGAATGAGCAATGCTTCTTTAAAGCATCGTTTCCACGCTTTGGTTAATGACTATAAAGCTATAAAGGCAAATGACATTTCATTTCCGTTAGTAACTTTATTGGCAAAAAAATTGAGTAAGATTAAGCAATATTTACATTAAATTACTGAAATTAACTTTCAGTAAACATATAATAAGTATTTTTGGGTACATGACAAATCAATTAATTGTGGATTTTTTACAAGGGAATTTAATATACTATATCTCAATTGTTGGTTTAGCATTTCTATTATCGATAGCTGGCATTCCGTCTATTATTTTTACAGCCATAAAATATCGTTTATTCGATAATTCAGATGGGCATAGAAAAGCTCATCGTATCCATATTTCAAGATTAGGGGGAGTTGCTATTTTTTGCAGTTTTACAATAACTATATTGTTATTTGCTACTACGGTTAATTATCAACAAGCTAATTTTTTAATCACATCCTGTATTATTTTATTTGGTTTAGGACTGAAAGACGATTTATATGGAGTTGGCCCTAGTACAAAATTTTTGCTCCAGTTAATAGTTGCAATAATCTTAGTTGTTTTAGGAGGGTTTAAGCTAACAAGCTTATATGGGGTTTTTTATGTGTGGGAAGTAAATGTAATCTGGGGAGGATTGTTTTCTGTTATTGTAATTATTTTTGTAAACAATGCATTTAACTTAATAGATGGTGTAGATGGCCTGGCCGGGACTTTAGGGGCAATCGCCACATTAAGCTTTGGAATATTTTTCGCCATAGCTAATGCTTTGCCTTATGCATTTATTGCATTTGCTATGTTTGGAGCTATTGCTGGTTTTTTAATATTTAACTACTCTCCAGCTAAAATTTTTATGGGTGATACTGGCGCATTAATTATAGGCCTTGTTTGTGTAATTTTAGCTATTAAATTTATAGAACTCAATAAAATTGGTTCCTTACCAAAACCATATTTTTATTCTGCACCTTCTATTGCTGTCGCAGTTCTATTAGTGCCAATTTTTGATTCATTAAGGATATTTATCATTCGCATCCTACATAAAAGCTCTCCATTTAAAGGCGATCGTAATCATATTCATCATCGCTTACAACGTTTAGGCTTTAAATCAAATAAAATTGTAATGATTTTAGGTGGTTTTAATGTTGCAATGATTTTTTTCGCGGTTGAATTACAACGCGTTGGAAATTTCACACTAATTACGTTATTAATATCAATTTGTATACTGATGAATGCGACAATAACGTATGTTATTGGTAAAAAGTCCAACAAAAATTATAAATTAATCGATGTTATTTTTAAGGATACTTTTAAGCCTTCTACTGATTAATGTTGTGATTAAAAAACGACAAAAAATAACAATTCGTTTAAAAGAATATAGGTAGTTTTGCTATATGAAGTTAGCAATAAATGGTTTTGGCCGAATTGGTCGAATTTTTTTACGTACCGCAATAGAGCGTCAACTTAATGTAGTAGCTATTAATGATCTTTCCTCAGCTGCAACACTGGCTCATCTCTTTAAATATGATTCTGTTCATGGGGTTTATAAAGGTGATGTTACTTATGGGGATGATTTGCTAATTATTGATGGCAAAAGAATCAAAATTTACGCAACTGTTAACCCTAGTCAGCTGCCATGGAAAGCACTAGAAATAGATTTAGTAATCGAATCGACAGGTAAGTTTACCAATCGAGCTAATGCTTCATTGCATCTTGAAGCAGGAGCAAAACAAGTAATTATTTCTGCACCAGCAAGCGATATAACTATTCCGATGGTAGTGATTGGAGTAAATGATGACGAAGTTAATCTTAGATCAGATATCATATCCAACGCTTCTTGTACAACTAATAATGTAGCGCCAATGGTGAAAATTTTAGATGATAATTGGGGAATAGAAGACGGATATATCACTACTATTCACTCTATGACTGGTGACCAAAATTTACATGATGCGCCACATAATGATTTACGCAGAGCGAGAGCCGCATCGTCCTCTATTATACCAACGAGTACAGGTGCTGCTAAAGCAATTACACATATTTTCCCCCATTTAGATAGAAAACTTGGGGGAGCTGGAATTCGTGTACCTGTTTTAAATGGTTCTTTGACGGATTTCACCTGTATTCTTAAAAAGAAAACAACAATTGAAGATATTAATGCCGCCTTTAAAAAAGCTGCCGAAGGGAAATTAAAATCAATTATTGAATATACTGAAGATCCAATTGTTTCAGTTGATATTATAAATAATACTCATTCTTGTATATTTGATTCGCAACTTACCTCTATTGTTGGCGATTTGGTGAAAGTAGTGGGTTGGTATGATAACGAATCGGGTTATTCGAATAGATTGGTAGATTTAGTTGAAAAAATAACACAAATAAATGGTTAAGTTTATTCCATTTGAACTCACTTTGGGGCTTAGAAGTAAAATTCTAAGAAATGGTTTACCAACAGAAAAATGTGTATTTCCTACAGATCAAGTACAAGGAGCTTTTCATTTAGCTTTTTATGTTGATGAGGAAATAGCCTGTATTGCATCTTTTTTTCCTAATAACTATAAGGATAATAAAGAATTAGGTTATCAATTGAGAGGAATGGCGAGTGATACTGCATTTTCAGGTAAAGGTTATGGTTCGGAATTGGTAAAATTTGCAATCGAATACATCAAAAATACAAATGCACAATATATATGGTGCAATGCAAGAAGCTCGGCCATCGATTTCTATAAAAGACTAGGTTTCAAGCTTGTTTCTGATGAATTTGAAATAGAAGGCGTTGGACCGCATTATGAAATGATTTTAAACTTATACTAAATATATGAACACAATAGACGAATGTAATTTTAAAGATAAAAAAGCACTGGTAAGAGTAGATTTTAATGTGCCTCTAGATAAGGATTTTAATATTACCGACGATAAAAGAATGCGTGCTGCCTTGCCGACAATTAATAAAATACTAAATGACGGTGGTTCAGTGATTTTAATGTCGCACTTAGGTAGGCCAAAAGGTGGGCCAGAAGGAAAATATTCGTTAAAACATATTTTAGGTGATTTATCAAGAATGCTCGATTTAACTGTGAAATTCGCTTATGATTGCATTGGTGCTGAGGCAGAAAATAAGGCTAAAAATCTTTTCCCAGGAGAAGTTTTGTTGTTGGAAAATTTACGCTTTCATCCAGAAGAAGAAAAAGGAGATCTTGCATTTGCAGAAAAACTATCAAAACTAGGTAACATATATGTTAATGATGCTTTTGGGACTGCTCATCGGGCCCATGCCTCAACAACTATTGTGGCTCAATTCTTTCCAAAAGCTAAATATTTCGGCTATTTAATGGCTGAAGAATTGAAAAATGCTGAGAAAGTAAATCATGGAGCTGCAAAACCATTTACAGCCATTATGGGCGGAGCAAAAGTTTCAGATAAAATTTTATTAATCGAAAGTTTATTAGACAAAGTTGATAACCTAATTATTGGCGGAGGTATGGCGTACACTTTTGCTAAAGCGCAAGGCGGAGAAATCGGTACATCACTTTTAGAAGAAGATCGTATGGCTTTGTGCCTTGAATTGCTAGATAAAGCAAAAGCTAAAGGAGTAAATTTAATTCTACCAGTTGATACTGTAATTGCTGATAAATTTGATAATGATGCAGCTAAAGATCAGGTGGATACAGGAAAAATTCCAGCGGGTTGGATGGGCTTAGATATTGGCCCCAAAACCATTGAATTATTCAGCGAAACTGTTAAGAATTCTAAAACTTTACTTTGGAACGGACCAATGGGTGTTTTCGAAATGTCCAATTTTGAACAAGGTACAAAAGCTATCGCCGAAGCTGTAGTTGCAGCTACAAAAAATGGTGCTTTCTCTTTAATCGGAGGTGGAGATTCGGCTGCGGCAATTGCTAAATTTGGTTTAGAGGATCAAGTTAGCTACGTTTCTACCGGGGGTGGCGCTTTATTAGAATACATGGAAGGTAAAGAATTACCAGGTGTAAAAGCTATTCAAAGCTAGATAAATAGGGCGTAATTAATACTTAAAAGGCGGTATTTTGGATAATAATCCGAAATGCCGCCTTTTTTGATTTCCGCGATTTTTTTTAAAAAACACTCAAAAATGAGACGAAATGGGAATTTTAAATATGTTGAAAACTTTTTGTGGTAAGAAGTGGTAAATTGTGGTAGAAGTGTTTATTTTTACACTACATAAAAAGTGTTGGTGGTAAAATGATACAGCTATTAGGAGAGTTTGATTGTAAGTTAGATGCGAAGGGACGCCTTATGGTGCCCTCGAGTCTAAAAAAGCAATTGCCTAGTGTAGAGCAAGAGGGCTTGGTCATTAACCGTGGATTTGAAAAACACTTAGTGATTTATCCGAAAAAAGTGTGGGAAGGTATTGTGGCTGAGTTAAGTAAGTTGAATCAGTATGAGAAAAAAACTAGAGAATTTATTCGTTTTTTTACCCGTGGAGCTACAGAATTAAGTTTAGATGCTTCAGGCAGAGTTTTATTGCCGAAATCTTTATTAGAATTTGCTGGTATTAATGGTGATGTAGTTTTAGCTTGTCAGTTTGATAAAATTGAAGTGTGGTCTAAAGCTGCTTATGATAATTTATTAGATAACGAACCTGAGAATTTTGCAAATCTTGCGGAAGAAGTGATGGGTGGTAAAGATAGGAGGGATGAAGATGGAAAATAATTACCACGTACCAGTTTTACTGAAAGAATGCATTGAAGGATTAAATATTAAACCATCTGGAGTATATGTTGATGTTACTTTTGGCGGCGGCGGTCATTCTAAAGAAATATTAAAAAACTTGGGTAAGGATGGAGTTTTGATAGCTTTTGATCAAGATCCAGATGCACAAAGAAATAAAATTAACGATCCGCGTTTCATTTTTGTAGATCAAAATTTCGGCTTCCTTAAAAATAATTTACGTTTATTAGGCTATAAACACGTTGATGGCATTTTGGCCGATTTAGGTGTTTCATCTCATCAATTTAATGAGCCTAGCCGTGGTTTTTCAACTCGTTTTGAGGCGGATTTAG
>NZ_JBAZRL010000024.1:0-48389 GCF_041662865.1 Pedobacter sp.
TGAGTTGGTTTATTTTTTTCTGTACCATCAGGATTTATAAAATATAATCCTTTTGCATCTGTGATAGCAGCACTTCCTTTTATAGTTAATTCATTTGGTTTTGCTGTGTAAGCAATGTATAGGATATATTTTTCGTCCTTTACGTATTTTTTATTTAGTTGAATATAAAGCTTTTCTTTATCGTTTGTAAACTTTAACGGCATATTTCCTTTAGCACCAACTACCGAAATACTTTTAACATCCATCCCTTTTGCATCAAGAGTTACGGAATCAGTAGTGTAAAAGTGTGGTTTTAACGTTATCCAAGCTTTTCCATATAAATATCGTTTTGCGTAATCGAAGCTGACATCTAATTTGGTATGCATTAAATCGTTAACTTTTGTAGCAGTTACCCGATAGGTTGGATTTACTTTTGCTTTTTCTTCTTGGGCATTTGCCGAAGAAATTCCGCCTAAAATTACCAGACTCATTAATCCGGCTATGAAATGTTTATTCATGGTTTATATTTTTTTATTGGATTTAATTTGATAAATAAAGATACAAGGTAGGCAGAAAGCTACAAAACATTATCCGCTATTTATAATTTGGCAAACCTGCTTAATTTTTTGTTGTTTTGTAAATCGATTTTCAGATTAAACATCTTCACATGAAAACAAATATCAACACTGTTTTAAAACAATTAGGAATTGAAAATAGTAATCCGGCCTACAGTACAGGCAGTAATTGGGGCAAAACAGCTAGCGAAAAAATTATTGAAAGCCACTCTCCTGTAGATGGTCAAAAAATAGCATCAGTACAAGTTGCTTCTGCAAATGATTACGATATAGTAGTTGAAACTGCACAAAAAGCTTTTTTACACTGGCGAACTGTACCTGCTCCAAAAAGAGGAGAAATGGTGCGTCAATTTGGCGAAGCGTTAAGAGCAAACAAAGAAGCTTTAGGCACATTGGTTTCTTATGAAATGGGCAAAAGTTTACAAGAAGGATTTGGTGAAGTGCAAGAAATGATTGATATCTGCGATTTTGCTGTAGGTTTATCACGTCAGTTATATGGCTTAACCATGCATAGTGAACGACCAAATCATCGGATGTATGAGCAATGGCACCCGATAGGAATTGTTGGAATTATTTCGGCATTTAATTTTCCAGTAGCAGTTTGGAGTTGGAATACGGCTTTGGCTTGGGTTTGTGGAAATGTTTGTATATGGAAACCATCCGAAAAAACACCATTAACAGCAATAGCTTGTCAACATATTATAGAAAAAGTTTTAGCAGCTAATGACGTACCTGAAGGCGTTTCTAATTTAGTTATTGGAGATAGAGAAGTCGGTGAATTGTTAAGTAATGACTCTAGAATTCCATTGGTTTCTGCAACAGGTTCTACCAGAATGGGAAAAGCTGTTGGTGCTGCAGTGGGTGCTCGTTTAGGCCGTAGTTTATTAGAATTAGGTGGAAACAATGCTATTATTATTTCTAAGGATGCAGATCTAGATATGTCCATTATTGGTGCTGTATTTGGCGCAGTTGGTACAGCTGGACAACGTTGCACTTCTACTCGACGTTTAATTATTCACGAAAGTGTATACGATGCATTTACAGCTAAATTGGTTAAAGCTTACGGTCAATTGCGAATTGGAGATCCTTTAGATCAACACAATCACGTTGGACCATTAATTGATACTGATGCCGTTGCAAGCTATTTAGATTCTATTGAAAAATGTAAAGCCGAAGGTGGAAATTTTGTTGTTGAAGGCGGTGTTTTAAGCGGCGCTGATTATGCTTCTGGTTGTTACGTAAAACCTTGCATTGCCGAAGTTAAAAACGATTATAAAATTGTTCAACATGAAACTTTTGCACCAATTTTATATTTGATAAAATACAAAGAATTGGATGAGGCTATCGCTTTGCAAAATGGTGTTCCGCAAGGGTTATCGTCTGCAATTATGACCTTGAATTTAAGAGAAGCTGAACAATTTTTATCTACTCAAGGTTCTGATTGTGGTATTGCAAACGTAAATATTGGTACTTCTGGCGCAGAAATTGGTGGTGCTTTTGGTGGAGAAAAAGAAACAGGCGGTGGTAGAGAAAGTGGATCTGATGCTTGGAAAGCTTATATGCGTAGGCAAACTAACACCATTAATTACGCAAATACATTGCCTTTAGCACAAGGAATTAAATTTGATTTATAATAGTTAGCCGCAGATGCGCAGATTTTCCTTCGACAAGCTCAGGATTACAAAACCTGTATTATCTGTGTTTTCAAATTAATCTTATAAAAAAGAGCCTCAAATTGAGGCTCTTTTGATTTTAAAAATTGATATATGATTGGGTTATTATTTTGCTAACTCGTCAATTAGTACAATACTTTCTAAAGTTGGTTTCTTAACTGTAGCTAATTTTGCATAAATCGGTGCGGTAGAATTAACGCTTGAAGTTTCAGCTACAAAACAGCCCATGTTTAATTTCGCATTCGAGCTTAATACTGCGTAATAATCTGTAGTAGAACCACCTAATTTTAAGCTTGCATCATCTTTTACCGAAGTAAATAAATTTACTGTAGTTGTGTTAAGATCAGCGGTTGCTTTATCTTTTAAAATCACATCTAAGCTTAAGAAATTCACTTTACCGTAAGTTTTTATTCTTGAGTTATCTCCACCTTCAATTGAAGAAAGGTTACGTACATAAACTGCTACAGTTAACGTTTCTTTTTGGAAAGAGCTAATGCGTAACACACCATTCTCTTGTTGCACTAATGCATTTTTTGAATAATAACTATCGTATACTTTTACACTTTCAGTCGGTGCTTGTACCAAAATTACTTCAACGTTGCCGCTTACTACAATTTTATTAATGTTTTTTACCTGATTTAAGATAGTAACATTGTTTTCTTTTACATCTGTTGATGCGAATGCAGAACTGGTTAATACTACTAGTGTTAATGCTGCTGCGAATAATGTTTTAATAGAAGTTTTCATATCCTTAATATTTTAAATAATTGTTTATCTGATATTTATAATTTTTTATTTTCTGCGAGCCCTTGCTGGCAGGTTTCGTAATTAAGACGCCAATACCTGAAAAAGGTTGCAGCGCTTTCGTTCCTTTTAGACCATGAGCAAGTAACTCACGACGAACGGCTGTAATTTTTCGACGAACAGTAATGGGGAATTTGTTAATTAGTAACCGGTGCCTTAGATTGGGTAGTTAATCTACTGTATACAGCACGCCAAATGAACCAATGAACAAAAAAAATTGTCTATTGAGTTTGATTAGAAATTGAAATACTGTAAGTTTAGAAATTTTTAGCTGCTTATCTTTTCTTTCTTTTAGCCCTTAACCAATGTTACGCGTAAATAGTTCCAAACCCTGCAAAATCGTATATTCCTTATGTAAGCATGAGTTTTTAGGCTATTTAATTGAGCCACACATAGTTCAACTTAATCCACAGGGCGATTTTTCTTTAACTTATCAGCGTTTATTTACACATACTGCTAAAGAATTTTCGAAACATTTAACAGAGGTTGATTTCAAATTGATCAAAATTTTAGACGATACTGAGCAGGATTACATCATCAAAAAATACCATAAAAAAGCAATTAGGCCTTTTGAATTCTTCAGTAAATTTTACGATGAGAAATTTTATGAAAGCGTTCGCCCAAAAATTGAAAAGAAACTAGCAGAAGTTTTAGAAGTCCTTAAAATAAAAGATGGTTTATATTTAATGGATAAGGATGGTTGGCCAGCAGAGCGAAAAATAGATTTAGCTACTGAATCTGCAACTGTATTATTCCATTTTAGACGTGGAGAAACTGAAACCCGTTATTTTCCAACGATCAAATATCAAGGTTTACGCATAGATTTTATGTTTAAAGATGCGCAAGTTGTCTGTAATCAGCCTGCTTGGATGCTGCTAAATGACGTGCTTTATTACTTTGAAGGAGATATTGAGGGAAAGAAATTTGTTCCGTTTTTAAACAAGCGTTATATCGCAATTCCTAAAGCTACAGAAGAAACGTATTTCGAAAAATTTGTAGCTCCACTGATAGAAAAGCATCATGTGTATGCAGAAGGATTTGAAATTAAAACAGAGAAACATGATCCAACAGCAATAATTAAAGTTATTTACGTTGATGGTGGCATTTCACAAATTCAGCTTTATTTTAAATACGGAAGCTATGCTTTTGCAATGGGCAACGAGCATAAGGTTACTGTCCGCTTAAGTAAGGACGAAGACAATTATACATTTACTCGCATTAAACGTAATACCGATTGGGAAAAACAAAAATTTTCCACGTTACAAAACTTAGGATTAAAAAAGGTAAGTGCGCTTTTTCATCATTTAGAATTACCTACTTTAAGCGAAAATGATAATCCAGCTTATGCGATAATTACTTGGGTAAACGAACATATTGAAACTTTACAAGAACAAGGCTTTGAGATTGAACAAGCAAGCAGTAGTAAGCGTTTTGTTTTTGGCGCCAATAAAATTGATTTTGAAATTAAGGAAGATAACGATTGGTTTGATATCAACGCAATCGTATATTTTGGTGTTCATCCTATTCCATTTATCGCTTTAAAACAACACATTCTTCATAAAAAAAGAGAGTTCATTTTACCAGATGGTGATATCGCCATCATTCCAGAAAAATGGTTTACACAATACAGCAGCCTATTTAGCTTAGCCGATGCCGGTAAAAATCTGAAACTAAAAAAACATCACATTGGTTTAATTAATGATTTAGCTGAAGACAGTTTAGCCAATGTAACTTTAGATAGAAAACTGCAACGCTTAAATGATTTCGAGCAGATTGCTGATACACAAATGCCTGTAAATTTTAAAGGGGATTTGCGACATTATCAAAAAGCTGGTTACAATTGGTTTAGTTTTTTACGTGAATATAATTTTGGTGGTTGCCTTGCAGATGATATGGGTTTGGGTAAAACCATTCAAACGTTAGCTATGTTGCAGAAACTGAAAGAGGAAGATGAGCAAAATGCAACACATAGCACTTCGTTGATTATTATGCCAACTTCGTTAATTTACAACTGGTTAAATGAAGCGAAAAAATTTACACCAAAACTTAAAATCCATTCGCATACAGGTACTTTTCGCAATAAAGACATTAGCCTTTTTGATAAATATGATGTCGTAATTACAACCTATGGCATTACTCGTGTTGATGTGGAATTAATTAGCAAATTCTACTTCAATTATATTATTTTAGATGAAAGTCAGAATATAAAAAATCCATCTTCTAAGTCTTTCAAGGCAGTCAGACTGCTAAAATCAAGACATAAGTTAGTTTTAAGTGGTACACCTGTAGAAAATTCTGTTGCCGATTTATGGACTCAACTTACGTTCTTAAATCCAGGATTATTGGGCACACAATCTTTTTTTAATGAAGAGTATGTGCAGGCAATTGAAAAGCGCAAAGACGAAGAAAAAGCAAGAAAATTACAAGCGATTATCAAGCCTTTTGTGTTACGTAGAACGAAAGAACAAGTAGCAGCTGAACTTCCTCCAAAAACAGAGCAAATTTATTATTGCGACATGAGTGAGGACCAAGCTGCATATTACGAAAAAACTAAATCGGCGTATAGAAATGATTTGCTAACTAGTATGGATAATGGAACCTACGCAAAAAAACAAATTCAGCTATTGCAAGGTTTAACTGCATTGAGGCAATTGGCAAATCATCCAGTAATGATTGATGAAGAATACAATTCTGATTCTGGTAAGTTCAAAAATGTGATGCATACTTTAGATAATGTGTTAAAAGGTGGCCATAAAGTGTTGATTTTTTCACAGTTTGTAAAGCACCTAAGCATTTTTAAAAATTGCTTTGAGAAAGAACAAATTCCCTTTGCGTATTTAGATGGCGGAACAAAAAATCGTGGAGAGATTGTAGCAGAATTTCAAGAGAACAAAGATTTAAAAGTGTTTTTAATTTCTATAAAAGCTGGCGGTGTAGGTTTAAATTTAACTCAAGCCGATTACGTTTTCATTTTAGATCCATGGTGGAACCCTGCTGTTGAGCAACAAGCCATAGATAGAACACATAGAATTGGTCAGGATAAAAAGGTTTTTATCTATAAATTTATTTCGAAAGATACTGTTGAAGAGAAAATTCTCGCTCTGCAGCGACGAAAGAAATCTTTAGCAAATTCGTTAATTACTACCGAAGAAAGTTTCTTTAAATCGTTAAGTAAAGACGACATTAAAGAGTTATTAAATTAGATTTATGAAGACTTCAAAAATAAAATTTATTCTATTTCTGCTAATTATTTCGAGCTTAAATTCCTTTGCTCAAAAGTTAACTGAAAATGAAAAAACCGTTTTCGATGAGATTGTTTATAAGAGAAAACAGATTGGGGAATATGAGACATTATCTAAATGGGCAAAACCAATTCGATATAAAATCTATGGAGATACATCTGCTTATCTTGTTAAAGAAGTCGATTCGTTTTTCAATTTGCTAAAGAAAATAACTCCACTTGATATCAAAAAATCAGCTAATGAATCTGAAGAAAATTTCACACTAGTTTTCGGAGAAAAACCAGCAGATTTTCAAGCGTATACCTCTACAAACAGGCCTTTAGATGCTATAGGATCTTACCGAGTGAGAGCAACAAATGGTGGTGAAATTTATTGGGGTCAAAGTTTAATTAATACCAAAAAATTTGGCAGTAGAGCAAATATTAAAAATGCAATCAAAAAAAATATTGTTAAGTGCATTGGTTTTTCAGGCAGTTCTCAATTAGCTCCAAGTAGTGTTTTTACTATTAAAAATACCAACGACATTAAAATTGAAGATTTTGATATACATATTATCTCCGCGTTGTATTTGCCTGCAATAAAACCAGGTATGACAAGAGATCAGGTTGATGAGATTTTAAAGTGAGCCCAGCATCGTTAAATACTTTTCCCGACTTATCATTTCTGCGCCTAAAGTCATTAAATGTTCGTTTGGTAATTGACAATCAATCAATTCAAAACCCATAGTTGTGCACAAATGGATTAATGCAACTTTTGATGCGTTACTTACCAAACTAAACATACTTTCTCCGCAGAAAACTTTGTTAATTTTAACGCCATATAAACCACCAACTAGGTTTTTATCTTTCCAAACTTCCACACTGTGCACTAAACCTTTTTCATGTAAATTCAGATACGCTTTTTGCATGTCATTAGTTATCCAAGTTCCATCTTGTCCAACTCTAGGCGTTTTTGCACAATATTCAATTACTTTATCAAATGATTGATTAACAGTAATTTCAAAAACTTCAGCTTGTAAAACTTTTCGCATGCTTTTGCTAATTTTAATCCTATCGGGATAAATGACGCAGCGTTCATGAGGCGCATACCACAAAATAGGTTCACCCTCACTAAACCATGGAAATATTCCACTTTGATAGGCTAAAAACAATCGCTCTACACTCAAATCTCCACCAATAGCAAGTAAACCATCAGACTCTGCTAAAGCTGTATCTGGGAAAATTAAAGCATCTTCAAGTAGTCTGAAAACCATGTTGCAATGTTACTAAATTGTAACAAATGATAAAGCAAGCCGTCTTAAAAACATGAGTTTTATCGGCAATATTATCTGGGTGATTTTTGGAGGGATTTTTATTTTCTTCAATATCTTTTTGGCGGATTAGTTTTATGCCTAACCATTGTGGGTATCCCATTCGGTATTCAATGCTTTAAATTTGCCATTGTTGGTTTAGCACCATTTGGCGTTAAAATAACTGATACCTCTTCAAATATTGGCTGTTTATCAACCGTAATGAATATTATTTGGCTGGTATTTGGTGGAATTTGGATTGTACTAACTCACTTAATTTTTGGATTGTTATTTTGTATCACAATTGTGGGAATCCCCTTTGGTTTACAACATTTTAAACTGATGAATTTAGCCTTTTCTCCTTTTGGAAAATCGATTAGCTAATTATTCTGTTTTCGTAAAAACCATAGCTAGTTGACCGTCTTTTAATAACTGCAATTTGCCATCAACTATTTTAAAAGAATTTACTGATTTTAAGCCATCGGTATACGATTTTTCTGCCTGACCAACATCTTCACAATACATCATTGTACCTATTAATTCGCCGATTTTAATCGTATTTCCATCAATTGTAGCCATGCCTCCAAACCCATTGCAAAAAGATTTGCCACTAATTTTATTATCTGCATCAAAGTTTAAAGTTGCTTTTTTTGTAGTGCTAGGCATTGTTTGCCCTGGCCATTCGCTTAAAACCCATTTGGTATTCGCAACACTATTCATTCCTAGTTTTTCCGAACAAGCTTGCAATACAATTACGAGGATAAATCCTAAAAATATTCTTTTCATAACTCTATAATTTAATTAATCCGATTTTTATTGAATGCGCAATCGCATCATCACTATGTACAAATAAACATGTTTTTATTTGTTGTTGCTCTATTTTCGTTAATAACTCTTCTGTCTTACTTTGCCTTTCTGGTCTAATATTTCTAATATAAACTGCAGCTATATTTAATGGATATTTCTCTGCAATGGCATGATAAATTGCTGGATCTTGTTGCGAATTATCTCCAAAAAAAATAAATTGTTGATTTGGAAAGGCATCTATAATTCGCATTACTCTTAATAATTTACCTTCATGTTCAGTTTTTCCAGTTTTAATTAAGCTTTTCCATCTTTTAAGTTGATTTAACAAGAAAGCTCCCTCTGGCAATTGGTTAAAACGAAAGGTTTCTACTAAATAATCATATAAATTCCATTCGCTACTCGATACATAAAAAAACGGATTTGGTTGGTCGATTTCTGTATGTGTCTTTGCTAATAGTTGATAATGCTTTTGTACTGAAGGAAATGTTTTTCGTGTACGTGGATTTTTAATAAAAAGTTCTCGTAATCTCCTCCCAATTGTGGCAGAGTGAGAAATCATAATAGTATCATCAATATCAGAAATGAAAGCATATTGTGTGATGTGAGGGACAAATATTTTCCCTTCTGCTGCTGCAATAACTTCATCATTATCATCATTTAAAACCTCTATTTTTACCGCATGCCAACCTGCAGCAACATCTTGTTCCGCTTTCCATTCAAACTTAAAAAAGCCATCGTATTCTGCTTTCTGATAAACAATTTGCTCGTAAAAATTTAATCTAACTCTTGAAAAAGCATATGGTTTAACCACAAAAAGTTTAAATAGATGAACAATATTTACAAAAAGATTATTGCTATAATTCTGCGTAGTTTTTGCTTTAAATTTAAACACATGTCCATAAACAACTAAATTGTGTGTGTGGCCGTAACCGTGATATACTTTTACACTTGCAGTGTTATTCATGATATAATTAAAACAGAGTTTAGCATAAGTTGTTTGTAAGGAAGACATAATTAACCATCTGTGAAATCGAAAACTCAAAAACTGCTTTTTATTGTAAACCCAGGTTCTGGAAATCATGCCATTGATTTTAAAAAAGAAATTAAGTCATTTTTTAAGGCTAAAGAAGAAACTTTTGATATTTATGAATTGCCGAAGGACTGTGCAATTGTTGATTTAAAAGCAACTATCAAAAAATCAAAAGCAGATCGTGTAATTGCTGTGGGGGGAGACGGGACTTTAAAACTGGTAGCTGAATGTTTATTAGAAACGGGTGTACCTATCGGGATTATCCCGGCAGGTTCTGCTAACGGTATGGCTAAAGAATTGGGAGTTCCTTTGGAAATAAAAGAGGCCTTAGCATTAACAATAAGCGGTAAGCCGAAACAAATACATGCTATTTTAGTCAATGATGAATTGTGTATTCACTTGGCGGATATTGGTTTTAATGCCTTTTTAGTTAAAAAATTCGATGAATTACATGGGCGTGGAATGTGGACTTACGCGAAAGCTGCGTGGCAGGCATTTTGGAATCATCATAAAATGGATGTTGAGTTTAAAATTGGAAAGAAATTAATAAGACAGAAAGCAGCGATGGTTGCAATTGCAAACGCTACCCAATATGGTTCTGGTTTACAAATAAATCCTGATGGGAAATTAGATGATACTCTTTTTGAAATTATTCTGGTAAAGGAATACGCTGTAATGGAAATTCTTAAAATATGGGTTAGCAAATTACCTTGGAACCCCAAAAAGATTGAGAGCTTTCAGGCCTCTAATTTAAAAATAGCTACAAAACATAAGGCTCATTTTCAGGTTGATGGAGAATATATTGGAAAAGTTAATGAAATAGAGGCAAAGCTAATTCCAAAAGCGATACATATTATTACCGACCCTTCAGTTTAAGTTGCCCTTTTATAGTTAAATACAACCTAATAAATTCTATCATGATGCAGACCTTCAAGAGAATATTAGGCCATTTGTCTTCAAAATTATCAAGTGCTTCAGGTAAAAGCGTTATAAATCCGACAGTAAAAACCCATAAATAAAACCTAAAAGGGAATTGAATATAGTACAGTATAAACCCGATTTTTTTTGTAAAAAACAATCCATAAGCACCAACTAATACTAATAAAAACATTGGAAACATTAATATCGCTTCTACTTTTACGGAAAGTTGGTTAGGCATTTCATGATAGTTGTTTGCAATATTCCACAATTGCATTCCCATAAAAACTAGCGATATTAAATCTAAAAAAGCAAGAGAACGAAAAAGTAAGCGCATATTATTTACAGTATTTTAAGAGCAAATCATTTGCTTTCTCTGAACCCATATATTTTACAAAGTTAAAATCTTCACAAGCACCTTGTATGTCGCCTTGCTTTTGTTTTTTAAGGCCAGAGTTAACTTTGTCATCTAAATATTCATCATCAATTCTTAAATCGGATTTAATCTGTAAAATCTTGATTTCGTCTTCCTGTTTGTAATTTCCTTTTTCTTTATTTCGGTAAAAGTTAAGCACAACATTGGTCAATTCCTTTTCGTCTTTATATGCTTTAATGGCTAAAGTAATTTCCTTTTTATCTTTTCTATCACAATCGTAACCACTTAATGAAAAGTTAACAGGAACAATCACTAACGTTGTCGTATCATGATTTGATGGAACAATCCATTTTCCGTCAGTCATTCTAATTAATCGTAACGCCTCATCATCTAAATCGGTGCCTACTCCTTTTTTAACAACTGAATAGTAGACATTCCCTTTGGCGTTTAATTTAAATCCAATGCTAACAATTCCTTGAATGCAATTGTGTAAGGAATACGGTGGATAGATTTTATTCTCCGTTAAAAAAGACGATAATCCCCCTTTTAGTTTAGGTTCTTGTGCCTTAACTGAAACAGAAATTAACAGAAGAAAAGCTGCTGCAATTTTGAACATAATTAAATTTACGAAATTTAAGGCAAAGCCGATGTAAAAGTACGCTGCAAAATTAATGCGGGATCTGGGCAATTTAGCAAATACTCATCGCGTTTAGAAAACTGGCAAACCCCAGGGTAATCACCTTTTTTATTATCCATATCAAACATCAATTGAAAATGTAGGTGTGGTGGCCAATGCCCATTTTCTTGGGCAATACCAAAATTGGCAAATTGCTTTCCCTTTGCTATACATTGACCTTTTTGTAAATCAGCAAGCGATGATAAATTTAAATGACCATAAAGTGCATATAAGATTAAATCATCCAATTGATATTGCAAAATTATGGTTGCCCCGTAATCTCCAAAATTATCATTGAAATGAAAACTATGCACTTTTGCATCGTAAAAATTATAAATAGGCGTTTCTGCTGGTCCCCAAATGTCAATGCCTAAATGCAATCTTCTTGGTTCTTCAATGGTATCAAAGTGAACGCTTCTACTATAAATTGTACGGTGTTCATTATAACCCCCAATACCATATTTAGCATTATTTTTTGCTAGTTTTTCATCAACCCAAAGGGAAAACAGATTCGTATCTGCTAAAATTTCAGTTGTTAATTCTGTATTGTTTGCAGTAAAATCGAAAGGCAATAATGTATCAGTTGCCGGATTGAAATCAACAACTTTCCCAATTTTATGCATTGGATCAGTTAAGAACTCTTGAAGTTTTTGCAGAGAATTCATCACACATTAAAAACGTAAACGTAATTGTAAATAAAATGCGAAAGCGCACCAAAATTCACAAACACATGCCATAATTCATGACTATGAAAAAACCTATTTAAGGGTTTATCTTTCGCATAATAATAGGTACCTCCTACATAAAATACGCCACCAATAATTAGCCATGCAATCGAAGCTATTGGCAAAACTTGCAGCATTTTTTGCAGAAAAGGGATTACCAAACAACCCATCGCTATGTACAACCCAGTAGATAATGCTTGACTTTTTAAACGATTAAATATCTTCAATAAGCAGCCAATTAGTGCAATAAGCCACACAGCTCCAAAAAGCAACCATCGCAACCAACCATCAAAAACCAATAAAGCAGTTGGCGTAAAAGAACCTGCAATCATTAAATAAATACAACAATGATCAAATTTTTGCCAAAACCGAATGCCATATTCTGTTTTAGGCACACTATGATACATTGCGCTTACGCCAAATAAAATTAGAATGCCAATACCATAAATATAAGCCGCCGCATACTCAAAGTAAGTATGTGATTTTTGTAACAGCAGGTACAATCCTGGAATTGCTAAAAGCGCTGGAATAACATGAGTAAAAAAGTTTCCTGGTTCACGGATATACTTAGTGCTGTTCATCGTTTTCTTCGTCGGTATCCTTACGTTCTTTGGCAATTTTATTGAAAATCTTATCCATGTGCTCTACGTATTCGTTGGTATCATCAACAAAAAACGAAAGCGTTGGTATAACTCTTGCCTGATGACGAATACGCGAACCTAATTTATATCTAATTTCGCTAGCATGCGAATTAACAGTAGCTACAGAAAGACTAGTATTGTTGGTGTTTAAAAAGCTTAAATAAACTTTAGCCACGGCCAAATCTGGCGAAACACGAACTTTTGTAATGGTAACTAATGTGTTGGGTAAGTAGGCTGCTCCCTCACGTTGAAAAATAGCCGCAAGTTCTTCTTGTAATAATCCTGCAAACTTCTGTTGTCTTTTACTTTCCATATTCTTATTTTCTCTTTACCTCATTTAACACGAATTGCCAAGTAGGATATTTCAATTTTGCATTAATGTTAGATTGATAAACCTCTAACATCTCTTTATCGAAATAATTTGCCAAGGCAATGCTCGTTCTTGCTTCTTGTGGTTTAAACAGTGTTCCTGCAATATAACCCTTTTCTCCATTTGCCGCTCTTTTTTTATCAAAAGATGATTTAGAATTTACCCATTCTGCATGCGTTTTCTCACCTGTAAAAAATGGAACTAACCAGTCAACTGAATTTTTTAACGAATTTCCTTCTGGTGATTTATAACTATAAGGATTTTCACCCAATTTCCCATCTCTATCTAAAATAGTTGCAGCAACCATTAATGGATCCACATCATAAATATGATAGTGCAAAGCATCTCTTTCGTGAAAATCATGACTACTTCCATCCGCCAATAAATTTTTAGAAATCTGTTTTTTATAATTCTCGATTACCCAAGTTTTCAATTGTTCATCGTCAATTGCCCAAGCAACTTCTGCTATTTCTTTAATGCGGTGCGAATTCCAATTATTAAAATAAGTTGCGCTATTACTTTTTACCTTTTCATTATAGGTTTTAATTTCTTGAAGCGCTACTTTGTTTAACCAATTTGTAACTGTCGAATTTACATCAGCAGCTAAATCTTTTTTCAATAAATCATACGCAAAAATAATCCGATCTAAATTAGTGTCGTTAATTGGGTTGCCTTGCGGCTGATTTCTTTGCGCCCAAGCCAATAAAAATTCACTCGTTTTAGCTAAGTATTTCTTTTCTCCAGTAATTTTATAAGCAAATGCTAAAGAATATACCTTTTGCATATCCTCAATAGATTTCCAAGTTCTAGTTTTACGTGGATCACCTTGTAAAATGCCTTCGGTTAAAATAGTATCAGCAGGATTTGGTGTTGCTGTTAGTGATTCATCAGCAGTTTTTAATATCTCTTCCCATTGCTTTTTTACATCCGCTTGCGAACGAATTAAACTTTTCAACTTTGTTAATTCTGATGTGCTTAAACTTACTACTTGAGCTTTGGATACGGTAAATAATAAGCAGAAAGTGCTAAATAAAACAAGTTTCTTCATCATAAAATAGGTTATTGTTTCAGCTAATATAGTAACTTATCGTAAGGATATCGTGAAGTGTGTATGGCTTTAACCTTGTCGTATAACAATTGCTTAAACTCTTCGATGTTCTCCTTTTTAGTGGCAGATATAAAAATTGATGGTGCATTGTGGTGCGCCATCCAACTCTTTTTAAAATCTCCTAAAGTTAAAGGGGCCATTTCTTCTTCTTCGTTATATTCATCTGCTTTTGGTGTTACATACGCATCAATCTTATTAAATATCATGATGGTATCTTTATCTCTCGCACCTAAATCATTCAAGGTTTCATTAACGGTATGAATTTGGTCTTCAAAATTTGGATGAGATACGTCCACCACATGAATTAAAATATCCGCCTCCCTTACTTCATCTAACGTAGATTTAAAACATTCTACCAAATGGTGAGGTAATTTTCTAATAAATCCAACGGTATCCGATAGTAAAAATGGTAAATTTTCTATCACCACTTTACGAACGGTTGTATCTAGTGTTGCGAACAATTTATTTTCTGCAAATACTTCAGATTTAGCCAACATATTCATAATAGTAGATTTACCAACGTTGGTATAACCCACCAAAGCCACACGAATTAATTGTGTTCTGTTTTTGCGTTGTGTTTCGTTTTGGCGATCAATTAATTTCAAGCGTTCTTTAAGCAAAGAGATTTTCTCTAAAATCATCCTTCTATCGCTTTCAATTTGCGTTTCACCAGGTCCACGCATCCCGATACCACCTTTTTGGCGCTCTAAGTGAGTCCAGAGACGTGTTAATCGAGGTAATAAATATTGCAATTGTGCTAATTCTACTTGCGTTTTTGCTTGTGCAGTTTGTGCTCTTCCAGCAAAAATATCAAGGATTAAATTACTTCTATCCAAAATTTTAACCTGTAGTTCACGTTCAATATTCCGCAGTTGCGATGGTGATAATTCATCATCAAAAACCACCATATCTATTTCTTCAGCTTTTACATAAGCCTGTATTTCTTCTAATTTCCCTGTTCCAACAAATGTTGCTCTGTCGGGTTTCAACATTTTTTGTGTGAAAGTTTTTTCTACCACACCACCAGCCGTATCTACCAAAAAGGCCAGCTCGTCCAAATATTCCTTTGTTTGTTCAGGTTTTTCTCCAGGTGTAATCACCCCAACAAGTACCGCTCTTTCTTGTTTAAGGGCGGTATCGTATGTTTTTTGTTTTCCCATGTATAGTTACAAAGATACAAAATCTATATTCGTTTGGCTTTGCACATACAAAACCTTACATATAGATTAATGTTTGATTTTTTGCAAAGCAATTATTTAAGTTGCGTCACAAATTCCTTTATCGCTTGTCCAGGATTATCAGTTTTCATGAAATTTTCTCCGATTAAAAATCCGTTGTAACCCACTGCTTTTAATTGTTTAATAACTTCTGGATTATCGATTGCACTCTCAGAAATCTTCAAGAATTCATTTGGAATTTTATCCACTAAATCGAATGAAGTTTGAATATTAACAGTGAAATCGCCTAGGTTTCTATTATTAACACCAATCGCATTTACATTTGGGCAAATTGATTTTTCTAGCTCTTTTAGATTATGAACTTCCAATAAGACACTTAAACCTAAGCTTTGCGCTAATTTACCAAAATCTATAATTTGTTGTGGCGTTAAAATAGATGCAATTAATAAAATGATATCTGCTCCCCAGGCTTTTGCTTCTAAAATTTGGTATTCATCAATTATGAAATCTTTTCGCAAAATCGGAATTTGATTTACGGCCCTAGCTTGAAATAAATCTTCAGCCTTACCTCCAAAAAAATCAGTATCTGTTAGTACGGACAGCGCAGAAGCTCCAGCCAAATTATAAGCTTGGGTTACTTCAGCAACCTTAGCTGTACCATTTATTAACCCTTTAGAAGGCGAACGACGTTTAAATTCGGCAATAATCCCTGTACGATTTTCATCTAATAAAAAATCTTTAAAAACTAAAGGTTGTCTATTAAAGTTACTATTGGCTTCTAATTCTTTAACCGAAACTTTTTGTTTTGCTTCAGCAATTTCTTCCTTTTTACGTAATACGATTTTATCTAAAATATTCATATTTAGCCTAATTCTCTAACCAGTTTTTCATCATTTGCTTTCCATCTGGTGTCAATACACTTTCTGGATGAAACTGTACTCCGCAAACATTAAATTCTTTATGTCTTAGTGCCATAATTTGCCCATCGCCATCAGTTGCTGTAACTGTTAAGCTTGCTGGTAAGTCTGCTGGATTAACCACCCACGAATGGTAACGTCCAACTTCAATTGGCTCCACGCAATCTTTAAATGTTAAATCGTTTTTATCCAAAACTGTAATTGGCGTGGCGATTCCATGCATCGGCCTACCTAAATTTAACAAACTCCCTCCAAAAACTTCGGCTATTGCCTGCTGACCTAAACACACGCCCATTATACTTTTTGTAGGCGCATACTTTTTGATAACTTCTAATAAAAGGCCTGCTTCTTCTGGTATTCCTGGTCCAGGTGAGAGTAAAACTTTATCGTATGCTGCTACATCTTCCAATGCAAACTTATCATTTCTCCAAACCACGGCTTCATAACCTAATTCATTAATTAAATGCACTAAATTATAGGTGAAACTATCGTAATTATCGATTACTAAAATGGGTTTTTTCATTATATTTCCTCTGCCATTGCGATTGCTTTACGCAATGCTGCTATCTTGTTGTTCACTTCGTTTAATTCATTTTCTGCAATAGAATCAGCTACAATGCCTGCGCCAGCTCTATAATGCAAATAGTTGTTTTTGCTCATAAAAGTTCTAATCATAATGGCATGATTAAAATCTTCGTTAAAGCCCATGTAGCCAATTGCCCCAGCATAAAAATTACGACCTAATTTCTCGTATTGATCTATCAACTGCATGGCCTTATATTTTGGAGCCCCGCTTAAAGTGCCTGCGGGATATGTATCTGCAACCACTTTAAATGCACTTACTCCATCTTGTAAATTTCCACTCACTTTAGAAACCAAATGAATTAAGTGCGAATAATACTGCACTTCTTTAAACGATTTCACTTCTACTCCGCTACAATGTCTACTTAAATCATTTCTAGCTAAATCAACCAACATCACATGTTCAGCACTTTCTTTCGGGTCTTGCTCTAATTTCTTAGCTAAAGCAGCATCGTCTTCATCATTTCCAGTACGTTTAAATGTCCCCGCAATCGGGAAAATATTAGCCACATTATTACCAATGGTGATTTGTGCTTCTGGCGATGAACCAAACAACTTAAAACTGCCATAATCGAAATAAAACAAATATGGAGATGGATTTATAGAACGTAAACAACGGTACACATTAAATTCATCTCCCAAAAACCCTTGATTAAAAGCCCTCGATGGTACAATTTGAAAAACATCACCACGATAAATGTGTTTTTTCATTTGCTCTACCATATCCATAAAACCTTCATTGGTTAAGTTAGATTGTTCATCACCATTGGTTTTAAAGCTATATTCTGGGTAGTTTTTATTCTGAATAATGTATTCAACTTTTGTTAAATCTTCATTTTCATCGTTATTAAAAACATTTTTTACCAGTGTAACTTCATTCTTAAAATGGTCAATCGCAATAATATATCTGTACACATGGTATTGCATGGTCGGAATTTTCTCATCATCTGGCGTAGCCGAGGTAAATGAAATGTCCTCGAAATGTTGAACAGCATTCCATGTAAAATAACCAAATAAACCTGTCGAAATGTGTTTATCTTTTGTCTGACTAATCGGATTGAAACGAACTTTAAATGCAGCAATTTCATCTGCCAAAACGAAATCAGTTTTTGTTTCTTTTGTGCCATCAGGGAAATAAGTGTTCAATTTCCCATCTTGGAGAATAATTCCAGCAACTGGCTCGGCGCAAACATAGCTTGTCGCATTCTCACGACTATGATAATCCGAACTTTCTAATAAAATAGTATTCGGAAAAACATCGCGTAAGCGCAAATAAATGCTTACAGGAGTAGTGGTGTCTGCTAATCGCTTTTTAGCATGTGTTTGTATCGTATATGTTTTCATTCTTCTTTAATTCAATTACTCTTTGCCGTTGACTTAAGTCGCTGGACATAAAAAAACCCGGCGTGTGGTTACGTCGGGTTTTAAATGTGGTTTAGGTTTAGGTTGATAAACTATAAGGTGCACAAAGCTACGACGAAACTCTTTTGAGTACCACGCCATTGCCATGTATGTAAGTTATTGTTAATCATTGAGCAGCAAAAATATACAAAAAGTTAAATAATCAAAATATTTTGAGTTTTTTATTCAAATTGAATCCTTTATTCTATTTGACTACTTGAATTGTTCATGTTTTTTCGTTTATATTCTTTGTATATCGACCAGATTAGCATACCTGCAAAAATCCACGCTATAAATAAACTTAAACAGAAAAATACAAAATAAGGTGGATAGATAGTAGTATGCCAGCCCGGCAAAATAAATGACACAAAATCATTCTTTAAAAGGCTTACAGTTAAACAGATCAAAATTAAAACTGCAATTAAAATAAGAATTTGTCGAGGCTTAAACATCCAATGTTTTAAGAAACCCCAAAGAAAGTTTTAGATGGATCTGATTTTACCATCATAAAAATTGCTCCAACAATAATTACTAATGCCAAACCAAAGAAAATAGCAACAGCTTTATGTTTTGCTACAGCATCTGTAACTTTCTTAGACTTTGAATTACCAATTGTAATCAAAATAATGGCTAATATCATCATGCTAATGTGTTCCATTTTCCAATAACGGCCAATTGGCTCAGAAGAAGCTATTTTTGTAAGCGGACTAATAAAGTACAATGCCAATCCAAATAATAACTGAATATGCGCACTAATTAATGTGAAAAGGTTTAGTTTTCTATTCTGTTCTACATAATTTCTTTTTCCTATCCAACATGTAAAAGCCTGAATTACCGCAATAACCAGCAATAATAAAACAATATATCTCCAACCAGAGTGTGCACTTTTTAAAATTTGATAAAAATTCATGGCGTTTTTTATTTCAAAAATAATAAATAATTAGTCTTTATCTCAAAGATCTTCAGGTCATCATTAAACTAAAATTAATTTATATCCTTTCTAAGTAAAAAACCTGTTATAAATACTTTAAATCTTTATTTATCAATAGATTTAAGGACTTAACAAACTAAACATTATGAAGAAAATTCTACTTGCGCTCGCGTTGGTGTTTTCTACTGCATTTTTATTTGCTCAGCAAACTTATCCCGTTAATGGTTCTTTTGATGTTAGACCGGGATTATATGCTTTTACCAACGCAAACATTGTGGTTAACGCCAATCAAACTATTAGTAACGGCGTGTTGCTAATCAAAGACAAAACCATCCAATCGGTTGGTACAGGTACCGCTATCCCTAAAGGATATATAGTGATAGACCTGAAAGGAAAATACATTTATCCTTCCTTGATTGATGCTTTTACATCTTACGGAATTCCTGAAACACAACGAGCTGCTCCTGCTGGTGGTTTCTTCGGTAGACAATCTGTTTTTACGTCTACTAAAAAAGGAGCTTACAGCTGGAATGAAAGTATTCGTCCAGAAACTGAAGTGAGAACCATTTTTACGATCGACACAAAAAAAGCAGATGATTTACGCAAAGCTGGATTTGGTAGTGTGAACGTAATTAATCGCGATGGTATTGCTCGTGGTACATCTTCTGCTGTTACGTTAAATGATGGCAAAGAAAATGACGTAATGCTTAACGATCAAAGTGCAGCAAATTATTCATTTAACAGAGGTACTTCTACCAACGATTATCCATCTTCATTAATGGGTTCTATCGCATTATTGCGTCAAACTTATTTAGATGCAAGCTGGTATAAAAATCAAAAAGAGGAATACAATATCTCCCTAGAACAATTTAATAAACAACAAACCTTACCGCAGCTTTTTGAAGCAGATGGTTGGGCAAATATTTTACGCGTTGATAAAATTGCCAAAGAGTTTGGTAAATCGTACATCATCAAATCTACTGGGGATGAATACCAACGTATTGATGCCGTAAAAGCAACCGGCGCAACACTAATTATCCCAATTAGTTTCCCTAAAGCTTTTGATGTTGAAGATCCGATCGAGGCTAGAAATTTAAGTTTGTCTCAATTAAAAGGATGGGAATTAGCGCCAACAAATCCAGGTGTGTTAGAAAAAGCAGGTGTAAAATTTGCGTTGACTACCTTTGGTTTAGAAACTCCAAAAGACTTCTGGACAAACATTCAACAAGCTATAACTAACGGTTTAACAGAAAAACAAGCTTTACAGTCGGTTACAGAAATACCTGCTTCAATTTTAGGTGTTAGCGATAAAATTGGTTCTATCGAAAAGGGCAAATTGGCCAATTTCTTAATCACATCTGATAATATTTTTAAAGCTGGAAATATCATTTTCGAAAACTGGGTACAAGGAAAACGTTTTGTTGTAAACAGAATGGATGTTACCGATTTACGCGGAACATACAGTTTAAATATTGATGGTGTTGGTTCAACTCTATTAAGAATTACAGGAACTGCAACCGCACCAATGGCTTCCATTGAGCGTTTAGGTGCTGATAGTGTTAAAACTACCGCAACTTTTACACGTACTGGCGATTGGGTAACGATCGGTTTTAACTTAAAGAAAAATCCAGTTGGAGATGTTCGCTTAAGCGGGTACTTAACTAACGGAAATCCAGTAGCATTTAGTGGTGATGTAGTTATAAATTCTTCTCCTGCTGGTTTTTGGAATGGCACGTTTAAAGAAGCCGCTAAAGAAATGCCAAAACGTGATGAACCTGCTAAGCCAGCTATCGAGAATGGCGCATTAATTTATCCATTTATTGCTTTCGGAACAGATAAGGTCCCTACTCAAGAAACTGTCTTATTAAAAAATGCAACAGTTTGGACGAATGAAAAAGAAGGCATTCTACAAAATGCAGATGTCCTTTTAGAAGGAGGAAAAATTAAAGCCGTTGGTAAAAATCTATCAGCTGGTGCAGCTAAAGTAATTGATGCAACTGGCAAACACATTACTGCTGGCTTAATTGATGAGCATTCACATATTGCTGGAACGGGTGGTATCAATGAAGGTGCACAATCTGTTTCTGCTGAAGTACGTATTGGAGATGTAATTAACTCTGAAGACATTAACATTTATCGCCAGTTGGCTGGTGGTGTTACTTCATCTCAAATTTTACACGGCTCTGCAAATCCAATCGGTGGACAATCGCAATTGATTAAATTACGTTGGGGTAAATTACCAGAAGAATTAAAGTTTGCAGGTGCAGATGGTTTCATCAAATTTGCTTTAGGCGAAAACGTTAAACAAAGCTCTTCATCAAATAATCAACGTTTCCCATCAACTCGTATGGGTGTAGAGCAAACATTTGTTGATGAATTTACACGTGCCAAGGAATATGAAAAAGCATTGGCTGTTAAAGGAAACAATGTGCGCAGAGATTTAGAATTAGATGCAATCGTAGAGATTTTAAACAACAAACGTTTCATTACGTGTCACTCGTACGTACAAAGTGAAATCAATATGTTAATTCATGTGGCAGATAGTTTAGGTTTCAAAATCAACACGTTTACCCACATTTTAGAAGGGTACAAAGTGGCTGATAAAATGAAAGCACATGGTATTGCAGCCTCTACCTTCTCAGATTGGTGGGCTTACAAAATGGAAGTTCAAGATGCCATCCCGTACAACGGAAAAATTATGCATAACGTAGGTATTACCACTGCATTTAACTCTGATGATGCTGAAATGGCTCGTCACTTAAATCAAGAAGCTGGTAAATCTGTATTGTATGGTGGTGTTTCAGAAGAGGAAGCATTGAAATTGGTGACTTTAAATCCTGCTAAGATGTTGCACATCGACAACAAAGTTGGAAGTTTAAAAGTTGGCAAAGACGCTGATGTTGTCATCTGGTCAGCTAATCCACTATCTATTTACGCAAAAGCAGAAAAAACTTTTGTTGATGGTATCCCTTATTGGGATATGGATTGTGATGCTGCTTTACAAACTGCACAAAAAGCAGAAAAAGCTCGGATCATTCAAAAACTAGCAACAAGCAAAAGTGCTGGCGCAAGTACACAACGTGCTTTTGGTAATAGACCACCACGATTATACGCTTGTGAAACTGAAGAAGATTATTGGGCAGAACAAAATCAACTAGAAATGGAAGGAGCAAACAATCATGAATAAGTATATAAGTACAGCTATAGCATTATTTGCTTCAGTAAGTTTAACCTACGGACAAGCAACTATTTCTCCAGCCAAACCCCAATCGCAAAAAACTGTGGTAATGGGCGCTGTTATTCACACAGGCGATGGGAAAGTAATCGAAAACGGTTATTTAATGTTCGATAAAGGTAAAATCATAGGGATTGGTGATGCAACTGTGGTAAAATTGGCACTTACAGATGCGAAAGTAATTACCGCAAATGGTAAACATATCTATCCCGGTTTCATTTCACCAACCACCAATTTAGGGTTAATTGAAATTGAAGCAGTAAAAGCAACTGTTGATGATGATGAATTAGGAGAAAACAACGCACATATTCGTGCTTTAATTGCCTATAATACAGATTCAAAAGTAATTAACACCTTACGTAGCAATGGCATTTTAATGGCTCAAATTACACCTTCTGGCGGCACAATTTCAGGCAGTTCTTCTGTTGTACAACTAGATGCTTGGAACTGGGAAGATGCAGCAATCAAAAAGGAAGATGCAATGCACATGACCTGGCCAGTTGCCCCAAGAGGAAGAGGTGGTTTTGGCTTTGGCGGCAGACTTGCTGTTGGCACAACTGCTGTAGATCCTAACGAACGCACCAACAATGCAATACTAGAATTAAATAAGTTTTTCTCAGAAGCTAAGGTATATACCGAAACAACTCCTGCCGTAACCAATACACGTTTGGCGGCAATGAAAGGTTTGTTTAATGGAACTCAGAAATTATTTATCACAGCAGATGGTCAAAAAGAGATTGTAGCGGCTGTTAACTTTGCAAAGAAGTATGGAATTACCCCAGTAATTGTTGGGGGCGATGATGCTTATTTACTAACTGATTTCTTAAAAGCTAACAATGTAATTGTAGTGGTTAAAAAACCTCAATCTTTACCAAACAATGTTGACGATGATGTAAATATGCCCTACAAAAATGTGGCTCGTTTAAGCAATGCTGGCGTTACAGTAGTCATTAGTTTTGATGGAGGCGATGGTTTCTGGAGACAACGCAACTTACCTTTTATGGCTGGTACAGCTTCTGCTTGGGGAATGAGCAAAGAAGATGCACTTAAAACAATCACTTTAAACGCTGCAATAGCTATGGGAATTGATAAAACTACCGGTAGTTTGGCAATTGGTAAAGACGCTACATTCTTTATCTCAGGCGGAGACGCTTTAGATATGATTGGTAATAAAGTAGAACAAGCGTTTATTCAAGGAAGAGATATTAACCTAGATAACCTGCACAAACAATTAGATAAAAAGTTTAGCGATAAATACGGAATAAAATAAGCTTAGGATAAACAAAAAATTAGCCGCAGATACGCAGATTTCTTTTGATTATGTTCAAATAAGAAAATCAGCGCATCTGCGGCTTTTTCATGAAACAATCTGATCAAGAAAATCCTTAAATCCTAAAAATCCTGATCCACAAAAAAAGCGACCTGTACCTGGGCCGCTTTCCTTAACTAACTTATTATTTATAAAACTGGCTGTTGGGGAAGGAGTCGAACCTTCAAGGGGTAGTTAGCTGCAATTCAAAATTAATTTGTGGTCAACCCATAAATTGCGTTTGTCCCATAATCCCCACCACCGAGACAAGGAGGTGTGTCTGCCAATTTCACCACCCAACATTCTTTGTTAAGTTATATGTAATACGTTTTAAACGTAAAATCTAACTTGCTGTAGGGGAAGGAGTCGAACCTTCATAGAGTGGTTGTACCGTTACCGGATTTCCCATTTCCTCTACCACCGAGACAAGGAGGTGTGTCTGCCAATTTCACCACCCTACAGAGTATAAGCAAATGATTTAAAGAACTATTTTGTTGTACTTGCTTGATACAAACATAAGACAAATACCAAATATGTTGCAAATATTTTAATCATTTTCTTTTATTTTTACGATAATTGTAATAAATTAGCAGTATCAATAAAATTTAAGAAAATTATGCTTAAAAAAGAAACCCAAAATTTAGAAATTGACAACCTCGATATTCAGATTTTAACACAGTTGATGCACGATGCAACAAAACCGTATACAGAAATCGCAAAAGAACTCATCATTTCTGGCGGAACAGTTCACGTAAGGATGAAGAAATTGATAGATATGGGTATCATCAAAGGTTCTCATTTAATTATTGATCCTAAAAAAGCAGGTTTCGATATCACCGCCTTTTTAGGTATTTATTTAGAAAAAGGTTCTTTATATAAAGATGCGGTAGAACAGCTGAGCAAAATAAAAGAAGTAGTAGAATTACACTATACAACCGGTTCTTATAGTATGTTCGCTAAAATTACCTGCCGAGATACCGATCACTTACGCCATGTCTTGAATGAAGAAATACAAGCCGTAAAAGGAATACAACGTACCGAAACACTAATCTCCTTAGAAGAAAGTATTAAAAGGCAGATAGAGTTATAACCCAAGTCCGTCATTGCGAGGAACGAAGCAATCTCCATAAAAACAAACCAAAAAGGAGATTGCCACAATCATCACCGATAAAAAATCGCAGAACGATTCTCGCAATGAAGATGCCCCAAGTTTATTTAAACAATCCCTTCAGTTTCGCCAATTTCTCTTGCAAATCTCCATCTGCTTCTTTTTTAGCTTGCTGTTGAGGTTTTGCAACTGGCTGATTTGCTTTAGCCACAAAACTCTTTGCCCTCTCATCCTTCTGCTCGTAATGCTTTGATCTTTCAGCCTTAGGCTTTAAGCTTTCTTCCGTCTTCATCGATAAAGCTATTCTTTTCCTCGCTACATCAATATCAACCACTCTTACTTCAACAACCTGACTCACTTTAACCACCTCATTCGGGTTTGCCACATATCTATTTGCCAACTGACTAGTATGCACCAAACCATCCTGATGAACACCTATATCTACAAAAGCACCAAAGTTGGTAATGTTGGTCACAATGCCCGATAATTTCATCCCAGTTTTTAAATCTTCTATCGAGTTCACTCCATCAGCAAAACTAAACGCTTCAAACTGCTCACGCGGATCACGACCTGGCTTAGCTAATTCTTTTACAATATCTGTTAATGTTGGCAAACCAACCTCTGCGCTTACATAACGTTGCAAATTAATTTGCTTTTGCAGGTTTACATCTTTCATCAAGTCATCAACAGTACAACCTAAATCCTTTGCCATTTGGTTCACTAAATCATAACGTTCTGGGTGCACCCCACTTCTATCCAACACTTGTTTCGCATCGCGGATACGCAAAAAACCTGCAGCTTGCTCAAAAGCCTTATCACCCAAACGAGCAACCTTCTTTAAACTCTCCCTATTTTTAAACGCTCCATTCGTATTGCGATAGTTCACAATATTTTGCGCTAACGTATCGCCCAAACCAGAAACATACGCCAACACCTGTTTAGATGCTGTATTCAATTCAACGCCCACTGCATTCACGCAACTCATCACCGTATCATCCAAACTTTGTTGCAACTTATGTTGATCAACATCATGTTGGTATTGCCCAACGCCGATAGATTTCGGATCAATCTTCACCAATTCTGCCAACGGATCCATCAATCTCCTACCAATAGAAACCGCTCCACGAACTGTAATATCTTGCGTTGGAAATTCTTCTCTAGCCAAAGGCGATGCCGAATAAATAGATGCCCCACTTTCATTCACCATCACAACAACCACATCAGGTATTTTTAAGCCCCGAACAAAAGCTTCCGTTTCTCTACCAGCAGTTCCATTGCCAATAGCAATTGCTTCAATCGCATGTTTCTCGCAAAGCTGAGTAATTTGCCAAGCCGCATCCTTTAAATTCCCCTGTCCGGTATGTGGGTAAATTGTAGTGTTAACTATTAACTGACCTTGTTTATCTAAACAAACTACCTTACAACCAGTTCTAAAACCCGGATCAATAGCCAATACATTTTTCTGCCCCATTGGTGCAGCTAACAACAACTGACGAGCATTTTCTGCAAAAACTTTAATCGCTTCTTCATCTGCCTTTTGCTTAATCGTGGCTCTTAATTCAGTTTCCATAGCAGGGCGAAGCAATCTTTTATACCCATCGGTTATAGCCAATTGTACCTGATCTGCACACGCATTGTTAGCCGTAATAAACTGATTTTCTAATAACTCAATAGCAGCCTCATCTGGAGGAAGCACATCTAATTTCAAAAACCCTTCCTGTTCACCCCTCAACATTGCCAGTACACGGTGCGATGGTGCAGATTTAGCACCCTCTTCCCATTCAAAATAATCTTTATATTTAATTCCCGCTTCTTCCTTCCCTTTTACTAAAACTGTTTTATAAGTTGCCTTTTGCATAAAATGATGACGCATTTTAGTCCTAGCTTCCACATTTTCACTAATCAATTCGGCAATAATATCTCTAGCCCCCGCTAAAGCTTCAGTTTCATTCGCTACACCCTTTTTATCATTAATATAACCCGCAGCCTCTTGCAATGGATCAATTCTACTTTGTGCTAAAATGCGCAATGCTAAAGGTTCCAAACCTTTTTCCTTCGCTACCGATGCTCTGGTTTTACGCTTCGGTTTATAAGGCAAATAAATATCTTCTAAAGCGGTAATTGTTTTGGCTTCGTTTAGCTGTTTCTCCAAATCAGGAGTCAGTTTTTCTAACTCCCTAAGCGATTTTAAAATAGCTTCCCTACGTTTATCTAACTCTCGTAACTGTTGTGCTAAATCTCGTATAGCAGCAACTTGTACCTCATCCAAACTACCTGTTGCTTCTTTACGGTAACGCGAAATAAAAGGTACAGTTGCGCCTTCATCTAATAAGGCAAGAGTTGCACTAACTTGTTTAATCGAAATGTTTAATGCGCTTGCAATCGGTTGGAAATGTGTATTCATATATAGTTTTAGAACTGGCTAATTTAGGTAGATGATTACACAGATTAAAATGATTATGTAGTTAAGTTAATATTGACTACTAGTAAAGCTTGAACTTGCTCGTCTTCCCCGTGAAAACGGTCCCGTACGTACGGGAGTAAAACGATAAAAGCATAACCGCTAGATTAATTAAATTTGAAAAGCAAATGCAGTAACACCTATTAAAGTCAGCCCCGCTATTCACTACAATCTTTTTGTGCGAACGGTTCTCCGTCCTTTCAACCGTAGCGAAGAAATCTTTGGGCTGTGCCCTCTAGTCAAGATAACACAACACAAAAAGTATTTTCGTTGCTATCGGGTTTAGAGAGACTGGGCAGTACAAGCAATATCTTGCAAGATGCTTAATAAATCACCTCATATCATTTTATTTATCGGCTAATGTCTCACCTACCCGAAATCTACTTACTTCTACCTATTACTATATTTTCAGGTAAGTGAGAAAGATTTCTCCACTACGGTCGAAATGACGACCGTCTTAACCTAAAAATCCCCTAAGAAACCTTAGAGGACTTACATTCACCATTATTAAACTATCACTTCATCATTTTAAAAGCCAAACCAGAAATCTGTTTGTATTGCACACTACTCGCACCAAATAAAGATTTTACATACGTTTTTACATCCTGTGCAGTAGCCACTATTCCCGTTTCCACATTATACATTATATCATTACGCAACAACCGCACATTACTAAGTGCTATTTCGTTAGCAACAACTGTAGCATTTAACTGTTTAAGCGTACTGTATAATGAAGTTAGCGTAGTAACTTTCAGCTCCATTTCATTGGGTTTATATTGAGGAATAGAAGCAAGCAATTTTATTAGCTTATCAAAATTATCCAATATGCTATCATAGCTCAATTGCGATGTAGAAATCTGATTAACTACTTTTCCCTCACCTGCCAATACAGCTTTTTCCTCTGCTGTCAACTTAACCGATGCCCTTTTGCCCTGCAACTTCCTATTTAAAGTTGCCAAATTCTCAATAACCTGCGTCGGAGTATCAGTAGCTTTCAAGGCATTTAGCAAGCGAGTACCTAACTTATTTATAGGCTCAAACCCTATTTCCCGAGCAGCAACTGCATTACCTAAACTAGCCAATAATACGTGAAGTTCATTTATGGCATCTTTTGCTTTTACCACTTGCCCTTGCATGTTGCCGATATTAATAGACACTTTAGAGGGTTTATAAATGGAACCATAACCAATTATGTAAGCTATTAAAGTTTCAAAGTTTGCCACATTCTTTGCGTGGCCTGTTTCATAGATTTTTGACATTGTTTAAAATATAAATAGATAGTCTTGTTAATTAATTTCAAGGTATATAATTTTAATATCAGTCAAGAACAAGGTTTCTAGTCTTTTAGGGGCATATACTCCTACAAAAAGGAACCTGGCTAGTGCAAATTAGAACCTAGCATATACAAGTAGGAACCTAGCTTGTGCAAGTTAGAACCTAGCTTATGCAAGTAGGAAGCTGGCTTATGCAAGTTAGAACCTAGCTTATGCAAGTTAGAACCTAGCTTATGCAAGTAGGAAGCTAGCTTGTGCAAGTAAGAAGCTGGCCTATGCAAGTAGGAACCTGGCCTATGCAAATAGGAAGCTGGCTTGTGCAAGTTAGAACCTAACTCATGCAAATAGTAAGCTAGCTTGTGCAAGTAGGAACCTGGCCTATGCAAATTAGTACCTAGCTTATGCAGATTAGAACCAAGAGACATAGCGGCGGCGGCGGCTGAAAAAATAGAAAGATTTCTCCACTACGGTCGAAATGACGGAGTAAAAGGGAAACAAAAAATCCCCTAAGAAAACTTAGAGGATTATATTTTATGCGCTTCGATAACCTCAGCGTGACTAAATCAATACTATTTATTAACGTACATTACTTCTTTAACTGCTTTAATTACTCTTTCTGCATTAGGTAAACTAGCTGCAATAAGTGTTGGCGCATATGGAAGAGGCACATCTGCACAAGTAATACGTAAAATTGGAGCATCTAAATGATCGAATGCATTTTTCTGAACGTTAAACGTAATCTCCGAAGAAATTGAAGCCAATGGCCAAGCTTCTTCTACAATTACCAAACGATTAGTTTTCTTAACAGATTCGATAATAGTTGCATAATCAATAGGGCGAACGGTTAATAAATCGATCACCTCTACATTAATGCCATCTTTCGCTAACTCTTCTACAGCTGGGTTTACCACTCGAGTTAACATTTTACCAAAAGTTACGATGGTTACATCTGTACCTTCTTTAACAACTTGTGCTTTACCAATTTCTAAGGTGTATTCGCCTTCTGGTACATCGCCTTTATCGCCATACATTACTTCAGATTCCATAAAAATAACTGGATCTGGATCGTTAATAGCTGCTTTTAATAAGCCTTTAGCATTATATGGAGTTGATGGAACTACTACTTTTAAGCCTGGGCAGTTGGCAAACCAGTTCTCGAAATTTTGAGAGTGTTGTGCGCCTAATTGACCTGCATTACCTGTTGGACCACGGAAAACGATTGGCACTGAGAACTGACCACCGCTCATGGAAAGAATTTTTGCCGCAGCGTTTATAATTTGATCTATTGCTACCAATGAGAAGTTAAAAGTCATGAACTCTACTACTGGAATTAGGCCATTCATTGCTGCACCGATACCGATACCTGCAAAACCCAACTCCGCAATTGGCGTGTCGATAACGCGTTTGTCGCCAAACTCATCTAACATCCCCTGACTTACTTTATATGCACCGTTGTATTGCGCAACTTCTTCGCCCATTAAAAAAATGTTCTCGTTTTTACGCATTTCTTCGCTTAATGCTTCGCGTAGTGCTTCTCTAAATTGGATCTCTCTCATTGTTTATTCAAAAATTACCAAGCGCAAATATAACTATTGTATCGTAATAATAAAGTCTGTTTTAATTGGGCAGGCTAAATATTTTGTGACACAGAATTAAGTTCTCTAATAGCTTTAATCTGTATTATTTTATTCCTTCTCTTTAGAAATATCCTCTCCAAAATGGATGATATTTCCGTTATTATCTAAAATAGAAAACTGACGCATTTGCCATGGCATGTTTTTTAATTTCCCATTGGGATGTACAACGCCTTGCTTCTCGTACTCGGCATAGAGTTTATCAACCTCGGTTACATAAATATAACAGCCGGTGTTTTTTGGAATGCTTTCATCAGTTGTTGGCCACAAGTGAATTGATATATCATCTTTACTGAAGATTAAGTACCCATCCCAATTGTTGTGAAAGGTAAAACCTAATTTTTCTGTGTAGAACTTGATGGTTTCGTCGGCGTTTAAGGAGGCGAGAATTGGTGTTGCGGTTTTTAACATATGCTACAGATTTTGTAAATCATCTAAATCTTTTGGTCTTCCAGCAGCTTTTTTAGCACTAATTAAATCGTCTTTATGGATGGTTCTGATGACTAGATTATCGTCTTTAAAGTTTACTGCATTTTTAAAACTCTCTTTAAAATCCAGTCCTTTTACAGCCAGCATTAAATCTATTGCTGCTGGTGGATTCCCGAAAGTAAATACATCCCAGTTTTTATGCTTTAGAAAATTCTCTTCAGTCATATCGAAAACTGGCATACCAAATTGTAGAAAAGCTGCTTTTATTTTTTGATAATTATCTGACGTTCTTTCTACCCAAATATCGATATCTCCAGTTGTACGTGAATATCCATGTAGGATAACTGAAAAGCCACCAACTAAAATATACCTTACTTCATTATCATTTAAAGATTGAATGAAATCTCTGAAATCTTCATTAAAAATATTTCCCATTACTTTCTAGCTCGCACACTAAATTTGGTTCTATCTACTTTTGGAGGGTTATTTTCTGGAAAATTAAAAGCAATACTATTTAAGTAGTTTGCAATGCGCAATCTCTCTTGCCAAGTCAACGTATGATAATATTCAGCATGTGATTTTGTGGCTTCTTCTGCAGTATGCGCCTTAAATGCTGTCTTGTCTAAACGATACATAACGTAAAGATATAACTTATTTATTTTTCAGTAAGGAATAAATCTCACTGTCTAAAAATTTACCATTAAAATAATAATCTTCTTTAAAATAGGCTTCTTTTACAAAGCCATGCTTTACCAAAATTTGTCGAGAAGCATCGTTGCCCGGATTAATATTAGCTTGAATAGTATGCAGTTTCATTTCGTTAAAACCAAAGGCGATGGTTTTATTTAATGCCTCAGATATGATTCCTTTTCGCCAATAGTTGGGGTGCAACATATACCCAATTTCTGCTCTGTAATTGGCCAAATTTGTTCGCCAATAGCCAATGGATCCAATCATTTGGTTTGGGTTTTCTTTTAATGCAATTACCCAAGCTAAATGTTGGCCTTGTTTAAATCCCTCATTAAAGGTAGAAATAAATGTTTCTATATCTTGAATAGTCTTTGGTCTTTCACGATCGATAAAACGCATTACATTTTCATTAGTCCGCATTGCGAATAAAGTATCGGCATCAGCTAATGCATGTTCTCGAAGTAGTAATCTTTCTGTTTCTAAAACTGGGAAAGATGGAAAGTTGAGTTGAAGCATATTTCTACTTTGACAAATTTGTAGACAACTAGTTATTAATTAGTCAAAGTTATTTTATTCTTAAACTTTGACAAACTATTTGGATGGCGAGCTATAAGTTTGTCAAAGAAGCTATCCACATCTTCCATTTTGCCCTTTCCATCTTACATCCTATTTATTTCCCAAATAAAGTTTTATAAATAGAGTACTTATAATTATCTGGAATGGCACTAGCTACGAAATATGGGGCTTCAAATAATTCGGTTAGTTTTTTTCTCAGTTCTGCTAAAAACTCGGGTTTAATTTCTTCGAGGTAATCTCCAGATAAATTTTGTCTGCCAGATTTAAACCAAATCCCATCCTTATTCATTGTTTTAACTATATATAGATTTGGCTCTACACAAGTTTTACCAGCGTACTGCTCGTAAACATAGGTGTAAAGTAAAGTCTGAATTAGCGCTTTATTGATGTGTTTTCCATCCGAATCAAAAAGTGAAGGAATATCTTTAAAGGTTAGTTTATCACTTCCAGTTTTGTAATCTATAATTTTTGTAACACCATCTTTAACATCAACTCTATCTATATATCCAAATATTTTCACACTCGCTTCTTGTCCGTTAAGAGGAAAGGTAATTTCAGCTTCTACCTTTTGTTCTAAGCTGATGATGTTGAAAGGTGTCTGCTTTATATCTTGATCCAATATAATACTAACATATGCATCAACAATAGCCAAAATTACTTTCTGCATTCCCTTATATTCAATTACCTTATCAGGATGGTTGAACATAACAGCATTGAATGCTTTTTGTATCAGCCCTGGAACTAATTTTCTTCGTTCATTAATTCGTTCTGCTGTGATTTCTGCAACCCTTAAATCCTGATAGAAATATTCCATCACCTTGTGCAAAACTGAGCCAATTTCATTTGCTTCCACTATTGCACTTACTTCTTTTGGCTCTTTAATGCCTGCAATATAATTGAAGAAAAAATCAATCGGATTTGAAATGTATTGCGTTAAAGCCGATGGCGATAACACCTTAGTTTTATTAAGGTATTTTTGAAGTGTTTGTTGAATAAATTCGTTACTTGTCTTCTCAATCTGCACTTCCTTAAACGGCTCTGTTTTTATATCGAGGTTAAGTTCGTTGTATTTAAAATCGAAGCCACTTTCGAACTCTAATTGTTTTAGAATTCTGCTTGCTTCTCCAGAAGTGGATTCATCTGTTAAACTGTTATAAACAAAGTTGATATTCTTTGCCCTTTGCAATAAACGATACACCATATAGGACGAAATTGCATCTAAGTTTTCTAATACTGGCAAGCCATAAACTCTGCGGATACTATCTGGAATAAAGCTATTTCCGATAGATGATTTAGGGATGATGCCCTCATTAAAACCTAAAATAACAACTTTATCAAAGTTCAAATTTCTTGTTTCTAATAAACCCATTACTTGGATACCATTCAATGGGTCGCCAGCTAAGGGAACTGCTATTGCCTGCAAAGACTTTTGAACCAAATAGATCACAAAAGGTATTTCTTCGCTGCCAATGTGTTTACCAAAAGTATCGTTTAATCTATTTAACTCCTGAATGGTTTTCACAAACAATTCTGCATCAATTTTCTTTAACGTTTTTGCATTTGATAATCGAGTTAAAACGTAATCGAGCACTTCTAGTAAATAGTTAACTACATTTTCTGGCTTGTCGATTTTTTTATAGAAAACCTCAAATAATCCGCTTTGCTTTAACAAACGTTGATGGTCTATTTCTACAATGTTTTCATTTAGTAAAGCCGTCTGGATTTTATCTCTCATTTTTTGGCTTAAGCCAGATAATGGATGAGTGATAAAAGCTTCTACGTTTTTGTAGGAAACCTTACTGCTTTGCAAAATCTCTAACTGACTTGTTAACCATAAATCTGCCAAACCAAATATGCTTGATGTAGCCAATGCAAAACCCATTGTTACATTTAAATCGATTTCGTTTCCGTTATAGTTTGTTGGTATGGTTTGCAAAGTTGGAATAAGCAAACTTTCGTCCGCTAGAACCACCACAGTAGAGCCTAGTTCATCTTTTTTCTTATAGTCATCAACCAAAATATGGTTAAGAATTTTTGCTTGTGCAGATTGACCTTGTACTTTGAAAACATTAACTGAATGCTCAGTGGTTTTCATCAGACTTGTTTGGTTCTCAAACACATTTTTTAAACCCAACTGGTTGATGTTTTTCCTTAAGAATAAACCTGCTTCTTGCAAAGGGTCGTCCAAATAATATTCATCGGCGTCGAAATAAAACAGCGCTTTTTCTGCTTCTTGTAATTGGGTAAATATTTTAGCTTCAGCACTGCTTAATGCATTAAAGCCTACAAAAACAATTTTACCTTTCTCGAAGGTTTTTAAAAATTCTTGCTCGTTAATATTTCCTTCTGCCAACAGGCGATAAGCTTGCCCATTAGTGATATAATCTTGCGCTTTTAAAGCTTCATGAAACTTATGATAAAGCTTTGGCATTCTGCGCCACATCTTTATGAAAAGTTCCTGTTGTTTTTTATGTTTTCCTTCAGAATATGAGGTCCAGAATTGAGCTAAAAATTCATATTGCTCAGGACTTAAATAATCGAACTCTTTATTGATGATAGAAATATCTTCCAAATCTTGATACAGCTTTTCTGCATCAACCAAATCACTATCTATCTGACTAAAATCACTTAAAATAATCTTCGCCAATGGAAAAAATTTGTGACTAGAAATTGTTTCTAATTTCTCTTCAATCAATAGCTGATTATAGATTTTATGCAAGGTGAAAAATTGCAAATAAAAATCAGCAATCTTATATTTTGTTGCATTCGCAAAAAACTCTTGTATCGTAAAAAAAGACGGACTGAAAAATGGTTTTTGGATAATATCAGCTAAATGCTTCTGCAAATAGGCAGATGGTCTTTTGTTATTAAAAATGATGGCGCAATGTTGTAATTGCGAACCAAACTTCGCTATCAAATCTTCAGCAACTTCTTGTAAAAATGGTTTCGTTCTCATCTCCATATTAAACCAATTTTAACTTTCCACTAACTGCATAAAACAAGTAGGTTTTCACATTTTCAAACCCCATAGCCAACAATAAATTTTTGTAATTATCAATCTGCTCGATGTGTTTATCGCTCTCTTCTAAAGTGAATTTATAATCCAAAATGATTACTTCATCATCGGTAATTAAAACTCGGTCTGGCCGATGCAGTTTCCCCTTAGCATCAATAATATTTTTCTCAGTTATACTTTCCGTCGCTTTACTTAAAATTGCTTTCAAGTCTGCATTATTTAAAACCTCTAGCACAGCTGATTTCAAATCTGATTGTTCTTCATCTTGTACAATTCCTTGCAAAACCAATCCTGTGATGTACGTTTCAACTTCTTTTTCTGTACTGGCATTTGCCAAGATATCATGAAGTAGTGAACCTTTTCTTCCAGATTTTTCAATATTCACCAAATGCCTTAAATGTTTCTCTTCTGACGGAACATACAATTCAGATAACCGAGTGGTAGTTGGGTATGTCGCTAAACTGATAAAATTAGATTCCTCATCTTTGTTTTCAATCTTCACATAATCTTCAATCGCATACAAGTTATTTTCGTCGAAATCAGCATCAAAAGTGAAGTTAATTACATCGCCCATTGTAGAAAGCTTTGGTTCCTTTTTAGCCATTGTGGCGATGTATAAATAATCCTTAGACCTTGTTGTTGCAACATAAAGCATATTTAAGGCATCCATATTATTGTATAGTAATTCTTCGTAATATGCTTTTGAGATGGAAGAATTTGATAAGTCTTCCGTGTATTTTAAAGGAATGCCTCGCAACTCTTTGTAAATCGTATCTTCTGATGAAACCCAGAAAGTAGAATTCGCTTTCCCTTTAATTTCCCAATTACAAAATGGTACAAAGACAGCTCTAAAAGCCAAACCTTTAGATTTATGGATTGTGATAATTTGAATGGCATCAACTCCTTCTGGAGATGGTAAAGACTTTTTCACGCCATCTTCATCCCACCAGGTTAAAAAGGCAATAATTCCTTTTTCACCCATTCGACTTGCATTGGCTGTTAAATCTCTAAATGCTAACAAATATGGCAGATGTTCACTCAGGTTTTTTAAGCTATAACTTTCAATTAAAATCTCTACCAATTCTGGCAAAGGTAATTGCAACCAACTTTGCCAATTTTCGCACAAAGTGGATGGAAGAACACTTGACAAACTACTTAACGAAACAGCAGTTAAGTTTAAATAATGATTTGCGTTTGCTTCTTTTCCCTGTAACGAATGATAAAGCGCAATACAATTTGCTTTATATAATGCTGTTTGAGCATCTATGCCAATCAGCACTTTTAATGTATTGATGATTAATTGTATTGATGAATTATTTGAAATTAACAAGGCATCACCAGATAAAACTGGTAAATTTTGCTCCATTAACTGCTGAACAGTCAGCATCGCTTCGCTGTTAGAACGAACCAAAATAGCGATGTCTTTTAACGAATAATTCTGTTCGTTTTTTAGATAGTTGATTTCATTAATTACATCAGCTAAAGCCAAATCTCTAAAAACTGTTTCAGTAAATCTTGCTTCATTTGGCGCATCATCTTTTCCAAACTTCTTTATTTTTATCGTTCCACCTTTTAAGGTATTCGCTGCAAAATTTTGGGTTGATGCTCCGTAGATATCCGTAATAATTTGCTGGTAGTTTTGGGCTTGCCACCAGTCTGAAATACTTTCTGGTTTGCCTAATAAATTCTCATTTAACTCATTCTGCAAGGTTAACGGGATTTGGCGATACAAAAAGTTATTAAACGTAATGATGTTCTCCGTACTACGATAATTTTCAGCTAAACTATCTTCCAAAACATTGTGCGCACCAACATCTGTTTTGGCGTGTTTATGTAAAATATTCCAGTCGCCATTTCGCCAACGATAAATAGATTGTTTAGTATCGCCAACAATTAAATGGTCAATCACATCTGGATTTGGCGTAGCAATGGCATTAGTTAAAAGCGATTTGAAACTTCCCCACTGACTAGTCGAAGTATCTTGAAATTCATCGAATAAAAAGTTACGATATCGGTTTCCAACCTTCTCCCAAATAAATGAAGGATTGTCTCCTGCATCTTCTGTAATTCCAGAAATTAATTTTTGTGCATCGCTGATTAATAGGTTATCATTTTCTGCTCGATATTGTTTCAGTAATACTGCAATTTCTTGCATCAACCTTAGGTAGTACAGGTTTTTATTGAAAGCAATTGCTAAACTGTAGTTTGGTAAATGCGCTAAGTAATGAACTTTAATTTTATGTAGAATAGGATTTATGGTATCATAAACATCTGGCAGACTTACATTTTTTTGAAACCATTCTTCAGGCTCATCAATATATTTGAATAACGTTTCAAGGTGTGAGAAATCGCCTCTGGCAACTAAAATTATTTTCTTTAATCCGTTTCTAGATTTCCCTTTTAGGTCGTCTGTTTCAACTCCTAAAACATCCATCGCTTCGTTGGCTTCTGTTGCTAAAGCGATTATTTCTTCTTCAAAATTTTTAATCTCGGCTTTGGTAACACTGATGTACTTTTTGAATAATTCATCTATGTTTTCTAAGCCTAAATCTTCAACTGCAGTCTCGAAAATCTGAAAGCGTTCTGAGAAGATTTCACCAATTAAATTATAGAGCTCAATTTTGTAGTTCCAACTTTTATTATCGCTAATTCGCTCAATGGCTAAATCAATAATCCATTGTAAAAGTTGTTTGTTATGGTCTAAAGCTTCATCTAATTTGTTCACCAAATCATCTTTCACTTTATCATAATTCATCTCTAAATTATAATCGGCATTTAGGCCCAACTCAAACGCAAAACCACGAATTACTTTTTGCACAAAACCATCAATGGTACTTACTGAAAAACGGCTGTAGTCGTGAAGGATTTTACGGTAAACTTTTTCCGCCTTAAACTGCAATTCCTGTGCACTAAGATTTGGATAGGCAGCAAGAATTAACTTTCTGTAATCTTCAATTTTTCCCCTAGGATCTCCTTTTGCTAAGCCAACCAAAACCTCCAAAATTCTGGTTTTCATTTCTTCAGTTGCTTTATTAGTAAAAGTTACCGCTAATATTTCACGGTATTTATTTTCGCCACTAAAAAGCAGAGTTAGGTAATGCGCTGTTAAACTGAACGTTTTACCTGATCCTGCAGAGGCTTGAAGAATTTTGAGTGGTTTGTTAGGCATATATAATTCCCCTCTTGAGGGGTGCCCGCAGGGCGGGGTGGTTTAAATTTTATTATTAAGGGTGACTCTATCCTTTTACCCCATATTCTTTTACAATATAATCTTCTAATCCCATTAATACAAAATCCATATTTCTCATCACGTCATCTACTGTAATTCGATAAACTCGTAGACCTAATGAAATCAAATAATTGGCTCTTACTTTATCGTATTCTATTTTATCATCGTGACTTGCGCCATCAATTTCTATAACTAGATTTAGCTTTTTGGCATAGAAATCTACAATATAGTTTCCAACTATTCGCTGTCTATCAAAATCAAGTTGATGAAATCTTCCTTTTGTTATCTGCATCCAAAATAAAGCTTCTGGCAGGTTTCTAGCTTGGCGTAATGCTTTTGCTCTTTCTTTTAAATTTAGATTATATGGAAGTTCTAAAATAGGATTTAACTTTATTGAAACATCATTAATAACCACCCCGCCTTTCAGGCACCCCTCCAAAGGAGTGGAATTGCGAAATGCAGAACCTGCAGAGGCTTGAAGAATTTTGAGTGGTTTTGGCATATTAAAATACTTAACCCAAAGTACGTTTAAATCTTTAGAGTTGGAAAGCGGTTTTTCAACAATAATTTTACCCTACCAAAACACTAGTCTTTATTTTATTCTTTAATTTTGAGGCAAAATTATACTTTTAATTATGAAAAGATTACTTCTTATATTCTTTACGTTGTTTGTTGCTAGTGCAGGTTTCGCACAAACCGCAACAAAACCTGCTGTTCATCTTTACAACCCACAAGCTAATGCACAAGCAGATATTGATGCTGCCGTTGCAAAAGCTAAGGCAGCAAAAAAACATGTATTTGTTCAGGTTGGAGGAAACTGGTGCATTTGGTGTATTCGTTTTCACGATTTAGTTGATTCTACACCAGAGTTAAAAGATCTTCTAAATAAAAATTATGAGACTGTTCTATTGAACTGGAGCCCAGAAAACAAAAACGAGGCTATTCTTAAAAAATTCAATTATCCTGGTCGTTTTGGTTTCCCAGTATTTTTAATTTTAGATGGCGATGGCAAACTAATTCACACGCAAAACTCTGCGTATTTAGAAGAAGGAAATGGTCATAGCGTAAAAAAAATTACTGATTTTTTGAAAAACTGGAATTACGCAGCGTTACAACCTGAAAATAATAAATATTAGTAGTAACTATTATTAATAAAAAGGGAAGCACTTTTAGCAAGTGCTTCCCTTTTTATTTTATAGCCCATCACCATATTTAAAGAAATTGTTTACTGAAACTGGCAATTTACCAGTTGGCATTAATTGATTTTTAAATACTGATGCCGCAGCTTTTTGCATGAAATCTTCCTTTTGATACGCTACTAAAAGTGCCTTTGCATTTTCTAATCCTGGCATAGAAGCTAAATTATATGGATTAGCTAGTAATACAAATGCTGCATCTTTTTTAGCCATATCTGTCATAAACATTTTTAAATCTGCGCTTAAAACCATTCCATTTCCAGGTCTTAAACGTGTGTCTACAATGCTAATAATTACTTGATCTTCTGGCTGAATTTCTGATAATACTTTTGCAATTGAATTAGCGTTGGCAGTTTTTTCTAAGCTAAAAGCAATCGAATTTTTATAGGTACCAGACAATTCCTTTTGAAAAACAGTTGTATCTGGAGTTCCGATATTTATAATTACTGTTCTTTTATTAGGGGTTAATTGTTGTACAAACTCTCTTCCTTTTAGCAAAGTCATGCTCGCATCAGCTAATTGCTGTAAAAGCGCCATACTCTCTGGGCGATTTACTTCTGCAACTACATTATCTTCTTTAATGGTTTGTTTTACATTTAAACCTGCCCAATATTTAGCAGTCAGAATTTTCTTTACACTTTCATCAATGCGCTCCATTGTTAAACGCTGGTCTTTTATCGCCTGACGAACCATTTTAACCGCTCTTTTGCTATTTTCTGATAATTCTAAAATATCATTCCCTGCGATGATCCCCATTACATCGGCTTCGCCATCTTTAAAATATTTAACTACGCCTTTCATACCCATTGCATCAGAAATAATAATGCCTTTAAAACCAATTTCTTCTTTTAAGATGCCGGTAACTATTGGTTTAGATAAAGTTGAAGGCATATTTGGAGTTGCATCTAACGAGGGAATATTCATGTGTGCTATCATCACACCAGCTGCGCCTTTTTTTACTAATTCTTTAAATGGATACATTTCTAACGTATCTAATCGCTCTTTGGTGAATTTAAGTTGAGGTAAATCGAAGTGAGAATCTACATCAGTATCGCCATGACCTGGGAAATGTTTAATACTTACTAAAAGTCCACCATCTTGCATTCCTTTTAGGTAAGCTGCACCTTTTTCGGCAACATTATATTTGTTTTCGCCAAAGGAACGGTAATTAATTACTGGATTTTTTGCATTGTTATTTACATCTACATCAGGAGCTAAATTCATGTGCATGCCCACTCGTTTAAAGTCTTTGGCTACTTCTAAACCCATTTTATAGATCAGTTCTTTATTTTGAACTGCTCCTAATGCCATTTGATAAGGATATGCAATTGTGCTATCTAAACGCATCCCTAAACCCCACTCACCATCTGAGGCAATTAATAATGGTACTCGAGCTAATTTTTGATATTTATTGGTTAGTGCTGCTTGTCTACCTGGACCTCCTTGGAAAAAAACTAATCCACCTATGCGTTCTCTCCTAATTACCTTACCAATCGAATCTGTGAACGCTTTGCTTTTATTGGTATAAGCGGCAACAAAAAACATCTGGGCTATTTTTTGTTTTTTATTCAGCTTATTAAATACTGAGTCTACCCATTTTGGCTCTTGTTTTAATAGTTCAATATAAGGTGTTTGTTGTGCTTTTACTTGGGTTGTAATTAGGCCGGTCGCGATACTTAGGATATAAAACAGTGATTTTTTCATTTCTTACGATTGTAGATTGGGTATAAAATTAAGTAAAATATTAAGCTTAATGCAGCAGATGCGCATATAATCATAATCGCCAATATTAAATATTAAATAGATAATCCAAGTCATGAGCGAGTTATTGTATTAAATTTGATACACTTAAGTGGGTATTTTTTCGGTCTTCATTTTGCTTTAATAAAAGCCCAAACATGTATTAAATGGCTCGTAGTCAATTTATAACTATGTATTTTTAAAATTTTTAGTGCCCATTAAATCATTTTGGCATATTTATTCCTTAAGGGTAAGAAATCAAAATTGTAAAAAACGATGAAAAAAATAATTATTCTAGCAATTGGCTTGTTTATAACAGGCGTTGCAAATGCACAATCAACAGACAAGGCTATCCGATTAGGTATTAAAGCGGGTGCTAACTATTCTAACATTATTAAAGACGATGGAAACAACGATTTTAAAACCGATTATTTAGTGGGCTACCATGCAGGTATCACGTTAGATATTCCGTTACTGCCTAATTTAGCTTTTACTCCAGAAGCTTTATATTCTACTAAAGGTTACAAATCTAGCTCTACTTTTGGCGATTTTACTCAAACTACTCATTTTATTGATATTCCTATTTTAGCTAGCATTAAATTAGCTGAAGGATTAAATGTAGTAGCTGGTCCGCAAGTATCATTCTTATTATCTACTAATAATAAATTTGAGAATGGTTTTGGTACAGCTGAGCAACAAATTGTAGAAGATGATGCAGACCGTTTTAAAAAGAGCTTAGTAGGTGGTGTAATTGGATTTAGATATGACTTTAGCAATAAAGTTGGCATCAACGGTCGTTATGCTTTGGATTTCCAGAAAAATAACGAAAACGGAAGTACACAAACTCCTGAGTATAAAAACCAAGTATTTCAATTAGGTTTAGGTATTAAATTTTAAGTTAGCGATGGCGCAACTGCGCTTGTTAATTAAGGAAGACCGCCTTATAAAAGGCGGTCTTTTTTCGTTTAGTGATACTCCAGCTTACAAGGACATTCAAATTTCTTAAAACAATATCCTAATTGAAGAGTTATATTAACATCGCTCAACATAGTATTAACCTAAAATATATGTCATGAAAAATGTAAATACACCAAAGAACAACCCAACAGTACAGGGTGGTTCAAAAGCAGATAGGGCAACTCACAATATCAAATTGGATAAAAAGGAAAATGGCATTAGTAATGCCGGTGGGCAACGGTCAGATCAAACCTCAAATAAAGACAATCAACGGAAAAGAGGAGAATAATTAACAGAGCATCAGGTAACACTGGTGCTTTTTCATAACCTATTCTTGTGCCAATTCGATAATATCTTTTACTTCTAAAATTCTTCTCTCGTTATCAGATTTTAAAGTGTTGATCATGGCTAAACCTACTTCGTGTAGAGCTACAAAGCTGTTTTTATTTATAGTTTTTAAAATAGGGAACAGCCACATGAAAAATTTATAGAATTTATGTGAGTATTTTAATCCTTTGATTGGTTTTATAATCCCTGGTCGGAAATTAAATACTTGCGTAAATGGCAATCTCATTAAATCGTTTTCGGTTTTACCTTTTACAATTGCCCAATTTATGCCGCCTTGTTCGCTGCTGTTTGTACCTGACCCAGAAACATAACAAAAAGTCATATTGGTATTTAACTTGCTTAATGATTGAGCTACATGTAATGTAAGCGTGTGAGTTAATTTGAAATACAAATCTTTAGCCATCCCAACAGAAGATACACCTAAGCAAAAAAAGCAGGCATCATAGCCTGTTAATTGATTTTCTATGGAAGATAAATCGAAAAAATCTTGATGAATAATCTCTTTTAATTTAGGGTGGCTATATCCGCAGGGTTTACGATTGATAACCAAAACAGCTTCTATTTTTGGACTGTGCAAACATTCATATAGCACGCCTTCGCCGACCATACCTGTTGCGCCTGTAAGTATAACTCTTCCTTTTTTGTCCATCGTTTGTTTAATATAATAGCTAATTTAACTATTATTTATATTTGCTATACTAAACTATCAATTTATGCCCGAATTACTTTTATTATGTGTAATGCTAATTCCGCAAACTGTTGCCGGAGTTTTCGCAAAAAGCATGGGTAGAAATTTTTGGTTCTGGTTTTTTATTTCTTTCCTTATTCCTATCATTTCTTTAATCATTTGATGTTTTTGGATGATAAAATTGAACAACAAAAAGGCTATGGACTTGCGGCTCATGTTAATTTACCTAACTCATCAGATGAAGATAATGCTAAGTAAATTCAGTACTATGGTTTTACGAATTCTGCATACCTCTTTTTAATGTAAAGGATTATTTCATATTCATTTTGGCGTTTTGCTTCTTGAATTGTTGGTCGGTAGCGTTGCATAAAATTTTGCAAAGAATCTCCTTGTAAATGTGTAATCGATTCGATTTTCTCTTTCGAAAACACATAATCTACATAATTCTGTTCTTCATCTTTCAATAAAGTTTGTTTTAGTTTAGAAGTTGGTGTTTTGTTTTTACCTAACAAACTCAAAACTTGTAAAAAATTTACACTAACAATAGATGCTGTTGAACTTGGATTGATATTGGAAAATGGAGATTTATAGGATGGTGATTTTTGAATAAAAATATCACTAAAACTAGGTGCTTTGTAATTAAATACCGCCGCATATTCTTTTCTAAGATTTAAAGAATCTAGCTTATAATTTCTAGCGGCTCTAATAGTTACTTCTTTTAAACTAATTGTAGTTGATTTAAGGCTAATTCTGAGCGTGTCTTTAGGTGTTGAACTATTAATAGTTAACTCATACGTTTCATAACCCATACTTCTAAAACTAACCTTTTCGCCATTTTTAAGAGCGCCTATACTAAACTTTCCTGCAACATTTGTAAATGCAGTAGTATTTTTAGTAATAACCTGTACATGTTGGATAGGTAATTTTGTTGTACTATCTAGCACATACCCATTTACATTTTGTGCAAAAAGCTGATTAGAAAATAAAAGAAATGCTAAAATAAAAAGGGTTTTCATTGTTTTAATTCACCTATGCTAAATTAAATCTTAATTAGATGGGTATTAAAACTTTAACAGACCTTAACATTTCTTATTGCTACTTTTTAAATGACGAAGCCATCTTTCTAATAGGAAAGATGGCTTCGTTTTTTTCAATACTATGTAATATTAATTTCTAGGTCTTTGTGCCCCATCTAACAAATAATCTTTTGGTGGTTCCATATTTAATAGATTTTGTACAAAATAATCCCAACGTCTACGCATCATGTACGATGAGTATGGACCATAACCGTGTGCACTATTAGGAAAAAGTACTAAATCAAAACTTTTGTTAGCTTTTTCTAAAGCTTCTACTACTAACATGGTGTTAGATGGTGGCACATTATTATCCATCATACCGTGTGCTAGCATTAATTTTCCTTTTAGGTTTTTAGCATAGTTTTGGTTTGCTTGAGCTTCATAATTAGAATTTTCTACTAAACCATTGTAGCGTTCGCCCCAATCATCCTCATAGTTACGGTTATCGTGGTTTCCTGATTCAGCTATACCTACCTTAAAGAAATCTGGGTAGCGGAACATCGCTGCTGCAGTTGCAAAACCGCCTCCCGAGTGGCCCCAAATACCTACTTTATTAGTATCAATCGGATATGTTTTAGATAATTGTCTAATAGCTGCGATTTGATCTGGCAGCGTATTTTCTGCCATGTTACCATAACTCATATCGTGGAAACTTTTAGAGCGGAAAGGATTGCTTGTGCCTTCAATTACCACTACGATAAAGCCTAATTCGGCTAATGCCTGATGATCACCTCTCGATGCTGAAAACGACCAACTACCTACACTTCCGCCTTGTGGACCTGGGTAAATGTAATCGATAACTGGATATTTTTTATTCGCATCCATTTTGGTTGGCGTAAATACCAAGCCATAGATATCTGTTGTACCATCACCCGCTTTTACATTTACTGAAATTGGAGCCTTCCAGCCTGTAGCTGCTAATCTCGAAACATTTGTTTTTTCTAAACTAGTTACCAATTTCCCTTTCATGTCTCTGTAAGCCATTGTTGCAGGTGTTTCTGGGGTAGAATACGTATCTACAAAATAGTTATTTGATGGAGAGAAAGTAATGGTGTGATTTCCTTGATCTGGGGTTAATAGGGTAAGATTTTTACCATCAAAACCCACTTTATATAAATAACTAAAATATGGATTTCCTGGCTCTCTACCGTTACCCATAAAATAAAGCACTCTATTTTTTTCATCCACCCTAAGCAATTTTGAAACTAACCAATCGCCTTTTGTAATTTGATTTTTTAGTTTTCCTGTAGTGGAATCATATAGGTAAAGGTGTCCCCAATTATCTCTTTCAGAATACCAGATAATTTCTTTCGAACCTGGTAAATAACGCCAGTTGATTACACCACGTCCTGATTCGAATTGTGTTTTCACAGTTTCTTCAAATACTTCGCGAACAGCTCCAGTGCTAGCATCCGCAATGCGAAATTTCTCTTGTTTGTGATCTCTTGATGTAGATAAAAACGCCATTTCAGAACCATCTGCTTTCCAATCGATATCATCGAAAGTACCGCTACTTGCGATATCATCACTTAATGTAGCTCTATGCGGATCTGCAGGGATATTTAAGCTAACTACTTTTGCATTTTCTACATCGATAATTACTCTTCTAATCGTAGCAATAACTTTATCGCCTGGCAAAGGATATTTCCAAGCTTTTAAAACTGGCGCACCAACATTAGTAGTTACCAAATACATATCGCTCACATTTCTTTGGTCTTGTTGAAAAGTGGCTACTTTTTTCGAATCTGGTGACCAACGAACAATTGGCCCATCACTCATTGTCCAACCAGCATTATCAGTTGCATAACCGTAATTTTTAATGCCGTCGGTAGTTAATTGTGTTTCTTTTTTGCTCTCAACATCTCTAACCCACAAATTCCAGTCTTTAATAAATACTGCTTTTTTGCCATCGGGCGAAACCACCTCATTTCTATTGCCAAAGCGTCTTCCACCTTGTGCAGGAGCAGTTTCAGCCGTATATTCGGTCGTTAATGTTTTTGTTTTTTTACTTGGATCTACCAAAAAAGTTTGATTTCCGCTTTGATTTCTTACTGTATACCAAAATTTATCATTGTCCAACCAGTTTAATCTTCCTGGCGTTCCATCAATAAATTTTTCAGTATTGTAACTCATAAAGCTCTCGGCTCTTTCATAGTCCTTTGCGGTAAGACTACCTTGTTGGGCATTGGCAGCAAACGTTAGTACGATTGCTGATGCCGTAAGTAAATATTTATTCATAATTTATTTTCTTATGCGATAAAAATAAGATGTTTTCTATTTATTGATTTCAACGTATTAGGAATAATACATTTAGGCAAAAATTTACAATGCTAGTCGTAAACTTCCTTATTAATAACTTGTGGCATTTTTTGATTATTTAATGCAGCGATAATATTTCTTGCTGCCATTAATGCCATTTGATCTCTAGTCTCTACTGTCGCAGAACCAATGTGTGGAAGCACGCACACATTTGGCAAATTAAGTAAGGGGTTGGTTTTATCCATTGGTTCTGGATTGGTTACATCTAAACCCGCTCCCCAAATGGTTTTGCTCTGAATAGCTTCAATTAAATCTTTTTCATTATGTACCGCTCCTCTTGCCGTATTAATAAACAGTGCAGATGACTTCATTTTCGAAAAAGCTGTTTTATCAAAGATTTCTCGAGTTTCGTCAGATAGATTGGCATGTATAGAAATAACATCGCTCTGCGCTAATAGCTCATCAAAAGAAACGTAAGTTGCACCTATTAAATCTTCCGCTTCTTCGTTTCGTTTTCTATTGTGATAAATAATTTTCATTTCATAAGCTGCCTTAGCTTTTTTTGCTAATTCAATGCCTATTCTACCTAAGCCAAAAACACCTAAGGTTTTACCGTATAATTCAATACCTAAATCTGCAGTCGGTTCAAAATTTTTCCAACTACCTTGCTCAATTTTTTTATGCATATTAAATGCATTACGAGAAACGGCAAGCATTAATAAAAAAGCTATATCAGAAGTAGCTTTGCTTAGCACATCAGATGTATTGCTAACAGGTATTTTATACAAATTTGCTGCGTTAATATCCACATTATCATAACCAACACTCATTAAAGCAATGCATTTTAAATGGTTGCATTGTTCAAAAAAATTGGAATCTAATTGATTTCCTCCTACACTTACTACTGCATCGTGCTGTTTCGCTAAGTTGATCAGCTCTGTTTTTGTCAACGTAACTGTCTCCGAATGAATTGTAAGCGTATGTCCTGCTTCTTCAAGTAATTGAATTCCTTTTTGAGGTATCTTTCTAGTAATTAAAATCTTCATTTCGATAGGAAAAATACGATTAATATTTAATTAAATAGCGAAAGTAAAATGCGGAGAAAGAAGGATTCGAACCCTCGATAACGTTGCCGGTAAACCTGCTTTCCAAACTGGCTCATTCGAGCACTCTGGATCAAGCGTAAAACTCGTTTAGCAAGGTGAACAAATTAAGGTTAAGTTGAGGTCATCTTAATAGTAAGTCCGCATCTAGTCCGCGTTGTTATGTAATAATGCGGACTAGATGCGGATTTATTATGGTCTTAATATAACCTTAACACGAAGCAAATAAGAACTTAAATTCTCTTCCAACTAGTATATGTTTACAGGCAAAAATCAAAAAAGCTTTCCACAACTTTTTGCTTTCCACCACTCTCGCATCTTTCCCTTTTTCTTGAAAACAAAAAATGCCCAAGCAAAGCGAGGGCATCTCATTATTATATTTGGTTAGATTTAGTCTATAACTGTAATTTTAAGCATGTTTGTTTTGCCTTTAACTTCCATTGGTATGGCAGCTGTATTGATAATTACATCACCTTTTTTAATTAGTTTTTTCTTTTTCAAGAAATCGTTAACCTCAGTAATAGTATTATCGGTGCTCTCAAATTTATCATAAAAGAAGCCTCTAACGCCCCAAACCAAGCTCAGCGTATTTAATAATGCTTCGTTACTTGTAAAAATAAATATTGGCGATTCTGGTCGGTGACTAGCAATTTCAAAAGCAGTATAACCACTCAGTGTCATTGAAACGATACCCACAGCATTCGTTTGCTTAGAAAGAAAACAAGCAGAATCGCAAACTGCATCGCTTAAGAAACTATCTGAATTTGCTTTTAAAAATTTCTCTGGATGGAAAGGATAACTGTTATCTTCAATGTTAGAAATGATTTTTTGCATCGTTTC
>NZ_JBAZRL010000025.1:0-47203 GCF_041662865.1 Pedobacter sp.
CCGTATCGAAAAGTACTTAAACTACAGGGTTTTGACCAGTTCCAACACGTTTTGTACCTAATGGTGCCCGCTATCTCAAAATGTATATCTTGTTTCCATCGTTCAGTTTTTCATTTCTTTTACCAGTAAATTACTTCCAGACAAGTCTTCGTACTTTTTAATAATTTATTGACCGCAAAAAAAACGAGCACTTATACAAAGGGGTTACAGAAAGAAATTATGATCTATGAATTGAAATGTCTTAGTACCATTCATTTACTTCGCTAGCGAATGATATATTTCATTAATCGCTTGATCAAACTTTTCTAATTCAAAGTTCTGAGGATCGTCATGTCCATCAGGAATGCCATCATCTAAAACAGCATGAAAAGTTGGAATTAACCATTCTCCTTTTCTAAGGCTTGCAGCAACATAGATCAGCGCTAATCTTTTATATTGAAGATCAGTAAAGCCAGGGATTATGGCGATGGCATCATTCTTTTTTCCTGGATCGGCAATACGTGGCTGAATAACTTCTATATGAATAAAACTACCAACCACACTTTTATTCAATAAAGGGTTTTTTATGGGACTTTCGAATTTAGTAGCGTGAATGTGTCGACTTAAATCATTTGGGGTAATTGATGCACCCAATCTATTGATGAAGATATGGGTGAGTTTAAACGTTCGTTTGTTATCTAATCTATTACCGCTCCAAGAAACAGAATCTATATTAGTTGGAAAGGCGGTTGAATCTGTTAAAAAATTACTCGTGTCATGAATTGCAAAATAACTCGCCTTTACTCCTGAAACAGCACAAATTGGCGAATCTAAAGACCCTCCTATTTCTTCATCAGTGATAGTTGACCTGTCTAAATATTTTTGCAGTTTCCTTTTACGAATTACTTTAATTTCTCCATTTAAAATCGAATCTAAGAAAGGCGGTAATGTTTTTAATGTATCTCCTAAATGAGCATATTTTTGAACATAACGTAATAAATAAGTAGCCTGTTGATGTTTTGTACCGATAAATTGCATTGTTTCAGTATCAAATTTTGGGGCTAGTTTAGATTGCCCCATCGCTTTATAGCTAAACGTGATTGATAATAATGCTAGAAGTAAGAGTTTAGTGTTGTTAGACATAAAATTTTATTGGTTGATGACTAAATTAAGTTATTTAAATAGCATGTGTTTATACTAAATTTTATTTTATTGCTTTTTGAGTATTTAAATACAGTTTCTATACAAAATACCTAAAAATGAGTATTGCACTAAAATTTTAGCCTGAGTAATTTTAGTTTATAATTAAACAGATAAATTAAATAGCTATGGAACAGACTAGAAAATTTTTATTATTTGCAATGGCACTGCCTATGTTGATGGCAAGTTGCGAATTATTTGAGGCAGAACCAGAGGAAGAAGAAGTTAAAAAAGTAGATAATTCGACGTATACGTACACTTACACTTGTCCTATTGGCTCAAAAAACACTATTCAAATACCGAATAGGTTATCTGCATCGTGTAAAGCAAATTGGGAATATTTTGCTAGAACATACGGTTGTAATGATGCTAACAATTTCGATGAGGCGAATAGAAGAAAAGCACAATGTCCATGAGAACGTTCTTATTTATACTGTTAGTTTGTGCTTTAGGTTCGGCGCAAGCACAAATTAAACTAACATCAGGGCAATACACCACAGAAGATGGCTATTATACCGTTACTATTAATTTCGATCAAAATAGTTTGACTTTAATTGAGCCGAATAGGACTTCTGTTTATACCAGATTGGAAGGAAATGTATTCAGGTTTATTCATCCAACTAATAAAATAGATTATCGTATTGAAGTGATGGATCCTTCTACCATTCAGACTTTCAAACCAGATGTGGCTAATAGTCGATATACCATTAGGTTAAGCAAAGGTAGTGCAACTGCGAATAGCGAGCAATTTAAAACGTATTACGCAATGGCAGAACGATATAAGGCTAAAATGATTACCGATAAGAAAGATGCACAATTATGGTCGTTTTGTGCGGCTGCAGCAATGGCTAGAAGTAGCATGAACGAGGAAGGTTTTAAAGATTACGCCAACAAAGTTTCGTTGTCCATCAAACAAATTATCATTAATAAAACCAAATGCCCGTGTGAAGATGCAATTCCGACGGAGATATGGAATAAAGCAAATTAGTTAATAAGTTAAATGCCTCTCATCAGAGCCCTAGCGAAATCTGGGGCTTTTTTAATTTCACCTGCTTAATGCCCCAAAATAATTTCGTTAACTTTGAATTAACCAACGTGAAAAATCCTGATGCAGCAGAAACGTATTGTCTTATTAATTACTTTATTAGCATTAATTACCAGTTTTATTCTGCTTAGTTTTTTTGTTGTTTACTATCCAATTCCTACACTTGATCATAATATTTCCCTATTTGTCCAAAAATACCATTCGGATATTTTCGATAAAATGATGTTGGGTGTTAGTTTTTTTGGCGAGCTACCCTATTCTTTGCTCATGGTTGTTCTAGTTTCAACGCTCTTTTATTTTTATAAATATAAACGTGAAGCCTATTTTACACTTTCTATTTTACTTTCTGGATTACTAATTTTAGGTATAAAAAATATAATTGATAGACCTCGTCCAACAGCTTTTTATGTGCGTTTGGTAGAAATAAATAGGTTTCAGAGCTACCCAAGCGGACATGTGCTTTCGTATGTGTTATTTTTTGGGTTTATGATCTTTTTAATGAGAAAGTTGCATCATCTCCCGCTAATCACCAGAAGAATAGTCACTTATTTTTCTGCTTTTTTCATCATAACTATTCCTTTCTCTAGAATTTATTTAGGCGCACATTGGTTTTCTGATACGCTTGGTGGGTTTCTATTAGGCTTAATTTGCTTGTATCCACTTTGTTTTTTCTACTTAAAAAAGAAACGGGGATAAAGCCTTAGCCCTATCCCCGTCATCTAAATTAACGCTCTCGTATATATAGACGCTCATCTCTTTAGTTTATTGTATAGATTTTAATTTTTTTTACTCCAGTTTTAAAGAATTCCAAAATTTGTTCTTGTCGTCGTCATGCGGGTTATCGTATTTTTCCATCAATGTGAAAGTATACATTTTAACATTTACATAAACAGTTAAGATATAGGCGATGCTAAAATCTTCTTTTTCACCTTTTAAATCGAGTTTTAAGATATAAGCTGGTTTACCCTTAAAAGTAGTAATTGATTCGCTTAATGCAATAGCTCCTGGACTGCCTCTTAACATTCCACTTTTAATGGTTTGGTAAGTTTCTTTTCTTTTTAAACGTTCTGTCAACGTATTCGCGTCTATACCTAGTTTTTTTAAATCGGTAATCATTGCCATACATTGTGATGTAGAATCTACCGCTGCAATCCATACTTGCTTTCCTTCGAATATAGTTTTTTCAGGTTTGGACGGAAAAGAAATAGAAACATTTTCATCCAATTTCACACGTTCCCAAGTTAGGATCGAAACAAATAAAGCAGGTGAAAATAATAGGAATAGGATTAATTTATGTTGCATGTTTCAGGATATGCAACTAAGATATAGGATAATAAAAGGAGATGCAATACCTAAATGTGTGTATTTCGATTTGCTCCAAAAAAAGAGACGGAGATAAAGCTATTGCTCTATCCCCGCCATCTAAATTAACGCTCTCGTATATATAGACGCTCGTTTATTTATTTTATTGTATACAGTTTATATTTTTTTATTTTTTTTAACTCTACCTTTTCACTTGTTTATTTTATTGTGAATTTTTGGTTAGAATAACTTTTAATACTAATTTTTTTAGCATATATTTCTTTAACCATTGAATTAATATGTTGTATGCAGTTGTAGATATTGAAACCACTGGTGGCTATGCAGCCGCCCATGGCATTACGGAAATTGCCATATACATTTATAATGGGCAGGAAATTATAGAAAGTTATGAAACGCTAATCAATCCACATCAGCACATTCCAATACACATACAAGCGTTAACAGGAATAGATAATGAGATGGTTGAAAACGCTCCAGATTTTAGAGCTGTAGCTGATAAAATTTACAGTTTATTACACGATAAAATTTTTGTAGCACATAATGTAAATTTCGATTATTCTTTTGTTCGACATCACTTAGAAGCTTGCGGTTACAGTTTAAATAGTAAAAAACTATGTACAGTAAGGCTTAGTCGCAAGTTATTTACCGGCTTACCTTCCTATAGTTTGGGCAAGCTTTGCACTTCCTTATCCATTCCTTTAAACAATAGACATAGAGCTGGTGGAGATGCAGCAGCAACTGCCATTTTATTAGCCATGCTCCTTGAAAAAGATGCTGGTGGATTAATTAATGACACATTAAAACGTAGTTCCGCAGAACAGACTTTACCACCAAATTTGCAGAAAACAGAAATAGATAAATTACCAAATACCCCTGGAGTATATTATTTTAAAGATCAGAAGGGAAAAGTAATTTACGTTGGCAAAGCTAAGCAACTTAAAAAGAGAGTATGCACTCATTTTACAGGACATAGTATTAGCATGCAACGGCAGAACTTTTTAAGATCTATTCACAGCATAGACTTCCAGACGTGCGGAACAGAATTAATGGCTTTTATTTTAGAAGCAGCAGAAATTAAAAAGCTTTGGCCTGAGAATAATCGAGCTATGAAACGTTTCGAACAGAAATATTCGATGTATAGTTTCGAAGATCAAAATGGATATATCCGACTTGGTATTGATAAGTATCGAAAAAATGGAACGGTGTTGTATAGTTTTAACAATTTATTAGAAGGACATCAATTATTAAGAACCCTAGTAGCTGAACATTCACTTTGTGAAAAGTTATGTTTTATTCAGACAACAAAAACAGCGTGTACACATTATGCTACTAGCGAATGTAATGGCGCATGTATTGGAGAAGAAAATGTGGATGACTATAATTATCGTGTTTTACAAGCTATGTCGGCTTTACAAAACCTACTTCCCTCTTTCGCATTGATAGATGAAGGAAGATCGGAAGATGAAAAAAGTTGTTTATGGATAGAAAAAGGAAAATTTTACGGCATGGGTTACATTTCCGAGTATTGCGATATTAATGATTTAGAAACCTTAAAATCTGCTATTACACCCTACCCTTCTAACGATTACATTATGAATATGATTTTAACGCACAGTAATCAATTCCCACAAAAAATGATACCCTTATCACTTGAAACAGCATTCTAAAGTTAAACCCATCTATAAACTCTTCTCCTGCGCATCTAAATAACAATAAGTAAAAAGTACCATTTTTAATAAGGATTACACCTTTATTAACACATCTTAAATTGGTACTTTTGTATATGAAAAATGATATCCCTGTTTACGATATACAAAACCTCAAAGCATATAAGCATGATGGGATTTTAGTAAGTCGATTTGGCTATTATTCTAAACAGCACGAACATTTACATTCAGCACATCGTCATTCATTTTTTCATTTAGTATTTTTTACCGAAGGAACTGGAAACCAGCAGATAGATTTTAAAGAGTTTGCTGTAAAACCTGGGTTGATTTATTTTATGATTCCTGGACAAGTACACAGTTGGAATTTTAAGACCGAACCTGAAGGGTATATCATCAATTTCTCTGCCGATTATTTAAGTTCATTCTTATTAAAACCTGATTATTTAGAAAACTTTAGCTTTTTTAACGGACAACCAGATTCTCAAGTAATTGAATTACCAACTGATGTTCAGCAAACTCTAATTTCAATTTTTGAAGACATTTTAAAAGAAGGGTCAATTGAAGAACCTGTTACTGATGATTTGGTAAAAACCTTATTAATTAGATTATTTATTGAAGTTGCAAGAACAGGTGATGCCCTACAAAAAGCGCATTACAATTCTTATAATCACACACTATTAAAGAATTTCAGAAATTTAATAGAAAAAAACTACGCTCAGTTAAGACTTCCTAAACAATATGCAGCCCTATTATACATTACGCCTAATCATTTAAATGCATTGTGTAATGATTTTTTGGGAGTATCTGCTGGAGCATTAATTAGAGATCGTGTTATTTTAGAAGCCAAACGTTTATTAATTAATTTAGATTTAAGGGTTTCAGAGATTGCTGATAAATTAAACTTTGCTGATCAATCTTATTTCATCAAATTCTTTAAAAAATACGAGGGCATTACACCAGAAAAATTCAGAAAATTAAATACAACACAAAATGGAAACTAATAAAGAACTATATATTTCTCAATGGAATGGGTTTGCACATGCTAAATGTCCTCGTTGTAGAGTTGGCAAGGTATTTACTGGATCAACGTATGGATTTAAAATCCAGAAAATGAATGAAGTTTGTCCACACTGTAAACTTAAATTTGAACGTGAACCAGGTTATTTCTACGTAGCCATGTTTGTAAGTTACGCTATGAATGTAGCCGAAATGATTACGGTAAGTGTTGCTGCTTATGTTTTAGGTTTAGAACTAAATTTTGACAACTTATGGTATTTTGCAGCCCTTCTATTTTGTACTACGTTATTGTTTTCGCCTTTTAACTATCGCTATTCTAGAATGGTTTTACTGTATTGGTTATCACCAGGATTACACTACGAACCTAAAAGAAGTTTGAAATAGACTAAAGGTTTTAGCCGCAGATTAACAGATTTTGTCATCATCGTCATTGCGAGTCTCAATTTTTCATTGGGCGAAGCAATCTTTCCAAATAATGCAATTTGTCGTCCTTTGAGTCTTGTCATCCTGACATGTAACGATTATACATCTGTAGCATAAAACGCTATTAATCTGTTAATCTGTGGCTAAAACAAAAATTTACTTACTTAAACACCAGGTGCAACTAGCAGAGGAGCATCTATTAATCTGTGGCTAAAACAAAAACTTACTTGCTTTCTTTAAGCACCATATCTATGGTAATCGCAGTAGCCACAATAGCTACTTTCTGCTTATTCTCTGCATAAGTTGGGTCTATTGAAACATTATATTTATCGGCAGAAGTAAAAATCTCTTTCATTGCACCAGCCCACTTTTTACTGATTTTACCCATTTCAACTCCCAAAGAATTTTTGATAGTAAAATTCCAAGCTTTCCAGTCGCCTGTAATTTGCGCAATGGTATCTCCTGTAGCGGGTTCAGTAATGGTAAAGGTTGGTTTAAAAAACTTAAACTTTTGTTTTATAACGCCTATTTCTGCCCCATTCGGGTCTGTGACACTAATTTTAGACATCCAAAATGTCCATCCTCTACTTATGGTAGCTTGTAACTGACCATTTGTATCCGTTATTTCTAGCTGGAAAGGCATCATTGCTTTGTTAATCAGAATGGTTAAAAATTTATGCCATCCGCTCATTCGTTGTTTAATTATACCTATTTGAGCGCCTTGTTCATTGTAAACTTTGTATTCATTCGTAAACTTTAAAAAATTTACTTTCTCATCGATAAAGTACTCATCTCCAAGAAAAAATGTTGGAATTTGTTGATTCATTAATTTAGTTTTTGTCGGTTTATGCCGCCTAAAGTAATTAAATTTTAGTTTGAATGGCTTACTATCTTCTTAATTTTTTAACCCTCAACCCCACCTAAAGATTGTGTAACTTTGCGAAACGAAAATTAAACAGTCATTGAAGAAAATGGCTTAACTCAAAATTAAAAAATGATAGAAATAGGAAAGTATAATGATTTAAGAATTGCAGCTAAAAACAGTGATGGCTTAAGTTTATCAGATGGGGAAAGAGAAATTTTATTACCCTATTCAGATGTACCCAAAAACGCTGAACTTGGCGACAATATAAAGGTATTTGTATTTATTAATAAAGATGGGAACACCATTGCAACAACAAAACAGGCTTTAGCAGAAACTGATGATTTTGCGTATTTAACGGTAGTTGATGCAAACGAAGACGGCGCTTATTTAGATTTAGGCATTGGAAAAGACATTTATGTTCCAGTTCGTGAGCAAAAAAGGCCAATGCATAAAGGAGAGAGTTATGTAGTTTATGTTTATTTAGACGATAATAATCAGCGGATGCTTGCTTCTTCTCGATTAGATAAATTTATTGAAGAAGATGATTTTGATTTCGATGAAGGAGATGAAGTAAGTTTATTAATTAGTGAACAAACGGATTTAGGTTTTAATGCCATCATCAACAACAGATATATTGGACTTTTATACCATAATGAATTGTTTGCCCATTTAAAACCTGGCGAAAAAAGAAAAGGTTGGATTAAGAAAGTACGTATCGAAGGTAAAATTGATTTAAGCCTACAGCCACTTGGTTATAGCCATATTCTTGACACTAAAGACGTACTGTTAAAAGAGCTAAGAGAAAATGGAGGTGTAATTGCTTTAGGTGATAAAAGCACACCTGAAGAGATTTATGAACGTTTTCAAATCAGTAAGAGTGCTTTTAAAAAAGCAACAGGTGGTTTATATAAAGAGCGAATTATAGTAATTAGCGATAGAGAAATTAAGTTGGTAGTAGATCATTTGGCAGATTAATTTACAAGTCTTATACTTTGTCAATCTTTTACAGATTGACAAAGTTTATAATACGATTTACTTCAAAGCGCCAATCCAAAAAAGGGTTTTCAAAGTGTAGAGTTCGTTCTATGTCAAAAGTTAATAGATAAAATAAAAATAGTTTGAGCTACAGCAAACCATTTGGCACTATTAAACGTATTTAATAGTGAGTAGAATCTACTTAAGGGAGTTTTTTTGTGAGGTGCGGCTTGTGAGGGCTGCACCTTTTCTTTTTGCTTTTAGGTTAAGAAATTGTAATTGTATGAAAATTATTTACCCTTTTCTATTGAAATTGTTATCTTCACTTTTTAATTTAATAAAAAGAAGTTATGACAGGTACAGTAAAATGGTTTAATGATGCAAAAGGCTTTGGTTTTATAACCCCAGAAGAAGGCGGTAAAGATATATTCTGCCACCATTCTGCGATCCAATCTTCAGGACAAAGATCTCTGCAAGAAGGACAACAAGTTGAGTTTGAAGTAAAAGACGGCAAAAAAGGCCCGGAAGCTGAAAACGTAAGAGTAACCGGATAAGTAGAAATTTTTTATTTATTTATTTGATGCAAAAAATGCCATCTACCACGGGTCGATGGCATTTTTGATTCTAGGTAATTATAACATTTCTAGTGCAATAAGAAATTATAATGCTAAAAACCATTAGATTGATTATTTTTACAAGCTCAATAGATCCATTTTGTTCAAGCTATTTACGTATAAAACACCTGCTAATTTCACCGCAGCGTTTAGGGAATTTTACATTACTGCAAACTTAAAGCAAGTAAGGGTATTAAGCATTGCGATTCTGGCAATAACTCTCTTAACTAGAATTATTGCCTTCATTTATTATGAAGAGGCAATAAAAATCACTAGATATTCTGAATACTCTCTTGGAAATTGGATACAAATAACTGGTGCTGCTTTATTTTTTATCTTAAGTAAATTTGCATTAACCTCTCCTAAATGGAGTTCTCGAAATAAAAAAAATCTAACCCTATTCTTTATCGTATTTGTACTTTTAATCTCTTTTGGTGTAAGCTATGTAGTATCAACCTACAATACAAAAAACAATTTAACTGTGTTTATGATAGGCATTGTAACTGTAAGTCTGTTTTTTGCAATTGAATATAAGGAGATTAGTATTATTGCAGCTTTTGTTGTTCTTGTTTTTGTGTTAGGTATGGTAATTCCAAAAATCACTTTTCAAGATAAAATGATGAACGTTTTTGCCGCAATTACATTAGCGTTTATCCTGATTTGCTTTTCTAGATATAGTTATTATTTCAAATCGCATCACTTTGTAAAAATTAAAGAACTTGAAGAAAAGAATATAAAAATTGAACATTTAAGTACTCAAAAAGAAGAAATTCTTGCTTCTGTTGCACACGATTTGAGAAACCCTTTGAATAATATAGAAGCATTAAGCGGTTTTTTGTTGCTGGAAAATGAGAATAACAGCGAGGCAAAAATGATTTCGAACGCCGCTAAACAGGCAAAAGAAATTATAAATGATTTAATTGAAACCGTAAAGCTAGATCAATCTGATTTAAAAACCGAAAGACAAGATATTGCCTCCTATTTGACTAAAGTTATCCAAAAATGGAAAGCAAATACCAAAAGGGAGTTTTTATTCATAGATAATGATATAAAAGCTGATGTTTATTTAAACTCTTCGAAACTGGAACGAGTTATAGATAATTTAATTAGCAACGGGCTAAAGTTTTCTAGTGAAGATAAACCGATTGAAATTAGCCTAACTGAGCAAAAAGACAAAGTTGGCATAGTTGTAAGGGATTTCGGAATTGGCATACCTGAAGAACTGAAAGAACACATTTTTCATCAATTCTCTAAAGCTGGTCGTCAAGGTTTACAAGGTGAAAAATCTATTGGCTTAGGTTTACATATTTCAAAGCGGATTGTAGAACAACACGCTGGAAAACTACTAATAGACAGTAAAGAAAATGAAGGTACTACTTTTACCATTCTTTTACCTGTAGCTTAATTTTCTTCTTGTATAGTGGCAAATAAGTTTTGCGAAAAGTTCACTAAAAACAATTCCTTTTTAGCTCTGGTTAATGCGGTGTATAACCATCGTAAAAAATCAAGATCTATCATTTCATCCGTTAAATACCCTTGATCTACAAAAACTGCATCCCATTGTCCGCCTTGCGCTTTATGACAGGTTACTGCATACGCAAATTTGATTTGTAAAGCGTTGTAATATGGATCTACTTTAATCGCTTCCATTTTATCTCGCTTACTATTTAAGTGACTATAATCTTCTAGTAAACCATCAAAAAGCTGTTTACTTTTTTCGTAAGGAAGATTTGGGGTTTCTGCTTGTATCGTATCTAAAATCACTTTACAGGAAATAACTCCAGCATCAGGAAAGTCTAAAAACTCCAATTGAACTTCTGCAAATCGTAAACCATAGCGCTCCTCTTCTCTCCTCACCCGAACCACTTTCGCCATATCGCCATTGGCAATAAATGCTGTTTCTGGATTATCTGGCAACCAAAAGTAATTATTACGCACTACCATAATTTGGTCGCCACCGCTTAATTCTTCATCTCTGTACAACAATCTCGCTCTAATCTGATTATTATACACATTTGCTGATTTATTGGAGCGACAAACTACCAATGAATTTTCAATACCGAACTTACTGTAGGCATACTCTAAACCCTCCACCAATTTTATTCCAGTCATGCTAAAAATATCTTTATAGCTTTTGGTGATAAACTTTGGTAATGAAATTGTATCCTCATCGTAACCATTAATTAACTGCCGTAGCATGGTGGCATTTGCCAAAATTCCCGATTTCTTTTCTTGTCGTACTACTTCTTTCAACTCAACAGCAGTAACTTTCAACCCAAAATTAGCTAGCAGGTATTTTTCATTTAAAGCAGGGCTATCAATGCTGCCAACTGGCGGAAGCTGGGCAGTATCGCCAACAAATAACAAGGAGCAATTTTTAGATGCCCCAGTTGGTGCGGGTTGATAAACGAATTCTATTAAATCTTTTAAAAACGAAGAACCATTTTGTGGATTCCATTCATCGGCAATCATCGAAGCTTCATCCACAATAAAAAGTGTGTTTTCCACTAAATTTGGAGCCAACTGAAAAGCCATTTCCGTAGAAACGGCACTCCGTTTCCTGTAAATTTTTTTATGGATAGTTAACGCTCTTTTATTGGTGTAGCTACTAATTACTTTCGCAGCCCTACCTGTTGGCGCCAATAAAACCACTTTTAATTTAAATTGAGGTAAAGCTTTAACCAATGCCGCTACTGAAGTTGTTTTACCCGTACCTGCATATCCTCTTAAAATAAAACATTTATTCGTTTCATTTTTTACTAAAAAAGACGTTGCTTTAGCACAGAAAACCAATTGTTCTTCGGTAGGTTTAAACGGATACGATTGGGCAATGATATTGGCTTTATCCATTTAGCAAAGATGCAATGGTAATGTTATAGAAAAAAGTTATTTTTGCCAACACATGAACAATAACAACAGCATTTTATTAATAGACCCAGCATTTGATCCAGCTACAGCATCAGCCTGTAACCTTTTGGTAAAAGTGGGCTTAGATAGTTTTTCTTATGCGATACTAAATAAAGAAACTAACCAAGTTAGTGCTGTTTTTGATGAACAAGAATGTGAAAATGGCGCTCAAAAGTTTGCAGAGCGATTAAAAACAGATACCTATTTAACCTTACCTTATCAGGATGTTAAAGTTGCTGTTCATACACAAAATGCCATTGCCGTTCCAAATGATTTATATACTAAGGATAGCTTAAACGCACATGCTCAGTTCTTTACAGAAGCACCAGTTGGCGATTTATATACACAAACTCAACCTCATTTTGGTTTTACGACCATTTTTTCATTACCAAAAACCGCTAATGAAGCATTAACTAGTTTTACTGATGGAAAAAAATATTCTCAGCATGCTGGTTTATTGGCATTAGCCGAAAAAATAAATGAAACTGCTTTACTATTAGATTTTTCTGTTGGATCTTTTAATGCACTTTATATTCAAAATCAGCAGGTTGTTTTTCAACAATGCTATGAAATAGATGATCAAGATGAGTTTAATTATTATGTTTTATTAATGATTAACCAATTGGATATCAATACAAAAGAAACCCATTTACGCTTAACTGGCATTATTCACGAAGGTGATGAAAAATACACTTGTCTATTAAAATATTTTAGCAAAGCTGATTTTATAGCTGCAAGCAACGATCTTGATCAACAGATACTAGACGATATGCCAGCGCATTATTACAGTAGTTTATTAGCTCTTGACCAATGCGTATAATTGGCGGAAAACTAAAAGGAAGGCAATTTAATGCCCCTGCAAACCTCCCTGTTCGCCCAACTACCGACATGGCAAAAGAGGCTTTATTTAATATCCTTTACAATACCTACGATTTTGAAGAATGCGATGTTTTAGACCTTTTTAGTGGTACAGGAAGCATTTGCATTGAGTTTGCATCGAGAGGAATAAAGCAGGTGACTGCAGTTGATAAACATCCAGGCTGTGTGGCTTGGCTAAAATCTGTAGCAGAGAAATTCGAGTTAACTCAAATTACACCTCAAAAAGCAGATACATTTAAATTTCTGGAACAAGATAAAAATCAGTACCACATCATTTTTGCCGATCCACCTTACGATTTACCCAATATCCCAATGATCCCTCAATTGGTGATGAAAAATAATTTACTAACGGATAATGGAGTTTTAATTGTAGAACATCCACCTTTTTTAAAGTTAAACTTACAGCCCGGTTTTACCGAGGTACGTAAATACGGAAATTCTTCTTTCAGTTTTTTTGAGAAGGTGAAAGAAGAATAACTATAAAAGAGCAAGGAATAAGTAAACAGTCGTCATTGCGAGGTACGAAGCAATCTTACAACGATGGGTTAATTTCTAATGCTTTAAGATTGCTTCGTACCTTGCAATGATGAATAATTTCAACTTTTCGCTCCCGACTTTCTTCCCCTTATTAGCATTGAGATTGAATCGTAGTTAACTTAAAGTTAATTTTAAAGGGTATGCCCTGTTCTATTTTTTAGTTTTTCGGTCTGCTTTTACAGGGTATTAACAAGGTCATAACAGGGTGGTAACAGGGTCATTGTAAGGTCAATGATATAGTTAACTATTAGTTAAATACTAGTAAGCTTTTTTCTATATCGTCTGTATGGCTTCCTATATACTTCTGATACTAATTTAGAAACCCTATCTATAAACAATAGCTGATTTTATGGATGAACAGACTTTAGCATGCTTTCTACTTTAGTCTTTCAGCTTAAACCTATATATTTACGGTATTGAAAAAATGAAAAAAATGAAAATTGCTTTATTTCCAGGCTCATTTGATCCGATTACCATTGCTCACGTAGATATTTTGAAACGAGCTTTGCCTTTATTTGATCGCATTATTGTTGGTATTGGTTTAAATAGTTCGAAGCAAAATTTCCTTTCTGCCGAAAAAAGAGAAGAAATGGTACGCACCATTTTTGTAAACAATCCAAATGTAGATGTTCAATTGTATGAAGGTTTAACCGTTGATTTCTGCAGGAAGATTAATGCAAAATACATGGTTAGAGGTATTCGTTCTGCTTCAGATTTTGAATACGAAAGAGCAATTGCTCAAATCAATCAGACGATGATGCCTGAAGTAGAAACCATTCTATTATTAAGCAAACCTGAATATTCAGCAATCAGCTCAACAATTGTTCGTGATATTTTAAGAAACAGGGGCGATGTTAGCCCGTTTGTGCCTAAAGAAGTGATTGAGTTTTTGTAGGAATTGAACTCCTACTTTTACAATCCAAAAAGGATTGTAAAAGTTTGAAGAATCATATTATATTAAACTTTGTCAATCTGTAAAAGATTGACAAAGTAAAAGATCGACAAAGAAATTTAAATCAAACTCTCCGCTTTCAATACATCCAATATTAACGGATAGGTATTTTTTATTTTCGCTTTAACGCCTAATGGAGCAACCCAAGATGCGGTTGTAATTCCCTCTTCTTTTTGGGGAATTAATTTCGGCACTCCTTTTACAAACATTTTGTACCAATTTGTTCGCTTTAAAATTACCTTTCCTCCTAATTCATATACATGGTAAGTTTTGCATAAACGTTCTTCACGTTTTTCGATTTTCACACCACACTCCTCTTCAACTTCTCGAACTGCAGTAACTTTTATTTTTTCACCCCTTTCTACCTTTCCTTTTGGCAAATCCCATTTCTTATTTCTAAAAATAAATAAAAATTCGCCCTTGGCATTTTCTACTAAACCACCCGCTGCTTTAATTAATGTCAGCTTTTTTTTGATAGATTTTAGCAACTCTTTAGGCGTTTTTGTAATCAGCATATAATGCTTTTGTTTACTTTTTTTTAAATTTCTATAAAATGTTATAAAATCAAAATCCTCTGTGTCAAGCTGTTGAATTTTCTCTAATTGCTTGGGTACTGTAACACCTATAAACAAAGTATTATCGTTAATATAAATTCTGTATTTTTGAGCCATGTATAATAAAAGTGATATAGAATTAAAGGTAGCTGAATTTTTATTACAAATAAAAGCAATTAAATTACAACCTAGTAATCCATTTACGTGGGCATCTGGTTGGAAGTCCCCTATTTATTGCGATAACCGTATTACTTTATCGCATCCATCTGTTAGAACATACATTCGTCAAAAATTAGCGCAACTCATTCAAGAAGAATATGGTGCTGTTGATGTAATTGCGGGAGTAGCTACTGCAGGTATTCCACAAGGTGTTTTAGTTGCACAAGAATTAGGTTTACCATTTATTTATGTGAGATCTAAAGCAAAAGAACATGGCACTGGAAGCTTAATTGAGGGCGAAATTATAGAAGGTCAACGTGTAGTGGTTATTGAAGATTTGATTTCTACAGGCAAAAGCAGTTTACAAGCTGTAGATGCTTTGCGTGCTGCTGGTTTATCTGTTGCAGGTTTAGTTGCAATCTTCACGTATGGATTTGATCAAGCAGATGAAAATTTTGCAAATGCTAAATGTCGTTATTCTACGTTATCTAATTATTCTACATTAATTAAATATGCTGCAGAACATAGTTTTATAGCACAAAATGATATAGATTTATTAAATAAATGGCGTGAAACTCCTTCAGAATGGGGAAAAGATGCCATTGTTAATTCTTAATTTTAATTTATAAAATACGTTTGTATGACCATTATAGAAAGTGCTGTTGAGATAAATTTACCAATTGATAAGGTTTATAATTTTTTGGAAGATTTGAATAACCATCAGCAATTAATGCCTGAGAATATTTATAACTGGTCTTCTACAGCAGATGAAGCGAGTTTTACCATTCAGAATATGGCAAAATTGGCTATTAAAATTGCTAATCGTGTACCAAATAGTGAGATTACTGCTGTTCCGATGGAAAAACCTCCTTTTGATGTGGAATTAAAATGGACTGTTATCCCTAACGATAATGGCGGTACGACTGCAAAACACATCATTTCTGCAGATTTAAATATGATGATGAAAATGTTAGCTGCTGGCCCGCTTCAAAAATTGGCTGATCATCAAACAAAAAAATTAAAAGAAATTTTAGGGTAACCAAAAAAACTTAAGAAAGCACTTCAATAAAGAAGTGCTTTTTTATTTTACTACAAATTCGTGTGTTTTTCTGGTAAGTAGCCCGTTAATTGTGACACCTTCTAAAGTAACTAAATATTTCCCTGGCTCATCAGCAGTAAAAAAGCTCAAATTAACATTACCACCTTCATCAGTAATTAAATTTGGGTTCCAATAAATAGTTGATCTTAAATCTGCCATTTTATCATTCTTGTTAACCACATCGTATGCCGGTGAATAAAATTCTTTTGTAACAGCATAACCTACTGGCTTTACCCTAGCCATTCCTAGCTCCTGTTTCGTATTATATTTGGTTCTTTTAGTTTCAAGTGTAAGGTAAACAATTCCAAATTCAGCATTGCCATCACGCTCATCAAAATTGGAAAAATGCCTTATACCTAGGGCATCAGAAGAGCCACTACCTTTTATAATCTGCACTCCTGATAATGCCATCGGATTTACGGAGCCTAAATCAGAAATTGGCATACCATCTAACAATACTAGCATTTTTCCCATCTTTCCTTTACGCATCCCATAAATGCTATTATTCCTAATTAATACACCATTAAATTTATTGAGCAAACTTGCAATATTTCCTGCACTTTGCAAGTTTTCTGGCGTTATGGTATAATCAGCTTCAAAAAAAGCTGGAATAGCAGACCTAGCTATTACTGGTTGTTTTCGTCCTTTAATTACAACTTCCTTAAGCATGGTTCCCTTGTTTACCAACCCAAACTTGTTCATTTCGTTATACATCTTTTCGGTATGATATAAGTATTGTACAAATGAGCTACTTGTAGGTAATTTTTTAAACGAATAATTTTTAAATAATGTCGGTTCACTTTTATCTATTGTGATCTTTACATTGTTTCTATCCTTTGTATTTTTAGCTCTTACAATAAAAGTGGTACTGTCTGTAAAATTCAATTCATCAAAAACAAAATGTCCATTTGCATCTGCTATCGTATCAATTAAGGTAATCATTGAAGGAACAAATAGATTAACCTTTCCAAATGGAATCGGTTTATTGCTGAGATTGGTAATTGTTCCACTTATAGATAAACCTTTGTCAGAATTGTATTTGAAGTCGTTCTTCTTTTCGCTCTGCACATCTGCCCAATTAAACCTTCGCCATCCCTGGGTTAACATCAAAAGATCTAAGTGACGCACCTTTTGTAGGTTGAAGTTTGTAAAATAATAATTAGGCTTTTCTACATACCCTCTCAAGTCTGAAGTAAGCAGTAAATTTGAAAAGATTGTCTGCACATCATCTTCATTGGCCATCACCTTATCGTTATTGATTACGCCAACCGAAAAACTCCCTACCTGACCTTTATCAGTTTTATCAGAGATTTTGATTGACATATTTACTTTTTCTCTTCTTTTATAAGATTCTTTAGTATCAATATTAACGTTGGCTAACTTATATTTTGGTTGTATAAACACTAATCTCTCAGCAATTGGCTTAACATCTGATGAGAATAAGGTAATTTGTACTATGCCTTCAGAAAATAGTTTTTTCGATAATTTTGAGGTAATGGAAGCTTTATCCATCTTGATAATTGCCGAATAATCAACTATGCCATTGGTTTGGGCAACCAGTATCAATTCTTTACCTATTCCTTGACCTGCAGATTCTATTTTTAGTAATAAATTTTCTTCGTCCAAATGATTAAGGCTCATCACATACCCATGATCTACAGCTTTGGGAAGTACAAAACGCTTTACCAAACCATTTTTCAAACTGATAACTGCAGTATAAATATTTTCCTTATTAGGCATTAATGCAAACAATCCCATGCCATTATGCTCTGAATTAAACTCTGCTACTTTATTTTTATTTTGATCCTCTAGGTAACCTTTCAAATCAATACCCAAACCATCATTACCAATTGCCTTAAAGGCAACTTTAGAACGTAAGCCAGCAACTAAATCCCCTCCCTCTGGGAAGAACTTTAGGTCTATATTATCCTCATGGCTTTCTACCTTAAAGTTTCTAGGTATATGCATAGTTTCATTCATAGCTAATATTGTGCTTATGTTTACGTCTTTAGGATCATATTCCTTTTTAAGTGAATAAACAACTTTAACATTTCCATTTTCATCAGTTTTAGCTTTACCATCAGTCAAAGTTTTATTCTGGTAGTTAATACTATAGGTTACATCTTTTAAAACTTCTGGTTTACCCTCTAGTGTTTTATAGGAAATTGAAACGATTAACAATATGTTTTTTTCAGTTGGTTGTAGTTTGAAACTGGCGTTTGCATCCAAAGTTCCATTTAGTGCATCTCCAATGGTAATGGAAGTAGTAAAAAAATAATCACGATTAAAATTTTTCATCCATTTTGTATATGCCTTTACTTCGTATGTACCTGGTGCAAACAAGGAATCTATCAGAGAAATATTTCCATTCGCGAGTCCGTTCTCAATAGGCAACAAGAAAGTTCTTATCGAATCACGTTCATCAATCAAATCAACATACAACACCTTGCTTAAAAGTGAGAGTTTGTTTTCCTCTGCATTAACTACGTAAGCCTTAAGCCAAATATCGTCGCCAATGCTGTAATAAGGTTTGTCAAAATGTACATGGATCTTTTCTTGCGGATTTTCATTTGTATATCTATCCAGCTTATCAATTAAAGTAGTTAGCCTACTATCGGCATTATAAAAAGCAAAAGAAGAAATAACCGCTAAAAAACAAATAAAAATTAGGAGAAGGCGATAATTTTTCATATAAATTGAGATTTATAACAATATAGCAAAAATCTTAAGTTATTGCAAACCAAAATGATAAGCAATTAAAAAACCAATAATAATAAAAAAGATATAAGCAATACACCATTTATTAAACCGTATTTCAACGTGCCTTTGCTTATTGTTTAACTCATTTTTAATACCTTAGTTAATCAAATATTTCGAAAATGATTTCATCTTCCAAATTACTAAGTAGAATAATTCTTTTGCTCTGCTCATTTGCTTTCTCTACTAGTTTTGCTCAATCCATCACTAATTTAAAAACCGAGTATTTAATTAATCCGATTGGGTTAGATAATCCAAATCCTCGTTTTACTTGGCAAATGGTAGATACTAGAAAAGGAGCAAAACAAACTGCTTATCGAATTATGGTTAGTACGGATTCTGTTGCCTTGTTGCAGGGAAAAGCTAACCAATGGAATACAGGGTGGTTACAAACAAGCGCTTCCTTAAAAATTTATACTGGTCAGTCGCTAAAACCTTTTAGCAAATATTTTTGGCGTGTAGATGTTATTAATCAAGCTAAAGCAACACTTACCAAAATAGCCAGTTTTGAAATGGGCATGATGAATGGAAATAATTGGCAAGGCTCATGGATTGCTGATAATGAAAACCCTAAACTTAAGCCTGCTCCCTATTTCCGTAAAACTTTTGAAGCTACAAAAAAGATAAAATCTGCTCGTGCTTATATTGCCGCTGGTGGGTTATATGAGCTTTCTTTAAATGGCGAAAAAGTGGGAAATCATCGAATGGACCCCATGTATACACGTTACGACAGAAGAACTTTATATGTTACTTACGATGTCACCCATCAATTAAAAGAGGGTAAAAATGCTATTGGCGTATTACTAGGTAATGGTTGGTACAATCATCAATCTACTGCCGTTTGGGATTTTGATAAGGCTCCATGGCGCAACAGGCCAACGTTTTGTTTGGATTTGAAAATTACTTACACAGATGGAACTACACAAACCATTACATCTGGAAAGGATTGGAAGACAGCATTAAGTCCGATAATTTTTAACAGCATTTACACAGCCGAGCATTACGATGCAAGATTAGAACTCAAAGACTGGAATACTATTAATTTTGACGATACCAATTGGAAAAGAGTAATTAATCGCTCTGCACCTTCTGGTAATCTGGTAGCGCAGGCTTTACACCCAATTAGAAATGTAGAAGAAATTACCGCTAAAAGTATTCGAAAATTTAATGATACCACTTACCTATTCGATTTAGGTAGAAACATTTCCGGTGTGAGTAAAATCAAATTAAATGGTCCAGCGGGAACTGTGGTTAGATTAAAACACACCGAACGTTTGTATGCAAATGGCAGAGCAGACCTATCTAATATTGATGTGCATTATCGTCCAACTGATGATAAAGATCCTTTTCAAACTGACATTTTAATTTTAAGCGGCAAAGGCGAAGAAAGTTTTATGCCTCATTTTAATTATAAAGGTTTTCAATATGTTGAAGTCAGTTTAAGTAAGCCAATTGAATTAAAAAAGGAAGATTTGGTTGGGTATTTTATGCACAGTGATGTTCCTGTGGCTGGAAGTATTAAAGCATCAGACCCATTGATTGATAAAATCTATTACGCTACCAATAACTCTTATTTATCCAATCTTTTTGGCTACCCAACTGATTGTCCGCAACGAGAAAAAAATGGGTGGACAGGTGATGCTGCAATTGCCATAGAAACTGGATTATATGGTTTTGATGGCATTACTATTTACGAAAAATGGTTAGCCGATCATAGAGATGAACAGCAACCAAATGGAGTTTTACCTTCCATTATCCCTACCGATGGTTGGGGGTATGAATGGGGAAATGGGCCAGATTGGACAAGCACAATTGCCATTATCCCCTGGAATATTTACCGTTTTTATGGCGATACAAAAATTTTAAAAGACAACTATGAGAACATTCGTAAATACATTAACCACATTGATGAAACCTATCCTACTGGCTTAACGAGTTGGGGTTTAGGCGATTGGGTTCCGGTGAAATCTGTTTCTCCTGTTGAGTTAACTTCTACCTGCTATTATTATGCTGATGTGGTGATTTTAGCTAAAACAGCTAAAATTTTAGGTAAAGGCGATGACTTTAAAAAGTATACAGCTTTAGCTTTAAAAATCAAAAACGCTTTTAATGCCAAATACTTAAACAAAAGTACAGGCATTTATAATACTGGCTTACAAACAGAATTAAGTGTGCCTTTATTTTGGGGTATTGTACCGGATGAAATGAAAGCCAAAGTAGCCGAAAATTTAGCTAAACGTGTTGAAGCTGATGGTTTCCATTTAGATGTTGGATTATTAGGGACAAAAGCCATTTTAAATGCCTTGAGTGAAAATGGTTATTCGGATGTGGCTTATAAAGTTGCTGCCCAAAAAACTTTTCCAAGTTGGGGTTGGTGGATTGCCAATGGTGCAACAACTTTATATGAAAACTGGCCTATTGATGCTAAGTCAGATATTTCTATGAACCACATTATGTTTGGAGAAATTGGCGCTTGGTTGTATAAAGCACCTGGTGGCATTAAGCCAGATGAAAACCAACCTGGATTTAAGAATGTAATTCTACAACCGTATTTTGTGGAAGGTTTAAATTCTTTTGAAGCTACGCATGATGGGCCTTATGGTCAACTAATTTCTTCGTGGAAAAGAACTGCAAACGGAATTAAGTATCAGGTGACGATCCCAGCCAATTCAAGTGCAACGGTGAAATTAGCAAGTATAAGAGGTAAGAGAACTTACTTAGATGGAAAAGTTATCCAGGGGGAGACTTTTAATTTGCAGGCTGGAACATATGTTATTGAATTGAAATAGATTTCTCTTTCGTCATTCCCGTGAAAACGGGAATCGTAATGCGTAAAAAACTACTATCGCATTAGGATTCCCAATCGAGTTGAGAATGACGAAAAAGATGCCAATGGCTTTTGAGATTTAGCAGCACCCCAAGAACAACAATTATTGCCATTTAAACCCGATGGTAGCGAGCACGAAGTAAAGCAGACAGCGGGACTGATTTGTCCGAAGAATTACAAGATCTGATTTTCAAGTGTTTACAGACAAAACTTCAGTATAAATTACTTATTTACAGACAATTAGTCGTTCAAAACTAAAACATACAGACAAAATTTCCGATTGGTGAAGCAAAATTACTATGGCATTTGTTTTGAATAAAACGATAATATGAACTTCAACAATTTTACTATAAAAGCTCAAGAAGCAATTCAAAAGGCTTCTGAAATAGCACAGGGCAATCAGCAACAGGCTATTGAAACTGCACACCTGTTAAAAGGTTTGCTTACTGTTGATGAAAATGTGGTTTCTTATGTGCTGAAGAAACTAAATGTTAACCTAAATGCTGTTAATCAAAACTTAACAGAAGCGATTGAAAAACTGCCAAAAGTTACAGGCGGTGAGGCATACTTATCATCTAGCGCAAACAGTGCATTGCAAAAAGCGCAATCGTATTTAAAAGAATTTAAGGATGATTTTGTATCGGTAGAGCATGTATTGTTAGGCCTATTGGCGGTGAATGATGCGACTTCTAAACTCTTAAAAGAACAAGGAGTTAATGAAAAAGACCTTAAAAAAGCAATAGTTGCTTTACGTGGTGATAATCATGTCACCGATCAAAATGCTGAAGCAACGTACCAAGCACTAAATAAATATGCACGAAATTTAAATGAATATGCCGAAAGCGGAAAGTTAGATCCTGTGATTGGTCGTGATGAAGAGATTCGTCGTGTGATTCAGATTTTATCTCGTAGAACGAAAAACAATCCGATATTAATTGGTGAACCAGGTGTGGGTAAAACAGCCATTGCCGAAGGTATTGCCTTTAGAATTATAAAAGGTGATGTACCAGAAAACTTGAAAACTAAAACAGTTTTCTCGTTAGATATGGGTGCTCTAATTGCTGGTGCAAAGTATAAAGGTGAGTTTGAAGAACGCTTAAAAGCCGTGGTTAAAGAGGTTACACAAAGCGATGGGGATATCATTTTATTTATTGATGAGATACACACCTTGGTTGGTGCTGGTGGTGGTGAAGGTGCAATGGATGCGGCTAATATTTTAAAACCAGCTTTGGCCAGAGGCGAATTACGTGCCATTGGTGCAACTACTTTAGATGAATATCAGAAATATTTAGAGAAAGATAAAGCGTTGGAACGTCGTTTTCAGAAGGTAATGGTTGATGAACCTGATACACAAGATGCGATTTCTATTTTGCGTGGTTTAAAAGAGCGTTACGAAACTCACCACAAAGTGAGAATTAAAGACGAAGCGATTATTGCCGCTGTAGAAATGTCTCAACGTTATATTGCAGATCGTTTTTTACCCGATAAAGCAATTGATTTAATGGATGAAGCGGCATCGAAATTACGCATGGAGATGGATAGTGTTCCTGAAAATGTGGATGCGCTGGATAGAGAAATTATGCGTTTGGAAATTGAACGTGAAGCCATTAAACGTGAAAAAGACGATAAAAAAGTAAAAGAACTTTCTGAAGAGATTGCCAATTTATCTGCAGAGCGTGATGAATTAAAAGCAAAATGGCAAGGTGAAAAAGACTTGGTTGATGCGGTAAATAATCAGTTAGAGCAAATTGAGCACTATAAATTAGAGGCAGACCAGGCAGAACGTGCGGGAGATTACGGTAAAGTTGCCGAAATCCGTTACGGGAAGATTAAAGAAGCACAAGATAAGGTTGAGAAACTGAAAGTTGATTTAGAAAGTCAGCAAAGCGATAGCAGAATGCTGAAAGAAGAGGTGACTGCTGATGATATTGCGGGTGTAGTTGCTCGTTGGACCGGTATTCCGGTACTTAAGTTAGTGGCTAGTGAGCGTGAGAAGTTATTGCATTTAGAAGATGAATTGCATAAACGTGTAGCTGGACAAGATGAGGCGATTGAAGCAATCTCTGATGCTATACGTAGATCGAGAGCAGGTTTGCAAGATAAACGCAAACCGATTGGTTCGTTCATTTTCTTAGGTACAACTGGGGTTGGTAAAACAGAATTAGCCAAAGCATTGGCGGAGTTTTTATTCAATGATGAAAACGCGATGACCAGAATTGATATGAGTGAGTATCAAGAAAGGCATGCTGTTTCTAGGCTAATTGGTGCGCCTCCAGGATATGTGGGTTATGATGAAGGTGGACAATTGACGGAAGCTGTTCGTAGAAAACCATATTCGGTGGTGTTGTTAGATGAGATTGAGAAAGCGCATCCAGATGTGTTTAATATCTTATTGCAAGTATTGGATGATGGTCGTTTAACGGACAATAAAGGTCGTGTAGTGAACTTTAAGAACACGATTATTATTATGACTTCTAACATTGGTTCTCACTTAATTCAGGACAACTTTAAAAAACTGGATGATGAAAATCGTGATGAAGTAATTGCTAAAACCAAGAACGAATTGTTTGAATTATTGAAACAAACCATTCGCCCTGAGTTTTTAAATAGAATTGACGAGTTGATTATGTTCACTCCATTACAAAGAAGTGAAATTAGAAACATTGTTGATTTACAATTTAAACAGGTTCAAGAAACGTTAGCAGAAATGGGTATTGCGATTACTGCAACTCCTGAAGCTTTGGATTGGTTAGCTGAATTAGGTTATGATCCGCAGTTTGGTGCTAGACCTTTGAAACGTGTGATACAGAAAAGGATTTTAAATGAATTATCAAAATCTATTTTAGCTGGAACGGTGGATAAGGATAGTAAGATAAAGTTAGATATGTTCGATCATCAATTTGTGTTTTTGAACGAGAAGTAATAGTAAGGTACTATAAAAAGCCGCTGATTTTAAATAATCAGTGGCTTTTTTTGTTGTGTTTAAGACTTGATATGCTACTGAAGGCGAATTAGGCTTTAGTACATTGAAATTAACCATCAAGTAAGTTATATAGCGATTGATACTTTACGATCATCCCTAACCTTCTTTAGAAAAGGAAATTATTATGGAATAGTTTTTTTTTACATTGATTATCAATGCTTTGTTTTATTTATTCTCAAAGCAACTAAAATAATAGTTATTTTTTGAGTTTTTATTTATATCATTGATATACACATAAAAACAACACACAAATGAAAACTAAACTAATGATGGGCGTATTATGCGTCGTTGCGTTCGCTGCTAACGCACAAACAAGAGGAACTAACACTTTAGGCTTTGGAGTAAACGTTAATACTGAAAAGTTGAAAAATGGTGTTATAGAGACAGAATCAAAAACGAATTCTTATTCTATAGGTTATGGTAATTTTATTAAGGATAATACAAAAATTGGATTTGATTTAAATTACTCAAAATCTAACTACCTAAACGCTACCTACAATAGTGATATAAAGAATTATGGAATTAATTTAACCTATCAAAGGTATTTCCCTCTTGTAAAAACTTTATATGCTTATGCAGGTGGAAAAGGTGGTTATAACTATGGAACACAAGAAACTACTGATCCAAATCAAGGGACAACATACACAAGTAATACCTATAGCGTAGGCGCATTTGGAGGTATAACTTGGTTTTTATCAAAAAGATTTGCTTTTGAAACCACTTTGTTATCAGCAAATGCTAGTTACACTAATACAGAGCAAAAGGAAAATACTACTAATACAATTTATGATTATAAACGCACTACTTTTAATTTAAGTAGTGATGGGTTTATTAATAACCTTGGCTTTAAGATCTATATCTTATTTTAAACTTTAATAATAAAAAAGCCGCTGAATGCATTCAATCTGCAAATCAGCGGCTTCTTTAGCATATGAATCTACTTCATACTATTTTCCCTAATCGCTTTAAACTCACTGCCATCTTTCCAACCTGGGAAAGTAGTTTCGTTGCTTAAGCGATAACCTACATCAAATAATAATCTTAAGTCTTCTACCATTCCTGAGAAATCCCATTTGGCTGGTTCAAAATTATCTGCTGGTGCGTGATAACGATTTGTAGTATAATCTTCTTTTTGCGCTTTGCCCCAAGCTAAACCTTTAGCGATATTATCATCACCAGTTTCGGTATATAAAGCCGGAATACCCACTTTTGCAAAGTTGAAGTGATCTGATCTGAAGTAATAACCAGCTGATGGATTACTATCTTTAACTACAACCCTACCTTGTTTTTTAGCGGCTTCTACTAAATAATCTTCCAATTCAGATTGCCCTAAACCAACCGCAATAATGTCCTTTGTTTTTCCGCTTGCCGACATTGCATCGATATTAATGTTGGCCACTGTTTTATTTACAGGAACCAATGGGTGTGCCCCATAATATTCAGAGCCTAATAAACCTTGTTCTTCAGCAGTTACAGCCAAAAACAGAATAGAACGTTCTGGTTGCTTTTTAGCTTTTTTAAACGCATCGGCCAATACTAATAAAGCAGCAGTTCCAGTTGCATTATCTACCGCTCCATTGTAAATTGAATCTCCATTAATGGCTTCACCTTTACCTAAATGATCCCAGTGACCTGAGTAAATGATATATTCATCTGCTCTTTTAGTTCCAGGTAAAATTGCTGCCACATTGTGGGATACAGATTTTTTGATGGTATTATTTATGGTAGTTGATACTTTCAATCCTAAATCAACTGGTTTAAATCCTTTTTTACCGGCTTGTACCATTAAATCAGTTGATTTACCTGCCATTTTAAATATTGCTTTGGCTACATCTTGGGTAATCCATCCTTCTAGTAAAGCTCTTGATTTATTGTCATCGGCTGCTGCCAAATATAACTTAGATTTAGACCAACCACTTCTCACCACCGCCCAAGGATAACTTGCTGCTTTATCTTCGTGAATAATAATTACACCTGTTGCACCCTGACGAGCGGCTTCTTCGAACTTGTACGTCCAACGACCGTAATAGGTCATGGTTTTGCCTTTAAACAGAGTTGAATCTAAAAAGCCAGGATCGTTTACCATCACAACAACGGTTTTACCTTTTACATCTAAACTTTCGTAGTCGTTCCATTTGTATTCTGGGGCAACAATTCCATAACCTGCAAAAACGAGATCCGAGTTTTCTACTTTAACCTGATTGGTTACATGACGAGTTGCGCCTACAAAATCATCTAAATATTTGAGCGAAGTTGAACTTCCGTTAGCAGCTTTTATCGTTAAATCTGTTGGTGTGGACTTAATATCTACCATTGGCACATCTTGAAAATAACTATCGCCATTGGCTGGTTTTAGACCTAATTTTTCAAATTCACCTTTTAGGTAATTGATAGTTTTAGTTTCACCTTCGGTAAATGGTTTTCTACCTTCAAAATCATCGGAAGCCAAAACAGCAATGTGTTTTGAAAAAGCAGTATCATTTATTGCTTTTAAGGCAACCGAATCGGGTTGAGAATCTGCACCATTTTGTTTTGTTTGACAAGATGCAAAGCCCAATGCACCAAAAGCCAATATTAATAGTTGTTTTTTCATAGTTAAAGTTAATATTTTTAGTGTATAAGCAACAAAAGCGCAGATCAAAAAGAATCTGCGCTTTTGCTATTAATTAGGTGTCTTATTGTTTTCGTTCTACTTCTCTATCCATCTCTGTGATATTCACATTACTTGATTGAGAAAAATCTCCTAATAAGTAATTGTTAAAGTAATCGGCCAAACGCCAAAACATATATTCTGTCATGTCGCCAAAAGCGTGACGTTGACCGGGAACAATCATGTAATCGAACCTTTTACCTGCTTTAATTAATGCATTTGCTACACGAATTGAGTTAGCTGGATTTACGTTATTATCAACATCGCCATGCATTAATAATAAATGCCCTTTTAGGTTTTTAGCTAAATCTGGGTTTTTATCAATTGCATATTTGAAAGTAGTATCGCCTTTAGCCGAAACAATTTCTTTTACACCATGATGTTTCTCACTCCACCAACGGTTATAAATACTGTTATCATGGTTACCAGACTCCGAAACCGCAACTTTAAAGAAATCGGGATAAACCAATAAAGCTGCCGTAGACATGAAGCCACCACCAGAGTGACCAGTAATCCCAACTCTACTCGCATCTATAAATGAGTATTTATCAGCCAACTGTTCAATTGCTGCTTTTTTATCTGCTAAACCATAATCGCGTAAATTTCCGTAGCCATAGGTATGATACCATTTCGAGCGAGCTGGATTTCCACCTCTATTACCAACTGTAATGACAATATAACCAAATTGCGCCAATCGATCTACCCTATCCATGCTTCGTCCAAACGATTTATTTACTGCTTCCGTTTGCGGACCTGGATAAACGTACTCTATAATTGGATATTTTTTAGTTGGATCGAAGTTAAATGGCTTGTACATCACACCATAGATATCGGTTACGCCATCGTCTGCTTTCACTTTAAATGGTTCTGGGAATTTATAACCAGCTGCCATTAATAGCGATAAATCAGCAGTTTCTAAATCCATTACTTTATTACCTAAATTATCTAGTAAAACTGATTTAGGAACTGTGTTTACTCTAGAGAAATTATCTACAAAGTATTTTGCTTCATCATTCATGTTTACAGCATGATCAAAATCTCCACCATTCAGTAATTTCATTCCAGTGCCATCAAAATTAATGCTATATAAATGCATATAATAAGGATCTTCTTTTGCCTCACGGCCATTTGCAGTGAAATAAAGGACTCTGTTTTTTTGATCAATTCTTACGATTGCTTCACAATGAAATGCACCAGAAGTAATCTGATTTTTCAGTTTCCCGTTACCATCAAATAAATAAAAATGGCCCCAACCATCACGTTCACTCCAATGAATAATTTCTTTTCCGCCATCAATTAGTCCAGGGCGTTGAACTTCTACATAGGTATTAAAACGTTCGTCGATAAGTTGCGTAACTGCTCCAGTTTGGATATTAATGGTGCAAATATCAATGCGTTTTAAATCTCTACTAGTACGTGAAAAATAGAATTTCTCATTATCTCCCAACCAAATAGATGGGCGAAACTCGTTATCTCTATCCTTATTTAAATTTTCTTTGCCCCAACTAGAAATACTTTGATCTTTAAACGCTGTGGTATTTATTGTTTTCTGAGTTTTTGCAGCAAAATTAAACAGTACAAATTCATCAATAGGAGATTCCTTTTCTCCTGGCATTTGATATTTATACGTTTCTAAAGTTGGTCTGCCAGGAGTTACACTATTAATTACCCAAAGGTCTTTTACTTTTCTAGAGTCAGTTCTATCTAATACAAAATACTTAGCATCAGGCGACCATAAAACATAAGCTCCACGTCTTTTCTTATCGTTTTTAATAACTTCTTCATTGTTTTCTCCATCACCATCATTACCATACGAATAGAATTTTACACCATCTTTTGTAAGTTGATGTTCTACAATTGTACTATCATCTTCGTTTTTAACAGCTTTTAGATAATTGGCTTTATCCATCCAATACAAGTTGTAATTACGAGAAAAAATTACAGCAGAAGAATCTGGTGCAACAGAACCCCACGATGGTTTTGCTTTAGGTTTATCGTAATTTTTAACTTCTGTTAACGTATTAGTTCCTAATTCGTAGTTAAAGAAAAAGATTTTCTTTTGCATAGAATCCGCAGCCTTTTTATCTTTTCTATCTTTTTTGACTTCGTCTATTGTACTTTTTATTTCGAAATTGATGCTCTTTTCGTCTTTTGCAAACTTTAAATTTTCGATTGGCAAATGTTGTGTATCAAAAGGATCGCGAACAATTAGCGTGATTTGTGCTGCTAACTTCGAATTATCAAACAGTACTTTTTTACTTTTTACCGCGGGTTCAACGATATACCAAGTTTTTCCGTTAGGCGTTTCGAATTGATACCAAAATCTATTGCTCAATTTTAACCAATGAGGGTCAACAGCTGTTGAATAAATTATTTTTCTCAATTTTGTTGGCGAATAACGAGATGCTGCCTGATAATTAGCCTTTTCTGGCGCTTGAGTTGTTTCTGTTAATGAAATAGTTTTAGTTTGGGCAATTACTTGAATGCTCAAAACTGAAAGTAAAAACAAGAGTGAGTAGAGTTTCTTCATTGATGATTTTTAAAAGTAAATAAAAGGCCTAATTTATTTAAAATGTGCCTTTAACAGTCGATTTATTTGTAATAAAATAGATAGAGGTGCTAATTTATTGAACATTTATAATTTTATCCACACTGTACGAATTTCTCGCATAAATCTATCTTGTTTTTATAGTTTTGTGCTAAAGATTATAACATGAAAAAGAATTTCTTATCACTTATCGCGAGTGCATTGATTTTAGTAGCTGGTTGCCAAACTAAATCACAGTCTACTGCCGATGGAAATGTAAAAGATAGTACAGAGGTGGCAGCGGCAGATGGTACTTCTACAGAAAAAGTTGATGTGACTAACATAAAAGTTGCTGATGCAAAAACGATTTTAGAACGTAAACAAGTTCCAATTTTATGTTATCACCAAGTGCGCAACTGGAAAGCTACTGATGGTAAAGTTGGTAAAGATTACATTGTAGAAATACAGAATTTCAAAGATCAAATGAAAATGTTAGCAGATAGCGGTTATCATACTATTTTGCCTGATCAATTGTACGCTTACTTAAATACTGGAGCGAAATTACCTTCAAAACCAATCATGTTAACTTTTGATGATACAGATCTAGATCAGTTTACAATTGTTAATCCAACCTTAAAAAAATTGGGTTATAAAGCGGTTTATTTCATTATGACTGTTTCTATTGGCAGAAAAGGGAAGTTTGTAGATTATATGTCTTCTGATCAAATTAAACAACTTTCGGATGAAGGAAATGTAATTGGAAGTCATACGTACGATCATAAAAACTTCAAAAAATATGCGGGTAAAGATTGGGAAGAGCAATTAGATAAACCAACCAAGAAACTAGAAGAAATTACTGGTAAAAAAATGACGGAATTTGCTTATCCATTTGGTTTATGGAATGCTGAAGGAATACCTGAATTGAAAAAACGTGGTTTTAGAATGGCTTTTCAATTATCAACCAAACGTGATGAAAAAGATCCATTGTTTACCATTAGAAGAATTATAGCGAGTGGTTATTGGAGCCCTAAAACATTAAGCAATAGTATTAAAAATAGCTTTTAATATAGTTTGTTATTCAGAGCGTAGCGAAGAATCTCTTGGACGTATTATAGATTCTTCGTTGCTCTCAGAATGAAAAAATTTTTATGCCACCTCTTTAATTTGGTATTTTTTCCCGTTAAAATCAAAAGAACCACCTTTTTGTTTGCCCAACAATAACTTACCAATTGGAGAAACTGCCGATATTGCAAATACAGTTTCTTTGCCTAAGTGTAACTGTCCAGCGCTAATACTTAAATAGAAATTACCTTGATTGGTATATACTAAACTTCCGTTGCGAGCCTCTTCAGAAAAAGGTGCGTCTTTTAGAGAGCTTAATACTTTATAGTTTTCTTCTGCATCAATTAATAATCGTTTATTTCGATCTATATCTTGTTGCATCATTTCACGACTGGTTTCATACTTATCGCCAGCGCTACTCTTTGTATCGTCATTACTTGCTTCACGAGCTTGTTGTAAAGCAGTTTCAGCAGTTTGTATACGTTCTTTTATAAAATTTAAACAAAGTTGATATAGGGATGATTTGATTTCTTGCATAGTTTGTTAGTTAAGCAAACTAAATATATTAAAATTTAAGTTGCATTACCACTTATTGGTCTGCGATTTTAATTGAAAACTATTTTTCTAACCATTTAACTTTAGTTGCCATGGCGGTTCTGCTTGCTTCACGAGGTTCTTCGTTGTGATAGCCCATGTAAAATAAACCGTAGCATTTTTCATTTTCAGCAAGGTTTAAAAAATCTCCTAAGTCAGAAATTAAAGGCGGCGAACTCCAATACGCACCGATATTTAAAGCATCGGCAGTTAATGCTATATTTTGCACTGCGCAAGCTGTTGCAGCAATTTCTTCCCAAGCAGGCACTTTATCTGCATGGAATTGAATGTTAATAGCTAAAATACAATCCGCTTGTGCGGTTTTGGCTGAAAAGCTATCGTACTTTTTCTGTAAATAATTTCCTTGAGAAACTGTTTCCTTATACAAACGACCTAACTCTGCTCCTAACTTTGCTTTCGCTTCTTTTCTAATCACTACAAAACGCCAAGGTTGTGTTAATTTGTGCGTTGGCGCATAATTAGCACTTTCTAAAATTTGCTCAATAATATCTACTGTAATTTCCTTTTGTATATAACTATCAGGAAAAATGCTGCGTCTATTTTTTATGATCTTTGATAAAACTTCGTAATTACTCATGTCCAAAATTAAAATTTTAAGGTTCTAGTTTTGATAAAAGATTGTTTTATTGCTTTATTGTTGCATTGCTAGCTGTTTTCTTATCCGTTTCACTTTAGAATAAAAGCCACTGTTTTCTAGTAGATGTTTGCTAAAATCCAAGTTGCCCTAAATGCAATTTGTTCTTCTTTATAAAAGGTTATACCAATTAGGTCCTTAACATCTAAAGGCGGGTTATTTATGTAGATAAGCATTTGATTTTTACCAATGGTTTTATTAATTAACCCCATAATAGTTGTCTTTTTCATAAAAAACTTGTTGAGAAATATTTAAATACTTAACTTTAAGTTAAATTAAACCATTTATTATGAAAGTTATTATTTTTCCAATATTAATTGCTAGTGCCTTAATTACGGCAATAATTAATCGTACCGATACTGTACAAAAAACTAAAATTCTTTCTGACAACTCAAGATTAACCTATAATTTAAATGAAAAGAACAAATTAGATGGCGCTTATTTTGTTGAAAATACAGAAAGAAACGTTTGGCTTAGAGGGACTTACAAAGAAGAAAAAAGAACAGGCAACTGGTATGCCTTTAACAGTGACAAAACTGTATTTATAAGGTATAATTATGATTTAAAGAAATTATTATATATAGATACTGTAACTATAAAAAAAGCGGAAATCACAATTCTTGATAAGAATGATGATGTAGCAAAAGGAGCCTCTCCACTTCTTCCTATCTGTTCTATCGATCAATATGTATCATTATTAGGTGAAGCTGCAAAAGCTGGATATCCAAAAGATAATATAATCTATAATAAACCTACATTGGTTACTATTACTGCTATCGTAAAATCTGCAAAAGACGTTAAATATTCAGTAATTTATAATTTTAGAGGTACTAATTACACTTTTGACATTAACAACAAAGATCTTGATTTCCCAATTGACTGGATACCATCAACATACAGCGGTAAAGATGTGGAAGCAGAATTTAAAGTTTCTACTAATCTTGTTTTCGATCCAAACCCAAGTCAGACTAGAAGATTTAAGTGGAATTATTAATTCAACTATAATTTTTAAAAGCAATCTTCAGATTGCTTTTTTTTTGTCTAAATTTTACCAAGAGCTATATTTTTAAACTTTAGTGAGAACTTTAGCCAAAGAAACAAGATGAAAGTAAATTGGAAAGAGAGGCTGCTGTGCTATAAAAAACTAACATTTGTTTTCAAAAACCTTTTACCTTCTCCCTTTTAACCCTCAACCTTTATACGTACCTTTGCACCTTATTTTTAAGCAACATGATTTCAGTTTCTAATCTATCCCTACGTTACGGTAAACGTACTCTTTTTGAAGATGTTAACCTTAAATTTACCCAAGGCAATTGCTATGGCGTTATAGGTGCAAATGGCGCAGGTAAATCTACTTTTTTAAAAATTTTAAGTGGTGAAGTAAACCAAACAAGTGGTTCTGTGGCTTTTACGCCTGGTGAACGCATGGCGGTTTTAAAACAAAATCACTATGAATTTGATGAAAATACAGTAATTGAGACCGTTATGATGGGTCACAAGGAATTGTACGACATCATGATTGAAAAGGATGCTATTTATTTAAAGGAAGATTTTTCTGATAAAGATGGTGAACGTGCTGGTGAATTAGAAAATCTTTTTGCTGAGAAAGATGGTTGGAATATGGAAAGTAATGCGGCCACTTTATTGAGCAATTTAGGGATTAAAGAAGAGCATCATTATAAATTATTGAAAGAATTAGATGGTAACCAAAAGGTACGTGTATTATTAGCACAGGCTTTATTTGGCAATCCTGATATTTTATTATTAGATGAGCCTACCAACGATTTGGACATTGATACGATTGCTTGGTTAGAGAATTTCTTAGCAGATTATCAAGCTATTGTATTAGTTGTTTCTCACGATAGGCACTTTTTAGATGCAGTTTGTACTCACATTGTGGATATAGATTTCAGTAAAATGAGCATTTATACAGGTAACTATACTTTCTGGTATGAATCAAGCCAGCTAGCATTGAAACAACGTAGTGATCAGAATAAAAAACTAGAGGAAAAAGTTAAAGAATTACAAGAATTTATTCAGCGTTTTAGTGCAAATGCGTCTAAATCAAAACAAGCAACGTCTCGTAAAAAAGCATTAGATAAAATCGATATCTCTGAAATCAAAGCATCAAGCAGAAAATACCCTGCTATTTTGTTTAATAATTTAGGTCGCGAAGCGGGAGATCAGATTCTACAAGTAGAGAATCTAAGTAAAACAGCCAATGGTGAAGTTTTATTTAGTGGCGTAAACTTTATGGTAAATAAAGGTGATAAAATTGCCATACTTTCTCAAAATAGTTTAGCAACGACTGCATTCTATGATGTTTTATCGGGTAGAGATACCAGTTACAAAGGAGATTTTAAATTTGGAGTAACCATTAGCACAGCTGATATTCCGAATGATAACTCTAATTATTTTGAAGGAAAAGATGAAAACTTAGTGGATTGGTTACGTGAATATTCAGGTACCGATGCTGATGAGCAATTTGTAAGAAGCTTTTTAGGCAGAATGCTTTTCTCAGGAGATGAAGTATTGAAAAACGTAAAAGTTCTTTCTGGAGGCGAGAAAATGCGTTGCATGTTCAGCAGAATGATGCTGCAATTAGCTAACTTGTTAATGTTTGACGAGCCAACCAATCACTTGGATTTGGAATCGATTACTGCTTTAAATAACGGCATGAAAGATTTTAAAGGCACTATTTTATTTACTTCACGAGATCATGCGTTAACAGAATCAGTAGCTACAAGAATTATTGAACTTACGCCAAAAGGAAGTATTGATAGAATGATGAGCTATGACGATTATATAAATAGTGAAGAAGTAGCGAAGTTGAGAGAAGAAATGTATAAATAATTTCTTGTCATGCTGAGCCCGTCGAAGCAACTCATATAAATCACAATCGCTTTAAGATTGCTTCGTTCCTCGCAATGACGAGATCCCATAAAAAAGCCCCGATAATTTATCGGGGCTTTTTTTATATTATTGAAAACTGATTAATGACCTGAATGGCCATCAGCACCATGAGCATGTCCATGACTTAATTCATCAGCAGTTGCTTCACGTACTGATAATATTTTACCAGCAAAAATTAAGTTTTTACCTGCCATTGGGTGATTTAAATCAACCGAAATAATTTCTTCATGTACACCAGTTACACCAGCACGGAATTGATTTCCTTGGTTATCTTGTAAAGGAATAACATCACCAACTTTAGGTAATTCACCAGCTTCTTTAAACATATCTATTGGCAAATCTACATGAGCAGTTGCATCCAATTCGCCGTAACCATCTGCTGGAGAAAGTTCAAAACTATATTCATCACCAGCTTTTAAGCCTGCTAAATGTTCTTCAAATTTAGGTAACATCATACCTACGCCGTATAAAAATACTAATGGCTGTTCTTCGTTTGCTTTTTCAACAAAAACTTGCTGACCTTCTGGAGTAGTAGTGTGTAGTTCATAAGTTATAGACACTACTGTGTTCGAATTAATGTTCATTCTTAGTGGTTTTTTATGTTTTGTATTGCCTCGGCAACAGTACCTACAGGCAGTTGGCAAGTTTTATTTTGCAAATATTTATGGATTTAAAATTGTCCTTTTAATAAAATGCAGGGCAAAGATAATCTAATTATTAGGTTAACAAAAAACGTGTTTAATTGTTGCAAAAAAATGTTTAAAGTTTTGGAATAGCACCAAAAAACGCTATCAGCCATATAATGAGCAAGGCAGACTGGGAGATTATAGTTTGAAAATTAAATTATGTCATTTAGACATTTATTTTCTATTCTTAGTTTGTTCATCAATAAATTCCTCTCGAATTTGCGCCAATTCCTTTTGCTTTTCAGCAATTTTGGCTACTGCACTATGTTTTTCTGATTTGTCTCTAATTGTTAAATAGGCTTTTTTTAACTTAGCTATTTCTTTAACTAAAGATTTTCTCTTTGCAATAATGCCTTCTTCTTTTTCTAACATAGCGCAATCTACCCAAATTTAAACAAAGGCACCTTCGTTAATATGATAGTTAATGAGCTTTTATATTTTTAATTGCTTCAGCAACTGTATTTACCGGCAGTTGACAGGTTTTATTTTTGCATACATAAATTTTTGTTTCTTCACTTTCTTTGTCTTTTAATAATGGAAGCTCACTTTTTATTCCACCTAAAATAATTTTATTAGGGATGTAGAAATTATTCAACTCATTTTTAGCTTCTTGCAGATCAAAACCCACTATTGCAATTTCATTTATACCATAGACTTCATTCAGCAATTGAATACACCAATTTGAATAGGCCGAACCGTAAGCTTTTATACTTGGCAAAACTGATTTTAGCATAGCTGATGCCTTTTCACGATAATTTTCATCATCATAAAATAAACCTAATTTTTGCAGATTTTGTGCCATAACCGAATTCGATGCAGGTATTACATTATCCATCACTTCATGCTTACGAGCGATTAATTTTTCACCATTCCCGGCAGTATAAAAAAACATATCATTCTCCTCATCCTTGAAATTAGTTAATACATAATTAGTCAGGGATTTTGCTTCTTCTAACCACTCTTCGTTAAAATCTATTTCATAAAGCGCTATTAAAGCCTCAATCATAAAAGCATAATCATCTAAAAACCCAGGAATTGATGCTTTTTCATTCTTGTAATTACGATACAGGCCTCCATCAGACGTGATCATGTTATTTAAAATGAATTCTGTAGCTTTTTTTGCTCGGTCATAATACATTTCATAATCCAAAACTTGCGATGCATCTGCCAATGCTTTAATCATCATTGAGTTCCAAGCGGTTAAACATTTATCATCTAAACCTGGGCTTATCCTTTTGCTTCGTTCATCCAATAATTTTGCTTTTGCTAATGCTATTTTATTATAAAGTGTCTCAGCATCTATTCCATGTATTTCTAAAAAATCCTCTTCTTGATATATTCTCATTAAGATATTGGTTTGCTCTTCTTCCCAATTCCCCTCTTCAGTCACATTAAAATAATCTGCTAACAAAGTGGCATCTTCACCAAGTACTTTATCAAAAGTTGATTTATCCCATACATAAAATTTTCCTTCAACACCTTCACTATCCGCATCTAAAGCAGAATAAAATAACCCATTTTCTGCACTCATTTCTCTAAAAACCCAATCAATAGATTCTACAATGACTTGCTTAAAGGGCTCAAATTTTAAACATTGATATGCTTCTGTGTATAAGCTAATCAGCTGAGCATTATCGTACAACATTTTTTCGAAGTGAGGAACATGCCATTTATCATCAACAGAATATCTAGCAAAGCCACCTCCTATTTGATCATAAATCCCACCCATTGCCATACTTTCTAGTGTGGTACAAACTGCGGTAAAAGAAGCTTCATCTGGTGTCAAAAAGCTGTATTTTAATAAAAAACTCCAATTATTTGGTAGGGGAAATTTTGGTGCTCTATTATAACCCCCTTCGGTAATATCAAAATGACGCTTCCAAGGTTCAATTATCTCTGCCAGATGCGATTTACTAAAAACAACTTCTTCTGTTGAAGAAACGATTTTCTCAGATTGTTGGATGCCATCCGTTAATCGCTCTGCATAATTCAACGCTTTTTCTGGCTCATTTTTCCAGAGGTCCGATACATTTTCTAGAATATTAATCCAATCGTTTTTTCTAAAATAAGTACCGCCATACACTGGTCTTTGATCTGGTAAACAGATTGCATTTAATGGCCAACCTCCATTTCCATTCATTAATTGTACGGCCAACATATAAATTTGATCTATATCTGGCCGCTCCTCTCGATCTACTTTTATGCATACAAAATTTTGGTTCATTACTTCGGCAACTTCATGGTTTTCAAAGCTTTCGTGTTCCATTACATGACACCAATGACAAGCCGAGTAGCCAATACTTACCAAAATCAATTTATTTTCTCGCTTTGCTTTTTCTAATGCATCTACCCCCCATTCATGCCATTCGACAGGATTATAAGCGTGTTGCAATAAATAAGGCGAAGAAGCATGGATAAGGTTATTAGGCTGTTGCATAGATTTGAGTGTTGGGATTTGAGACTAATTTTCTCAATCTTGTAAAATTATAAATTATCTGTTTAACCCCTCTGGATTAATTATTGTTTTTTACTTTAGCATTTTCAAATCTCATATCTCAAAAAATGAAAATCACACATACCGAAATTTATCGTTTTAGTATCCCAATGGAGCCTTTTGTAATTGCAACTGGTACCATGCATTTTGCACAAAATGTGTTCATCAGAATTTTTACGGATGCAGGTATTTATGGTGTTGGCGAATGTTCTGCTTTCCCAATGATTGTTGGCGAAACTCAAGAAACTTGCTTGGCCATAGCTAAAGATTTTGCACAGATATGGAAAGGGAAAAATCCGTTGGAAATACCGGAACGGATGCAAGATTTATTAGCTTATGCCGATCATAATGCAACTATAAAAAGCGCTTTTGATATGGCTTTGTTTGATATAGCTTCAAAAAATGCGAAACAACCTTTATATCAATTTTTAGGTGGGCATAAAAGAACGATTGAAACTGATATGACCATTGGCATTGATACGCCTGAAGGAATGGCACAGACTGCATTGAAGTATAAAAATAATGGATGTAGAATTATTAAAATTAAGCTAGGCAAAAAAGTACATGAAGATATTGAGCGAGTAAAACAGATTAGAGCTGCCATAGGAGATGAAATGATTTTACGTTTAGATGCAAATCAAGGTTGGAGTTTTGATGATGCTCTTTTTGCTTTGGGTGAATTAGAATCTGAAAATATTGAGTTTTGTGAGCAACCCATGCGCACTTGGTTTGATGATAAATTACCTGAATTGGCATTAAATTCTCCTATTAAATTAATGGCTGATGAAAGCTGTTATAACCATCATGATGCTAGAAAGCTTATTAATAGCAAGGCTTGTGAATATTTGAATATCAAGTTCGCTAAATCTGGTGGAATTTTAGAAGCGCAGAAAATACATGAAGAAGCTTTGCAACATGGTGTAAAATGTATGATTGGCAGCATGCTTGAAAGTAGAATTGCGTTAAGTGCTAATTTACATTTCGCTTTAGCAAGTCCTAATGTGGTATTTTTTGATTTAGACACCTGTTTATTAGGTCATTTAGTTGATCCAGTTATCGGCGGATTAACTTATGATGGTTACTTTTTAACTGTTCCTGAAACGATTGGGATTGGCTCAGATGCGGATGAAAAGTTTTTGAAGAGCTGTGAAAGTTGGACTGTTTAATTTTTTCATCGAACTTAAAAACCTGTTCGTCGATAATTACGAAGTTTTCGTATAATACTGCATAGTAGCATGCAACTTTTTTTGATTGTGGTCGTCTTATTAACAAAACCCACAAATTATGAAAACTTCAATCAAAACAATTTTTGCTACTGGCTTAATCGCATTAGCAACCATCTCATCAGCAACTGTTTATGCAGTTAATCCTGTAAATGAAACATCAATTTCTGCAAGTGCAGTAAAAATTTCTTCCATTAATAAATTAAAGATTAGCGGAAATGTAGAGGTAACTATTATCCAAAATTCAAAGTCTAACGTATTATATACAAACGAAGGAAATGAAGATGTTTTGGTAAAAAAAGCAGGTAGCTCTATTTTTGTAAGTTCAAAAAACAAAAATCAAGCTGGAAAAATAACTATTTATGTTGATGATATTTATAGAATAGAAGCTTCAGAAAATGCCTCTGTATTAGCAAACAATACATTAACTTTAAAATATCTTCAAGTGTATATATCAGGTAATGCTTATGTAAAATTAAATGCTAAGACTGAAAATTTATATACTACAATAACAGGATCTTCAAAATTAGATCTAAAAGGATCGACAAATTTATATACTATTAACATGGATAAATCGTCTAAAATTAGCTTAAACAGATTTCAATCTAAACAAACTGACATGCAATCTTCGGTGTATGTTGCAAGTAGAGACTAAGAAAGAATACAGAATTTAAAAGCCTATCAAGTTTTGGTAGGCTCTTTTATTTGATTAAAATTTGGGTAAAGGCCAAACTATCTCCATTAAAAGCATTAAAATCAACAACGTGATTAATTCCGTTAATGCGAGCTTTATCAGAATGTTGCCAGAATTTCCAAGTATTAGTAGCCAATTTTAGTTTAGGCTGGTGATAATGCGCTACCCAAAAAGGATAATCATCATAGTAACTCATCAAATTATCTTGATAGAATTTAAGCCCTGAATAAATGATTGGTTTAACTTTTGTCTTTTCTTCAATTTGGATGATAAATGCATTTAATTCTTTACGCATCTTTTCTGGAGAAACGCCATCTAAACTTTCTATATCAACGACTGGAGGTAAATCTCCTTTTTCAAAATTAGCTGTTTGTAAGAAAAAGTTAGCTTGCCATAAACCAGATCTTTTTGGTCTAAAAAAGTGATATGCCCCTACTTTTATACCCGCTTTTGGAGCTTCACGCCAGTTTCGTAGAAAATATGGATCTACATTTAAAAGTCCTTCGGTAGCTTTAATAAAAGCGAATGTAACATGCACATCATCTTCTTTCATTGCTTTTACCTTTTGCCAATCTATTTTCCCTTGATAATAAGAAACATCAATCCCATGAACTGTATATTTTTTGGGGATTTTGATATTGAAGCTTTCGTATGTCCTGTAGTTTTTATCTTCGCCCGGATGGCGTAACCAGAACCAAGTTGATGTAGCAATTTTCACTACGTAGCCATAATAAAACGGTGATAATAGCACTAATAAAACACCGACAATCGCAAATTTTAGCTGTATAGACAGGTCTTTGCTTTTTTTTCGAGAAGATTTTCTTTTCTTGACTGGCATTTTATTTTTTAACCAATATAAGGAATGTAAGTTTAGTTACATTCCTTATATAGTCAAAGCTTATTTACTTAATTCAGCATAGTATTTATGAAATAATGGCAATGTTTCAATGCCTTTGTAATAGTTGTAAATATCGTATTTTTCATTTGGCGAGTGCAATGCATCACTATCTAAACCAAAGCCAAATAATACGGATTTAATACCTAAAACATCTTCAAATAACGCTACTATTGGAATACTTCCACCTCCGCGAGTTGGAATAGGTTTTTTACCAAAACTATCTTCAATTGCTTTTTCAGCAGCTTTGTAAGCAATACTGTCTGTTGGAGTAACCACTGGTTCACCACCATGATGTGCGGTAACCTTTACTTTCACATAATCCGGTGCAATACTTTCGAAATGTTTAGTAAATATGGCTGCAATTTCATCAGAATTTTGATTGGGCACTAAACGCATAGATATTTTTGCATTTGCTTTACTTGGTAAAACGGTTTTAGCACCTTCACCTATGTAACCACTCCAAATTCCGTTTACTTCTAAGGTTGGTCTTGTTCCTGTCCTCTCTAAAGTGCTGTATCCTTTTTCTCCCCAATCTGCTTTAATATCAAGATCTTCTTTGTATTCAGTCAAATCAAATGGAGCAGAATTTAATGCTTTTTTCTCTTCATCCGTTAATTCTATTACTTTATCATAAAATTCAGGTATAGTAATGTGATTATTTTCGTCATGTAATGAAGCAATCATCTTACATAAAACAGTAGCAGGATTTGCTACTGCACCACCATAAACGCCAGAGTGTAAGTCGCGATTTGGACCCACAACCTCTACTTCCATGTAGGCTAAACCACGTAAACCAGTTTCTATAGATGGGTTTTCCATTGAAATCATTGATGTATCAGAAATTAAAACTACATCAGCTTTCAATCGGTCTGCATTAGCTTTCACAAAAATACCCAAGTTTGCAGAACCCACTTCTTCTTCGCCTTCAATCATAAATTTAACGTTGCAAGCCAAGGTATTGGTTTTCATCATTAATTCGAACGCTTTTACATGCATATAAAACTGTCCTTTATCATCGCAAGCACCACGAGCGTAAATTTTACCATCGCGTACTGTTGGTTCAAAAGGAGGAGTTTTCCATAATTCTAATGGATCTGGTGGTTGCACATCATAGTGCCCATAAATCAAAACGGTCGGCAGTTTTGCATCTATTATTTTCTCTCCATAAACTATCGGATAACCAGCTGTTTCGCAAATTTCAACTTTATCAGCTCCTGCTGCTGTCAATTTCTGCGCTACAAAATCGGCTGTTTTTAATACGTCACCTTTATATTTAGGGTCGGCACTAACCGATGGAAAACGCAACAATTCGAACAACTCATCTAAAAAGCGTTGTTTATTATCTTCAACATATTTCTTGATTTCTTGCATAACATTTATATTTTGAACAAATATAGGTTTTTCGTTAAAAGACTGATAAAAACAATCCGATCAAAATTAATTCGTAAAGCTCCATGCATAAAAAATTACCTAACTGCACAACCCCAGCCTTTCTAAACCTTGGCGAAGTGGTTTCTCTATTTTCATCGGGATTAGTGAAAGCAAATGACTAATATTATTATGAAAAGTTGTCCTGGCTTTTCTAAAAAAATTCTTCACCATAAATTACCAACACCTTTTCATAACAGCACATAATTTGTTATTTTTGAGGTTCAAAAGAAGGAACGGATTTGGATTATTTAGCAGGATTAAACCCACAACAAAGAGCAGCAGTAGAAAACACCCAAGGACCAGTAATGATTGTTGCTGGTGCGGGTTCGGGCAAAACGAGGGTTATTACGTATAGGGTTGCGCATTTAATAGAAAAAGGCGTTGATGCGTTTAATATTTTAGTGCTTACATTTACCAATAAAGCTAGTAAAGATATGCGTGAGCGTATTGGAAAAGTTGTTGGTAATGAAGCTAAAAACATTTGGATGGGTACTTTCCACTCTGTTTTTGCGAAAATTTTACGTGTAGAAGCTGAGAAAATTGGTTATCCTTCGAACTTTACCATTTATGATACAGATGATAGCAAAAGTTTAATACGTACGATACTAAAAGAGATGCAATTGGATGATAAATTGTATGCTGCTAATGTAGTTTACAATCGCATTTCATCTGCTAAAAATAATTTAGTTTCTGCAACAGAATATTTAGAAAACGATCAAATTCAAGCAGAAGATGCTGGCAATAAACGTCCACTTTTAGGCTTGATTTACGAAACATATGCAAAACGTTGCTATAAAGCGGGAGCAATGGATTTTGATGATTTGTTGTTTAAAACCAATGTGCTACTTAAAAATCATCCTGACGTTTTAAATAAATATCAACATAAGTTTAAATATTTGATGGTTGATGAGTATCAGGATACTAACTTTTCCCAATATACTATTGTTAAAAAATTGGCTGCAGCGCATCAAAATATTTGTGTGGTTGGTGACGATGCACAAAGCATTTATGCTTTCCGTGGAGCAAATATTCAGAATATTCTAAACTTCGAACGCGATTATCCTGATTTGAAAGTTTACAAATTGGAACAAAATTATCGTTCTACGCAAAACATAGTTGAAGTTGCCAATAGCATTATCGCTAATAACAAACATCAATTAGAAAAAAACGTATTCTCTGAAAACGAAAAAGGTGATCGAATTAAAGTTTCGAGGGCTTTTTCTGATAATGAAGAAGGTAAATTAGTTGCCGAAGCAATTGTGCAAGACCGAGCAAATAGCGGATTAAAATATCACGATTTTGCGATTTTATACCGTACCAATGCACAAAGTAGAGCAATGGAGGAAGCTTTGCGTAAATTGAATGTGCCTTATAAAATTTATGGCGGTTTGTCTTTTTATCAACGTAAAGAGATTAAAGACTTAATTGCATACTTCCGTTTAACATTTAATCCAGCGGATGAAGAAGCGATTAAACGTGTCATCAACTATCCTCGTCGTGGTTTAGGCGACACTACCGTAGAGAAAATATCAGCAGCTGCAGACCAACATGATGTGACGATGTGGCAAGTAATTTGTAATCCGCAGCAATATATACAAGGCAGAATTGCAAATCAACTGAATGATTTTGCAGTGATGATACAAAGTTTTGCAGCAGAATCTAAAAAATTAGATGCGTATGAAACTGCTTTATATATCGCCCAACATTCAGGAATCTTAAAAGAATTACATACCGATGATAGCGTTGAAGGTCGTTCACGTTATGAAAACATACAAGAGTTATTGAACGGAATTAAGGAATTTGCAGAACGAGAAGATATTGAAGATAGAAGTTTAGCGATTTTTATGCAAGATATCGCTTTGCTAACTAATGATGATAATGATAAAAACAAAGATGCAGATACGGTTTCGCTAATGACCATTCACTCGGCCAAAGGTTTGGAGTTTAAGAATGTATTTATCGTTGGCTTAGAAGAAAACCTCTTCCCTTCACAAATGTCATTAACTTCAAGAACAGATTTAGAGGAAGAACGCAGATTATTTTACGTGGCCATCACTCGTGCAGAGAAGAAATTAACAATTACGTATGCTACTTCTCGTTACCGTTGGGGACAATTAACTTCTTGTGAACCAAGTCGTTTTATTAATGAAATCAATCCATCTTTTTTGGAATTAGAAGTTGTTAAACCTGCAAAAAGTAGTTTTGGAGAAAATAGTTTTGACAGTGAACGCAAAAGTTGGAGCCAGCAGCGTGAGTTTACACCAAAACCTGCAACAAGTACCACTACCATTAGACCAAAAACAACGTCTATTTTACCAAAAGCTCACGTCCCAACACCTGGTTTTACACCAAATGCGTCAAACGAGTTTCAAAATGGAATGGATGTAGAACACGAAAAATTTGGGTTTGGAAAAATTGTAAATTTAGAAGGAACTTTACCAGACGTGAAAGCAACGGTATTTTTTCAGGGCTTAGGGAATAAGCAGTTGTTATTGAAATTTGCCAAATTGCGAATTGTTAAATAATTAGTATCTTTGATGCATTAAGGGCTTCAACATTTCGATGAATTCTTAACCAAAATTTCTCATTAAAATATCGTTCTGGTTTTCAACCACGTATTTTTGTTTTGGTTATTTCATAATGTGCCTAACAATAACTATTTTCAATATTAAATTTATTCAATGAATTTCGATTATAATACCACTCGTAGCGATTTAATTTTGGCGGAGTATGGTCGTAATGTACAAAATATGGTGAAGTACATTATTGATTTACCAACCAAAGAAGAACGCAATAAATATGCACAAGCAGTAATAGACTTGATGGGTTTTTTAAACCCACATCTACGCGATGTTGCAGATTTTAAACATAAATTATGGGATCATTTACACATCATTTCTGATTTTAAGATTGATGTAGACAGCCCTTATCCAAAACCTAATCCAGAAGCAGCACAATTTAAGCCTGCACATATTGGTTATCCTCAACAAAAAATTAGATATAAACACTATGGTAAAACTGTAGAAAAACTGATTGAAAAAACGATTGAAGAAGAAAATCCTGAACGTAAATCAGCTATGGTGCAAGGCATTGCCAACTTTATGAAAATGGCTTATGTGCAATGGAATAAAGATAATGTTTCTGATGAAGTGATTTTTAAAAATTTGCGTGAGCTTTCTGGAGGTAATTTAGAACTCGATGAAAATGTAAACTTGCAAAAAGTTGAATTTAGACCTCAAGTAAATAGACCAAATAATAACAATCGTGGGCGAAACAACAACAATAAAGGACGCCAAAACAATAATAATGGTGGGCGCCAACAAAGAAATAACAATCCAAAACAAAGACATTAATTCATCTCATCGTTTATTAACGAGATAAATACAACCAAATGAATGCATTCGAAATTATAGGTGGCAAGAAATTAAAAGGCGAAATCACTCCACAAGGAGCAAAAAACGAAGCCCTACAAATTCTATCTGCTGTTTTATTAACCGACCAAAAAATTAGTATCAGCAATATTCCTGATATTAAAGATGTAAATAAACTGATTGAATTACTAGGAGATTTAGGGGTATTAGTTGAACGTATCAACAAAGACACTTATACTTTTGAAGCTAAAGATATTAAACTAGATTTTTTCGAATCTGATGTATTTAAAGCTAAAGGTGGAGGTTTACGTGGTTCCATTATGATTGTCGGCCCATTATTGGCTCGTTTTGGTAAGGCTGCAATCCCAAAACCAGGTGGTGATAAGATTGGTCGTCGTCGGTTAGATACGCACTTCATTGGTTTTGAAAAATTAGGTGCCAAATTTATCTACGATAGTAAAAGAGCATTTTTTAATGTTGATGCTACTAATTTAAGAGGTGCTTATATTTTATTAGATGAAGCATCTGTAACCGGAACTGCAAACATTGTAATGGCTGCTGTGTTAGCAAAAGGTACAACAACAATTTATAACGCTGCTTGCGAACCTTATTTACAGCAATTATGTAAAATGCTTAACCGTATGGGCGCTAAAATATCTGGCATTGGCTCTAATTTATTAACAATTGAAGGTGTAACAAAATTAGGTGGTACTGAACACAGAATGTTGCCAGATATGATTGAAATTGGTTCTTTCATCGGTTTAGCAGCCATGACAGAGTCTGAAATCACCATCAAAAATGTATGTTACGATGAGCTAGGTGTTATTCCAGAAGTTTTTAAGAAATTGGGGATAAAATTAGAGCGCAGAGGTGATGATATTTATATTCCTTCTCAAAAACATTATGAAATAGATACTTTTATTGATGGATCTATTTTAACCATTGCAGATTCACCTTGGCCAGGATTTACCCCAGATTTATTAAGTATTGTTCTAGTTGTAGCAACACAGGCTAAAGGAAATGTATTGATCCATCAGAAAATGTTTGAAAGTCGTTTATTCTTTGTAGATAAATTAATAGATATGGGTGCACAGATCATTTTATGTGATCCACACCGTGCTACAGTAAACGGAATTGATAAGAAATATCAACTTCGTGGAATTAGCATGACTTCTCCAGATATTCGTGCTGGGGTTTCCTTGTTAATTGCTGCTTTATCTGCAGAAGGGACTTCGACAATTTA
>NZ_JBAZRL010000026.1:0-20768 GCF_041662865.1 Pedobacter sp.
ATAAAAAGTATCCTGACAAAAATTTTGCATTGCAAAATGTAAAAGAAGGTTCTATTCTAGAATTCAAATACACTATTAAATCCGATTTCATTTTTAATCTTCGTGGTTGGAGCTTCCAAAGTGACATACCTACACTCTATACAGAGTACAATGTGAAAATCCCACAATATCTTACCTATAAAACTAATTTTAGTGGTTATTTAAGTATTAATCGTACAAAACATGAAAGTGTGAGTGCAACTTATGTTAGTGGATTAATCTCTACTGCGACTTATGATCAATATGTGTTAGAAAATGTTCCAGCATTAAAAGACGAAGCTTATATTACAACTCTAGACGATTACCGTCCAATGCTTGATTTTGAATTACAAGGAACTCAATTTCCAGGCGAGCCATTTAAAGATTACAATGGCAATTGGCCAAAAATTATTTCAGGCTTAGTAGATGATGAAAATTTTGGGCAATTCATTAAAAAGAATTCTTATGCAAAATCTGTGCTTCCTACGCTTTTAAAAGGAGAAAAAGACACATTAGTTGTAACCAAACTTATTTTTGATTACATAAAAAATAATGTAAAGTGGAATGATGAGCATAGTATTTACGCTAGCGGAACTAACCCTAAAGCTATTTTTGAAAAGAAATCAGGAAATTCTGCTGATATCAATTTAAGTTTAATCAGTTTGTTAAAAGAAGCAAAAATTAATGCATATGCAGTATTAATCAGTACTAGAGATAACGGTGCTCATCCTGGATTTCCAGTAATTTCTAAATTTAATAATGTTGTAGCTTGTGTTATAATTAACAACAAAAATGTGTTAATAGATGCAACGGATAAAGATTTACAATTAGGGATGATTTCTTACGACAATTTGAATCATCAAGGATTTTTGATGGACTTAAGCACAACAAAAGGTAGTTGGATTCCAATTGAACCTACTTTTACAAACGAAAAAAACTTTAACTATGTTTTATCTCTCGATAAAGAAAATAAATTAACTGGTAAAATAATTCAATATTCTAAGGGATATGCTGCGTTAAACTTAAGAGATAAGTACAGGACAACAAATAATGAAACCGAATTTTTAAAAAATTATAAAAAAGATAAACCAGGCTTAGAATTATCAAATTATAAAATCGATAATCTTAATAATTTGGATGAAATGCTAACCGAATCAATGGATGTTGTGATTGAAGACAATGTAGAAGAAGCTGGTAATTTGGTATACTTTACTCCTTTGTTATTTGAACGCACAAAAGAGAATATGTTTAAACATGAGGAAAGACTTTTCCCTGTAGATTTCGCTTATCCTATTAAAGAAAATTACCGCATTACCGTAACTTTTCCAGAAGAGTATGAAGTAGAAAAATTACCAAAAGGCGGAATTTTTAAATTACCAGATAATAAAGGAGTATTTAGCATTCAGTTTTTAGGGGAAGGAAAAATGTTAATGGTTAAAAGTACCATAGATATCACAAAATCATTTTATACTCCAGAAGATTATTTTGATTTAAAGGAACTATTTAAGTCTATTGTACAAAAACAAGCCGAACAAATTGTATTTAAAAAGAAAGCCGAATGAAGAAATTAATTTTCTTAACTTTTTTAGCCGTTATTAATTCTTATAGTTATGCACAAACTACTTATGATGCTGCTAAAATACCCGAAAACTTAACAAAAGATGCCATAGCAGTGGTGCGCAATGAAGAGCAATTTTTTGAGTACAAAAGCATAGGTTCTGGACAGGTAGATTATAAAATAGCTATTACTATTTTAAGCAAAGCTGGCGATGATTATGCAGAAATGGCAGAAGCTTATGATAAATTCTCAAGCATTTATAACATTAAAGCTACTTTGTATGATGCAACTGGAAAAATAGTTAAAGAATACAAGTCATCTGATATTAAGGACCAGAGTTTAATTTCTGATTATTCGATATTTGAAGACAATCGTATTAAACTTTTAAAATTTTACAGCACAACTTACCCCTACACCATCGAATATAGTTATAGTCAAGATTTTAAAGGAATATTATCAATGCCTTCTTGGCGTGCTATCAAAGGGTATAATATTTCAACAGAAAAATCAGTTTATACCATTCAGAAAAATCCAACGCTAGTTTTAAAATTTTTAACAAGCAAGAATTTAAAAACAGATTCTACCAAAGTAGGAGATAAAACCCAATACAAATGGTCTACCACAAATACGCCAGCTATTGAAAGTGAGCCCTTAAGCATTGGTTTAGAAAATAGCGTAGATTGGGTAAAAGTATCTCCAACACAATTTGAATACGATAATACGACTGGAAACTTTGATACTTGGAAAAATTTTGGGGCATGGATATCTAAACTAAATGAAAATGCAAATATTTTACCTCCAGCTACAAAAACTCAAATCCAAAGTTTAATTAAGGATGCAAAAACGCCTAAAGAAAAAATGAGGATTTTGTATAATCATTTGCAACAAAATACGCGTTATGTAAGTGTACAATTAGGTATTGGAGGATTTAAACCAATTTTAGCAGAAAAAGTAGCGCAAGTAAATTATGGCGATTGCAAAGCATTATCTAACTATATGAAAGCGCTATTAAATGAAGCTGGAATTAAATCTAACCTTATTGTAATTGGTAACGGGATGCCTAGTTTAAATCCAAATTACTCGAGCATGGGCCAAGCAAATCATATGATTTTATGCGTTCCTTTAGAAAAAGACACTACTTTTTTAGAATGTACAAGCCAATATTCACCAATGGGATTTATTGGTTATGATAATGCTGATAGAAATGTTTTAATGATAACCGAAGATGGTGGAAAATTAATACACACCCCTATTTACAATGCAAAAGATAATTATCAAGTTAGAAAAACAAAGATAAATTTTAAAGATGATGGCACAGCCGATATCGACATAAAATCAGCTTATGGAAATGCTCAATTTGAAGATAACATGAGAATGTTGTTGATAGAACCTGTTGAGCAACGTAAAAGAATTAATGAAAGCAACGGTATTCCGGGAGCTGAATTAATTTCTTTTAAGTTTAATCAGGCTGATAAGGCTTTACCAATAATGACTGAGGAAATCAATTTTAAAAGTAACCAATTACTAACTCAAGGAGGTGATAAAGCATTTTTAATGCTGAACCTTATGAATAGAAAAGAAAGTGTTCCTGCTAAAATAGAAAATCGCAAAACCTACTTTGCAGTATCTTTCAGCTATCAAGATGATGATGAAATTAGTTACATCTTACCAAAAGGTTACGCTGTAGAATTTCTTCCAAAAGACATTACGCTCACATCAGAATTTGGAACTTACACAGCTAAGTTTATAACAAAAGATAATACCATAACGTATACCCGTACGCAAACCATGACGGCAAAAAAGTTTCCGCCAGAAAAATACAATGAGTTTGTAGATTTTAACAAAAAAATATATCAAGCAGACAAACAGAAAGCCGTTTTAACAAAAACTTTATAAACATGATTACCGAAACCAATATTTTGAGAACAATGTTAAATCTTTAGGTTACCATACATCCGAAGGAAAATCTACTGTAGATGTAATTAACCCTGGTGAATATGAGTTTGGTACATCAAATAAGGAAATTATGCATGTTATTGTGGCGAATTAATTGCATTACTCCCTAACACTACCGAATGGCAAAGCATTAAAGCTGGGCAGTTTTTCGAAGTTGACAAAAACTCATCCTACAAAGTAAAAGCCAATGTACAAACTGCTTATTTGTGTCAGTATAGATAAGTTTACTCTGCTTCGCAATGTTGTCTTAATTGTTTTGGTCCTTGTGGCCAAATAAAAGCTGTGGTTTGTTTTTTCCAACCCATACTTTTATAAAAAGCATCTGCTCCAGGTGCAGCACTTAAGTTCACAAAGTGATAATCTACTAATTGATTATTCAATGTAGTTACTAGATATTTCCCCAATCCTTGTCCTTGAAAATCTGGATCTACAACAATATCTGCAAGCATTGCATAATAACGACCATCACCTACTACTCTACCAAAAGCTATGATTTTATCATCTTTAAAAATAAAAATGGTAGTAGTACTATTTATAAATGCATTCTTAATTTCGTCAGCTTTGCGATGTTTCCATTCTATTTTGTAGAATAAGCTTATCACGTAATCCCAATCTATGGCTGTTAAATCGGGATTAATTTTATAGGTATATAATGGGTTTTCAAAAGGGATGTTCATCAATTTTATTTTATATTTTAGTACAAACGGTAAATGCCCAAAAAGGTTTTAGAAATTTATGCGTTTATTTTCTGCCAACAACAACTCTCGTCATTGCATTCCAGTTTAAGTACATATTGGCAATAGTTTTCAATTCTGCAGCACTAATAGTTTTCACTGTTTGGATGTATCTGCTGTAATAATCGTAGCCTAAACCAGAGAAATAAATATTTTTAAACTTATCAGCATGCGAAAAGGCATTTTCTAAACTACCCAACATAGAACCCAACATAAAATTACGGACTAAATCTAATTCTTCCTCTTCAACTAATTCTGTTTTTAAAATGTTAATTTCCTTCTCAATCTCTTGCAAAGCATTTGCACAAACAGCCGTTCCAACTTCAGTAGCAATGAAAAAGTAACCAGCGTTTTTTAAAGAGGCTATACCAGAACCAATTCCGTAAGTATAACCTTTATCCTCACGAATGTTTGCCATCAAACGAGAACCAAAATAACCTCCCAATAAGCAATTTAATATCTGCAATGCAGGAAAGTCTTGATGTTTACGGTTAATACTCAAATTACCCATGCGAATTGCCGATTGAACAGCATCTGCCTTTTCTATGTAAATTTCGCCACCTGCAATTGGCGCATATGTAAATTCATTTACAATTGATGGTTCGTTATTCTCCCATTCCTTACCAAAAAACTGATTTAGCAAATCAAATTCTTTAGCTTCAAACTTACCAGCGGCTATAATTGTACAATTTGCAGGTTTATAAGCAGCTTTAAAATAGGCCAAAAGATCATCTCTTTTCAACGCATCGTAATCTGCCAAAGAAATATCAGAGCCATAAGCCGTATCTCCAAAAATAGTATTAGCAAATGTTTTGCGAGCAATAAAATCGTTCTTTTGCAAATTTACCTGCAACTTCTGCTTTTGATTTTGGATAAAAATATCCAACTCTTGTTGAGGGAAAACACTTTCATTTAAAATGGATTGAACAATAGGTAATACAGCAGGTAAATGCTTATTTAAACTAAAAAGTGTAATTGTAGTTTGATCTGCGCCATATTCTGTTTGCAAAAAGGCACCATAATAATCTACTTTTTCAGCAATTTCTTTAGCGGATAAAGTTTTAGTACCGTTATTTATTAAACTATTTACAGATACTGCTTGCAAGGGTTTGTTCTGATTGTAATTTACATTTTCAAATATAAACTCAATACGAACTAACTCTTGCTGACCAACATTTACGGTAAAAACTGGAATACCATTAGTCAGTTCCTGTTTTGTTGGAGCAATAAAATTAATATCATTAACCTGTTTAGAAGCAGGTGCTAGTGTACGATTAAGCATTGGCTAAATAATATAGAGTAGACGATTTTTCTTTCACAAAAGTTGTGGTTGCAACTTCTTTAATCTGCGCTGCAGTAACGGCTAAATATTTATTAATTTCAGTATTTAATGATGCTGCATCGCCCAATAACTCATAATAAGCCAAATTCATTGCTTTATCTAACAAATTCATTTCAGCAAATACCATAATAGATTCCGATTTGTTTTTCACTTTCGTCAACTCATCATCGCTCACTAAATGAGTGGTTAATTTTTGTAATTCTTCCCAAATGGCATTTTCTGCGGCATTTATATCAACCCCGTTAACCAATTTGCCTTCTACAACAAACAAACCTTCGTCTATGCTACTAGATAAATACGCATTAATTTCGCTGAACAATTGTTGCTCTTTTAGCAAACTATTGTATAAGCGTGATGATTGCCCTTGCGATAAAATATCAGACATTAAATCATAGGTTTGATAAGTTGCATCTGTTCTAGTTGGCATTTTAAAAGCAATGTAAATAGCATTTAAAGGTACATTTGCAGTAACTGTCAACGTTCTTGCCTCAGTTTGTGGTAATTCTTTAGGTAAGTTTCTAGTGTATTTTTCTCCTGCCGGGGTAGGCTCAAACCATTTTTCGGCTAATTTTTTAACTTCTTCTGTTTTTACATTACCACCAACTACTAAAACTGCGTTTTGAGGGTTATAATGCTTTTTGAAAAATGCTTTAACATCTTCCATTTTTGCATTTTCTATTTGTGCTAAATCTTGACCAATTGTAGCCCATTGATAGGGATGTGTTTTATATGCTAATGGGCGCAATTTTAACCAAACATCGCCATACGGTTGATTAAGATAACGCTGTTTAAATTCCTCCATTACCACATTTCGCTGTGTATCCAAACTCTTTTCAGAAAAAGCAAGGCTCAACATTCTATCGCTTTCTAACCAAAAAGCAGTTTCGATATTTGTTGCAGGTAATGTGATATAATAGTTCGTAATGTCATTGCTAGTAAAAGCATTATTCTCGCCACCAACACGTTGTAAGGGCTCATCGTAACTCGGAATATTAACCGAACCACCAAACATTAAATGCTCAAATAAATGCGCAAAACCTGTTTTATTATGCTCTTCATCTCTTGCACCAACATCATACAAAATATTTAAAACTGCCATTGGTGTGGTTGGGTCTTCATGTACTAAAACCTTTAAACCATTAGCAAGTGTAAAACGATTAAAATCTACCATATCATTTTTTAGAGCTGTAAAGATATATAAAAGTCCGAATTTGAGCATCCGAAAGTCTGGGGTTTACGTAAAAATATGAACAGAGAATTGATAACTAAAAACTGATACCTATCTTTGATGCTATGAATACTGCCGATTTATTACAGAGGGCTTTAAAATTCGACTTTTTAACCAAAGAAGAAGGCGTTTTTTTATACCATAATGCAGAAACTGCTGAGTTAGCTTACGTGGCGAATGAATTACGAAAAATCCAAGTACCGAGCGGTAAAGTTACCTGGCAAATAGATCGTAATGTAAATACAACAAATGTTTGTATTGCCAACTGTAAATTCTGTAATTTTTTCCGTCGCCCGGGTCACGATGAAAGTTATATTACTGATATCGAAACCTATAAAGTTAAAATTGAAGAAACTTTTCGATTAGGCGGAGATCAGCTTTTATTACAAGGCGGTCATCACCCCGATTTAGGTTTATCATTTTATGCTAATCTTTTTAAGGAATTAAAAGAATTATATCCCGATTTAAAATTACACGCTTTAGGTCCACCAGAAATTGCACATGTTGCTAAACTAGAAGGAATTTCCCACACCGAAGTTTTAAAAGAATTAAAAGCTAATGGTATGGATAGTTTACCAGGTGCTGGTGCAGAAATTTTAAATGACAGAGTTAGACGCTTAATTTCTAAAGGTAAATGTGGTGGACAAGAGTGGTTAGATGTAATGAGAGCAGCGCATCAATTAGATATTACAACGTCTGCAACGATGATGTTTGGTCATGTTGAAACTATTGACGAACGTTTTGAGCATTTAGTTTGGATTAGAGAAGTACAAAGTGAAAAACCAGAACATGCTAAAGGATTTTTAGCATTTATTCCATGGCCGTTTCAAGATGATGGCACATTATTAAAACGTTTACGTGGCATTAGCAATAACGTAACTGGCGATGAATATATAAGGATGCTGGCATTAAGTAGAATAATGTTACCTAATGTGAAAAACATACAAGCAAGTTGGCTAACAGTTGGTAAAACTGTTGCTCAATTGTGTTTACACGCTGGCGCTAACGATTTTGGTTCTATTATGATAGAAGAAAATGTAGTTTCTGCCGCTGGTGCACCACATCGTTTTACAGCAAATGGTATTCAAACGGCAATTAGAGAGGCTGGCTTTGAGCCACAACTTCGTGGTCAACAATATAATTACCGTGATTTGCCTGCTCACTTAGAAGAACAAGTAATTTCCTATTAAACTATATTAATCTAAAACTCGCTCTTATGTTAAAAAAATCTATTTTACTACTATTTATCTTAGTTTCAAGCATTCAAGTTAATGCTCAAAAAGCTTGGTTTAAACAGAAAATTTCTGATAAAGTAAGTGTAAACTTCCCTATTGAACCTAAAAAAATTAATGATCAAAATTATGGCGTTAGAGACGAAGATGGCGTTGCCTTTCTTGTTTCTTTTGTAGATCTTTTGGCAGCAACAGGGTTTTCACTAGAACAGTTTAATAAAGGTGTGATTGAACAATCTTTTGCAGATGAATTTATGGGTGGACTTACTCCAAAATTGCCAAGTTATACGTTTAAGCCAGCTAAAATTATTATCACTAAGGCAAATCCTTCTTATCTAGTTTATGGAAGAGATGAGCAAAAGAAAAATACAATTTATATGAATATTGTTTTTATTGATGGTATTTCTCACAGCCTTACCTGTATAGTACCTGATGGGAAAGACATCAAAAACAAGGATAAATTCTTAAACGAGATTTATATCAACGGTAAATAAGAACTAGATTTATTTTTGGTTGATTTAAAAGAGCACAATAGGTGCTATTTTTTGTTGGAGCAACTTTACTATAGTTGCGTAATGTACTGAAAGGTATGATTTTAAATACTAAATTATTATGATAGAGTTCCTATTAACATAGCTAAGTTTCTTTTTTACAGAGCTGGGTCTCCTTTTTACATAACCAGGTTTCCTTTTTACACAGATAGGTTTCTTTTTGATGTAGCTTAACACGAGTTAAAAGCTTGCACTGGTGTTGGCAAGCTTGACATATGAGCTTATGTTTCAAGTTTTATTAAACCTGATTGGAGCGAACACGAAGCGAAATAAAGTGGAAAGCAGGGCTAAAATTAATAGTATTACAAGCCGAGCTTTTCAAAAAAAGGGAAGAAAACAAATGCTTCCTTCCCCCTACTTAAACAAAATATAACCTATGATAGTTTCTTACCTGGTTGAAGGAATAAGTTTGCAATTTCAATAACTGAAGCTTTATCTAACGGTTCATCGAAACATTCGACTGCTACTGCTTTGGTTACACCTGCATTCCCATTAATTCCTACAATATTTACACCTGCTTGTAAGGTAGTATCTTCACCTGCGTAAACTTTATCTACTTGTGGTACGCCAGAATCGTTCGCCTGACCTGCTGAACCAAGACTAACCCATGGTTTATATACAGTTGTACCACCAGAAAGCGCAGTACGCATAGCTCTAATATGAGCTGCATGTCGAGCTTCTACTGAATGTATTTGCAAAGCAGTAGTGAGAACAGTATTACCGACTAACACACCTGCCTGACCTTTATATGCTCTTACACCAGTATCTTCAAAGCCTTGTGCAACGGCTAAAAATGTACCGTAATCACTAAATACGGTTGGGAAAGTTCCACCTGCGGTGAAATCTGTATCTGAATAAGCTATTGGTGCTCTTGCTGCCGAACCTAATGCGCCTTTTAACAAGTTCACGTGAGCTAACTCATGGTCGCGAATAAGTGTAATTGCTGCTAATGGAGCACCTGCTGGTATTGGAGTTGCTGGTGTACCTGCTAATGCATGGTTGTAAAAATTGTATTCTAAATATTCTAATGCCAAAGCGAAATTTAACACATCTGTAACTGCTTGTGGCGTAGATTGTCCATATGCTTTTTGAAATACAGAGCCTAAAGCCAATGGCATTGCCGCTAAAGTTATTTTTTTACCCATGTTAAAAAAGTCTTTCATGGCGGCTCTACGTGGATTTAATCTTTCATAGATCTCACCGTCAACTTTTTCTATTTCTTCTAATATATTTACGATATTCATGATTTCTAATTTTAAGATTAAAGATTAATTACGTTAATTTTCGTTTTGATGTATTTACCTGCAGCGGCAAGTACTACATCTGGCGTTAAGGCCATATCTAATCCAGTTGATGAACTCACCTGTGGAGCAGTTGCAAAAGTTCCGTTAGAAATTAAATCGCGGATATAAGCAGCATGGCGTGCTTCTACCGAAACAATTTTGCCAGCAGCTAAAAGATATGTTGTACTTTTTAAACGTACACCTGCACCGTTGTAAGCGCCAACACCTAAATCTTCAAATGCCATAGCTGCGCCTAAAACGCTTGTACGGTCTGTAAAATTAATACTCGAAAAATCTACCGATAAGCTACCAATTGCAGCTGTGCCTAATGCATTTTTAAAAAATTCTCTGTGGGCAATTTCATGATATTGTATATCTTGAAAGTAAGCTTTTTCTGCTGCGCTAAAACCAGATGGTGGTGCGGAGGCTACTTGTATATAAAACGCAGCTTCCAATTGTTCCAAAGCATACGCATAATTTAATACTCCAAAATCGTCTTTAAAATCTAATGTAACGCCTGTCATTGGAGTGTTAATTCTGTCTTTTCTACAGCCTGCAGCTGTTAAAGCTACAACTGCTGCTCCGGCTCCTGCATATTGCAAAAAAGAGCGGCGTTGTAATTTAGCATCCAAAATGCTGCTTTCATCTTGCATTACATCTTGTTCGTTTAAATTTTCCATAAGAATGATTTTTAATTTAAGGTTCAGTTAAAAGGTTTTCTATATGTTACTTACGGAACTTAATTAGTATTGGATTTTATCAAAAAAGAAATATTTTCTATTGCCTCTATTTTTTGATAAATTGAGCCCTATTAAATAGAACCGCCGTGTTAAATGCAATTATAGTAGATGATGAAGAGTTTGCCCGTTCGTCGCTTTATTTTCTTTTACAAGAAAACTGCGATAACGTAAACATTGTGGGTATTGCAAAATCTGTAAATGAAGCTCGTAATTTACTGGCACACCATACTATAGATCTTATTTTCTTAGATATCGCCATGCCTGGCGAGAATGGCTTTGGTCTAATACCTCAGGCGCAAAATGCAAATGCAATTGTCATATTTACTACTGCTTATGACCAATATGCATTAAAAGCAATTAAGGCTAATGCATTAGATTATTTGCTGAAACCAATAGATATTGATGAATTAAAAGAGGCTGTTGCAAAGGCTGATAAATATGTGAAGTTAAATAAAGGCGAAAACAATAGAAATGAAAGTCTTAAGAATTTGGCTAATGATTTAACTGATAAAACTGGCATAAAAAAAATAACATTGCCTAGCGGACAAGGATATAGATTAGTAGATATTGATGATATTATTCACATTGCGGCCGACAGTAACTATTCTGTTTTTCACTTATTAAATCTCGAAAAAATTGCTGTTTCCAAAATTCTAAAAGACTACGAAGAAATTTTACCTGAAAATACATTTGTCCGCATTCATAAATCTAGTATAGTAAACCTAAAATATATTAAAGAGTATAATTCTAAAAACGGACTTCAGGTGGTTTTAGATAATGGCGAAATGATAAATGTTTCACGGAGAAGGGCTAGTGATTTTTTTGAAAAAATTAAAGCATATACTAATTTTCAAGGTGAGAAATAATTATCTATACCTGTTTTTCTGCATGTTGGCATTACTTATTGTGCCGATAATAGAAAGTAATGCACAAACTACATACTTGCCGCATTATACTACAAAAGATGGGTTACCTAGCAATAATTGTTATTATACTTTACAGGATAGAAAAGGTTACATCTGGATTGCTACCGATGCTGGTGTGAGTAGGTTTGATGGCACAATGTTCGAGAATTTTTCTGTAGATGATGGTTTGCCAGATAATCAAGTTTTACAATTAAGGGAGGATAAAAAAGGCAGAATTTGGTTTTTAACATTAAATGGTCAGCTAAGCTATTTCTATAATGGCAAAATATATAATCCTGATAACGATAAGCAACTTAAACAACTAAATTTTAATGCCGTTATTGTATCTTTTTTTGAAGATAGCAAGGGCAAGATTTGGTTTGGAACCAATAAAAATATCATCGGCGTTTGGGATGGAAAATCACTAATTAAATACATTTCTCCGAATATTGAAAAGCAATATGGCAATGCTTTTATCCATGAAGACAAGCAAGGCAATATTTGGGCATATAGCACAACGGCAGTTTTCCTTTATATCAAAAATAATTTTGTTTTAGTTGAGGATAAATCTTTGCCATTATCGTATAAAACATTGTTGGATAAACGAGATAATTCTGTTTACTTACTAGATAAGACTGGGTTAAACGTTAAAACAGGAACTGTAAATAACCTGATCTTAAAAGTTGATCCAAAATTATTGAGTAATAACCCAGGATATATCTATGTGGATAATAAATCGCTTTGGCTAAGTAATAATAGTGGTGTGTATGTAATTAGTTTTGATGGCACGATTAAACAATTGCTTAAAAATGTCGATGTAAATCAAGTCATAAAAGATAGTAATCAAAATATATGGTTTACTACCAAAAACGGAATTTATAGATTACCAGATGCTAAAGAACGTGTATATATATTTAATAAAGAAAACGGGTTAACAAACGATGTTGTTAAAAGTATAGCACAAGATGAAAATGGAAGATTATGGATGGGTACGAACAATGCCAGCATTAACATTTTAGATAAAAAAAGTAAAGCAGTACAAAAAATTAATATTCCTGATTTGCAACGATACAGTACCATTAAACAATTGGCTTTTGATCATAAAAACAAAACTGTTTATTTCGCTTCAGATTATGGCCTTGGTTCAATATCATCAACATATCCTACAAAAACCAACATCAGGTATTTAAAAGAAAGCAATAACTCGGTTTTTGTAGTTAAAAATTTCAGTTTAGATACCACAACTAAACTAGCTTTAGCGCTATCATCTGGAGTTGTTATTCTTAGTGATAGGATGAATAAATTCGAATTTTCTTCCTTAAATTATAAAGAGAAACAAGATTATTTTAAAGATCGCTCTTATCGTGTTTACTATGATGAAACGCAGGGTTTATGGTTTTCTAACGTTAGTGGATTATCTGAGTTTAATGCTAACAAATTAACTAAATATTACGAAATCTATCCTCTATTATCTAAAAGGATAAACGATATAAGGCAGCTAAAAAGCGGAACCTATGCTATGGCTACTGATGGTTATGGGATTGTGATTATAAAGGATGGAAAAATAATCAAGCTGCTTAGACGGAGAGATGGGCTTAACAATAATATTATTAATAAGCTTTTTGTTAAGAATAATTACTTGTGGGCAATTAGCAATACGGGTATAAATCGAATTTCATTAGCAGATGATAAATTTACTATCAATTCTTTTGATTATGCAAATGATCTCTTGTCAGATGATTTGAATGATTTATATATAGATACAGATACTGCTTATTTTGCAACAAATAATGGGTTAGTTTATTTTAGTCATAATCAAAAATCTCAACAAACTAAAGCGCCAAAAACCTACATTTCTTCGGTTATTATCAATAATGAAGCTTTAGATTTAAGTTTATCAAACTTTGTACTTAAACCAGATGAGCGCACCATTACTTTTAATTATAGTGCCATTGATTTTAAAAACCGTAAAATAACCTATCGTTATCGCCTAAAAGAAAATGCTAATTGGTCTGAAACTAAAAATAGAAGACTAGAATTATCATCATTAGAGCCAGGAAACTATTGCTTTGAAGTAAGTGCAAAAAGTCAGGATAGCAAATGGAGTACACCAGCTAAAATAAGTTTTGTTTTAGAAAAGCACTTTTGGCAAACTTGGTGGTTTTTAATTATCCTACTCATCATCGGTGCTTATCTTTTATATATGATCACGGTAAGAATTACAAGAAGACAAAAAAACAAAGAACAAGAACAACTTTTAAATAAGAATAAAATCTTAATGCTAGAACAAAGAGCATTACAAGCAATGATGAACCCTCACTTTGTCTTTAATGTGATGAATTCTATCCAACACTACATCAACACTAAAAATACGTCTTCGGCAAATAAAGTATTAACTGGATTTGCCAAATTAATACGGAAGAACTTAGAAATTTGTACCAAAAGTTACATCAACTTAGAAGAAGAAATTGAGTATTTAAATCTTTATTTAAGTTTAGAGAAAAATCGTTTTGGCGATAAATTTATCTATAGCATTACCATAGATGAAAAAATTGATAAAGAAGAAACTCTAATTCCATCGATGCTTTTACAACCCTATATTGAAAATGCAATTTGGCATGGCATTATGCCTAAAGAAGATGGTGGAGAGGTTAAAATAAATATTGATCAACAAGATGAAGATTATCTATGGATTAAAATAATAGATAATGGCATAGGCATTAACAATTCATTGTCTACTAAAAATGGGACACATATAAGTAAAGGCATGAATTTAACACAAGAAAGAATAAACTTGTTAAATAAAATTGAAGTAAAACCCATACAATTGTACATAGATCAGAACGGAAATAGTGGAACAACAATCACAATCTTAGTCCCTCTACGATAAATTTTACCGTTTACTCAATTATTACTACCACTTACTAAATATTATTAATTCGTTTTACTATTAGCATTAAACTTGTTGTAAGATATTCAACAAACAGAAATTGTTTGTTAAAAAAACGTTCTTATAGGATTGACAAAAGATATTTTTTAACCTAACCTAAAACTATATCTCAATTCAGGTTTCATTTGTGTGTTAAAAGCGTCCCAATTAAATTGAGACGCTTTTTTTGGTTATAAGCATTTACTATCACAATTAAAACTGCACTAATTACATAACTAGCTGCATTTCAGTACTAGAAAAAATTAAAAAAACTTTCAGAAAAAATCTTTTTATTTTAATTTTGAGGCAAATAAATTTTCTAAAAAACAGGTTTCTTTCTATTTAAAAAGATTTTTTGTAATTTAGAGTACCATTAAAACTTTCCTACTATTTAATTTTTTGTGTTATGAAAACGCCAAAAAAACCAATTCAGAAAAACCCTGTAAGTAAGCCGATGTCTAGCAAGAAAGAATCAGACGATGAGGACGATGATGATATCCAAGATAATGAGATCTTAGATGAAGAAGAAGAAGAAGACTTTGATGTGCCTTTAGATGACCTAGATACATTTGAAAGTTTTGATGATGACGATGATGACGACGACGATAGATATTAATCAGATATAAAACTCTATATTCAAAAGCATCCTATTTAGGGTGCTTTTTATTTTAACCTACCTTCAAAAATGAACATTGTACCTGTTAAGGATAAAGAAAGTCAGAAAGAATTTTTAAATGTTGTAGATACAATTTACAATGGCGATTCTAACTGGATACGTCCATTAGATCAAGATATTGAGAAAATTTTTGACGAAAAAAGTAATCCCTTCTTCAAACATGGACAATGTACACGTTGGATTTTAAAGGATAAAAATAATAAAACTATTGGAAGGGTCGCCGCCTTTATAAACGATAAAAAAGCCCACAATTACGAGCAGCCTACCGGTGGAATGGGATTTTTTGAGTGTATAGATAATAAAGAAGCTGCCTTTTTATTATTTGATACTGCTAAAAATTGGCTGCAAGAAAAAGGCATGAAAGCGATGGAAGGACCAATTAATTTCGGAGAAAATGATTCCTTCTGGGGGTTATTGGTAGAAGGATTTACTCCTCCATCATACGGAATGAACTATCATCTACCCTATTATCATAAGTTCTTTACTGATTACGGTTTTGAAACAGCTTATGAGCAATTAACAAATCATATTAATCTTAAAGTTCCTTTTCCTGCCAGGTTTACAAAAATTGCAAATTGGGTAGCTGCAAAGCCAGACTATACTTTTGAGCATTTTAAAAAGAGCAATGCTGATAAATACATTAATGATTTAATGGATATTTATAACGATGGCTGGCAAGATTTTGAAAACTTCGTTCCTATCAAAAAGGAAACCCTAAAAGAAAGCTTTAAACAAATGGAAGTTATCATGGATGAAAACCTAATTTGGTTTGCGTATGCAAATGGTGACCCAGCTTCATTTGTTGTAATTATTCCTGATGCAAATCAAATGATTAAAGGTCTAAATGGAAAATTAGGCTTACTAGAAAAATTAAAATTTGCGTATAAACGTTGGGTTGGCGTGACCCGTATGCGTGCAATCGTAATGGGAACTAAAACTAAGTATCAGAAACTTGGCTTAGAATCTGCTTTATTTATCAAACTTGGTGAATACGTATTACCTAAAAATCAATATACTGAATTAGAATTATCTTGGGTTGGCGATTTTAATGAAAAAATGATTGCCATACACCAAGCAACTGGCGCTACTTTTGGGAAACGACATTTAACGATGAAGAAAACATTTTAGTTTCTTTTCATAGGAACTCCATCTTTATTTATGCGCTTTTAAAAGGAATTTAATGTTCTTGCCGAAAATGAGCAGGATAAAAATATCTACCGCAAGGGTAATTACCACGAGTTTTGGCATGCCCATGAACCAAATTTCGGTATAAATTCCTTTCGCCAATAAGCTGTTAAAAAATCCAAGCACAACTATCCCTTCTAAAATCATAGGTAGGAAAAGAAAACCTAAAATATATAGGAATTTGAAACGGTAATCTAATGTTTTGTATGCAAGTACAATTGGATAAATGATTAATGCAAAAATTAAAGTAATAATGATTACTCGAGCAATCCAAGGTGATGAAATAGAATGTAAAGCAACACCAAGCTCATCTCCTCCTCCAACAATTGCAGTAACTAATCTCGCAATTGGTAAACTCGCAAATATTAAGGCAAAACCCCAAGATGCTTGTTGTTCAGATTTAGATCTCTTGAGTAAGATAGTACCAATCCAAATCATTACAAAATTAAATAGAGGACCTTCTAATCCAATTAAATATTGTAGTAGACCTTCTGATTTACAACCTAAAGGCATTGGACTTACTCTATTGAAATCACGTGTTCCCCATGCACCACAATACATTCTTCCTACAATCATATGCATCAGCTCATGGAGTTCATGAAAAAAATGACGAAGAGAAATAAAAGCAATAAGTGAAGCGGTAGAAAGTTTTAGTTTGTATTTTTTCATTTCCTAGAAATCACAATGTTTCAAAGCTATTTTAAAAACTTGGCGATATTGCCATTGCACTATGACTACAAGTGAAAAAAAATGGTTACAGCAGTAAACTAAAATGATAATGTCCTCAGCTTCTGAATGCTTTAAACAATAAAAGTTTATTATATAGACATATTAGAATTGCCAGATCTGGAATTATAAAATTTACTGAAAAGGATGAGCTATTTTCGTCTAATCTCTTCGTAAAGATCAATTATTTTTTTTTGAAGTTTGATAATCTCTTGTTCTTTTAAAGCAAGCTTATCTTTTAACATACTAATTTCAACAAAACTTCCCAACTGGGATTTATTCTCTCCCCTTGATATAATTTCTAAACTCGAAACTTCAAACAATTTAGAAATTTGGTCTAATCTAGAAATATTAATATCGGTAACACCTGTCTCTATTTTCGAAAATGCTGGGATTGAAATTTTTAAGAGCCTTGCCACTTCTCCCTGACTCCATCCGTTTCTTTGGCGTAATAGTCTAATGTTGGTACCAATGATATTCATTTGATCATTTTTTGGTGTTACAGTCTGTTTCTTACGTCTAGACATTCAACTCTAGTGCCAATTTAACCAAATCCATGCCGCCAAAATTACCAGAACTCATCATCAGCAGATTTGTATTTTCAAAATTAAGACTTCTTAAATAACTTTCCAATTGATCAGCTTCGCTAAAAAAAACAATGTTTTTATCATTAAAAGATGTTTGAACATCGTTCTCACTAACAGGCTCCATCTTTTTATGCTTAAACGTTTTTTCATCGATATAAACAATCGCAATATCAGCCTTTTTCATGGTATCGTGATATTGCTGTAAAAACTCTTTAGTTAAGCTACTAAACGTATGTAACTCAATACAAGCAACTAATTTTCTATTGATAAATTGTGCCTTTACAGCATCAATAGTGGCTTTTAATTTAGATGGTGAATGGGCAAAATCCTTATAAACACTTGTTTCTTTTGTATGGTTTAAAAGCTCTAATCTTTTGGCAGCACCTGTAAAAGTAGAGATAGCTACCTTGAATTCATCTTCATTTATACCCAACTGTTCAACAACTAATCTAGCAGCATTTAAGTTCATCAAATTATGATCACCAAACACTTGTAATGGAGTATGTTGAGGTAAAAGATATGTTATACCATCTATTACTTCATGATCAGGAATAGTATATGGAATTTTATCAATAGTTGCGGTAGAGTTAACAACTACCTTGCGTAATTCTAAATCATTTTCACAATAAATTAATTTTCCGCCCTCAACTATAGTGTCAATAAATTTATTAAACTGGGAAATATAATCCTCAAATGTTGGAAAAACGTTGATATGATCCCATGCTATACCACTAATTACACCAATATTTGCTTTATATAAATGGAATTTCGGTCTACGATCTATTGGGGACGCCAAATACTCATCACCTTCAATTATAATAACAGGAGCTGAATCGGTTATCTTAACCATAGTTTCAAATCCTGTTAATTGAGCACCAACCAAATAATCGAAATCTCTATTATAGTAATTCAGCACATGTAAAATCATAGAAGTAATAGTTGTTTTACCATGACTACCTCCTATTACAACTCTCAATTTATCTTTCGATTGTTCATAAATATATTCTGGATATGAATATATTTTCAAACCCATTTTTTGCGCCTTTACTAATTCTGGGTTATCTAAGCGAGCATGCATACCTAAAATTACAGCATCTAAATCCGAAGTAATATTACTTTCAAACCAACCATTTTCTTTAGGCAAAAGACCATACTTTGCAAGTCTTGTGCTTGATGGCTCAAAAATTATATCATCAGACCCTGTAACATTAAATCCTTTTTTATGTAAAGCAATGGCTAAATTGTGCATTGCACTTCCACCAATTGCAATAAAATGTATACGCATATCTTAAAATTTCTTAATCAATAATTAGCTAATAGCTAATTCTTATTAAACTGTGCAGCAACCCAATCCCCAATTTTTTTATGATCAACATAAGTAAGATTAAAATCAGCACAATGTGCTTTAATCATATCTAAATCTGGATTTTCATAAAAACCGCTAAAGAAAATCGTACCCTTTTCTTTTAAAACAGTAGCATAGCTCGAAATTTGATCAAGCAAGATATTTCTATTGATATTGGCCAAAATTATATCAAAACCAACAGCTGGTATAATTTCTTTACTGCCACAAAGTGATGTTAAATTCGTGATAGAATTTAATGCTGCATTTTCAATCGCACTACGATAACAAACTTCATCATTATCTATCGCTACTATTTCTTTAGCGCCTCTTTTTGCAGCCAAAATACCCAATATTCCAGTTCCAGCTCCCATATCTAATACTACTTTATCCTGCATATCAGTCTCTAAAATATAAAGCATCATCATGGTGGTAGTTTGGTGATGACCAGTACCGAAAGCCATTTTCGGATCGATTACAATCTCATATTTGTATTGAGGTTGATGCTCGTGAAAAGTAGCTCTAACATAGCAATCTTCATTAATGATAAGTGGGCTAAAATTCTTTTCCCATTCCTCATTCCAGTTTTGAGGCGCTATTGCAGTTACTTCATATGTATAATTCAATTCATCACCAAAACCTGTCAAAATCCCCATTAGTGTAGTTTCGTCAAATTGATTGGCGATAATAAAGGCATCAAAACCATTTGGCGTATCCTCAAAAGTGTCAAAACCAATTTCTGCTAGTTCTGCAATTAATATATCGTGTTGATATTCTTCAATATCCTTAAAATTAAAGGCTACTTTTTTATATTCCATTACGAATTGAAGGTTTTAACTATATCTACAAAATCACGAGATTTTAAAGATGCTCCGCCAATTAAACCGCCATCAATATCATGTTGTGCAAATAATTCAGCTGCATTTTTTGGGTTACAACTTCCACCATATAAAATTGAAGTATTGTCTGCTATGTTCATTCCGTATTTCGCATCAATTTTTGCTCTAATAAAGGCATGAATGTCTTGCGCTTGTTCTGGTGTAGCGGTTAAACCTGTACCAATTGCCCAAACAGGTTCGTATGCTAAAACAATTTTAGAAAAATCCTCAGCACTTAAACCGAATACTCCATTTTCTAGCTGCGATTCTAATACATGATAATAACTACCATTGTTTCTTTCATCTAAAGTTTCCCCAATACAAAACAAAGGTGTAAGGTTGTTTTGCAAGGCGATAATCGTCTTTTCAGCTAACAAAGCATCTGATTCTGCAAAATACTGTCTACGTTCTGAGTGACCAATTATTACATATTCACAACCAGTAGACTTCACCATTTTAGCAGAAATTTCTCCAGTATAAGCACCACTTTCTTTTTGATGGCAATTTTGTGCACCAATCTTTACTACACCTGCAGATAATTGCGACAAGCTATTTAAATGGATATAAGGTGAGCAAATTACAGCAATTTGATCGCCCTTTTTCTCATCTCTAACCATGTTTACAATTTCCGAGAATAAGGATATGCCTTCGCTATAATCCAAATTCATTTTCCAATTACCGGCAACTATTTTCTTTCTCATAATCTAAAAGTGTCTATATTTTTTTGTCAGTTCAAAAACATGCGATAAAATTGCTGTCTCTGTTGTATCTAATACTGTATCTCTTCTTTCGTAAACCTTTGCGGCTGTTTCTAACATTTTATTTAAGCCGTAAACTTCAAATCCATGTGCACCACCCCAAGCAAAATCTGGTATAAAGTTGCGTGGAAATCCTGCTC
>NZ_JBAZRL010000026.1:20778-46482 GCF_041662865.1 Pedobacter sp.
AATATTGGCACTTACACCCGCTACAGTCCCGGTATTAAACATGGTATTAATGGCGCATTTAGCATGATCTGCCATAATTAATCCGCAAAATTGTAAGCCTGTTTTACGAAAGCTTTCTTTTTCGTAATCCCAAAGGCGAACTTCAGCATAATTGTTTTTAAGATTTGAATTGTTACTATCTGCACCAATATTGCACCATTGTCCCAAAACTGCATTTCCTAAATAACCTTCATGCCCTTTTGATGAGTAACCCCAAATTACAGCGTTATTGATCTCGCCACCAACTCTGCTATATGGTCCAATAGTTGTTTGTCCATATATTTTTGCTCCCATTTTAACAGAAGAATCTTCACCTAATGAAAATGAGCCCCTAATGTGACATCCTTCCCAAACTTGAGAATTTTTACCTAGATAAATTGGACCTTGTAAACTATTAAATGTAGAACATTCAGCACTTGCACCCTCTTCTACAAAAATGTTATCTCCTAAAAAAGTATTCGTAGCACTTATCTTTGCTGATGTTTTTCCTTTAGTTAATAACCCAAAATCTTTAATTAATTCTGTGTGGTTATTTCTAAATATATCTTCAGGAAATTGGATTTGAGTTAAGCTAGCCGAGTAATTTACTGGTTTTAATTTATATATAGCTTCGCTAAAGCTTAGTTTTTCCTTGTACGTAATAACAATTTCACCCTTAACCAAAACTTCATCAGCTTTTAGATTTAAAAGTGCTTCTATTAATTGTTCATCAGGGCACACCGAACCATTAATAAAGAGATCTGCAGTAGCAGAAGGATATTTCACGCTTAAATAATCCTGCGTTGTATAGCCAAAATCTGCATTTAAATACTTAGCCCATTTTTCAGCAATGGTTAAAATACCAATCCTTAAATCAGCTACAGGTCTTGTAAATGTTAGCGGTCTGAGCGAAAGCCAAGATTTATCATCAAATAAATTGATTGTCATAAGCAACAAAAATAAAAAAAGTCCCGAGCAATGCATCGGGACTTTCAAAATATTTAGTTTATAGCTATAATTATTTTTTAGCGTAACGAGTTTTAAATTTATCGATACGACCTGCAGTATCAACCAATTTCATTTTACCAGTATAAAAAGGGTGTGAAGTGTGAGAAATCTCCAATTTATATAAAGGATACTCATTACCATCTTCCCATTTAATAGTTTCTTTTGTTTCAACACAAGATTTAGTCAAGAACTGATATTCGTTAGACATATCTTTAAATACTACAAATCTGTAGTTTGATGGATGCAAATCTTTTTTCATTTTTATTTTTTTTATGTTTATGAAGCTATCGTAAGCATTTATTGCTTTTTGCGGGTGTTTACCCACGGCAGTTCATGTTTTTTTAATTTATTTCGTCTAATTTTAGAGGATGCAAATATCATAATTTTATTTTTTAATTGCAAGTGTATTGAGTTTTTTTTGAAAAGGAGGAATTATGTGTATTCCAGTGAAAGTATCAACCCTGTTTCGTTCCAAACTATCTATCCCAATCAGGCCTTTTTTTGTGTCATTCCATATAGCTTTGACCAAAGCAACCTGACCCAACCATCCCGAACTACAAAACAGCTCGATTATACATTAAAATATGCATAACTTTTCCAAGCAAAACCGTTATACGTATAATCAAATCACCCAACTCAAATTTTAATAAAACTCACCAATTGCTCCAGTGGAATCCCCAAAAAATCACTGGCCTGATAAACCGTAGGTTGCTGCCATTTTTTCAATTCAAAAAAATCACGCATTTGAGCCATTAAGTTTTGACAAGTTCGGTCCCCCTTACCCGTTATTGCCTTTAAGTCGGCAGTGTAAAATATTAATCTTTTTAAAGTCATTGCTGTTTTCGTTTGGTAAATGTTAGGTATAACAACACAAAGTTAATTACAAATCAAGCATTTACACACAAACTATGCACTTTTAATAAAATCGAAATTCGAACAGAACGGGAATTATAAATTTCATAATTGAGCTTCTTCTAGCTTTGCAAAAATGGCAATGAGTTTTTGTTTTTCATTGGGCGCAGTCGCTTTAATCTTTCAAACTTTACCGGCTTTCGAACTTCTTTTAACTCGACTTCACTTCCAAAACACATCATTTAACCGTCGCTTCACCGTCAATCCGATGTCGCTTCACCGTCGAAAAGCCAATATCGACGGTAAACGGACGGTATACCGAGCCTATACCGACGGTCATCCATTAAAGAATACCAATATTTACCCCAATTTTAAATTACAAAAAAGCCAAAGCAAGACGAAGGATCTCGTCATTATTTTTTTGCTCCAACACTTAATAATTCTCAAAATTACCCAAAAACCACTGTCCCAAAGAGCGTAGGGCAGACAGGAACGGCGGGCCACGTGTAAGGCTTGTGCGTGGAAGCATCGTTCCTGACTTGATTTATTCATTAACAATTATTGATTTTAATGGCATTTATGCTCTCGCAAGCTCGGGATTGTTAAACTTTTCATCAAGAAAACTGCGCAGCACTCTTGAACACTTCTAAAATATACACTCGTGAAAAAGTTAGAGCCCCTCGGTGGTGGCGAACCGAGGCAAGACTAAAGCGTTAGAAAAAGGCAATAACCCTTTATAACCAATAACCGCCAAAAACATACAAAACCATCTAAATACGCCAAAAACGCCAAAAGCGAATCCCCCTATTTTTTTAAACTTCACCTTTACAGCATACATCAGTTACCGGTACAAAAAGATGTAATTTATTTAATCATTAATTATTAAAATTTAAAAAATGGCAAAGTCAGAAAACAATGAAGTAATGTTTGGCGCCCGTGGAAGAGTGGGCAATTTAGTAGTATTTAAAAATTTTGGAAGCAACCAAACTGTAATCTCTAGACTAAAGAGAAAAGTAAAAAATCCAGTTTATACTGATAAACAGGAAGAAGTAAAAAATCGATTCAAAGAAGCTGTAATTTATGCAAAAGGTATTGTAAACGATGTAGATTTGACTGCATTTTATAAAAAGTTTGCTAAACCAGGCACCTCTTCCTACAACTTAGCATTGGCAGATTTCTGCAAGGCACCAGAAATTAAGTTAATAGATACAGGCGATTATCCTGGGCAAATTAACAACAATATCAGGATAAGAGCCGTAGACAATTTCAGGGTAACGGAAGTAAAAGTTTCTATTTATAATGCTAGTGACACATTAATTGAAAGCGGTTTAGCAATTTTAAGTGCTAACAGCATCGATTGGTATTACCAAACTACCATAGCAAATAGCAACTTGGCTGGTACTAAAGTAACTGCCGAAGCAACAGATGTACCTGGCAATATAACAATGGAAACAGTTGTAATCTAAAAATAAAAGCTTAATCCTTGAAAGTATTTTTAGGGATTAAGCTTTTTACTTACTGTCTCTACTTCACTACCTATCCTATGGGTACTATTAACTCCGTCATTATCTACTACTATACTTCTTCCAAGTTTCAATTTTTGCTTTTTGTCGGGCAATATAAGCCAGCGCAATTACTTCAGCAGAACTTGCATTTTCTGTGTTTTCAAGTAAAATTTTCAATTTATCCTGATCTACATCAGCCTTATATAAAATTTGCACTAATTTCTGAAAATCCTCGTCAATAAGATAAGCAAATGCATTCACCATCACTTCCAAAAGTTGATCTTCTTTTAAATTCTCTGGTAAATCAAAGTCATTATTGATAATTTTTATTAACGATGCGATATCGCTCATACCACTAATTTTATTTCCTTTTTAAACCTAAATATTCATCCAACCCAATGAAACTAATAAACTATTAAACCCACTTAATCTCTTGACAAATTTCTATCAAAACCCCGTTAGTTTCTTTAGGGTGCACAAAACAAATCATCTTATTATCTGCTCCTTTTTTAGGTTGATCGTTAAGTAATACGAAACCTTCATTCCTTAAACGTTCCATTTCTTCTAAAATATCATCCACAGCAAATGCAATATGATGAATTCCCTCTCCTTTTTTCTCGATAAACTTAGCAATGGTGCTATCTGGTGAGGTCGCGGCTAACAATTCTATCTTATTATCGCCTGTCTTAAAAAAGGCTGTATTCACTGCTTCCGATTCAACTAACTCAGTTTTGTAACAATCAGTATTGAGCAATTTTTGATAAATATCTATTGAATTAGTCAGGTTTTTTACAGCAATGCCAATGTGTTCTATCTTGTTCATATCGATTATGGTTATGGGAATGTAAAAATGCATGTTTTAACTATAGCTTCATAGCTATTATTTATAATTGTTCGTAAACTTTTTTTGTATCTTTGTGTATTAATAAGAATAATTAAAAATAATGGAACTTCCGATTTACTTAGATAATAATGCTACCACCCCACTCGACCCTAGAGTGCTTGAGGCGATGTTGCCGTATTTTACAACAAAATTTGGTAATGCCGCTAGCCGTAACCATCCATTTGGTTGGGTAGCCGAAGAAGGTGTTGATTATGCTCGTGAGCAAGTAGCAAAATTAATTGGCTGTACCGAAAAAGAAATCATTTTTACCTCTGGCGCTACAGAAGCTGATAATTTAGGTATTAAAGGCGTTTTTGAAATGTACCAGGAAAAAGGTAATCACATTATAACTGCAACAACAGAACATAAAGCTGTTTTAGATACCTGTAAACATTTAGAAAAATTAGGTGCTAAGGTTACTTATTTAAAAGTAAAAGAAGATGGCTTAATTGATTTACAAGAATTAGAAGCTGCAATGACACCAGAAACAATTTTAGTTACGATCATGTATGGTAACAATGAAATTGGTGTGGTACAACCTATTAAAGAAATATCGGCTATTGCACATAAACATGGTGCTTTATTTATGACTGACGCTACACAAGCTGTAGGTAAAATACCAGTGAATGTAAATGAAGATGGTATTGATTTAATGGCATTTAGCGCTCATAAAATGTACGGACCAAAAGGTGTTGGTGCTTTATACGTTCGTCGTAAAAACCCAAGAGTTAAGGTTACTTCACAAATGGATGGTGGCGGTCATGAACGTGGCATGCGTTCTGGAACATTGAACGTACCTGGTATTGTTGGTTTAGGTAAAGCTTGCGAATTGTGTCGTTTAGAAATGGATGAAGAAGCGAAACGTTTATCCGCTTTGCGTGATAAATTAGAAAGTGCTTTAACAACCATGGAAGAAAGTTACGTAAATGGTAACACAACACATCGTTTACCACATGTAGCTAACATTTCTTTCAAATATGTAGAGGGTGAAGGTTTAATGATGGCGATGAAAGATTTAGCAGTTTCTTCTGGCTCTGCTTGTACATCTGCTTCATTAGAACCAAGTTATGTATTAAAAAGTTTAGGTTTATCTGATGATTTAGCACACTCTTCTATCCGTTTCGGATTAGGTCGTTTTACTACCGAAGAAGAAGTTGATTACGCAATAGAAAATACTAAAAAAGCCGTTAACCATTTAAGAGACCTTTCTCCACTTTGGGAAATGTTTAAAGATGGTATCGATTTGAGTAAAATTGAGTGGGCAGAACACTAAGTTAATTGACGATTACAGATTTACGAATTACGATTTGGAAATCTGCAAGGAAATAACAATATTAAAAATAATTAGGGTTTTAGAACTACAGAAATCGTAAATCTAAAATCATAAATCCAAAATCAAAATGGCATATTCAGAAAAAGTAATGGAACATTATACCAACCCTCGCAACGTTGGTACTTTAAATAAAGACAGCAAATCTGTAGGTACAGGTTTAGTTGGCGCACCTGAATGCGGAGACGTTATGCGTTTGCAAATTGAGGTAGATGATAATAACGTAATTACTGATGCTAAATTTAAAACATTTGGCTGTGGATCTGCAATTGCATCATCTTCTTTAGCTACAGAGTGGTTAAAAGGAAAAACAATTGACGAAGCGTTAACTATCGATAACATGGATATTGTGGAAGAATTGGCTTTACCACCAGTAAAAATTCACTGTTCTGTTTTGGCAGAGGATGCAATTAAATCTGCGATTAACGATTATCGTGTTAAAAATGGTTTAGAAGCATTTGAATTAGCTAAATCGCATCACTAGTTAAATTTTAGAATGACGATTTACGAGTGACGATTGAAAAATCTAAAATCGTAAATCTAAAATCGTAAATTAATATGATTACTATAACTGATAAAGCAAAAAGCAAAATTGATCACCTAATGCAGGATTCTGAATTAGGATCTGATTACTTTTTACGTGTTTCTGTAAAAGGTGGCGGTTGCTCTGGCTTATCTTATAATTTAGATTTTGATAACGAAGCCAAAACCGGAGATCAATTTTTTGAAGATCGTGGCATTAAAATAGCCTTAGATATGAAATCGTTTTTATACCTAGCTGGTACCGAACTTGATTTTACCGATGGCTTAAATGGTAAAGGATTTGCCTTTAATAACCCTAATGCTAGCCGCTCTTGTGGCTGTGGGGAAAGTTTTTCTGTTTAATATACATTTATTAAATTTCCTAGAGGGCATCGATTTTTCGGTGCCTTTTTTGTTACTCAATGCATAAGCTAGCTTGTATTATTAAAGCGAAAAGTTTATCATTGTTATTCCAAAACAAACCAAATAATAGCACATGGTATCATTTAATGAATTTTCTACTGTTCCTAGTTTATTACGTAACGTAGTAGAAAATATCCACCAACCTGAAGAAACCTTTTTAATTCATAAAAAAAATACAACTTGGGAAGAAATTTCTTTCAAAGATACTTTACTGAGAGCAGATTCTATTTCAGCTTTCTTTTTAGAAAAAGGAATTGTCAAAGGCGATAGATTAGGTTTGATGATTGAAAATTCACCAGAATATGTGTATTTCGATCAAGGCATACAGCAAATTGGCGCTATCAATACATCCATTTATCCAACCTTGTCAGAGCATGAAGTAGAATACATCATTAATGATTCTGGAATAAAAGCAATCCTTATTGGTAATCCATTTTTATTCAAAAAAATAGTAAAAATATCAGCAAACTGCCAAGAATTAAAATACATTATTCCAGCATTTGCTGGATATGAAAAAATAGCTATTCCAGAAGGTAACAAAGCTGAGATTATTGCATTTACTACTTTACTGGAAAAAACTATAAGCAAAGAAGAACAGCACTTGATTAACCAAAGAAGAAGAGAAGTATTACCAGCTGATGTATCTTCTTTAATTTATACATCAGGAACAACAGGCACTCCAAAAGGCGTAATGCTTACTCACAGCAATTTTGTAGAAAACGTAAATGTTTGTTTACAACAGATCCCTGTGATTGATGAAACTGAAACCTTCTTGTCATTTTTACCGCTTTCTCATGTTTTTGAACGTACCGCGACTTACCATGTATGTTGTGCACAAGGTTGTAAAATTGCTTTTGCTCAAAGTTTAGAGTTATTGGCTAAAAACATGGGCGAAGTTAGGCCAACTGTAATGGCCTGTGTACCACGTTTATTAGAACGTATTCACGATAAAGCCATTAAATCTGGAACTGCTGCTGGCGGATTAAAAGCGAATATCTTTAATTGGGCTTTAGAAATCGGAAAAGATTATCGTCATGCTAAAGAAGCTGGCAAAAATGCAGGTTTAATTTTAGGAGCAAAAAAAGCTATTGCCGAGAAATTAGTCTTCAGTAAGATTAAAGAAAAAACTGGTGGCCGATTAAAATTTATGATTTCAGGAGGTGCTGCCTTACCTAAAAATGTGGGTGAGTTTTTTGGAGATTTAGGCATCAAAATTTTAGAAGGATTTGGTTTAACAGAAACATCTCCCGTAATGTCTGTAACTGAATATCATCGTCAGGTTTATGGTACTGTAGGTAGAGTTATTCCTGGTATTGAAATTGGAATTCAAGATGTAGAAACCAAACAAATCATCAATATACAAACTCATAACACATTTAATGAAGATTTTGAATGTGCTGAAGGTGAAGTAATTGTTCGTGGACATTGCGTAATGAAAGGTTATTTCAATAAACCTGCAGAAACCGCCGAAGCTATTGATAAAGATAAATGGTTCCATACAGGTGATATTGGTCGTTTTTACAAAGGTAATTTGCAAATTACGGATCGTTTGAAAAATATGATTGTAAATGCCTATGGCAAAAACGTGTATCCAACTCCTGTTGAAAATATCTACTTAAAAAGCCCAAAAATTGATCAGTTATTCTTAATTGGCGATAAACGTGAATTTATTACAGCCATAATTATTCCGAACAAGGAAACCTTACAGGAAACTTTCAATTTAAACGAATCATTCTTTCAAGAGGAAGATTTATTTATAGAAAATCAAGAGATTAAGGATTGGTTTGAGAAGGATATTAAGAAAATTTCTAATGAATTAGCCAAATTTGAACGTATTAAAAATTTCAAAATTAAGCGCAACCCTTTTAGCATTGATGAAGGTGAAATTACCCCAACCATGAAAGTGAAGCGTAGAGTAGTAGAAAAGAAATACGCTGAAGCAATTAATGAAATGTACCAAGAAGGTGTTGAGGCTGATTAGAAAATTGTCTTTCCCTTATTAATTTGCTTTTTGGATTCTAAGAGAAATCTCATTTCATAAGCTATTATTTTAATTTATACCTCTTTAAGATTGCTTCGTGTCTCGCAATGACGAAGTAATTACTTACTTTTGCAAAAATATACAATACATGAGTACAGGATTATCAGAACAGGAATTATTACGTCGCGATTCATTAAAACAACTTCGCGAATTGGGTATCAACCCATATCCTGCAGAAGCTTACGAAATAAATGCTAATGCAGCAGACATTTTAGCAAATTACGAAAAAGATAAGACAGCGTATAAAACTATCAGCCTTGCTGGAAGAATAATGGGCCGTAACATTATGGGAGCGGCATCTTTCGCTGAATTACAAGATGCAACTGGCCGTATTCAAATCTATTTAAAACGTGATGAGCTGTGCCCTGGAGATGATAAAACACTTTACAATACCGTATTTAAAAAACTATTAGATATTGGTGATTTCATTGGTATTGAAGGTTATGTTTTCACTACTCAAACCGGAGAAATCTCTATTCACGTTACTAAGTTCACTGTACTTTCTAAATCTTTACGCCCATTACCTATTGTAAAACGTGACGATGATGGCAACGTTTATGATGGGTTTACCAACCCAGAGCTACGTTATAGAATGCGCTATGTAGATTTAACGGTTAATCCAGATTATAAACAAATTTTTATTAATCGCTCTAAAGTGATTAATACCATGCGTAATTACTTCGACAATCAAGGTTGGATGGAAGTAGAAACGCCTATTTTGCAGGCCGTACATGGCGGCGCAGCAGCTCGTCCGTTCGAGACACATCATAATACGTTAGATATGCCATTGTTTCTTCGCATAGCAAACGAATTGTATTTTAAAAGATTGATTGATGCTGGTTTTGACGGCGTGTATGAGTTCGGTAAGATGTTCAGAAATGAAGGAATGGACCGTACTCATAATCCCGAATTTACAGCAATGGAAATTTACGTAGCCTATAAAGATTATATCTGGATGATGGGCATGGTGGAAGAATGTTTAGAGAAAATTGCAATTGCTATTCACGGACAACCTAGTGTAAAAGTTGGCGAACACGAGATTAATTTTGCAGGACCATACGAAAAACTAACGATGTATGAGTCGATACAAAAATATACAGGCATTGATGTTTCCGCAATGAGTGAAGCAGAAATTGCAACAGAATGTAAAAATTTAGGTATTGAAATAGATGATTCAATGGGTCGTGGTAAATTAATCGATGAATTATTTAGCGAAAAAGTAGAAGCAAATTTAATTCAACCCACTTACATTACCGATTACCCTTTAGAAATGACACCTTTAGCTAAGAAACACCGTAGCAAAGATGGCTTAGTAGAACGTTTCGAATTATTTGTAAATGGGAAAGAGATTGCAAATGCATATTCAGAATTAAATGACCCAATTGATCAGAAAGAACGTTTTGAGGAGCAATTAAAATTAGCTGCAAGAGGTGATGATGAAGCGATGGCAATGGATGATGATTTTGTTCGTGCCTTAGAATACGGAATGCCGCCAACATCTGGCTTAGGCATTGGAATAGATCGTTTGGTAATGTTAATGACTAATCAATCTACAATACAAGAGGTATTGTTCTTCCCGCAGATGCGCCCTGAGAAAAAGAAAATAGAGCTTACATCAGAAGAAACAGAGTTGTTTACATTGGTTAAGGAAGGAGAACAATTTCTTTTAGCTGATATTAAAACAAAACTTACTGATTGGAGCAATAAAAAGTGGGATACAACATTAAAAGGTCTAACCGGAAAAGGTATTCTAAAAGTGAATAAAACCGATGATGGTTTGTTTTTATCACGTAAATAGTTCACGTCATTTCGACAATAGGAGAAATCTTCAAGGATATAATATTAAACTAAAAGATATCTCTTCGTTTTCTTGGTTCAATATGACGATCAGGCTGTTAACATAAGCATAACAAAAACTTAAAGGCTTACGGTATTAATTATCGTAAGCCTTTTTTAATTTTAAATTGTTAACCAATACTTCGTAAGATGAATAGTTCAAGTTTAGAAATTACAGAAAATCAATACTGCATTAAATTGAGTAAAGATACATTTGATCTTTCTCTTGTTCGCCAATTAATTAAGCGTATACAAGCGGAAGAGTTGTTTTTTAGTCGGAAAAATGAAAGTTTAGACGATGATATTATCAGCAGAACATCATCAGAATATGATGAGAATTTTGATAGATTGTGTGATAAATAAGTGAGTCTGTAGAGCCTAAAGAAAGCTTGGAATACCAGAAGATATAGAATCAAAAAGTCCGAATATCGAAAAAGTAATATTAACTTTCTGACTCTCGGACTTTTCTGACTTTCAGACTAATTAATTAGCGGCTATAACGTACTTGCGTTTGTTTATCCATTAATCCCATCTGATCTTTCATTTGTTTAATTTGATCAGCTAGCAATTTATTCTTATCTGCTTTTTTAGCTTCTGTTAAATACATTTGAGCTTCACGCTTATTTCTTTTCCCCATGGCAATACCAGCTAAGCTTAATTTAGCTAAGGCCACATTATGGTCCATGTGTAAACCTAAATTTAAAGCTAGTTTGAAATATTTTTCAGATTTCATAGGTGCTTTTCTAGATTCGATTAGTCCAATTAGCAAGTTATAATAACCGTGTTGTACTCTATTTAATTCTTTCTCGTAATTTTTTATTCTTCCTAAAAAATGCTCGGCTCTTGGCATATTATCTTTACGCAAAAACCATTGAGCGATAAGCATGTTTTCATTATAGAAATAAGTGATGAAAATAAAAATGCTTAGAAACACTAAAAGTATTCCCCAGCCCCAAAAACCGAAAATCATGAGTGTAATTGCTGCACCTACAAAAGCGAAACCTATAATGAGACGTATTAAATTTGGCATAGTTTTATAATATTTGTGCAAATATCGTGTTTAAATACCAAAAATTAGATTTAAAATTTATAATTTCAACAAAAAAATATAATATGAAGAACATATTAACAGGCCTAATCGTATTATTTGCCATGAACGTAGGAGCACAAGAATTGAATAAAAAAATTGAAGATCCAAGTAGACATAAACAAGTAATGTTAAATCAATGTACAAGAGAGGCAATTACAAGTTTTGCTGAATTTAAAGAGAGCTACGACCCTAATTATGCAAGTTATAAACCAGATTCTACTTCATTAGATGGATTAGCTAAGCTTTTAAAAGGGAAAAAAGTGACTATTGTTTTAGGTACTTGGTGTGGTGATAGTAAATTTCAAGTTCCTCATTTTTTAAAAATCATGGACGCTTTGAAATTTGATGCTGATAAAATTGAGTTTATTGCCGTTGATGGTACAAAGCATTGTGAAAATGGTCTTATCGACAACCTTAAAATCACAAATGTACCAACTTTTATTTTTACAGATAAAAAAGGAACTGAGGTTGCTCGCATTACTGAAAGACCGCAAGAGACCTTAGAAAAAGATATGCTTAAGGTATTAGCTGTTGCCAAAACAAAATAGACATGGCTGCTGCTTTAGAGCCTGGATGGCTAAATGTTTTAAGCGATGAGCTTGAAAAACCATATATGAAAGAATTGAAATCCTTTTTGCTGGAAGAAAAGCAAAAAGGATTTACTGTTTATCCTAAAGGTGCAGATATTTTCAATGCTTTTAATCACACTCCTTTTGATAAAGTCAAAGTGGTTATTCTTGGCCAAGACCCTTATCATGGGCAAAATCAAGCACATGGCTTATCATTTTCTGTTCAAAAAGGTATTGTTATCCCTCCTTCTTTAAAAAATATGTATAAAGAATTGGCAGATGATATTGAAGGTTTCAAAATCCCAAATCATGGCAATTTAACTGCATGGGCAGAGCAAGGTGTTTTATTACTCAATGCAACACTGACAGTTAGAGCTCATGAAGCAGGTTCTCATCAAAATAAAGGCTGGGAGAAATTTACAGATCATGTAATTTCAGTTTTATCTGCAGAAAAAAGCGGATTAGTATTTTTATTATGGGGGAAATATGCTCAACAAAAAGAAAGCCTAATTGATACTAAAAAACATCATGTGCTTAAAGCAGCGCATCCTTCACCATTTTCAGCGTACAATGGCTTTTTTGGATCAAAACCCTTTTCAAAAGCAAATCAAATTCTTGAAAAAGAAGGATTTAAACCTATTAATTGGCAAATTGAGAATTAACTCCTAATATTCCAAAGGTACAATCGGTTCTTTTTTAGTAGTCGACATAATCATCATTGTCTGGAATGTTTTTACGACAGAGATTTTACTAATTTTATCCATGATTAAGCGTTCGTAAGCTTTAATATCGTTTACGTAAACTTTCAATAAAAAATCAGCCTGACCAGTTACATGATGGCATTCTGTAATCTCTTTAATCTGATTTACTTCATCTAAAAAGATTTGAATAGTATTGTTTTTATGAAAATCTAATTGAACTTGAATAAAAGTCTTAATACCTAATCCTAGTTTTTCTTCATCTACTAAAGCATGGTAGCTTTTAATATAGCCAGCCATTTCAAGCTTACGTACTCTTTCAAGTGTTGGTGCTGGAGATAAACCAATTTCTTGCGATAACAGTAAATTGGTAATCCTTCCGTTTTCTTGTAAAAGTTTAAGAATTTTAAAATCGATTTTATCTAATTCTGTTGCCATAAAATAGTGATTATAGCCAAAGGTAGCATACTAGTGTTAATAAGCCAAATTTTATTCTATAAACTCTCAAAAAAATTACTTTTTATTTTACAAAATATTTTTTAGATTTGTCTAAATTTAAAATTAGACGAACAAAAATGCAATCGTATACTGAAGAGAATTACCTCAAAATAATATATCATCTTTCGATCATTAGCAATCCGGTGCAAACAAATGCCATTGCAGAACGCACCCAAACTAAAGCGGCATCAGTAACAGATATGCTTAAAAAGCTTTCAGATAAAGAATTGGTGGATTATGTAAAATATCAAGGGGTTTCATTAACAGAAAAGGGAAAGCTGATGGCAATTAACATTGTTAGAAAGCATCGCCTGTGGGAAGTTTTTTTAGTTGAAAAATTAAATTTTAAATGGGATGAAGTACATGAAGTAGCTGAAGAATTGGAGCATATTAATTCAACCTTGCTAACTGAAAGATTAGATGAGTTTTTAGAGTTCCCAAAGGTAGATCCTCATGGAGATCCAATACCAGATCAGTATGGAAACTTTGCAGACTTATCTTTTATAAAATTAAGTAAACTTAAAGTTAATGATAAAGGAACGATTACAGGCGTAAGTGAGCACTCCTCTCCTTTTTTAAAACATTTAGAAAAACTAGGCTTGACTTTAGGTAAAAAAATAGAAGTTTCAGAGATTATAGATTTTGACGGTTCTGTTGAACTATTAATTGAAGACAAAAAAATAAACATTAGCAGAGAAGTTGCGTTACACATTTTAATTAGCAAATAAATATGAGCCAAAAACAATCACTAAGCGAAGTACACCAAAGCGTAGCAACTGATCAACGCAAAGGGTGGAGAAGAATTTTAGCATTCATTGGTCCAGCATATTTAGTAAGCGTTGGCTATATGGATCCTGGAAACTGGGCTACAGACATTGCAGGTGGAAGTAAATTTGGCTACCAGTTAATTTGGATATTATTAATGTCTAACCTTATTGCGCTATTATTGCAATCACTAAGTGCTCGTTTAGGCATTGTTAGAGGATTAGATTTAGCTCAAGCATCAAGAAATGCCTACCCAAAATGGGTAAATTTCCCTTTGTTTGTTTTAGCACAAACAGCAATTATTGCTTGTGATTTAGCAGAAGTAATTGGAATGGCAATAGGTTTAAACTTACTATTTGGTTTGCCATTAATTTGGGGCATATCAATTACCATATCCGATACTGTTCTACTGTTATTTCTTTTAAACAAAGGAATGCGCAAAATGGAAGTCTTTATTGTTTCTATGGTGTTTATAGTTGGTATTTCTTTTCTGGTCGAAATGTTTATTGTAGAGCCAAATTTAAAAGATGTAATCAAAGGATTTGAGCCTTCTATGCTGTCCGGTCAAGCTTTATATATTGCCATTGGTATTATTGGAGCTACCGTAATGCCACATAATTTATATTTACACTCCTCTTTAGTACAAACGAGAAAATTTGATCGAGATATCAAAGGGATAAAAGAAGCTATAAAATTCAATTTCATTGATACCGCAATTGCTTTAAATCTTGCTTTTTTTGTAAATGCTGCAATTTTAATTTTAGCGGCAGCAGCTTTTTTCACCAATGGATTTCATGAGGTTGCCGAAATACAAGATGCACACAAATTATTAAGCCATATTTTCGGACCAATAGCTCCTGCTTTATTTGCCATTGCACTAATTGCTGCAGGACAAAGCTCTACTATAACTGGAACTTTAGCAGGTCAAATTATTATGGAAGGGCATTTGAATTTGAGAATTCAGCCTTGGTTACGTCGTTTAATAACACGTTTATTAGCAATCATACCAGCTTTTTTCACCATTTTATTATTTGGAAATGATGCTTTAGGCGGATTATTGATATTAAGTCAGGTGGTATTGAGTTTACAATTAGGTTTTGCCATTATTCCGTTAATACATCTTACTTCAGACAAAAAAGAAATGAAGGATTTTACCATTAAAACTTGGGTAAAAGTTCTGGCATGGATGAGTGCAGTAGTAATTGTAAGTTTAAATATTAAATTGGTTATTGAAGAAATCTCAGGGTGGATTGCCGAATCAAATGGATGGTATATTTATGCGATTGTAATCCCGGTTGCTGTTGCAATTGGCTTGTTACTAATCTACATTTTCATCTATCCTTTCATAAGTAAAAATCAACGGATTGGCAATGTGCCACACGGAAATGCTTTAGCCATTGAAAACATTGATAAAATCAATTACAAAAAAATCGGTATTACTGTAGATTTCTCTAAAAATGATCGAAATACAATCCGACATGCGTTAATTCAAGGCGGAAAAGATGCACATTATTATTTAATCCATGTCGTCGAAACAGCAGCAGCTCGCTACTTAGGCAAAAATGTTATGGATCATGAAACACAAACAGATACCGAAAATTTAGAAAAATATTGTCTTAATTTAAAAGACTTAGGCTATAAATCTAGCTCTCACATTGGATTTGGAGGAACAGCAAAAGCGATTGCTGAAATTAGCAAGCAAAATGGAATTGAATTACTAGTAATGGGTGCGCATGGGCATAAAGGATTAAAAGACCTCATTTTTGGTACTACTGTAGATTCCGTTAGACATAAAGTAACTATCCCTGTTTTAATAGTAAGATAGAATGAAAAAAATAATACTACTCTTAATAATAATTGCATTTATACAGAGTAATGCTTTTAGCCAAATTGCGGATCAAAAAAAGTATACGCTATTTAATCCTGTGCCCAAAGATAAAATGCGTGATATGTCTACTGATAGGCCAGATATAACCGAAAGTCCTAACTCTGTTGATGCGGGTCATTTTCAAGTAGAAACAGATGTATTTAAAACAACACATAATAAGAGAAATGGAATTATTTCGGTAGAGAATAGTTATAATTTAGCCAATTTAAAGTTAGGCTTAACGCATAACACAGATTTACAGTTAGTTGTTGGAAGCTATGTTAGTGCGTATCAAAAAGATGCTGCAGGCAAAAAATTAAATATTACTTCAGGTTTTGGGGATTTAACGCTAAGAATAAAACATAATTTATGGGGAAATGATGGTGGTAAAACAGCTTTTGCTTTAATGCCCTATATCAATTTACCAACTAGCAAGGAAAATAAAAATATTGAAGGTGGAATCGTGTTTCCTTTAAGTGTAGATCTAGGAAATGATTTTAATTTAGGGACCCAAGTACAAGTTGACATCTTAAAATCTGTTGAAAAGAGCGGGTATCATACTGGTATTTTACAATCGGTTGTGATTGGAAAAGAGTTGACCAAATCTTTAGAAACATTTGTTGAAAGCTATTATAACTATGATTTTGAGGATAAAAAGTTCGATTTATCATTTAATGGTGGTCTTGGATATTCAGTTACAAAAAATTTAAAATTTGATGTTGGATTTAATCTTGGACTAACCAAAAACACAGATAAAGTTTATTTTATCGGCTTTTCTTTCAGATATTAGCACTTTATTATGAAAAACGACATCCAAATAAAGAATAAAAGAGCCTATTTTGATTACCATGTTTTAGAAAGTTTTATTGCTGGAATAGCCTTATTAGGCACTGAAATCAAAGCAATTAGACAAGGTAAAGCAAACATGACTGATGCTTTTTGTATGTTTATTGGCGATGTATTGTATGTGAGAAATCTCCATATTTCAGAATATAGCCACAGCTCTTTTCATCATCATGATATAAAAAGAGATAGGGTTTTACTCCTCAAAAAGAAAGAGCTTAAAAAACTAAAAGTTAAAGGCGAAGAAAAGGGCTATACCATTGTTCCATTACGAATATTTACCAACGAAAGAGGTTTTGCAAAAATAGAAATCGCATTAGCACAGGGCAAAAAAGAATTTGATAAACGCGATAGTATTAAAGATCGTGAAAGCAAACGAGAAATGGATAGAGCGATGAAAATTTAGTTCATTGGTTCACTAATTAATTGGTATAAGGCCTTAACCTGATACTAATGAACTATTTTACCAAGCCTGGTCTCCAACTAATGGCACAAATCTAAAGGTATCTAATTCAATTCTATCAAAATCATTTTCGCTTACACGGATAACCGTGATCATTTTTTGAGATTTTTCATCTCCTACTGGGATAACCAAAATACCGCCAATTTTTAATTGTTTTAACAAAACTTCTGGCACAAATGGAGCACCTGCAGTCACAATAATTTTAGCATAAGGAGCATGTTCTTCAATTCCTTTAGAACCATCACCAAGAAAAAAATTGGCTTTATAACCCATTCCAGGTAAAACTTTGATTGTGTGAGCATAAATACTTGGTTGACGCTCTATCGTATAAACTTTTGCTCCCAGCTCCATCAATATACAGGTTTGATATCCAGACCCTGTTCCAATTTCCAATACTTTATCCCCTTTTTGAATATGCAACAACTCGGTTTGATAGGCAACAGTATAAGGCTGAGAGATAGTTTGTCCATCCCCTATAGGGAAAGCAATATCTTTATAAGCTTGGTTCCAAAAAGTTTCGTCAAAGAAGAAATGACGTGGCACTTTACCAATTGCTTTTAATACACGTTGATCTGTTATACCTCTTTCCTTTAATAATTCGACTAGCTTTTTTCTCGCCCCTTGTTCTCTGTAATTATCTATGAATTTATATGCCATCTGGGCTCAAAAATAGTTTTTTGAACTCTAATGTACCTAAAATCTGATGAGTTTAAATGGAATTAATTCCTAACGAACACAAAATCAACCTTAAAAAATTATTCTTGCCAGTATGTAAACCAAATGCATGTAAATGGTAAATAATTTCTATTTTTGAAATCTAATTATTTATCATCATCCCTATGAAAAAATTATTATTTAGTATTTTTTGCTTGTTTATTTCCTATTCTGCATTCTCACAAATTGACGGCAACTATAATTATAGTATTGGTGTTAGAGGTTACAGTTCTATGCAAATGCCAAAAATATTAAATCAAACTAATTCTCAAGATTATACTAATACTTATTTTAATGGTGCATTAGTTAAGTTTAACGATAATCAAATTGGCATTAGGTTAAGTGCGAATTATTTCAGAAAAGATATTTCATTTTATAATGAGTGTGAAAGTTGCGAAATAGCAAAAGGAACGGTAAGTGATTTCTCTTTTAAAGTTGGATTTGAAAAGAGTTTAAATTATGCTAGAATTCAACCTTACTTTGGTTCGGATATAGGTTATCGTGGAAATCGTTTTACAGGAGAAGTTAAAACTGCAAATCCAAAAAACATGAACATGCCTTATAATGTAGATGCTGAAAAAAATGGATTTATCATTACTCCTTTAATCGGCATTAGAGTAAATCCGATAAAACAAATCTCTTTCTTTGCAGAAACAAGCTTGGATTTCTATTATTCTTATGAAAGACAAGAAAAAATCCAGCAAGATGCTGCAAACACTACGTCGTTTGCGAAATATAATAAATGGGAGTTCTTGTTAAATCCTATTTCAATTGGCGTACAAATCCATTTAGTAAGTAAAAATTAATACGGATCTACATCAATTTGCGTAATTACACTTTTGAAGTTTTTTTGAGCATTAAAATCTTTAATTGTCTCTTTTAATACTGCTTTTACTTTTTGTATAGCCGCGTTTTTCTCGGTTTTAATAATAATTTGTTTGATATAGTAATTTCTAATTCTTGCTACTAAAGGTTGTTCAGGACCAAGAATTCTATTGCCTAATTGAGACTTTAAAGCATTGGCTAATGTTTGCGCCGCAAGATTTAAAACATTTGGATCTTTATGTTTTACATTGATAAAAATTAAACGTGTAAACGGAGGATAGTTGAATTGCTTACGTTCAACCATTTCATCAGCATACATTTCATGGTAATTATTTTCTATTACCTGCTTAATAATGCGATGCGAATCATCATAAGCTTGTATACATACTTTACCTTGTTTGTCTCTACGTCCAGCCCTTCCGGCAACTTGCGCTAATAATTGATAACTTCTTTCAAATGCTCTAAAATCTGGATAATTGAGTAAAGTATCCGCATTAATTACACCAATTAAACTCACGTTATCAAAATCTAAACCTTTTGCAACCATTTGTGTACCTATTAAAATCTGTGTTTTCTTATCCTGAAAATCAGAAATAATCTGTTGCATACCGTTTTTTGTCCGTGTGCTGTCTAAGTCTAATCTGGCAATTTTAACATCAGGAAAAATAAGACTTAATTCTTCTTCTATTCTTTCTGTTCCAAAGCCTTTTTGTTCAATATGTACCGAACCACAAGCAGGACAAATATTTATACTGCTTTGGTGGTAACCGCAATAATGGCAATGTAATTTACCGCTGGTTTTATGAAAAGTTAGGCTTACATCACAATTAATGCATTTAGGTGCATAACCACAGGTGGCACAAATTAATATTGTTGCATAACCTCTACGATTTTGAAATAAAATAATTTGTTCTTTATTTTCTAAGGCCGTAGTCATATCATCTACCAATACACTCGTAAAGTATGATGTCATTTTTTTACGCTTCGTCTCCTCCGCAATGCTTACTACTTCTTGTAATGGCAATTGTACACCTCCAAACCTTTCATTTAACGTTACCAGTCCATACTTTTCAGTTTCTGCATTGTAATAACTTTCGATGGATGGAGTTGCCGAACCTAGTATTACCTTAGCTTGATGCAGGTGTCCAAGGAAAGCGGCTGCATCTCTTGCCTGATAGCGAGGAGCTGGTTCATGTTGTTTGTAAGATGATTCATGTTCTTCATCCACCACAATCAATTTTAATTCCTTAAATGGCAAGAAAACTGCAGAACGAGCACCAAGAACAACTTTATATGAACCATTAAGTACTTTATTCCAAATTTCTACTCGTTCATTATCATTAAATTTAGAGTGATATACACCTATTTTATCTCCAAAATAACGCTTAATCCGTTCAACAATTTGTGTGGTTAACGCAATTTCTGGTAAAAGGAAAAGTACCTGGCCACCATGTTCAATTGCTTTTTCTATAAGTTTAATATAAAGTTGAGTTTTACCAGAAGCCGTAATTCCATGTAATAGCACAACATCTTTATTGGTAAATTGCGTTTCAATTTCTTCGAAAGCTTTTTGCTGTGCAGTGCTTAGTTCAAAATTAACTTCAAATTCATCATTAGAATCACTTAAACGACTTACTGCTCTTTTCTCTACACTAAAAATTTCTTTATCGATTAATGATTTCAATGCTGCTTGCCCACTTCCACTTTCTTCCAGTAATAGTTGCTTCGGGATTGATGTTTCGCTTTTAGAAAGCTTCAAATAAGCTAACAATGCATCTAGCTGTTTAGGAGCACGTTCTAAAACTGTAAATAATTGCTTAAGATTTTCTTCTTCCTTGTAAAATGGGTTAAGTTTTAGGAAAGATTTTAATAATGGTTTATATTTTTCAATTACCTCTTCTGCAACGTAAATGGCTTCTTTTTCTAATAAAGAATTTACAATGGGATAGACCGTTTTTTGCCCAAGTAATTCTACCACATCATCAATACTGATGCGTTGTTGTTTTTGAAGAACATTGATAATTAAACTTTCCTTTTCAGTTAAAACCAATTCGCTTGGTAATTCATTCTTAAGTACTAAAATAGTTTCGCTGGCTAATTTTAATCCCGTAGGTAAAGCAGCCGACATTACATCGCCCTCATTGCACAAATAATAGGAAGTAATCCAATCCCAAAACTGAAATTGTTTTTCAGTAATTACTGGATATTCATCTACAACATCTATAATATATTTTGCTTGATAAAATTCTGGTGGCTCCGGACTAATACTTTTAACTAATGCCGTATAAATTTTATGTTTTCCGAACTGAACAACAACTCGCTTACCAATCGCAACTTTATCATTTAATTCAAAAGGAACGCGATAAGTATAATTTATAGCTAGCGATAAAGGTAATATCACTTCTACAAAAAGAGTTTCTCTTTCAGAAAAATCAAGTGTATCTGCAAATTGCATTATTTATCTTTTAGAGCCGCTAAAAACAGACATACCCATCCTAGAATAAAGCATAAACCTCCTATCGGAGTTATAGGACCAACAAATTGAGCTATAGCTAAATGATAAGTATCCTTCAACGCTAATAAATAAAGGGAGCCTGAAAACAATAGGATACCTAATGAAAAGAAAATAAATGAAAAACCTATTAATTTGTTTTTATAACGAGCAAATGTAGATAAGTAAAGTAATGCAAAAGTGTGATAAAACTGATACTCCACTCCTTTTTGCCATATTTCCAAGGAAGGTGCACTTATCATACTTTTAAGGCTATGCGCACCAAATGCACCTAATATAACTGCTAAAGTTCCAAAAAAGGCCGCAGTAAGAATAATACGTTTGTTCATGAGTTATCGGCTTTATACAATTGCTAAATTAACAAAATGCCCTTATAATCTCTGTAATCCTAAAATTAAATTAAATTTGCATACAGTCATGAAAAGAATATATATAACGCTCGGGGTTTTATTGTTTGGGATGATAGCAATGGCCTATCTCTATTTTTCTAATTTGAATACAGAGACCAACGCAAATGATTTATCCTTAAATGCAGTGGCTTCAAACTCAGGCATTGTTTTCAGTTTTGAAAATGATAAAAGTTTCTATGAAATTTTAAGTGGACAAGAGTTATTTCAACATATTTTAGGAGAAAGTAAAGCGAAGATTTTCAAATCCTTAAGAGAAAATATTTTAAGTCAAAATGAAATCAATACAGCAATTGATGGTCAGAAGGTTTATATAGGAGTTTTAGGAGGCGAAGGTGATCAAGTTGATTATTTAATCAGTGCTCAGCTTAAATCGGGAAACGAACCACAAAAAATAATAAGTGGTTTAAATTCTCAAAAAGTAAAAATCAATAAAATTGGAGAAATTTATCAACTCACATTTACGGATAGCACTAGCTGTTATGTAGGGATTAAAGATGTATTAGTTGTGATTTCAAATGCACCAAAAGTTGTTCAGAATATAATAAAAGAACAAAACTTAACAGATCCAAATTTTGCAAATTACATCAAGTCTAATAGTCGTTTTAATAAAAATACGTTAGCTAATCTTTATATCAACTTCAATAAAGTCCCTATTCTTCTTAAAAGTGTTTTAAACAGCAATATAAATGGAGAATTGAATATCTTCAATAAACAGAACAGTTTTGCAGCTTTGAGCTATAATTTTAGTAAGGAAAACTTATTATTTAATGGTAATACCGATGTAAATGATTTAATTAGTTATTATAAACTATTTACGACGGTACCCGAACAAAAAATAGTGATAGACAATATACTTCCTCAGAAAACTGCGAATTATACTATTTATACCATTAATGATTATAAAAGTTGGTTTGAAAATTTAACTACTTGGTTTGAAAAGCGAAAAACCAACGAGAATGTAACTAAAAACATCAAAGCAATTAATCAAAAATATAGACTGGATTTAAACCAGATTTTTCCAAAATATTTTAAAAATCAATTTGTTACTTTTCAAGTAAGCAGCGGGGAAAAGTTTGGGGCTATTGCTTTAGTAAACGGGGAAAAAGTAAATCAACTTTTATTGGATTTAAGTGCGGATTATGCACCAGATATTAAAATATTTAAGGAACCTGATATTCCTTATTCTTTTTTTGGAGAACCGTTTAAGAAATTTGAAAGACCTTTTTACACCATTATTGATAATTATATGGTAATGGCAAATAATGCGAGTAGTATACAAGTATTTTTAAGTCGCTATAGAAATAATGAGTTGTTAATTCAGGATGAGGATTACACGAGTTTTAGAGATCAATTGTCATCATCTGCAACCATTTCATTCTATGTTAACAATAAAAACTCAAATGATATTTTTGGACGTAATTTAAAATCACCTTATTACAAACAGTATCAATCGAAAACAGGCTTTAAAGAGTTTGATGCATTTTGTTATCAATTGTCTGGAGATAATGGTAAATTTTTAAGTAATTTACTGCTTCATAAAAGACCAGAAAAACCACTTGAAACCGATAGTTTACAGGCAAATCCGTAATTAGATGAAGAAAAAATACATTTTATTAGTCGGATTTTTATTTGTCGTTAGCACTTTAAAAGCTCAGCAATACGGATTATTCAATACTAAAACACAATTTGACGCTTTTGAAAACCCAGCTGCGAAATCTTTTACATTAGATAGCTCTAGCAAATTCGCATCTAATTTTTTTCTTCCAAACCTAGGTATTAATGCTGCTAATGGAGGAAGTGCTTCAGGAGTGATAAGAAAATCAATTAATGAAAACATTTATGATACACGCAATTTACCTTTAGGAACAGGGAATGCGAATGCTTTTTATCAAAATACCAATATTTATGTACTGACATTTAGAATTTTTAGTTCCTATAAATATAATCAAGAAGTTGGCTTTGCATGGCAGGTACGCTCTGATTCTCATGTCAACTACACGAATGAAACATTAGCCATTTTTGATAGTTACAAACGCTTTGATCAGGGGCCATATACCGATGTTTTTAACAACAATGGTTATCAGCAATCTTACCATCAATTTAGTGTGAGCATTCGAGAAAATTATAATAAAAAACTTGCTTTTGGTATTAAACTAAGCTTATTAAGTGGTATAGCTTACAATTCCTTAAAGATTGACAATTCCTATTTTTATGTCGATACAAATGACAGATTAGATATCGGTGTAAACGGAACCTATAAAGGAAGTTTTCTTTATAATAATGAAATATCAAAAAGAACGTTCTTCCCTACGTTCAAAAACCCTGGTGCATCTATTAGTTTAGGAACTACCTATACCTCCAAATCTGGTTATTTTTTAATGGGGAATATTAAAGACCTAGGGTTAATTAAATGGAGCAAAAGTTCTTATATAGCTAATTTTAATACGTTAAAGACCATTTATGATGTTTCTACAAAAAGTAGCAGTGCTATAAATGAAGAAATTACTGCCATAGCTAAAGATGTAGTTGAAAAAAATGGCTTCCTTACGCCAACAAATGCAAAAGCAGATTTCTTAATCTCAAAAACCTTCAATTTTTATAAACCTAGTTTCATTGTATCTAAAAACTTATTTCACCCTGGTGGAGATATTGCTTTAGTGAATACTTTTAAAATCAATACATTGTCTGCTAGTGTAATACCTGTTTATAATTTAGATGATTTTATTATGGTTGGTTTACAGGGTATGTACCAAACACCAAATTTTGAGTTCTTTTTAGGAACTGATAATGTTGGAAAAACGATTTCATTGGCAAAAGGAATGTATAAAAACGACGCTACTATTGGCTCTGGCTATAATGGTGGGTCTTTCTACATGGGTCTAGGCATTAAATTTGGTCGTACAGTAAATCATCCACAAAATTTAAGTACAATGCCCGGTGTAAATGGAGAGAAGGTTTACAGAGGGGTTTTCAGAAGTCTATTCAACTTCTTTAAAAAGAGTTAAGGTGTTAACTAACTTTTATTCTTAGGTGTAGTAAACACGAAATCTTTCAAATAAAAAGGTTCAAAATAAGCTACATCTTCAAAATTCTCATTTTGGAAAGCGTTATAAGACAGATTACTCATGTTTGCTGCAGAATTAAAATTCAATGTAGAAAAATGTGCATTCTGACTATCTAGTATAGCTTCACATTTTGCAGCTCCATCGCCAATAAAGCTTACGTAGTTGCTGTCTAACTCCAATACAAAACTCTTCTCATCAATAATTTTAGCATTAACTGAGGCGACTTCATGCAATTTGTTATTGAAAACGGCTGTAAAGACTTCCATTCTACGAGCATCAATCATAGGACAAACTAAGCCTCCATAATTAGGATGTTGAGCTAAAAATCCGTTTGCCATCATTTGTAAGGTATTAATACCAATTAAGGGCTTATCCAATGCAAAACACAATCCTTTGGCCGTAGATACGCCAATGCGTAAGCCTGTGTATGAACCAGGTCCCTTACTAACAGCTACAGCATCTAATTCGGTATAGTTTAATTTTGCGGTCTTCATTACCTCATCAATAAATAAGGTTAAACTAGCTGCATGAATATTTTGAGCCTTTTCTTCTTTTAATACAATAGTTTCTCCATTTACTGATAAAGCAACGGAGCAAACTTGTGTAGCGGTTTCAATTTGTAAGATGGTTGCCATTGCTCAAAGATAAGAAAGGTAAGGTGAAGTATAAGATTGAAAATGGTTTTATTAAGGCACCGGATCGTGACCATGTTTACCCCAAGGGTGGCAACTTGCAATTCTTTTCAAGGTGAGCCAACCCCCGTAAAATGGTCCATGCTTTTTAATAGCTTCTACACCATATTGAGAACATGTTGGTGTGAATCTACAACTTGCACCTAATAAAGGAGATAGGAGTAATTGGTACATTTTAATAATGCCCAAAAATAACCATGAAAATAAAAGCTTAATTATTTTCATTTGGTATAATTTGGGTAATTAACTTTTTAAATGCAGCAATTAACTTCTTC
>NZ_JBAZRL010000027.1:0-40334 GCF_041662865.1 Pedobacter sp.
CTTTAAAGTGCTCTCCGTACAACGCACTGCATGCTAACATACTTAGCGCCACCCTGTCAAATCCAAAACGGCCCCTTTGTAGTTCTCAGTTTGCAATTTATCCCAAAGGGATGCCTTTGGCATAGTTTTCAGTTATCGAACATAACATCAAACAAATCGTAAACAGAACAACAAATATACAAAATAAATGCCAAAATGTGTGCTAATTTCTTTTGTTTGGATGCTAAGAGGTACATTCTTCAAATAATTTCGGCGGGTGAGGACACTAGCCGATATAGGAAATAATACACTCGTCTTTGCGAATTATAAAACTTGCAGCTTTGAGAATTCGCCTGCAAATAGGAGATTGCTTCGTGCCTCGCAAAGACGACCGTCTTACAGCCTTACCCAAACCACAACCATTCCCAAGAACTAGGACTGGCCTTGTAGCATCCCGAAGGAGAAAGCATTAAAACCTGTGCAAACACTTTCAAAAACCACAACCCAAAACAGAATGCAGTTCCGATTCTTCATCGGGACCTTATTCTGTTGCCTTAAAAGTTTTGATAGCTTAATCCGATAGATGATACTAAGCCTTGATCTTTTGTTTCTTTTCTATCAAGAGAAAAGAAAGAGCCATAGCGGCGGCGAGCTAAAAAACTATTTTTAAAAATACGAGATAAAAACTTACAATTTCCTACCTGGATATTGTTGTAAGGCTAATTCCAAACAATCCATAGCTCCATTTAAGTCGTCTGTATTTAAAACATAAGCCATACGCACTTCGTTTTTACCACTTCCTGGACTAGAATAAAAACCCGTTGCTGGTGCCATCATTACCGTAGCACCGTTATGGTCAAAACTTTCTAACATCCACTGGCAAAAAACATCAGCATCATCAATTGGGAATTTAGCTACTACATAAAATGCACCGCCTGGGTTAGGACAAAATACACCTTCAATATTATTTAAGCGTTTTACTAAGGTATCTCTACGTAACGTATATTCTTTATTTACTGCTGTGAAATAACTATCTGGAGTATCAACTGCTGCGGTTCCTGCAATCTGCTCAACCATCCCTGGACTTAATCTCGCTTGTGCGAATTTTAATCCTGAAGCTATTACTTCCTTGTTTTTAGTAATTAAGCAGCCTAAACGAGCTCCACAAGCGCTGTAACGTTTAGAAACCGTATCCATAATCACTACGTTTTCTTCTAAACCATCTAAATGCATTGGTGAAATAAACTCACGTCCATCGTAGCAAAACTCACGGTAAGCTTCATCAGAGAACAGGAATAAATCATATTTTAAACATAAATCTTTTAAAGCCTCTAACTCTTCTTTAGAATATAAATATCCCGTTGGGTTATTAGGATTACATATAATGATAGCTTTAGTTTTGTTTGTAATTAATTTTTCGAATTCTGAGATAGGAGGTAATGCGAAACCATTTTCAATATAGGATAAAATAGGTTTAACCACTACGTTACTCATGCAGGCGAAACCATTATAGTTTGCATAAAAAGGTTCTGGGATAATAATCTCATCACCTTCGTTTACACAGGTTTGCATAGCGATTGTAATGGCTTCAGAACCACCAACCGTTACCAAGATGTTTTCTGGAGTTATGTTATAACCTAATTTATTGTAGTATTCAGTCAATTTTTTTCGGTAAGCCAATGTTCCCTCAGATGGGGTATAGGCCCAAACATCAAAATCTATATTTTTAATAGCATTTAGCATACCTTCTGGTGTAGCTATATCTGGCTGACCGATGTTTAAATGATATACCTTTTTACCTGCTGCTTTAGCTTTATCTGCAAAAGGAGTGAGTTTTCTAATTGGCGATGCGGGCATTTGCAACCCTTTTTCTGAGATTTGTGGCATGGCACAAAATTAAAAAACCCCGTGATAAAAACGGGGTTTTAAATAAAATAAATGTCGAAGACAAAAAGTTATCACCTATGTGACATCTTTTTTAACTAGCTATAAAATTTTATTTGGTGCTTCCTTCTACCGATTCACCTTTAATATATAACACCTTGATTGTTGTTCTTGCATTGGAAGTTAATGTAATCGCCTTATTAAATGGAAGAGGAGATCCTGCAGGAGTTAAAGTTACTTTTACAAATCCTTTTTCACCTTTTTTAACAGGGGTTTGCGTATATTCTCCAACAGTACAGCCACAGGTAGTTTCTACCTTGGTAATAATAAGAGGCGCATCACCAATATTTGTGAAATTAAAGGTATAAACAACAGGTTTATTTAAAGTTACCTTGCCAAAATCATGGGTTTCAGTATCAAATTTAAACTCAGCAGGCTTAGTCTGTGCATTCGCAATCACTCCAACACCTAATATCAGAACGGCTAACAGAATTAATTTTTTCATGGTCATTTCGCTTTTAACAAATTTACTATATAAAAGGGTAAAACAAAAAGTATTCCAAATATTATTTGCCAAGCTTTTTAAAGCATAACTAGAAAGAATTGTATCTTTGTGAACTAACCATAATTGCTTATGATGTCAGATGGAAAGCTTACCACTAATCAGATTGATGCTTCAGAATTAAGTTTCGATGACTTTAAGTTAATCGTAATTAACGACTATAAAATAGCTTTCGAGAGCCGTCAGGCTAGTTTGCTTGGTCGAAAGGAAGTATTAACAGGTAAAGCAAAATTTGGCATTTTTGGTGATGGTAAAGAAGTTCCACAAATAGCAATGGCAAAAGCCTTTAAAAAAGGCGACTGGCGCTCAGGCTATTACCGCGATCAAACTTTTGCATTTGCTACAGGTATTTCCACAATAAAGGAATTTTTTGCTCAATTATATGCAAATCCTAGTGTAGAAGCAGATCCTTCTTCTGCAGGGCGACAAATGAATTGTCACTTTGCTACACGTTCTCTGAACGATGATGGTTCTTGGAAAGATTTAACGGATATTAAAAACTGTTCTTCAGATATTGCGCCAACAGGTGGACAAATGGCCAGATTAGTAGGCTTGGCCTATGCATCTAAACTGTTTAGACAAAATCCCGAGTTAGATTACCTTAAAAACTTTTCAGTAAATGGTAATGAGGTTGCTTTTGGTACCATCGGTAATGCATCTACCTCTGAAGGGGTTTTCTTTGAGGCTTTTAACGCAGCTGGAGTTTTACAAGTTCCAATGGCAGTTTCGGTTTGGGATGACGGTTATGGAATTTCTGTTCCTGCAAAATACCAAACCACTAAAGAAGATATTTCAGAAATATTAAAAGGTTTTCAACGAGAAGAAGGAACTAACGGATACGAAATTTTTAAAGTAAAAGGGTGGGATTATCCCGCTTTATGCGAAACCTACCAAAGAGCAATTGATGTTTGTAGGGCAGAGCATGTGCCTGTTTTAATCCATGTTACCGAGGTTACACAACCACAAGGTCATTCTACTTCTGGCTCACATGAGCGATACAAAGAAAAAAATAGGCTTGAGTGGGAAAAAGAGCACGATTGTATTTTGCAAATGCGCAAATGGATGATTGAATCGGCTATTTCAACCGATGAAGATTTAACTGCATTAGAAGAAGAAGCTAAAATATTTGTTCGTAATACACAAAAAGAAGCTTGGAATGAGTTTTTAGAAAGCATAAAACAAGAGCAAAGTGAAGTGATCAATATGATTAATGCTTTTGCAAATGGCAACCCGATTTTAACCAAAATTTCCGATCAACTAGCATCAACACCTGATGCATTAAGAAGAGAAGTGATTTCATCTGCCAGAAAAGCAATTCGTCAAAGTATCAATATGCCATCAGCAGAGCGTGATGTTCTGGTAAAGTGGTACCAACAGCAAGCGGAAATTAACGAAGAAAAATATAGCTCTAAGTTATTTACCGATGGCAAAGAAAGTCCGTTTTTAGTAAATGTAATTCCTGCTGAGTATAGTGATAGCAGTAAAATGATTGATGGACGAGAATTGCTAAATGCATGTTTCGATTCTAACTTTGGTAGAGATCAACGTTTAGTTGCTTTTGGTGAAGATTTAGGTCATATAGGTGATGTAAATCAAGGTTTTGCAGGTTTGCAAGCTAAATACGGTGAATTAAGAGTGACCGATACGGGCATAAGAGAAATGACTATTATTGGACAAGGAATTGGATTAGCTATGCGTGGCTTACGTCCAATTGCCGAAATACAATACTTAGATTATCTGTTATTTGCTTTAAATATTTTAAGTGACGATTTAGCAAGTTTATCATACCGTACCAAAGCCGGACAAAAGGCACCTGTAATTGTGCGTACACGTGGGCATCGTTTAGAAGGTGTATGGCATTCTGGTTCACCAATGGCTGTAATTTTGGGTTCTTTACGTGGTTTACATATTTGTGTTCCGCGTAATATGACACAAGCTGCAGGCATGTACAATACACTTTTTAGATCTGATGAACCTGCAATAGTAATCGAATGTTTAAACGGTTATCGTTTGAAAGAAAAATTGCCAGATAATGTTGGTGAGTTTACCATTCCTTTAGGTAAAGCCGAAATCATTAAAACCGGAACTGATTTAACAGTAGTTACGTACGGTTCTACGCTTCGCATTGTTGAAGAAGCGGCAGAAGAATTGGAACAGTTAGGGATATCTATCGAAATTATAGATCCGCAAACACTCTTACCGTTTGATATTGATCAGCTTTGCAAAAAATCTTTACAAAAAACCAATAAATTGTTAGTGGTTGATGAAGATGTACCTGGAGGCGGAAGTGCTTTCATTTTGCAACAAATTTTAGAGGAACAGCAAGGATATTATTTATTAGATGCTCAACCTAAAACCTTAACAGCAAAAGCACATCGCCCACCTTATGGTTCTGATGGTGATTATTTTAGCAAACCTTCTGTTGATGATGTAATTGAAGCGGTGTATGCGATGATGAATGAGAGCAAACCACAACAATTTCCAGATTTGTTTAACTAATCAACAATTCTTTCGATAAGCTATAAAAATACTTATATTGATCCATTCAACCCTATTGGATCATTTTATGCTATTAACCCATTGTTTGGAACGTAAGACTGTTCTTAATTCATCTATAATTTACTTTAAAGGATGAATTATAAATTTACGCTCCTCTTATTTTTTTGTAGTTTACTTTTGATAAGCACTACAACATCAGCACAAGTAAAATCTCCTCAGTTAAAATTAGATAGCTTATTAAAAGTTAATGAAAATCATGTAAAGCAAGATTCTGTAAAATTGGTGATCTTAAAAGAAGTATACTACCAATACATGAGGATGAAAAACTTCGAGAAGGCTGAAGAGTTTGTAGATAAAAGTATCTTTTTAGCAAGAAAATTAAATTTAAGGCGATTTGAAGCCCAAGCTTATTACAAGTTAGGTATGTTTTATCATGGTTTTACTAACTTTCAAAAAGCAGAAGAAAACTATAAAAATGCGATAGAGGCTTACACGATAATAGATGATTTAGATTGGGTTGCAGGTACTTATTTGAATTTAGGGGCACTTTATGTTGGTGTTCCATATTATGTAAGAGCATTGGATGCTAATCAAAAAGCAATAGCAATCTATCTAAAAAACGGTAATGAAATTGACTTAGCGAGTTGCTACGCTAATATCTCAGATATTTACATGGATTTGGGTCAGCAGGATAATGCTTTGAATTATTTACAAAAAGCGCTAAAAATATTTATAAAAGAAGATCCAAACGATCGTGGTGTAGCTGTAGTTTATCACAGTATTGGTCAGGCTTATTTTACAGCTTCAAACGAAGAGTTGAAGAAGATGGGAGCAAAACCAAGTCAGAGAAATGCACTTGCAATAGAGAATTATAACAGGTCATTAAAAGTTGCACAGGCAAATGATGATCAATCTGTTATTGGACCATTAAACAAAGATTTTGGAAATGTATATGAATCAATGGGCGAAAGAGATTTGGCACTTAAAGCATATCAAAAAGCAAATGAAATTAATTCAAAAGCAGATCATAAAGATGATTATGCCAATAGTTTACTGGCATTAGCTAATTTTTATGAAAAGGATAAAGAGTATAGCAAAGCTGAAAATCTTTTAGTAGAAGCCTTAAAAATAGGGAAACAAAACAACCTATTAAATGTACAGAGAGATGCGTATTTGAATTTAAGTTCAATAGATGAAAAACAAGGTAATTTTAATCAATCACTCACAAATTATAAGCAATATATAGTAGTTAAGGATCAAATTTTTAATCAAGAGAAGGAAAAAGAAATTATACGCAGACAGTTGCAAATTGACTTTGGTGTAAAAGAGAAGGATTATCAGCTGAAACAACAATTGACAAATGTTGAATTACAACGACAGGTTTTGTTGGCTAAGCAACAACAACAAGAGCTGGCTTTCAGCAATCAAGAAAAGACGTTACAACGCTTAACATTCCTTAAAAAACAGGCTGATTTAGAAAATGAAAAGAAATCTCAAACTAATTTATTGAAGCAACAACAATTAAAAGCACAACTTGATAAAGAGATAAAAGATAAGCAAATCGATTTGCAACGAACCGAATTAAAGTTCAATAGAAATGTAAATCTAACTTTAGGAATATTAGCTTCAATTTTATTGGGTTCTGGGATGTTTGTCTATTATACACAACGCAAAACAGCAAAACTGAATAGAATTGTATCTGATCAAAAGGTAGAATTAGAAAAATTAGGGAAAGTAAAAGATCGCATATTTAGTGTAGTTAGTCATGATATGCGTACGCCCGTAAACTCGTTAATTTCATTCATACAATTACTTGAAGATGGTGATATCAACCAAGAAGAGCTCACAAAATATGCTGGGCATCTAAAAACTACATTAGGCTACACTTCATCAATGATGGAAAACTTACTGAATTGGGCATCAAGTCAGATGCAAGGTTTTAAACCTATTATAGAAAAATTTGACGTTCAGCTCTGTGCCCAAGAAGTAGTTAACTCTTTACATGCAACTGCTGCTCAAAAGAATATTACCATTGTTAACGAAATTAAATCTGGCAGTATTTGTTTAGCAGATATGAATATGACTTCTCTAGTTTTACGTAATCTGATTAGCAATGCAATAAAATTTACGGCAAAAAATGAAACAATTAAACTTTCTTCAATGTCAGTAAACAATATGATTTCCATTGCTGTAATTGATAATGGTGTTGGCTTACTGAAAAATCAAGTAGAAAATTTTAATAACTCAGGTTACCAAGAAATAGGAAAAAGTAAATTAGGTACCAATAAAGAAAAAGGGACAGGAATTGGCTTGGTGTTATGCCAAACGTTCACAACTTTAATGAAGGGTTCTTTACATGTTGAAAGTGAGGAGAATAAAGGGAGTGTTTTCACTTTATCCCTACCAAAAGCTTCATAACTCTAGAAAATAATAATTTACATCTACAGCATTTATCCTTTCATCGACTATCTTCTTAGCTTCATCGACTACCTAAAAAACAACAAATAATTTTTTACAAATTGTATTCAATCAATATTACAAAAATTGATTTTATACAATGAGTATTACAAAAATGAGGGCTTACGGAAAATTCTTTGGGAATTTTATTGTCTTTCTAGTAAATCAGGGGATGAATAAAAATAGAATGGTTAAAAGATCAAAATAGCTATGGTTTATGCCTTGAGATAGTTTTATTAGCTATTTTTTCTACTAATTCTTGCCTATTTGCTAAACTAACAGGCACAGTATTGTTGTGATTTAATATAATTTCGTTGTTTGTAATTGTAGAAATCTGGTTAAGATTAATGATATACTGTTTATGAACTCTTACAAAAAAAAGAGGGAGTTGTCGTTCTAAATTTTTAAGATTTACCAATGTAATGTGTTTATCATCAGCAGTATAAATTTTTGAAAAATCACCCATACTTTCAATGTAAATCACATCATCATAATTTAAGCGTGTAAAACCTTTGGTTTCTTTAATAAAAAAATGGTCATTATTATCTGCTAATGGAACAGGATTACTATTTAAACTTGCCATTTTTTTTAGGTCTAAATATTCTATAGCTTTTGTACTAGCCTTCAACAAACGCTCAAAAGTTGCAGGTTTTACAATAAAATCTAATGCATCAAGATTGAAACTTTCGGCAGCATATTCTGTAAAAGAAGTGATAAAAATGAAAATGGGTGCATTTTTTATGCTTTTTAATAACCCCATTCCAGATAATTCAGGCATATCAATGTCCGAAAATACAATATCAATAGGTTCGTTAATTAATACCTCTGCCGCTTCCATACCATTACTACACACAGCCTTAATATCAAGCCTATTAATTTTGCGCAAATACATTTTTATTGCATCGCGTTAATCTCATTATCGTCAACTATTAGGCATGTATAGCTCGTCATCTAATTAAAATTATTTGAAGGAGCGCTTAATTTAAGCTATTAAAAATCTAAAAGGTATAAATTTCTTACAACTTGATCTACACAACTGTATCACAGTAAATTAAATTTTAGATTTCCTGTTATTATTGATATAAAAATGAAAATTATTTGTGCTTCTTTTCTCCAGTATAATTTTTTTCACCAGCCATAATAGCAATAGCTAAATCATTTTCTTCTGGGGGAACTGGACATCGATAACCATCACTATAAGCACAATAGGGATTATATGCTTTATTAAAATCTACTTCCAGAAAGCCGTCTTTAATGTCGTTTAAGGATAAATCGATATATCTCCCACCGCCGTATGTAGTTTTATTATTGCTTTCGTCTGTAAATGGTAAAAACAATAAATCTTTATAAGCTGGATTTGTGAGTAAACTGATGTTCCTGTATAAAGTCATCTTTAACCTTTTGCCTTTCAGCTTAAATGTTATTTGCGCATAGCGGATAAATTCCTTACTTGTACCATCGTAGGTAGGCATATTAAAAACCTTTTCATTTTTCAATATTTCTACAGAAGCTGATATTTTATACGTACTATCTGCATCAAAAAAATGAAGATATTGCAAATCACCTTTTTTTAAAGGAGATCTTGTTTCTTTAATAAAATCTGCTTTATATTCTTCGCGATGTTTAGCGATTTGATCGTTGTAATTTTGAGCAAAAACGGTAGAACTGCACAGAAAAAGAAGAAAAATACAATATTTCATATTTACAAACGATTACTACGTTGTCTTAATAAATGATCTGCTAACACTAGGGCCGCCATTGCCTCAACAATTATAACTGCTCTTGGCACTACACAAGGGTCATGCCTACCTTTTCCTTTAATTTCTGCAGCCTCACCAGCAGAGTTGATGGTTTGTTGATTGTGCATAATAGTAGCGACAGGTTTAAAGGCAACCGTGAAATTAATATCCATTCCGTTTGCAATGCCACCTTGTATACCACCCGAAAAATTTGTTAATGTTTTAGGTTTATCTCCCGCTAGGAAAATATCATTATGTTCTGAACCTCTCATTTCACTGCCAGCAAAACCAGACCCATATTCAAAACCGTGTACTGCATTAATGCTCAACATTGCTTTTCCAAGATCTGCATGGAGTTTATCAAAAACAGGCTCACCTAAACCTACAGGACAATTTTTAATAATGCAGCCCACTTTTCCGCCAACTGTATCGCCATCTTTTCGTACCGAATCAATGAAATCTATCATTTGATTTGCAGTAGCAGGGTCTGCACAGCGAACAATGTTTTCTTCTCTTTTTTCTAACAAAGCTGATACATCGTTACTTTCTAAATTTGGTGCAACAATAGTTCCAACTGAGGTGACATGTGCGAAAATTTCGACGCCAAATTCTTTTAACAATAGTTTTGCAATCGCTCCTGAAGCCACACGAGCAGCAGTTTCACGAGCGGATGAACGACCACCGCCACGATGATCACGAATACCATATTTTGCATCGTAGGTGTAATCTGCATGAGAAGGACGGTACACATCTACATTATGTCCATAATCTTTAGAACGCTGATCTTCATTCGGAATTAACAAACTAATCGGTGTTCCAGTACTTTTTCCATCAAATGTCCCTGATAAAATCTGAACAGTATCACTCTCTTTCCGTTGCGTTGTAATTTTAGACTGACCAGGTTTGCGTTTATCTAATTCTGATTGGATAAATTCCAAATCAATAGTTAGGCCTGCTGGGCAACCATCAATAATTACGCCTATGGCTACACCATGTGATTCACCAAAAGTGGTTATTTTAAATAATTTTCCGAATGAATTGCCGGCCATATATTGTTAGTTTTTAGTTTGTTCGTTGTAGTTTTTGGTTTGTTTGTTGTTAGCTTTTTGGTTTGCTTAATAATGCTAACAACTAATCAATTACTATCCTATCTCAAATCCTGCTTTCTCCAAATCATCCCAAAAATAAGGATAAGATTTTTCAACTACTTGCTTTTCTTCAATTTCAACCGTGTTAATTTTTAAAGCTAAGGGAGCAAACGCCATCGCCATACGGTGATCTTCGTAAGTACTAATAGTTATTTTATCTGGGAATTGTAATCCCGAACAATCTAATTTATAGCTTAAGTTCTTTTCGATAAACTTCACGCCAATTTTAGCTAATTCTGTTTGTAAAGCTAATACGCGATTAGTTTCTTTAATTTTTAAGGTTTCTAAACCTGTAAAAGTCGCATCATGACCTAAAGCCGCACAAATAACCACAATTGTTTGCGCCAAATCTGGACATTCTTTTAAATCGAAAATCTTCCGTTCTATTTTTTTAGGCTCTTTTTTGAGATAAACACCACCATTTTTAAACTGAGAAGTGATGCCAAAGTTTGCCATAATTTCGGTGATTTTACTATCGCCCTGCAAACTATAACCGTTTAACCCTGGCAAGAATATAGACGCTTCATCAGCTAATGCCGCAATGGCATACCAATACGAAGCAGCACTCCAATCAGGTTCTACATATAATTTAGCTGTGTTAAACAATTGAGGTTCGATAATGATGGTGTTTTCATTCCAATCATTTCTAATCCCCACTTGCTCTAGCATCGCTAAAGTCATGTCTACATATGGTTTGGATGTTAATTCTCCTTCAATTTCTAAAGTTAATCCCAATGGGAGGGATGAAGCAATCATTAGTAAAGCTGAAATATACTGGCTACTGATATCTCCTTTTATCTTAACTTTTGGGCTTGTCTGCTTCAAAGGACCAGAAATTTGTAGAGGAGGGAAACCATCATTTTCTACATAGGTGATATTCCCTCCAATACTTTTTATAGCATCGGCCAAAATCCCAATAGGCCGTTGTTTCATTCTTTCCGTTCCAGTTAATAAAAAATTGCCATTTTGAATAGCTAAAAAAGCAGTTAAAAAACGCATTGCTGTACCCGCAGGACCAACATCTACAGTCTGTTGTTGCGAGTTTTCACTTTTCAGGTTTGAAAGAATTCCATTCAGCGTAACAGTATCTGCAGCTACAGATAAATTATCTACACTAACTAAGCCTTTACTCAATGCACTGATAATTAAGGCTCTATTGCATTCGCTTTTTGAACCTGTTAACTTAATTTCGGTATCAATTTGTTTGTTTCCTTTAAAAGAAAGCAATACGTTTTTAGACATTATTTTTACTTTTCGGTGGTTATTTTTATTTCACTTCTGTATGTGCTTCAGCAGCAATTCCTGCTTCGGCTTTACCAGCGTTCATAATTTCTGTTTGTCTGCGGATAGATTCACCGTGAACCAATTCTAAAAATTTCTCCGTAAAGTTTACATCAAGTTTTAACGCTTTTGCAAATGCAGTACGTTTTTTCATGATTTCATCCCAACGGTTAACTTGTAGAATAGTTACTTTGTTATCTCTTTTAAATTCACCAATTTTTTGGGTGATGCTCATTCGTTCAGCTAATTTCTGAATTACTAAATCATCGATTTTATCAATTTCTTTTCTTAAATCAGCTAATTTATCAGTAAACTCTTCGTTTTTAGATTCTGGTTGACGTAAAGTAAACTTGTCTACCATTTCTGCTAAAGCAGCTGGTGTAACTTGTTGTTTAGCATCTGTCCATGCAATTGAAGGATCTAAGTGCGACTCGATCATTAAACCTTGCATATCTAAATCTAGCGCTTTTTGAGCGATGTAAGGGATTAATTCACGATTACCACAAATATGGCTTGGATCATTGATAATTGGCAATTCAGGACATAAAGTTTTCAATTGGATGGCTAGTTCCCACATTGGTTCGTTACGGAAAGCACTTTTCTCGAAAGATGAAAATCCACGGTGAATAGCACCTAATTTTGTAATTCCAGCTTTGTTGATACGCTCTAATGCACCAACCCATAACTGTAAATCTGGATTTACTGGGTTTTTAACCAATACAGGAATATCTACACCTTGCAAAGCATCAGCAATTTCTTGTACAGTAAACGGATTAACTGTAGAGCGAGCACCAATCCAAAGAATATCTACTCCAGCAGCAAGTGCTTCTTCAACGTGTTTTGCATTTGCAACTTCAACAGCTGTTGGTAAACCAGTTTCTGCTTTAGCACGCTTTAACCATTCTAAACCAATGCTTCCAATACCTTCAAATTCTCCTGGACGAGTTCGGGGTTTCCAAATTCCAGCTCTCAACACACTAACTTTTCCAGTAGCAGCTAATAAATGTGCGGTTGATAATAATTGGTCTTCAGTTTCTGCACTACAAGGACCGGAAATTAGTAAGGGCTCGTTTTTGATGTTTATCCAACTATCTAATGGCTGGATGTTTAATTGTAATTTCATTTTTGGGATTTTATATTGTTGTTAATTGTTTAATTGATAAATCGGTTAATCGTTTGTGTTTTGGCTTCCTGTAAAGTTAACCAGTTAAACGATTCACCACTTGAACTATACAGTATCATTTTTTTCGTATTCGCCCATAATGTTAAAGTTTACGGTATATTTTAATGCTTTACGAATGGCAGTATCGTAATTTTCCATGTTAGACCATTCCATATCTACATAAAAATAATACTCGTTTCTTTTGCCTAAAACAGGCATAGATTGTATTTTGGTTAAGTTTACGTTAAGCTCTGCGAAAATATTTAACACTTTGGAAAGCGCACCAACATGGTTGCCAACTTGGAAACAGATAGATGCTTTGTTAATCTCTTTTGTATCTTCTATTTTTTGTTTTTGTAGGATTAGAAAACGAGTATAGTTTTTCTTATTCGATTCTATTCTGCGTTCAATAATGTTCAATCCGTATAATTCTGCTGCTAGTGTATTCGCAATTGCAACAGTATCAGTTAATTGCTCGTCTCTAATTTTTTTGGCACAAGCTGCGGTATCACTACTTTCAATTACTTGAATATTAGGGTAATCATCAAAAAAATCAACACACTGTCTTATAGCGATAGGATGAGAAGTTGCAAACCTAATATCTTTAAACTTAACGCCTGGTAAAGCCATTAAGTGCAATTGAATAGGTAAATAAACTTCGCCGCTAATTGCAAAATTATATTCTCTAATTAAGGTGTAATTGGGTAATAAACTACCAGCAATAGAATTCTCTATGGCCATAATTACGAAATCGGCATTGTCATTTTCCAAGCTATCACAAGTTTGTTTAAATGAATTGCATTCGATGGTTTCGATATCTCTACCAAAAAACTTAAATGCTGCTTCTTCGTGAAACGATGCTTTAATACCTTGTATGGCTACCCTTGTTTTTGTTTTCATTTTGCGTTAAGCGTTAAACAAAAAAAGTCCCAGCTTTAGGCCGGGACTTTTTATATACATTGAATATTATTATCTATCTTTTTGCATACTAGCCCCGGCTCTTACTAAAATAGTAAAAGTAACCAAAGTAATATGTGTTTGTTAATTGCATTTTTTTCTTGTTGCTGACAAATGTACAATACGGAATTTAATTTGTCAATAGGGAAATGAAAATAATTTAAACAAAATTTAATTTTATATAAAATCTTATTTGTAGGCATTCTTTCGTACCCATGCTTCTACACCTAATTTAGTAAATGAAGGGCTTGGTTTGAAATATACATATACACCTTTATAATCTTGCCCATTACAGGAGTAGAGGTAATCAAATGTTAAATAAAAATAAGATGAACCAGTACCTGCTTGGCTAGTCCATTTAGCTTTTACTTCTTTTAAGCCGTAATCACATTCTCCATTTCGTGGGATATTCATTTGAACATAAAGAATATTTTCTTTACTGATAAACCTTATTGAGCGTTTATCCATATTCATGGAGCCTTTTACTTCAAATTTATAGGGGGTTGAAAAACCGATATCAGCCCAGCCAATATTTGCATTCATGGCATCTGCAATTTCTTTTGCAGAATAATAGTTTTCAATAGTTGGCACAACAGTAGTGGTTGAGCTTGCCGTAGTAGTACTTGTGGTCGTTTCTTTAGGCCACATGGTAACTCGATAATAATTATCATTTGTAGACATGCTGTGACCTTTGTATTTGTAATATTTTAATTTTCCAGTTCCACTTGTTTTTTCACTGGAATAAGTGAAATTACTATTGTCTTTTATTTCGGCTATAGCCTTATAAAATTTTTGAGGAGATGATAAAAAATGAACAGAAGTCAATTTCCCATTTTCATAATTCACATAAAAGCTTACGTAATCATTTTTCTTATATATAAATGATCCGCTTTCTTTATCATTTTTTTCAAACTTAAATCCTCTTTTTTCTAATATAGAGCGATGATTGTCTAGAGTAATTATGTCTGTTAATTCATGCAATTCGTCAATTGTGTAGCCTTCAGCCAAAATTGCATAAAGATTGTCCATATCTTGTGCATGGCTTTTTGGTGCAAAAGCAAACAACACGAATAGAAAAGTAAAGTATTTGAAATGTTTCATAGGGAGCGTTTTGATATGAAACAAAAGTAATTGTTTTTGCAATACAAAGAATACCTACTTTTTGGTATATGATTGCTATGAAAAATTGGCTGTAAATCCGTCCCTGTAGTAATCGTGAGCAATTGAAAGTTTTGTGCCTTTCGATAAACCCAGGGTGACAAGTGTAAAAAACTTTGAGTGAAAAGATTAAGCTTGTTTAAGCTCTTGCTTCACTGATTGAATAATCTTATGATTTACTCGCTCTTGCTCGTGTAATTCTTGCTGCATTATTTTTGCAATTTTTGTGCTGCCATCGTGGCTCCAACCTGGCGGATTTAAAATATATTTAACCTTATCCATAAAAGTTGGCGCTTTTTTGACATCGTTTTTTAAAGCAATAAACTCGTGGAAAATAATATTAACTGGGCCTGTATCTTTAGGTTGCGTGGTCAAGCCATATTTTATGGCATCTTCTGGTAATTCTTCTTGAAAAGTGCCAAACCATCTATCCCATAAAATAAGCACCATACCCATGTTTTTATCCAAATAACGTACATTACTAGCGTGATGAACGCGGTGATGAGATGGTGTTACGAAAATATATTCGAACCAAGGATGTAGTTTACCAACCGCTTGTGTATGCACCAAATTGCCATAAATTTGAGTTACTAGATAGGCGAAAAGAATATCTATAGCAGTAAAACCCATAAATGCGAGTGGTAAATAGAAGAAAACGCGATACAAAGGCTCAAAAACGGTAGAGCGAAAGCCGGTGGTTAAATTGAAATGTTCCGAAGAATGATGCGTAACATGCATTGCCCAAAAAAAGCGTACATAATGTCCAACAGTGTGTAAAAACCAGTATAAAAAATCTTGTGCTAAGATTAAAACTATCCAATAAATCCAAACATTTGAGATTTGAAACAATCTGAATTGATAACAATAGGCTAATAAAAAGAAGGTTGCGGTTTTCATGCAAAGGTTAATCACCACGGCAACCGTCATCAAGTAAATATTGGTCCAAGTATCACGTTTGGTGTAAATTTTTTTGTCGTGTACATAACTAATATACATTTCAACCAAGGTTAAAACAATGACGAAACCAAACAACCCACCTACAGAAATGTCGCTTCCAGTAAATTTCATTATAAATTATTGTAGTATGTTAAACTGCTCAAAATATCTGCTTTTGTTACGCGACAATTAAATACACATTTGCCAATTTTATCTAGCAATGAGAACATAATTTGCCCGTCTTCATTCTTTTTATCGCTTTGCATAAGCTCTAAAAGCGTATTAAAGCTTTTTTCTTTAATATTATATTTCGGATAAATAGAACTAATATAAGTATTGATATCTTTCAATTCATCTTCCGTTAAATTGCAGTATTTAGTAGACAAATAGGCCTCACAAACCATACCAACTGCAATTGCTTCGCCATGGGTTAATGGTTTTTTGCTATTGGTTAAGGCATAACTTTCTACAGCGTGACCAATGGTATGGCCAAAGTTTAAAATTTTACGTAATCCTTTTTCTAAAGGGTCTTCCGTCACTACTTCATTTTTAATTTCAATAGAACGATAAATTTCTTCAGGAATTAAAGCTTCATAATTACTCGATTTTAAACGTTCGTAATAGGTTTTATCCTTAATTAAACCATGTTTTATCATTTCAGCAAAGCCTGATAGTAGTTCTCTTTTAGATAAAGTAGTTAAAAAAGCATTTTCAATGAAAACCGCTTGTGGTAAACTAAAAGTGCCTACCATATTTTTCACATTATCAATATCAATTCCTGTTTTACCCCCAACAGAAGCATCAACTTGTGATAGGAGAGTTGTAGGGATATTGATGAAATCTATACCTCTTTTATAGGTTGAGGCTACAAAACCGCCCATATCGGTAATTACTCCACCGCCTAAATTTATCATTAAACATTTTCTGTCCGCTCCAAAATCTAATAAGGTTTTCCAAATACCTATACAAAAATCGATATTCTTATTTTCTTCACCGGGATCAGTTTCAATAATGTCGAAATCATCTAAATCATCTAAAAAAGCTCGAAATGTTGGCAAACATAACTCTGCCGTATTGGTATCTGCAAAAACAAAAACCTTGCTGTATTTATTTTGATCTAAAAGCTCTTTTAATGGACTTAGACCTGTTTCGAAATAGATAAAATGATCGGCGTTTTTTATAGGTTCCATTAAATTACTTCAATTATTTTGCCCATAAAATCGATTTTATCGCCAATGCGTACTTTAAGACGTTTTCTATAATCTACAACACCATTGTATTTTACTAAACCATCTTCTACAACAGTTTGTGCTTCGCCACCACTTTGTACCAAGGCGGTTGCTTTTAAGAGTGCAATTAGCGGAATAAATTCGCCTTCCAGTTTAAATTTTATCATTGTGGCTACAAATTTACAATTATTTACAAAGTGTTTTGCCTTAACAATGATTGTAATTTATATTTTTGCAAACTTCTGACTAACCAAAACATTCAAATGGAATCATCGCCCAGAAAAAAAATCAATTTTGACAATACAGAAATCGCTTTTCGTAATAAAACCAACGGTGAATTAAATCAAGCGTATTGGTTATTTAAAATGATTAGCAGTAATTTTTTAACAAAAATTGGCCCACCGATTACAAATTTCTTACTAAATATTGGTTTCCCGATTAAGGGAGCTATCAAAGCTACCATTTTTAAACAATTTTGTGGTGGAGAAACTATTAACGAATGCGAACACACAATTGAACAATTGAGTTTAGGAAATGTGGGAACCATTTTAGATTATTCTGTTGAGGGAGAGGATGAGGAAGAGGTTTTTGATTTCACGTGCGAAGAAATTATAAGAACAATTAATAGGGCAGATGGCGATCCAAGAGTGCCATTAACTGTTTTTAAAATTACTGGCATTGGCCGATTTGCTTTATTGGAGAAATTAGATGCTAAGCAAGAATTAACAGCTACAGAAACTGATGAATTTGCAAGAGTAAAAGCTCGTTGTGAAAAAATTTGTCAGGCTGCATTTGATAAAAATGTACCAGTGATGATTGATGCTGAAGATAGTTGGGTGCAAGATACAATTGATGAATTAGCCTTGGAAATGATGATCAAATTCAATAAAGAGCAATTAATTGTGTATAATACGTATCAGCTATATCGTCACGATAAATTAGCTGACTTAAAAGCAGATTACTTAATTGCAAAAGAAACAGGATTTATTTTAGGGGTAAAAATGGTTCGTGGTGCTTACATGGAAAAAGAGCGTAAGCGTGCTGCTGAAATGGGTTATCCGTCGCCAATTCAACCTGATAAATCTGCTACTGATAAAGATTACGATGAAAGTTTACGATTTTGTGTACAACATATTGATCAAATCGCATTTGTTTGTGGTACACATAATGAAGAAAGTTGTCGTTTATTAACAGAGTTGATGGATGAAAATAATATCCCACATAACCATCCTCACGCATATTTCGCCCAATTATTAGGCATGAGCGATAATTTAAGTTTTAATTTGTCTGATGCGGGTTATAATGTAGCTAAATATGTGCCTTATGGACCAATTAAAGCAGTAATGCCTTATTTGTTCAGGAGAGCACAAGAAAATACTTCAGTTGCTGGACAAACAGGTAGAGAGTTGGGTTTGATTAGTAAAGAGAAAACTCGCCGTAGGTTGTAGTTCTAAGGTACTTATTTAAGTGCAAAATATGCAATAGCTAGCCAAACCAATCCTTTAATTAAGAAGAATAGAAAGCCCCAAAAGCCAAGTCTTTTGACCCATAACTTAATTTTTTCTAATCTTTCGGCTTTCATTTTACAAAAATATAAAACCTACGTTCAATTAATAATTTAGGTTTGAACGCAGGTTTTACTTAATATATTTAGTGTTTAGCTAAATCAAAACGATCTAAGTTCATGACTTTGTTCCATGTGGCAACAAAATCTTTTAAAAATTTACCTTGTGCATCACTACTTGCGTAAACTTCTGCAATTGCTCTCAATTCAGAATTAGACCCAAATACAAGATCGGCACGAGTTGCGGTCCATTTCAATTCATCTGTTTTTCGATCTCTTCCTTCAAATAGTTGCTGATATTTGTCGACAGACTTCCACGCAGTATTCATATCAAGCAGATTAACAAAGAAATCATTTGTTAAAACTTGAGGTTTATTTGTAAATACGCCATTTTTAGATTGGTCAAAATTCGTATCTAATACTCGTAATCCTCCAACTAATACAGTCATTTCAGGCGCAGTTAAGTTTAAAAGTTGAGCTTTATCCACCAGCAATGCTTCTGTAGAAACCTTATAATTTGAGTTTTGATAATTACGGAAACCATCAGCTAATGGTTCCATAGCGCTGAAAGATTCTACATCAGTTTCTTCTTGAGAAGCATCCATACGACCTGGTGTGAAAGGAACTGTAATATCTTGACCTGCATTTTTTGCTGCTTTTTCAATGCCAGCACATCCTGTTAAGACGATTAGATCTGCCAGCGAAACTTTTTTGCCATCACTTTGTGAGCTATTAAAATCTTTTTGGATTTGTTCTAAAGCACTTAAAACTTTATCGATCACCTGAATTATTTACTTTCCAATATTTTTGTGGAGCTAAACGAATTCGGGCCCCATTTGCACCACCACGTTTATCTGATCCTCGGAAAGTAGATGCCGAAGCCCAAGCGGTTGAAACCAGTTGAGAAACTGATAAACCAGTTGATAGAATTCTTTCTTTTAAGCTAGCAATATCATTATTATCAATTAATTTATGATTAACAGCAGGAATAGGGTCTTGCCAAACCAATATTTCAGCTGGCACTTCTGGACCTAAATAGCGTTCACGAGGTCCCATATCACGGTGTGTTAATTTGAACCAAGCACGAGCAAAGGCATCTGCAAATTGATCAGGGTTTTCCAAGAAACGTCTTGAAATTTTTTCATATGCTGGATCTAGTCTCAACGATAAATCGGTAGTCAGCATTGTTGGTTTATGTTTTTTAGAAGAATCAGACTCATCAGGAATAATCTCATTGGCATTTTTTGCTACCCATTGATGTGCGCCTCCTGGACTTTTGCTTAGTTCCCATTCAAAACCAAATAAATTTTCGAAAAAATTGTTGCTCCATTGCGTAGGAGTGGTTGTCCAAGTTACTTCTATTCCACTTGTAATGGTGTCTGGTCCTTTACCACTACCATAACTATTACTCCATCCAAAACCTTGTTGTTCTATACTTCCAGCCTCTGGCTCTTTACCTACGTGTTCTGAAGAAGCAGCACCATGTGTTTTTCCAAAAGTATGACCTCCGGCTATTAAAGCAACCGTTTCTTCATCATTCATTGCCATACGTGCAAAAGTTTCACGAATGTCTCTTGCAGCTGCTATTGGATCTGGATTGCCATCTGGTCCTTCTGGGTTTACATAAATTAAACCCATATGTGCAGCTGCCAATGGTTTTTCTAGATCATGCGAATGTTTGCCCCCTTCTGGATCTTCATCAGATACTAAAACCCCATGCCCTGCAACACCTTCTGAACCTTTCGAATACCGATCATCGTTGCCTAACCATGTAGTTTCAGATCCCCAATAAATATCTTCACTTGCTTCCCAAACATCACTACGCCCACCACCAAAACCAAAAGTTTTGAAACCCATTGATTCTAAAGCGACGTTTCCAGTAAGTACCATTAAATCTGCCCAAGAAATTTTATTACCATATTTTTGTTTAATTGGCCACAACAAACGACGAGCTTTATCTAAACTCACATTATCAGGCCAGCTATTTAAAGGCGCAAAACGTTGTTGCCCTTGTCCAGCTCCACCACGACCATCGCCTATACGATACGTGCCAGCACTATGCCATGCCATGCGAATAAATAAACCTCCATAATGACCAAAATCTGCAGGCCACCAATCTTGTGAATCGGTCATTAAAGCCTCTAAATCTTTCTTTAAAGCAGGTAAATCCAAACTGTTAAATGCTTCAGCATAGTCAAAATCATCTCCCATTGGGTTTGATAAAGATGAGTGTTGGCGAAGGATATGTAGATTTAATCTATTTGGCCACCAATCTCGGTTCTTTGTACCGCCACTATTTACAATACTTTTTAGGCTACCATTGTGAAATGGACATTTGCTAATGTCGTTAGAGTCGTTTTCCATAGTTCAATTTTTTGTTTAATGGTATTAAGTTCATCGAAAGAACTCATAGTAAATTTAACGAAAGTATTTCAACTATAAATCCGATTTACAGTTTAATTAATTTCTCGTTATAAACAAATCTATATAGAATGGTTTGCCAAAGCAAAAGCTTTTTATCTATAGCTGTATAGGTAAAAACTATTTGACCCTAAAAGGTTGTTTAGCATTTAGAAGCTCCCAAAAAAGGATAAAATCACTAGCCAAACTATATAATGGATATTGAAAAGTAGCTGGTTTATTTTTCTCGAAAAAGAAATGACCAACCCAAGCAAAACCATAACCAATAAAGGGAATGGCGACTATAAAACGCCAATCGTGAAATAACATTCCTGTAAACAAGGATAAAATGAGTAATCCAGTTCCAATAAAATGTAAAACTCTACTCGTAAAATTTCTATGCTCCGTTAGGTAGAAAGGATAAAACTCTTGTAGGGAAGTAAATCTTTTTTCGCTCATTTTCTTTCCAATTTCAACATAAATTTAAGAAAATATCTTGTTTTATATATTATAAAATATGATGCTGATGTAAAAAATCTCTTAATTTTTCTGGATGAATATTCATCAATAATGTGTGTAAACCTGCTTTTTTTGCGCCTTCAATATGCTGAGGGCTATCGTCAATAAAGAGTGTTTCATTAGGATTTAAGTTGTTTTCTTTAATTACCTGCTCAAATATATTAACGTTAGGCTTGCGCAAGCGCATTTGTTGTGAGAAATAAGCTTTTTCAAAATGATTATCGTAATTATTTATCCCAAACTCTTTTTTTAGATAGTTGATGATCCAATCGTAATGAATTTCGTTGTTATTACTCAACAAAAAAGTGCGGTATTTCTCCTTAACTTCCAGCAAAACTTCATGATTATTGCCTGAAACACCAATTAACAAACTATTCCAAGCTTCATCAATTTGAGCATCTGTAAGGTTTGGATTATTGGCTGCTGTTCTAATGCCGGCTCTAAATTCTGCAGGACTAATTCCAGCTGTCTCAAAATCATCAAATAATTGATTATGATTTTTGTGCGCAAAAAACTCTTCCACATTGGTGATACCTAATTGTAATAGAGCAGCTTGGGTATGTTTAAAATTGATTTCGAAAATGACATTACCGTAGTCGAAAATAATATTTTTTATTTTTTCCATAAAAAGGGTTTCCAAAATTCGTTGCAAATATGTAACATTGCACTCGCAAAACCTAATCGGTTTTCGGGGCCTATAGCTCAGTTGGTTAGAGTAGAAGACTCATAATCTTTTGGTCCCTGGTTCGAGCCCAGGTGGGCCCACAATTTAAAAAGCTTAATCTTAACTGATTAGGCTTTTTTTATGCTCTTAAGTATCAATATTATAATTAAGTCATTTTGAAGCTAAAAGATATTATGATTAGATTAGAGCCAATTACAGTTTAATACATTTTACTATGAAGAAGATTCTTTTTACCGCGTATTTAATACTTGCATTTTTTTGCTTTGCTTTTGGTCAGCAACTTAAATCCCCGAATGGGAAATTGACCATGAACTTTGCATTGCTAGCGGATGGGAGTCCGACTTATAATTTAACATATAAAAATAAGGAGGTTATTAAAACCAGTAAGCTAGGTTTAGAATTGAAAAATGATCAAAAATCACTATTAAATGATTTTACAATTGCCAATACACAATCCTCTTCATTTGATGAAAATTGGATGCCGGTTTGGGGCGAAGTTAAAACGATTAGAAACCATTACAATGAGTTTGCAGTTACATTAAGCCAAAAAGTAACCAACAGACAAATTCTTATTCGCTTTCGCTTATTTGATGAGGGTTTAGGATTTAGATATGAATTCCCAACCCAAAAAGGATTGACTTACTTCGTAATTAAAGAGGAGAAAACGCAATTTGCTATGACAGGCGATCATACTGCATTTTGGATAGCAGGTGATTACGATACACAAGAATACGATTATACCACTTCAAAACTCTCAGAAATACGTGGTTTTGCTGCAAAAGCGAGAACTGAAAATCTTTCGCAAACTGCATTTTCACCAACTGGCGTACAAACTTCATTAATGATGAAATCTGCCGATGGACTTTACATCAATCTACATGAGGCGGCTTTGATTAATTATCCATGTATGCATTTAAACTTGGATGATAAAAACATGGTTTTCGAATCGTGGTTAACGCCAGATATGAAAGGGGATAAGGGTTATATTCAAGTTCCTTTTAATACACCTTGGCGTACTGTTATGGTAAGTGATGATGCTCGGGATATTTTAGCATCAAAAATGATCTATAACCTGAATGAACCATGTAAGATTGAAGATACTTCATGGATTAAGCCTGTAAAATATGTAGGTGTTTGGTGGGAAATGATTACTGGTAAAAGTTCATGGGCGTACACAGATGATTTTCCATCTGTACAACTAGGTATAACGGATTATACGAAAGCAAAGCCAAATGGAAAGCATGGTGCTAATACAGCCAACGTAAAAAAATATATTGATTTCGCAGCGCAGAATGGTTTTGGAGGAGTTTTGGTAGAGGGTTGGAATCAAGGTTGGGAAGATTGGTATGGTAACTCTAAAGATTATGTTTTTGATTTTGTAACTCCATATCCGGATTTTAACATGGCAGAGATAAGAGATTACGCAAAATCAAAAGGTATTAAAATGATTATGCACCATGAAACTTCATCGTCTGTACGTAATTACGAACGCCACTTGGATACAGCCTACAAATACATGAAAGCTAATAATTACGATGCTGTAAAAAGTGGTTATGTTGGAAACATCTTGCCTCGTGGCGAAAATCATTATAGCCAATGGATAATAAACCATTATCAATATGCGATAGAAAAGGCTGCTCAATATAAGATCATGGTGAACGCACACGAGGCAGTTAGACCTACCGGTATTGCTCGTACGTATCCAAATTTAATTGGAAATGAATCGGCTAGAGGAACAGAATATCAAGCTTTTGGTGGTTCTAAACCTAATCACGTTACTATTTTGCCTTTTACACGTTTGCAAGGAGGCCCAATGGATTATACACCTGGTATTTTTGAAATGGATATTAGTAAATTAAATCCGGGGAATACTTCGCATGTAAATAGCACTATTGCTAATCAACTGGCCTTGTATTTAACCATGTATAGCCCTTTGCAAATGGCTGCTGATCTTCCAGAAAATTACAATCGCTTTCCAGATGCTTTTCAGTTTATAAAAGATGTGGCGATTGATTGGGATGATAGCAAATACATTGAAGCAGAACCTGGCCAATATATTACTGTAGCTCGTAAAGCAAAAGGCACAGGAAAATGGTTTTTAGGAAGTGTAAATGGAGATAATTCTCGCACTGCGGAGTTTAAACTAGATTTCTTAGATAAAGGTAAAACGTATGTTGCCACTATTTATGCTGATGCAAAAAATGCGCATTATAAAACAAACCCGCAGGCTTATGTAATTCGAAAAGTGGTAGTGACAGCACAAACAAAATTATCACAATTTGCCGCACCTGGCGGAGGATTTTCTATTAGCTTTTTAGAAGTGGATAAAGCTCAAACTAAGGGGTTGAAGAAACTTTAGCATAATTATGAACATCGAGAAAAGCGCTCTTTAAGTATTTTCAGAGTGCTTTTTGTGTTAACTAATCTTTATCTTTTTATGCAATTATTACCGAGATTAAAACTTTACGGAGTATTAGTTTGTTAATAGATTAATCTTTTTACATAAATGTATAGAATTATGAAATTTTCAATAGTAGCGCCAGCGGTGCTTTTAGTAATCACCCTCGGTACAGGTTGTGTAAGCAATAAAAAGTTTGCTGAATTGCAATCTAATAATACTAAACTGCAACAAAGTAACGAAGAACTTAACCAGAAATTAAGGGCTAGTGAAAGCGATGTTTCTGGATCTAAAATTAGAATTAAAAGTTTAGAAGAGCAGATTGCTGCAGAGAAATCTAATGCGGCAGGTTTACAAGCTGCGTTAAATAAATGTTTAAATTCTACTAGTCAGGGTAATGTTAACATTTCTAAATTGGTGGATGAAATTAATAGCTCAAATAAGTACATTCAACAATTGGTGAATGCCAAAAACAAAAGCGATTCGTTAAATATGGTTTTAACCAACAATTTAACAAGATCTCTAAGCAGGGAAGAAATGAGCGACGTGGATGTGAAAGTACTTAAAGGTGTAGTTTATATCTCTCTTTCTGATAATATGTTGTATAAATCTGGTAGTTATGAAATTTCAGATAAAGCGGGTGCAACGTTAAGTAAGATTGCCAAAATTATAACCGATTATAAAGGTTATGATGTGTTGATTGAAGGTAATACTGATAATGTACCTATCTCTAAAACAAATATTAGAAATAATTGGGATTTAAGTGCGTTGAGAGCATCTTCAGTGGTTCAATCTTTACAGAATAATTATGGAGTAGATCCTAAACGTTTAACTGCTGGTGGAAGAGGAGAATACAATCCGATTGCTTCTAATGATAGTCCTGCTGGTAAAAGTCAAAATAGACGTACACAGATTATTATTACGCCTAAGTTAGATCAGTTTATGGATTTGATCGGTAAAGCACCGGCTGAAACGAAACCATAATTTTTTAAAAGTTATAAAACTAAAGCCGTGATCTATGGATGTAGACCACGGCTTTTTTTTATCCTTATTATTTAGCATTGGTTATTGTAATGCAGAAGTTGCCTTAATAAATCAAGAACTCCTTCGCATCATAGCTATGCGATGACGAGTGTAATAAGTTTTGGTGTTGCAGTTGCCAGGTTGAGTTCGGCAGTTACTAGGAGCTTGGTAGTTTGATATTTAGAAGTCTGATATTCTTAATTAAAAAAACCGATTTAGTTAATTAAATCGGTTTTTATGTTTTTAAATTTAAATACTATTAAAACTGAGGAGCATCAGGCCCTGTTTTATTATTATTTTCCCAGTTCTCTGCTTTTTCATGTTCCTTTTTAGCGTATTCGTCGGCTTTTTGATGTACGTCTTTAACGTTTTGATCACCTTCCTTTGAATCAGCATTAAAATCTTTATTGCCGTGTTGATTTACACTATAAGGCTCCATTTCACTATTTTCTGTTGCTGGTTGTGCTTCACTTTGTTTTTTCGCAATATCATGATCATGTGCTGCCCGATCATGGTTCTTGCCTAAACCTGCTATATTTTCTTGATTTTCCATGGCTTTAAATTTTTAGGTACAGTAGCATAACAATGCCTAGAAATAAAAGTTTGCTTTAGGAAGTTAAATTGGCTTATAGATTGATAAAAGATCCTTCGCGGCGCTCAGGATGACAAATTGCGCTTAGATGGCGAGTAGATGATGATCAATCGTATTATAACAATTCAGCCAATTCTTTAGGGGAAAGTGGTTTTTTTAGTAATTTTATTACGTAAGGATTTGCTTCTGCTCGCTGTGTATCACCAAAATCTAGTGTAGAAGAAAGCATTGCAACAGGGCATTTATCGGTAAGTGTGGTAGAGAATTTTTTGTATTCTTCTAAAAATTCAAAACCATCCATTTCTGGCATTTGAATATCTAATAAAATGAAATTAGGTAATTTATCATCGTCGTTCATGTGTCGACTTAAATAATCCAATGCTTCTTCACCTGATTGACAAAAAATAATTTCTTGAAATAAGTTAGATAAGCTAATGAGTTTTGAGTTGATTTTTAAATCAATTTCATTGTCATCGATTAACATTACTTTTTTAATATCACTTTGCATTAGGTATTGTTATTTTAAAAGTTGTACCATGATCAACATCCGAGCTTACAGATATACGCCCTTCAATTTTATTTAATGCTTCTTTTACAATGAATAAACCTAGTCCACTGCCGTGATGAACTTTACTTTTAAAGAATTGCGTAAATATTTTTTCTAGGTGTTCATTTAAAATACCCATTCCATTATCGCTAATGCTGATTTGTGCAAATTCCTTACTTACTTCAACATCTATATTTACCTTTTTATTTAGCTCGGTTACTTTTTGGTATTTAATTGCATTTGATATGAGATTACCAAGAATAACTTCAATTCTAAATAAATCGCCTTTAAATTCCACCTGTTGATCTATATTAACCGTAAAGCGTGTGTCTTTATCTGTGTACGAATAAACATCTATCAGCTCAGAAATTAATTTATTGAAATCTACGGGACTTTTATCTGCTACAGTTTTATTGTTTTTATAATATTGTAGAGTTTTCTGAATATAATAATCGAGTTTGTTAGAACAGGTTTCTATTAAACTCCAGTATTCTCCACTAGAGTTGTACAAACCCTCCATTTTTACCAAACCAACAATCCCTATTACCGAAACTAGAGGAGCTCTTAATTCGTGAGAAATGCTATAAATAAAACGGTTCAACTCATCGTTCGTTTTTTCTAATTCCGCTATTTTATTCCGTAGATCTATTTTAGCTTTATACGCATCGTACGCATTTTTTATAGAGTTGTGTAACTCAAGATCATTCCAAGGTTTGGTAATATAGCGATATATATCTCCATGATTAATGGCATCGGCCAATGCTTCAATATCTGTATAACCCGTTAAAAGGATACGCATTGGATCAGGAAAAGTCTCAGTAATACTTTTAAAAAACTCTACCCCAGTAGTGTTAGGCATTTTTTGATCGGCGATAATTACTTGAAGATTTACATTCTGAAGAATTTTTAAACCTTCCGCAGCAGAAATGGCCGTATAAATCTCATACTGTCGTCTAAAACTTGCTTTAAACGCTTGTAAGTTGTTTTCCTCGTCGTCAATATATAAAACTCTTACGGTTGGGGTTTTCATTGATTTCTTATTGCGGATTTATATTCAAGGTAATAATAAATTCTGTTCCTTCACCCAGCTTTGAGATAACTTCTATGTGACCTTTGTGTTTTTCGATTATACTAAACACAATGGAAAGACCTAATCCTGTACCTTCGCCGATATCTTTAGTGGTAAAAAACGGCTCGAATATACGATGTTTTGTTTCTTCTGTCATGCCTATACCAGTATCTTTAATACTAATTTTTACCTGCTGATCTTCATACCACGTTTTAATTGTTAAAAACTCTTCTTCTTGTTGTACTTCCTTAGTTTTAATAGCTTGAATAGCATTAGATACCAAGTTCATAAACACCTGATTGATTTTTCCTGGTAAGCATTCTACTTTTGGTAGGTTGCCATATTCTTTAATTACAGTCAAATTATCAGGTAAATTGTTTCTTACCAATACTAATGTAGATTGTAAACCTTCGTTCAAATCTATAGGTTTCATATCGGTCTCGTCAATTCGGCTAAAGTTTCGTAAGCTTCTAATAATTTCGGCTGTACGTTTTGCGCCTTCACTAATACCTGATAAAAGAGAAGTGATTTCATTATTAACAAAGTTGAGATCGATTTGCTTTTTAAACGCTTCAATTTCTTCCACTTGCTCTTTTATATCTTTATCAAAATCGATTTCTTCATATTTGGTAATGATCTCTTTTAGATCATTAATGTCTAATTCTAAAGGTTTGATATTAGAAGTTACAAAGTTAATTGGGTTGTTAATTTCATGCGCAATACCTGCTGTTAGCTGACCCAGTGCAGCCATTTTTTCGGCATCTACTAGTTGAGATTGCGTATCCTTTAAATTGTTTAGGGTAACATTTAGCGTTGAATTTGTGTTTTGCAATTCCTCGGTTCGTTCTTGTACCTTCTTTTCTAAGACGATGTTTTGCTCTTTTATTAGCTTTTGATTTTCTAATGAAGCATTTAGGGCTTGTGCTTGTGCGTTTTCATTTTCTCGTTTAAAGAAGTTTATTTTATCTGCCAGTGCGAAAGAAAGCAACATTACCTCTATAGATGAAGTAATTTGTAAAAGGTATATAGTAAAATTATTGTATGGAATGATGCCATAATCTTTCATAATGAAAAGAATGGCCCCGATTAATAATATTGACCAGGCAAAAAGGTAATATCCTGCCGGATTAAAATTCTTTTTAAAGTATACATAGTAAGCCAATGAAAGCGCAATAATTGCCCCAATAAAGGTTAAAAATTGCATAAAAATAAACGCTACTTGGTGCTTACCACTAAATAAAACTACAATATCCAATGCAGCTAAAACAATGTATATATTGATGTATTTATGCGCTTTTTTGGTATATACTTTTGTATTAAGAAACGATTGGGTGAAAATTGTGGTGAAAATTACGGCCAGCAACGAGAACAAAATAACCGACTTATCATCTAACCAGCTTTTGTCTTCCCAAAAATATTTTACGCCATACCCTTGAATTGATATTTGCGATAACCATACCAAACAGATATACACAACGTAATAAATATAACTCCTGTCTCTAACACTAAAAAACAGGAATAAATTGTATAGAAACATGACCACCATAATACCGGTATAAAAACCGAATGTCATGTCTCTAATTAAGAAAGTGGTAATAATAGAGCCTTCGTTGTAAACATGAATTGGAACTACAAACAGTTCTTTAGACCTTACCTGAATATAAATTACATCGTTTTTGGCATTAAAATCAGCAGGGATTTCATAAATAAATAGCTTTTGAGATAGGCTGAATTTTTTTGTGAAACCTGAATTGATGAGCTTTTTTGAAATGCTATTGTCATTTCGAGCAATAAAGAAATTGACACTTTCTAGTCTAGCTTGATCAACAAAAAGTAATACATCTTTTAATTTCTCAGTCTTATTTATTTTTATCTTAATCCAATAAGTTGAATTGTCTATTCCAAAATTTAAGACAGCATTTTTATTCGGGATGAAATTTTTAGTATTCATCACCTCATTTATAGTCAGCTTGCCGTTTGTATCTTTAAAAGTTTCGGCGGTATATGCAATCTCTTTACCAAAAGAAATTCCATCTTTTGCGAATGCAAAATTTGTAAATGAGAATAGGAGAGCAAATAATAATAGAATTTTTATCCTCATAGTTCTAAGTTAATATGAAGATTAATAGGTAAGCCATTGCTACCAATAAACTCAATTGTTTGTTGCTTTTTTTCACGCAATTGCATAATGTTTGGTATTTCATCTGGGTGTGTGGCACCTAAACCAATAGTGTCTTCAATTAATAATGCAGTTGCAGTTAAATTTTCCTTTGGATAATAGAATTTTCCGTTAATTCCAATTTCATTAATTACTCTAAATCCACCTCTTATAGAATTTCGGTAAGTAGCAGGGGCGCAAAGGCCAAATAAGGTTGTTAAATTAAGTAAGGTAGAAATGGCAATACTAATCCTGCCTAAAAACACGCTTCCGATTCCCAAACCTGCAATTTCCCAAGAATTCCATAAGCCACAAAACTCGCCAGTACCAGCAACAATTCGCTCAGCAACCATAGTATAAATTCTATTATCCATTTCGCCTACGGCAGTTTCAATTGGTAATGGTGTTTTCCCATCAGCAATATGAATTCTGCAACCCGCCAATGCTTTTCCATTTTCTTCTGCACTTACTAAAATTACGTAAACATTTGGATTAATCACCCAATCTATTTTTGCTGAAGTAATTTGTGTAATGCCAAAAATTTCAAGTACATGTGTGTGTCCTTCAATAAATTTCATACAAGCCGAGCGATCATCTACAGCTCTAAATGTTCTGAAATATAAATTATCTATATGCGGCTTAAGCTCTTCCAATGGAGAATATTTTAGCAGTTGATTTTCTGATGGTTCTTTCTGGTGATGGAGTTGCTTTGAATATTCTAAACATAAAAATAGCTTGTTCTTCTTCCTTTATGCTAAATAATTGTTTAAAACCTTGCTCGGCTTGTGTTAATTGTGCTTTGCTTTCTAAGGGGATGTTTAAACTATCTTCAACTGAATTTTTGTAGAAAAAGATTAATGGAACATTCACAGGGTGGATTTGTAAATTTAAAGCACTAGCGCCAAGCCATAATTTTTCTGCAGCCATACCACCTTCAATAAATGAATTGATAGCGCCTTTTGGCATGGTAATCAATCCGACAGCAGATGAAGCCATGAATTGTTGCATTGATAATCTTTTGAAACCGCTACCTCCATTAATCTGCTGTAAAAAGCTAATCATCTTTTTATCTTTTAACAGACGTATTCCAATTTGATCGTTATTACTTAAATCTAAGGTATGAATACCAATTCCATCTTCTGTTGCATTTACTTCATCTAAATTCCAACGCATTTCTCTGGTAATAAAATCCTCGTGTGCAGCTGGAATAAATAATCGTAGTAAATCAGTATGCGTAGAGATAGCCCCTAAAGCTTTTATTTGCTCTGGGTTTGTTAACCAAGTTAATTTTGCATTGGCAACTTGTGTAACCAAACTAGATAAATAATTTAAATCTGTTTCCTCTATTTCTTGTCTTGGCGTAATTTTTCTGTTGGTGTGCCTTAATTCAATTTGAGCTGCCAATTGATTTTCTTGCTCGCTTGCCACATGGTTTTCTGTAAAATTAAACCAAGCAATATGTGTAGGAGCTAGTTGAGGTGTTAAATGCCAATTTGCATTTAAATTTAAGTTTGCTGCGGCTAATAAAAGATTTTCAATTGCTGCACCCAAAGAAATATAGGAAGAAATATATTGTGGATCTAAATAGGCTTGAGCTGTACTTTTTTCTAAAAATAAATGTAATATTCCATTTTTATAATGCCATCTCCAAGGTTGGTTATTGCCACCAGATGGAGCCTTTGCCGCGGCTTCTATTAATTGATTTAATATATTCTCTGAAATAGGATTTGCATTATTTTCAAATGCTAATTGATGTTCTGTAATAAATTCTTCTATCTCTGTAGTTTGAAGAGGAGCGATAGCCTTTACTTCAGTATTAACTGGTGACGAAGGGATTGAATCGCTGATTAGCTCATCCATATCTATGAAAAATCGACCAGAAACGCTAAGATTACCTAGTAATATTTTTCTAGAAAGATCAGCCGTAATGCCACCACCATAGGTAACTGCGCTTGCTAATTGTGGCCAAGTAGAAATGGTAGCCATAATTTCTACAGCAGAGGCTTTCATGCGTGGAGATAACGTTTCGACACCAGTAACGGCCGTTATGTAAGGAATTCTTTCATCCATTGTTGAGAGCGTTTTGTATTTGCTCATATCCAAATGCTCAACCATTCCGTGTAATACAGGTCTGTTAGGTTCTAAATCAAATCTTTCGATATCAATAGTCCCTCTATCACTTCCTTCCATTAATACCGGTATCCCTAAGGCTTTTGCCTTGTTACGAGCATTGATTTTTATATCAAAACTATCACATTCGTCAATTAGCAAATCTAATTTACCGTTTTTTGTTAAGAAATCGTCTAAGTTTTCATCGGTAATGCCATCCTCAAAACAAACAACATTTAAGTAAGGATCAATTTCTGCAATTTCTCTCGCTACAATAACTGTTTTCTTGATTTTAAGATTATATACTCCGGTTCGAATTCTATTAATGTTACTTAAATCTAATTCATCAAAATCTGCAATACGCAACTCGCCAAAACCTCTCTCCATGGCTAGCGTTAATGAAACGGATTGACCAACAGAAAGACCCATTACGCCAATCTTTTTTTGAGAAAGCAGATTTTGCTCTTTATCGGTAATTTTATGCTTATTTCTATTGGTACGAACTAGTGCAAACTCTGGTTCGTTTAGTAAATGAACTAACTTTTCGGCCCAGGGATAATAAACCCAAACTCCATACTCTTCTTGAGGATTACCACCGAAATGATTTTCAACGGCTTTAGCTAATTCTGTTGGAGGTAAGAAAACGATAGTAGGATGTAGACATTTTATTAATTCTTCTACCTGAGTATAAATATGGTCGTAAACCTGCAGGTTGTTTTTATTAGAAATTAATGTTTCAACGTCTTTTTTTTGAGCGCTATCTGTCAGATTAAAAAATACTGGTTTATAAACGTTATTTAGCGCTGATGTTTGTGTAATAAGCTGAGATAAAGATGGATTAGAACCAGTTTTAGGTTGCATTTTAAATGATAAATAGCTATGTGTTAATAATAAAAAATCAATTATTTGTTAAAACAACTAAATTAGTCTTTTAAGAGTTATAATAAAAAAGTATTTTTATCTTTTATTAAAGATCCCTAATGAGCACAAACATTTTATATGTTGATGATGAACCGCACAATTTAAGTGCATTTGCAGCCACTTATCGTAGGTTGTATAAGATTTTTACGGCCGAATCTGCAGATGAAGGCAGGGAAATTTTAGATAAAGAAGATATACACATTATTATAACGGATCAGCGGATGCCAAAAACTACTGGAGTAGAGTTTTTGGCTTCTATTTTAGAAGCGCATCCGGATCCAATACGAATGATACTTACAGGCTATACCGATATTGATGCCGTAATAGATGCGATAAATAAAGGTCAAGTTTATCGGTATATTCAAAAGCCTTGGATGGAAGAGGATTTAAGGATTAATATTGAAAAAGCTATTGAAATTTACACACTTCGTAAAGAGAATAAAGAACTTACAGAGAAGTTGTTGGTTGCCAATAGACAATTAGAGTTTATTGCTCGACAGAACTTGCTTTCGTAGGTAGGGAATTCTATTTTAAAATTCCTGAAAAATCATCAGTTTAGTAATAAAATATTATTATTGTAAATGTGCTCTAAACTTTTGATAGGTAATGCTTTGGCAAAGAAACTTTGTCTGGCTATTACTTTATTTCTATTGCTGGGATTTTCTCAAAATGCGCTGGCTCAGAATATCTCTAATGAAGGGATGGAATTTTGGACTGTTTTCCCAACACATGACCCAAGTAGTTCTAGCCTTGCTACAATGAATGTAAATATTACATCTAAATTTGACTCAGAGGTTACTGTAAGTTGCGGTACAAGTTTACCTCAAACTAAATTAATTCCGGCAAATACTGTAGTTACTTTTTTGGTTAGTAGATCCGATTCGTATATTGATGGAACAGAAAGCAATAATAAACTAGTTAATAGGGGAATACATATTGTAGTTACGCCAGGAAAACCTAAAGTTGTCGCTTATAGTCATGTTTTTGCAGGTTTTCGATCTGCAGCTACTTTAATTTTACCTTATGAAGCTTTAGGTCAGAAGTACTATTCTATGAATTATACGCAAGATCGAGGAATAGAGGGAGAATGTAAAAATTTTTTAGTCTTAATTGCTGCAAATGATAGTACTAATTTAATTCTTCACAAAATAGATGGTAGCACTATTTCTATCCCCATGTTGAACAAAGGTGATGTGTATGAATATATGCCGCTAATAAGAGAAGATTTAACAGGTGTTTTTGTTGAGGTTGATACAACAACTTCAAACTGTAAGCGTTTTGCTGCTTTCTCAGGTAGTACATCAGTAAGCATTGGGTGTGCTAATTCAAGAGATCCATTGTTTCAACAATTATATGCTACTAATAGTTGGGGTAAAACCTATGGGGTCATTCCCTTTATTAACAGAAGATATATTGTGAGGGTATTGGCTCAAGAAAATAATACTTCAGTAACTTTGGATGGTGCATTGATGGGCGTAATTAATAAAGGACAGTATCTTGAAAGAACATTGATTGATCCAGTTATTGTTTCGGCAGATAAATTAATTAGTGTTGCTGAATACTCTTTTACTGAAAACTGTTCAGATATAAATGGTAGACGATTAACTGGAGATCCTGAAATGGTATTGCTTAATCCAATAGAGTTTAATATTAAAAATATAACGGTATTTTCATCTGATAAAAATGTTATAACAGAGAAATATATTAATGTTTTTATGAAAACCAGTAAAGTATCAACATTTAAATTAAATGGAAATGCCCGTGGAAGTTGGCAAATTATGCCATCGGATCCTAATTACGCATATCTTCAACTTCCAGTTTATGACGAGAGTTTAACATTGACTGCAGATGATGGTTTTAATGCGATTGCTTATGGTTTTGGTCAAACTGAATCTTATGCTTACTCAGCTGGTACAAATTTAGCTTCGACACAATTTTTGATATTAGTAAATAAAGTAACTGGTAATGAAAATGCAGGTGCATGTTTAGGGGAGGAATCAGACTTTAAACTGACTTTGCCTTATAAACTAGATAGACTTATATGGAAATATGGTGACGGAACTGTAGATTCTAACATTCCTAACCCAACTTTTACAACCAATGGTACAAGCCCAGTACTTTACACATATACTGCGCCAGTTAGCAAGACATTTACAGTAGCAGGTAAAACCCAAATCACCGCTATTGCAACTTTATCAGCAACCGCTGGAAGCTGCTCTACTAGTGACATTGAACTTAATTTTACATTTGATGTTGACTCGTTACCCACAGCAAAATTTACTGCAGCAACCGAAAAATGTGCCAATCAAGGGATTATTTTTACAGATGCTAGTAATGCAAATGCTGATGGAAAAGTAATAACCAAATGGCAATGGGATTTTGGTGATCCAGCATCTGGAGCACTAAATACATCTGCCGAACAAAAACCAAAACATACATTCACAGCTCCAGGCACTTATACAGTTAAACTTTTTGTTAGTGCAGAGAACGGTTGTATGTCAGATGTTTTTCCACAAGATATTATTATTTATCCTGTACCAGATGCAAAATTCACTGTTCCTAGCACCTGCATAAATACAAGTTTTACATTTACAGATCAATCTACTATTAGTACTGCGGTTTTTGCAGATGCTAAAATAGTAAACTGGCATTGGGATTTTGGCGATGGTGTAAGCGAAGATAGACCAGATTCATCAACTCCAAATCATCAATATATAAGAGCTGGTACGTACACAATTACCTTAACTACAACTTCTAATAAAGGTTGCACAAGCACTATTTCACATCCAATAGTAATTACAGGTTTGCCAATTGCAGATTTTAGTACTCCTGATTTTTGTTTAGCTGATGGTTTTGCCAATTTCATTAATAAATCAAAAGATCAAAATGGAAGTGAAGTTGGTTTAACCTATGTATGGGATTTTGGAGATCCAGCTTCGGGTGCTGCAAATAGCTCAACACAAAAGGATGGTAAACATGCTTATAATGCAATAGGTAACTATACAGTTAAGCTTACAATTACAAATGTAAATGGTTGTACTGATGAAAAATCATATCCATTTACAGTTAATGGAGCAGTTGTTAAAGCCGATTTTACAATTAAGAATGAAGCAAATTTATGTAGCGGGAATGATGTAATTATAAACAGTACATCTGCAGCAGCTTTTGGTAGCATCACCAAAGTAGAAATTTATCAAGACTTTGTAAACAACCCTACAAGTTTCATTACTATTCCTTATCCAAAACTTCCAATAAGTGATGATATACCTTTAACCTATGCTCCTTTTGGAGGAAATACAAATAAGACATATACCATCAAATTGGTGGCTTATTCTGGCGAGAGTTGTACATTATCTGCCATGCATAACATTACCATCAAGCCAGCTCCTCAATTAACTTTTACCCCTATTCCTGCTGTTTGTGAGAATGTTGGTGATATTATTGTTAATCAAGCTACTGAAAACTCCGGAATAAATGGGGCAGGTGTTTATAGTGGTACGGGTATAAAACCTGATGGTACTTTTGATCCGAAACTAGCTGGCCCTGGTATACACCACATCATCTATACATTTACACCTCAAAATGGGTGTACAGTTAGTATTGGGCAAGATATTGAAGTTTACCCGATTCCTATTACTGATGCAGGTGCAGATTTTTATATTTTAGTAGGTGGTGAGAAAAAGATGCAAGCTAACGCAACTGGTACTGGCTTAACTTATAAATGGACACCAAGTATTGGTCTAAGTGCTGATGATATTTTAAATCCAATTGCTAAGCCAGAAACCGATACTCAATATACATTAACCGTTACCTCAGATCAAGGTTGTACTACAGTTGACCAAGTATATGTGCATGTGTTGCAAAATGTGAATGCTCCAAATAGCTTTACACCAAATGGCGATGGAGTGAATGATGTGTGGAATGTGAAATATTTGGATACATATCCAAACAGTAATGTAGAAATTTTTGATAGGAATGGGCAAAGGGTGTTTTTCAGCAAAGGGTATGCTGTACCATTTGATGGAAATTATAAAAATCAAGCGCTACCTGTCGGAACTTATTACTATATTATCAATCCAAATAGCGGAAGAAAAAGTATAACAGGAAATTTAACCATTATAAGATAGTTTTGAAAAAAAGTTACTACATCATCATTTTTATAATTGGAATAAGCTTATCTTCTTTTGGTCAGCAAAGGCCGCAGTATACACAGTATATTTTCAATAACTATTTGCTAAACCCTGCATTAAGCGGCATAGAAAATTATACTGATTTTAAAGCCGGTTACAGAAAACAATGGTCGGGTATTGAAGGTGCACCACAAACTACTTTTGCCTCAGCACATTGGAGCTTAGGGAGTGATTATTTATGGAAAAACCCGTTGTCAATGCCAGAAAAGGGGGATGACCCTATGAGTGATAATTACATGCAAAATTACACGGCATCGCCAGCGCATCATGGTATGGGTGCTACAGTAGTTTTAGATAAGGCAGGGCCTATCTCTAGATTAGATGCGAATTTAACCTATGCCTATCATCTTCAATTGTCGGGAACCTTAAATTTATCGGTTGGTGCTGCGGTTGGAATAACCAGAATTGGGTTAAATGTGAATGAGCTTACTTTAGAAAACCCCAATGATCCAGCTTTAAACAATACAATAACTAGTCAGGTTAAACCAGATTTAGGTATGGGAGTTTGGTTGTATGGCGCCCGTTTTTTTGCAGGAGCTTCTGTACAACAAATCTTACCTCAAAAGTTAGCCTTTACTAACGATCCAAATTACACTAGCGGAAAAGAAGTTCCTCATGCTTTCCTTACTGCAGGCTATAAATTGTTTATTGATGAAGATATTTCGGCTATTCCTTCGGTTATGGTTAAATATGTAAATCCTGCACCATTATCTGTAGATGCGAACTTAAAAGTTGCCTTTAAAGATCGTTTTTGGATTGGTGGAAGTTATAGGTATAACGATTCTTATTCTGCAATGGCAGGATTAAATATTAATAAGCTAATCAATTTAACGTATTCCTACGATTTTACAACTTCACAACTAAACAAAGTGAGTTACGGTAGTCACGAAATTGTATTGGGTTTACAATTGAATAACGTGTACCAAGTAATGAGCACGATGAGAATGTGGTAATTCAGCTAACTGATTAAAGTTCTTTTCTCAATCTTGCAACCGGAATATTCATTTGCTCACGGTATTTAGCTACTGTTCTTCTGGCGATATTGTAACCTCTCTCTTTTAAAATTTCAGTCAACTTTTCATCGGCCAAAGGTCTGCGTTTATCTTCATTGCCAATGCAATCTTCTAATATTTTCTTTACTTCTTTATTAGAAACTTCTTCGCCATTTTCAGTCTGAATAGCTTCAGAGAAAAATGATTTTAGTAAAAATGTGCCAAATTCTGTTTGTACATATTTAGAGTTTGCAACTCTGGAAACAGTAGAAATATCCATTCCAATTTTATCAGCAATATCTTTTAAAATCATCGGACGCATTTTACGTTCATCTGCAGTTAAAAAATATTCATATTGGTAATGCATAATGGCATTCATGGTTTTAAGCAAAGTTTGTTGTCTTTGTTTAATAGCATCAATAAACCATTTAGCAGAGTCAAGTTTTTGTTTTACAAATTGAACTGCTTCTTTTAACTTTTTATCTTTCTGAGCAGCTTTATCGTAATGATCAAACATATCCATGTAAGAACGACTTACCCTTAACTCTGGTGCATTTTTAGAGTTCAATGTCAAAATTAAAATTCCATCATTATTACTGATATGAAAATCGGGTATAATTTGAAGCTGTTTCGTAGTAACCTGATTAGAATCTCCAGGTTTAGGGTTTAAACGCAAAATTTCTGCAACAACCTCTTTTAATTCTTCACTATTTAATCCAACAGATTTTTCTAATTTATCGTAATGTTTACGTGTAAATTCATCTAAATGATGTTCTACAATTGAAATTGCCTTTTTAATAATCGGATTATGTACATCCTTACGCTTTAACTGAAGAGATAAACATTCTTGTAAATCACGAGCTGCGATGCCTGGAGGATCAAAGCTTTGAATTACTTTTAGCATTTCTAAAACATCTTCTTCCTCAATCATTACATTTTGAGAGAAAGCCAAATCGTCTATCATTGACGTAATCGGACGACGTAGATAACCATCATCATCCAAACTCCCAATAATCTGTTTTCCAATAATAAAATCTGTATCAGATAAAGGAACAAGATCTAATTGTTCTTGTAAACTTTCAAAAAAAGTACTTTCAATGGCTATTGGGGTCTCTTTTTTCTCTTCATCATCATCACCATTGTTGTAAGATGTACTGTAATCGTTCGTATTATCGTCTTGTAAATAATCTTCTACATTAAATTCATCTGTACTGCTACTTTCATCACTTGATTCTTGATTGAAATCATCACGTTCGTTCAAATCATCATATTCATTTACAGGTTCATCAGCAGTCATTAAACTAGGATCTTCTAACGCTGGATTTTCCTCTAATTCCTCTTTTATACGAGTATCTAAAGCAACAGTAGGCACCTGCAACAACTTAATGAATTGTATTTGTTGCGGAGATAGCTTTTGTAATAATTTTTGTTGTAGATGTTGCTTTAGCATATAGTAGAGTAGCAGTTTTAATTTCCAAAAATAAGCATTTGCTTTAAAATTAAGGCAAAAGGCAAGTATTATTCTTTTTTTAAATTTTTAGACAGTTTATTTGCTTAATTCGATATATTTATTTCCATTAAATTAAAACTAAAAACAAATATCTATGGGCTTTGTAAAAGAATTTAAAGAATTTGCAATCAAAGGTAATGTAATGGACCTTGCTGTCGGTGTAATTATTGGGGGTGCATTTGGTAAAATAATTGATAGTGTTGTTAAAGATTTAGTGATGCCAATTGTTTCTTCTATAATTGGGCAACCAGATTTTAGCAACTTATATGTTGTATTAAAGGGGAATGTGCCTGATGGTACAACCCTAGAAAAAGCTAGACAAATTCCAGAAACTGCAATATTTGCCTATGGAAGTTTTTTAACTGTAGCCTTGAATTTCTTTTTATTAGCATTAGTGGTCTTCCTTTTGGTAAAAGGGATAAATTCATTAAAGCGCAAGGAGGAAGCAAAGACTTCTACAGCTCCTGCAGCACCAACTAAAGAAGAAGTATTGTTAACTGAAATAAGAGATTTATTGAAAAATAAATAAACAATAAAAAGCCTCCAGATTAATTGGAGGCTTTTTTATTAAAAGGTTCTTTTCAAAGTGGGATCGGTTACAATGATATAATCTCCTAAATCTTTGTATTTGCTCCAATCTGGCTGTTCAAAATCTTCAGCAGAGAA
>NZ_JBAZRL010000027.1:40344-45151 GCF_041662865.1 Pedobacter sp.
TAAGATTTTCAATTTCGGTGCATATTTTTTCAATTTAGCCAACGTTCCTAATTTTTCATCGCTATGAAAGCGACCATTAACTTGGAAAATCTTTTTATTCATATTGCTTTTAGCATATTTTGCAATACTCCATGCCATTGTAGCATCCCAGAAATTCTGTGTTTGATAAACTTTCATTCCCCCCATACTATGACCGCCCAACGTTTCTATAAACTTATCATTGTACCTGCCAGTGGCAGTGTCAATAGGTAATGGCGCAATAAATTGCTTAGAGCTTTCTGGTAATTGATTTAGAATTTCTAATCCACTACGTGTAACAGCATTACTATATCTACCAGCAGCATTACCGCCAATTACATCTAAATTATTCAACTTTGCTAATTCAATCATGGGTTTATAATCTTTGTAATTATTCCAAGCTCTAGCTTCCTTAATAAAATTTTTCTCCGAAATAATGCCCTTTAAATATTCATTAATTACAGGTTGTACATCTGTATGAAACATTTCCATAGTTAAAGCTGCCTTACCAGGATACGCATCGGCAATCTTTTTAAATAGAGTTGCTTCTAAATAATGGCCAGTAGAATCGTTATGTTCTTCGCCAAAAAATAAAACATTAGCATTAGCTAAGTCATTTACAATATCATCAAGAGTTACGATTTTTTGCTTCTTTACATCGTAAACTTTATAATGTTTGCTCATATCTTGAGCGCTTACCAACAACGGTAACAACAAAACAGCAATGCTGAATAATCTTTTCATGTTTAAGTTTATTTAATTCATACTAATTTAGCTGCCTAAATTAACAAATAATTTTACTGCAGCCTTTGCTATAAAAAAAGTATATTTAAAAACTATTCCATACATAACGATTTCCGTTACTAATTTCTAATTTTCCTTCATGCTTACTGCGATATTAAGGCGACCTTATAGCGACCTTACCGCGACTTATGCTCTGGTAGAGTTCGAGTCAAGTTCGGGTTTGGTTTAGGTTGCCTGCTGATTTTAGATTAGCCTATTTGTCAAAATTGGTCGTTTTACTGAACAAGACTAGAACTAGTCTCTACGAAGGTGATAAGGAACCAGATTTAAAAACAAATGACTGTTGATGTTTTACCGATTAATTAATGCTTTTTACCGAGAATAAACTCATAAATAGCAGTCTACTATTTGGTAATGCAAAAGTTCATTCTACATTTGAGTATAATTACAACACAAATGAAATCGTGATGAAGCCAAATGAATAAATTCATGAGCGCTCATTACATTAAAAAAATAAAAATGGAAAATAATAATAGAGATATAGCAAATCGTTCTGGCAAGGTTTGGGCAGGTTTGTTAATAGTAGGTATTGGCTCACTTTTAATGCTTGATAACTTAGGTTTAGATCTACCCAATTGGTTGTGGCATTGGAGTAACATATTAATCATTATAGGTTTGTTTATTGGATTTAAACATAACTTTAGAAATAGCAGTTGGTTTATTATGGTGCTCATAGGCTCATTCTTTACCTTCAAGGAAGCATTTGGGAGCGAGATAGATTTTGGTAAAGTTGTTTTTCCAGCTATGCTAGTGATACTTGGCTTATTTATCATTCTTAAACCTAAAAGTAGTTTTAACCATATAGATGGAAGTTGTGGAAGAAGAAATAAAAGATGGAAAAGAAGATTTGGTGAACCAGATGCTGACCAGGCTTATCCCGGAGCTGAAACAGTTGAAGCATCACCAATAGATGAAAAAAAAACGAATAGCAACGATTACTTAGACTCAGTAAATGTTTTTGGAGGAAGTCATCAAACTATTTATTCAAAGAACTTTAAAGGCGGAGAAATAACAGCAGTTTTTGGTGGCTGCGATTTGAACTTAACTCAAGCGGATTTTGAAGGTGAAATTATAATAGATATCACAGCAATTTTTGGAGGATGTAAAATTATTATCCCACCAGGATGGATTGTAAAGCCAGAAGTAACCGCAATTTTTGGTGGCTTAGATGATAAAAGAAGTGTTCAACCAATTGTTGAAGGACAAAATAAAATATTAATTATTAGAGGGATAGCGATGTTTGGTGGGGTAGATATTAGAAACTATTAATTAAATTTAGTAAGGCATGATTGAATATGTCGTAGTTCTAAATTGTAAATCGTCATCCGAAAGGTATCGGATCTAAACCCGTAATCATTTGACTACAACCCCATTATCTATAAAGCAAATAAAAATAGTTTCAGGCGCTATTCTAGTCGGTTGGATTGCGCTGTGCGCACTTTTTATTTACTACTCTTTAAATTTAAATTGGCAAATTGCCTTGGCTGATAGCATTCTGAGTAATGGTCTATTGGCCATTGGCTGTATAATTATTAGTAATATGTTAGGCTACTACCAGCCTAAAAATGAACGGATGCTATTCTTGCTACTTTTAACAGCGATATTAACTGCTGTTATTGTTTTTTTGGCAAAGTATGGGCTCAATTACTTGTTTATCAATCAAAAAGATTATCAGTTATTTCTAGATTTTTCACTTCCATACAGGGCTATAGTTGCTTTTTTATGTTTAACATGGTGTGCTTTAGCAAATATTTTGTGGTACAGGTTAGAAGAACAATCTGAAACTCAGGGTAGGTTACTAACTGCTCAAAATTTAGCAAAAGAAGCAGAGCTTAATAAGTTGAGACATCAATTACAACCACACTTTTTATTTAATAGTTTAAATTCAGTTTATGCCCTAACCATTGTTAATCCAACGGAAGCGGGTACAATGATTACCAAGTTGGCAGCTTTTTTACGTGGTACTTTAAAACGTGATGATGAAGTTTGGGTGAGTGTGGCAGAAGAAATGGAATACATTCAATTGTATTTAGATATTGAAAAAGTTCGTTTTAGCCACCGATTAACCATTGATGTGCAAATTGAAGAAAATACTTTGGGTTTATGTCTTCCTGGAACTTTGTTGCAACCTATTGTAGAAAATGCAATTAAATTCGGACTATACAATACTTCTGCAGCTATAACCATTACCATTAAGGTTAAATTAGAGCAAAACACGTTAGTTATTTGTGTAGCAAATCCATACGATCCAGAAATGACAGCAAGTAAAGGAACAGGATTTGGACTATCAGCAATTCGCCGTAGATTATATTTATTATTTGCAGATAGCAATTTGTTGCAAACCGAATCACAAAACAATAATTTGTATATTACTACGCTTAAAATACCTCAAAAAGATGATAAGAACGATACTAATTGATGATGAAGCCTTAGCAAGGGACGTAGTTAAACATTATTTAAAATCGTATCCTGATATAGAAGTTGTTGCCGAATGTAGCGATGGTTTTGAGGGCTTAAAAGCTATAAATCTACATCAACCTGATTTTATTTTCTTAGATATTCAAATGCCAAAGATTAGTGGTTTTGAAATGTTAGAATTGGTTGAAAAACACCCTGCAGTAATTTTTACAACAGCTTTTGATGAATATGCAATAAAGGCATTTGAGGTTAATGCAGTAGATTATCTATTAAAGCCGATAGAAAAAAGTCGCTTTGATCAGGCGATGCAAAAACTGCCTGCCAAACTTGCCAAAGGAGAGAGTAGTAATGAATTATTAGAAACAGCAGCTTTATCTCCAGCGCAAAATAATCGTATCGTAGTTAAAAATGCTGGTGTAATTAAAATTATTCCAGTAACAGAACTTCAATATATTGAGGCAGACGATGATTATGTAAAATTGAGTACTACTGAAGGTAATTTCCATAAAAATAAAACAATGAGTTTCTTTGAGCAAACGCTTGATGCTGAGCAATTTATTCGTATTCATCGTTCGTACATTATTAATTTAGCAGAAGTAACTAAAATAGAACTGAAAGAAAAAGATAGTTACGTTGTATTATTAAAATCGGGTATTTGGTTACCAGTTAGTAAAACTGGATATGTAAAATTAAAAGCTGCTTTGGGCTTGTAATTTGATGTTCAAAAAATCAAATTACTGCTAAATTAAACTACTTCCGCTTTACGTTTCAATCTGTTGTTTCAATATCGTTTCAAGAACAGGTCCTACGTAGCAAGATACCACCCGACAGCTATTGGTATTATCGACAAAAGCGAGGGCCAGACTACAAAAACAAAAGAATTACTATCTTTGGTTTTCTATTTAAAATAAAAAACTATTCACTCTTGCATTTATAGAAAAATCGCGTTATATTTGCACCTCTTATTTAAAAACTCTAGTTAAGATATTATACAGTTATGAAAAGAACATTCCAACCTTCGCAAAGAAAGAGAAGAAACAAGCATGGCTTCCGCGAAAGAATGGCTACAGCAAACGGTAGAAGAGTATTAGCTTCTCGCCGTGCAAAAGGAAGAAAAAGATTATCAGTTTCTGACGAGCGTCGTCATAAAGCATAATTTTTGATTGTCCCAAAGGGATGCCTTTGGCACCTGGTGCAGTCTTAATCTGCAAAACCTTGTGTTTCAACAATCAAAAACATGAACAAATTTAACAAAGAAGAGCGGTTATGTAGCAAAAAGTCATTAGACTTGCTATTTAAAAACGGTTCTTCTTTTTTGTTATATCCATTTCGAATTACCTTTCTTTTTGTGAATGAACCGCATAAATACCCTACCCAAGTGGTTATTAATGTGGCTAAAAAGCGATATAAGCATGCGGTAGATCGTAATCTAATTAAACGTAGAACACGAGAAGCCTATCGTTTACACAAACAAGCACATTTGTATGGTGCATTAGCAAATCGTGATGATTTATTGCTGTTATCTTTACAATTTATAGGTAAAGAAAAGTATGAATTTGCTTTTTTC
>NZ_JBAZRL010000028.1:0-42557 GCF_041662865.1 Pedobacter sp.
AATATCCTCGCGATAACGACAAAACAAGTTTAGGCGATTGGATGGCTGATAAAAAGAAATTGCCAGATGGAGTTTCTTATTTAGTAAAGGCAGCAACAGAAAAGGGAATTAAATTTGGAATTTGGTTAGAACCAGAAATGGTAAGCCCCAAAAGTGAATTGTATGAGAAGCATCCCGATTGGATATTAAAATTGCCAAACCGAGCTGAAAATTACCAACGTAACCAATTGGTACTTGATTTAACCAATCCCAAAGTACAAGACTACGTGTTTAAAATTGTTGATGATTTATTCAAAGAAAACCCAACCTTGGCATATATTAAATGGGATTGTAATAGGACAATTACAAATGGTTATTCAAGTTATCTAGGTTATAATCAATCCCATTTATACATAGAATACACCAAAGCACTTTACTCCGTTTTAGAAAGAATAAGAAAAAAATATGCTCATATACCAATTATGCTTTGCTCAGGAGGCGGTGGTAGAGTTGATTATGGCGCCCTAAAATATTTTACAGAATTTTGGCCAAGCGACAATACTGATGGACTAGAAAGGGTTTTTATCCAATGGGGATATTCTTATTTTTTTCCAGCAAATACAATTGCAAACCACATCACCAGTTGGGGAAAACAATCTTTAAAGTTTAGAACAGATGTTGCAATGATGGATAAATTAGGGTACGATATTGATGTAAACGAGTTTACCAAAGATGAACTATTGTTTAGTCAGCAATCTTTAGCCAATTATAAACGAATTAGTCCTACAATTTATCAAGGTAATTTGTATCGTTTGGTTTCTCCTTACGAAAACAATAAAGCTGTTTTGATGTACAGTAATGGAGCAAAAACACAAGCTGTATTATTTGCTTATTGCTTAAGTTCTAGATATAGAGAAATATTTTCTCCAGTTAAACTCCAAGGTTTAGATCCATTAAAAAAATATAAGATTAAAGAGATAAATTTAATTCCTAATGTAAAATCGGCTTTGCCATGTAATGATAAAATCTATAATGGAGAATACCTGATGAATATTGGTATTGAAACAAATAAGAATAACCCAGATCCTTTAACCAGTGTGGTCTTAGAAATAAATGAAGTCAACTAACAACAACTAACCAAGTATGAGTTTTAGAATTTTCCCGGCTCCTGCGGCCCATAAACCTTTATTGCCAGATGCTAAAGTAAAATCAATTTATAGTATAGAACGAATTAAAGTTTTTATTGGAATTTTTATTGGTTATGCGGCTTATTACTTTGTGCGGAAAAATTTCTCTTTTGCAATTCCCGATCTTAAAAACCAAGGTTATGATACTGGCCAGCTTGGACTTGTAGCCTCAGCTCTTTCTATCGCCTATGGTTTTAGTAAATTTTTAATGGGTAATGTCTCTGATCGGAGCAATGCAAGATATTTCTTATCTATTGGTTTGGTTTTATCAGCCTTTACGATGATTTTTATGGGACTTATCCCATTCGCAACATCTTCAGTTGCGATAATGTTCATTTTATTATTTATTAATGGTTGGTTTCAAGGTATGGGCTGGCCAGCTTGCGGTCGTGTAGTAGCGCATTGGTATTCAGTTCGGGAACGTGGAACAGTGATGTCTTTTTGGAATTTAGCACATAATGCAGGTGGATTTTTTGCAGGCCCATTAACTATTTTAGCGATAGAATTATTTTCAAACTGGCATGCTAAGCTATATTTCCCAGGTTTGGTTTCTATTATATTTGCTTTAGTGGCGCTACTTTTGGTAAGAGATACGCCACAATCAGTTGGTTTACCACCAATAGAAGAATATAATAATGATTACCCTAAAAGTTATGATGCGAAAACACAAGAAAAAGAATTTTCTGCAAAAGATATTTTTTTTAAATATGTATTTAATAACCGTTTGTTATGGTATATAGCAATTGCCAATGCTTTTGTTTACGTAGTAAGGAACGGAATTGTAAGTTGGGCGCCATTATTTTTGCAAGAGGCAAAAGGCTATACACCAGATCAGTCTGTCTGGGCATCTTCATTTTATGAATTGGCAGCTATTCCTGGTACAATTCTTTGTGGTATAATTAGCGATAAATTATTTCAAGGTAGGAGAGCTCCAGTAACCATTATTTATATGGCTATGACATTAATAGCTGTGTTAGTTTATTGGAAAAATCCAGGAGAAAACCACACCATACAAAATGTTTCACTTTGGGCAATTGGATTCTTTATTTATGGTCCTGTAATGTTAATTGGTGTACAAGCAATAGATTTAGTACCAAAAAAGGCCGCTGGTACGGCTGCTGGTTTGACAGGCTTATTCGGTTATTTTATTGGAGATCAGTTAGCAAATACAGGAGTTGGTTATATCGTTAAATATAATGGATGGGATTTTGCTTTAATAGGCATAAGTTTATCTTGTGTTTTGGCAATTATATTTACATCATTTACTTGGAATAGAGAAAAGAAAAACCTAGCTAATCTTACACCATTATCTCATTAATTTTATTCTGTATGAAAACAAATTTTAATAAGTTATTATTAGCAATAGGGTTAATTTTTGTAATTGCTTTTAATCAAGCTGGTGCCCAAACTGTAAAATGGGATAGTACCTATCGCCCAGGAAAATATGTAGAACAAGTTGCAAAATTTAGGGCTGATGTAAAATCAAAAAAGGATTATATCTTTTTAGGAAATAGCATTACCGCTGGTACAGATTGGGCTAAACTTTTAGGTTTGCCACAGGCGAAAAATAGAGGTATTTCTGGTGATATTACATTTGGAGTTTTAGAGCGTTTACAAGATGTAATTGACGGAAAACCCTCTAAAATATTTATCCTAATAGGAATAAATGATGTTTCTAGAAATATACCCGACAGTGTGATTTTAGGTAATTATAAGAAAATTATAGAACGAATTAGAAAGGGATCTAAGAAAACTCATATCTATTTCAATACATTATTGCCAGTCAATGCATCATTCGAGAAATTCAAAAATCATTACGGTAAGGATGATCATATTCTTTGGTTAAACAGCGAAATTAGAAAGTTAAAAGCTAAAAAAGTGACTGTTATAGATCTGTATCCTCAATTTTTAGACAAGGATAACCATTTAAGAGCAGAACTTACCAAAGATGGTTTGCATCTTATTCCAGGGGGATATAAAGTTTGGGCAGATTTTTTAAATGCTGGTGGTTATCTAAAGTAGTTGATTATCATTTCTTTGCATTGATAAAAAAGCCCCGATAAAATGTCGGGGCTCTTTTAATTTCTAATTATTTGCAGGAGGCGTTGGTGCAGGTGGTGGAGTTTTGTCACCACGATGTGGGCCTTTTGGTCCTTTTCTATCTTTCATTTTTGCTCTCATTTCATCACGAGATGCAGCCAAAGTTTTTTTCTGTTCAGCTGTTAAAATAGCATCCATTTTTTCTTTGCTTGCTTTTAGAAAAGCTTTGCGTTCTTCTGTTTTACCATTCACGGTGGTTTTATCTTCTTTACGCCATTCATCATTCTTTTTAATGCGATCTAACTCTACTTGATAAACCTTTTGTTTTTGGTCATCAGTTAGCGCTAATTTTTGTTGCATGGTTTTACTAGCCATTTCTGCTCTTTGCTCTGCAGTAAATTTAGCAGCTTTGGGTGCTTTTCTTACTCGAGTGCTGTCTTGTGCATAAACTGAAGTAAATCCAATTACTACAATTGCTATGCTTAGAATTAATTTTTTCATATACGTTGCTTTTATTAGTGAGATATAAAAAAGTCTAAACAGTTTAAAAGCAATACGTTAAAAAGTGTTAATTTTTATTTAATTGAGAGATTGATTTTTGCATTTGAGCCATCATGCTCGATAATGTTTCTATAGTTGGCTCTGGAGTAGGATCAGGTAACGTGGTAGATATATATGCCTTTGCTCTCCAAATCTCTAAAATATCGTCTGCATCTATTGCGTATGGATCATATACTTTATTATCTGAAATTAATTTCAATTCTTTGTTTTCTTTAAACCGATTGCCTGCTCTTTTGTAAACTACACCTTCATTTTTACTAATGATAACATACGTTTCTCCTGTTTTTACATCATTCCAATTGTCCATGTATTCTCCAATAATTACGCTTCCTGGTTGTATCGGTAACATAGAATCTCCCATAATTTCAAATGCCCTAAATGTACCTTGTCTTAAAGCAGGTAAGGGAAGCTGAAATTTTGGTAAATTTTGAATGTATTGTGGATCAGAAAAACCATTTAAATAACCTGCACTAGCTTTTACAGGTACCAATTCTATATTCTCATTGTCGTTTTGATCAACAGAAATACTTAATACCCTTAAATTAGAGCCTTGGCTTTTTGGTTTCGGTTTCCAATTATCATTTATACTTTCATTAATAAATTCATCAATCGTTAAATCAAAATATTCTGCTATTTTTTTTAGTAAGTCATATTTTGGTTCCGCTCTATCTTCTTCATAGGCTCCAATTAATGAACGCTTAATTTCCATAGCATCAGCGAATTGTTGCTGTGTATGACCTTTTTTCTTTCTTAAGTATTTAAGGTTTGATGAAATGTTTGACATAAAAAATAATTTTAAAATAAATTTGTTTTTACTAAAATTGTTAGTATTATTGTGCTCATAAAGTTAGTAATATTTATTAAAAGTACAAACATTTATCTAATTAATTTAGTTTTTAATCTTTAAGCCGAGAAGCCATGAAAAAATTTGTTTACATCGTAACCGACAGAAATCGTACAAGTTTACACGTAGGAATGAGTGCAGACCTTATCAAAACACTTGATTTTTATAAACAAATGCCAAACTTGTTTTTTGACAGCGGCCAACAATTAACTCGCTTGGTTTATTTTGAAGAATTTAAAACTGAAGTTCAAGCGTTAAGCCGTTTTAAATTGGTGAGCCGTTTCACTAGAATGCAGAAAGAAAGAATTGTTCGTTCATGTAATCCAGATTGGATTGACTTAACTATTGGTTTGGATTTTGAAAATATCCTTTCTCATCAGAAATTGAATACTCAAGTAGCTTTACCATTAAGTATCTTATCATAAAAAAAGCGCCTCGGTTTAATCGAGACGCTTTTAATACTATGCTGAATTATACTACCAACCAGGAGCAAAGGTTAATCCAAATACGCCAACTTTTACGTCTGAACGTGTGAAAGGAATAGCGTAATAAGGTTCAATTACAAAATAACCAAATACATTTACTCTTAAAGAAACTCCAGCACTTATTGCAGGTACACGTTCTGCAGGAGTACCATCTGGTAATAAAATGCCATTTGGTTCACCTTTGAAAGAAACTTTCGAATCCTCAGTCCAAGCTAAACCTGCATCAAAAAATAGATTCAAATCTGTAAATAAAAACTTAGATGGAATTTGAGCTAATTTTTTAGGTCCTGTGAATGGTAATCTAACTTCAAAATTAAATACAGCTAGTTTGCTACCAGATAATTGATTGATATCAAAATTTCCAGTATTTGCTACTTTACTATTATAAAATGAATTTGCTTCGTATCCTCTTATTAAATAACTGTATCCAGCATACAACGGATAAAGATTTTCTCCATCTCGACCTAAACGCATGTAATTATATGCCCGTACTGCAAAAGTAACTGGTTTTACTCTAAAGTATTTTCTTAAATCTGCCGTAACAGCTGTAAAACTAAAATCTCCAAAATATTTTTCAACACCAATTCTATATCTAAAACCGTCCAAAGGAGCGGTAACCCCAAATATTGAATTATCTCCAATAAATGATGCATTCGTTTGGAAAATAGCAAATGGTTCTAATGGAATTCCCAATGTATTTGTGGCTTGAGCATTCGATACTTTTTGTCGATCTGAACCTAAATATCCATAAGGATAAGTGCCAGATTGATAATAGTTATTAAATCTATCTAATCGATAGCTATAATAAGAGCCAGCAACACCAGCTTCAAAACGATGGATTTTGTTAAAAGGATAAGAACCAAACAATTCAAGTTTATCTTCGAATGTGCGTAAAATATTAGTACTTACTGTATCAATAGGATCTGCACCTGATGAAGGATTATAAACACCTATACTTCTAAAACCCGTAACATACGGAATATGAGAAATACCAACTCCCCAGTTAATTCTATTTTTCTGGTTGATATAACCAATTAATCCTCCAAAATCATAAATTTCTCCATTTATAGAAAGGTTAGCGATAATTTGATTTCTGCCCAATATATCACTAAACATACCAATAATACCACCTTGTACACCTGCTCCAAATCTGCTTGCAGAAACACCTACGCCACTATTCGCTAAATAATCTAAACGAAATTTTGCTCTATATGGAACAACATTCATTGAATCAGTAGTTATTTTCTCAAAGCGATCAAAGTTGCCTAAATTAGAGTTTACAATATTTACTCCAACATTTTCCATTGGAGGTAGTATCGCTGCATCAAAATTTACATCTTGTGCGCCAACAGGTTTAGCTTTAAAATTACTTAATGGCGAATTATATAGCGTATAGCGTTGATAGCGATAATAGCTATATACAATATCATCATTTCTAGAAACTGTTATAGCAGGAGAGAACTCTGTAATACCACTTATCCCTGTAAAATAATCCGTCAGTTGTTTTACTGTATTATCGCCTAAAGTGTATTCGTATAAGTTTCTAAAACCATCGCGATTTGATAAAAAGAATATACGCTTGCTATCTCCAGAAAACTGTGCATTTAAGTTATTTGCCCCAGGAAAAACTGGAATGTTGGTCAATGATTTAGTTGAAATATCATAAACGGTTAAATTAATTGGATTAACAGCATTAATATTTCCGCTGGCTATCGCGGCTCTATCAGATGAGAAAACTATTTTTTTACCATCTGGAGAGAAGCTCGGTGCGTAATCAGAAAAATCATCATTGGTAATCTGAGCTACTTCTTTCGTACTCATATTGTAAGAAAAAATATCACTCTGTCCTTCTACCATTCCAGAAAAGGCAATTTCTTTTCCATCTGGAGACCAAGTTAAATTACCAAATTGTTCTACTTTACCCATGTCTGTTTGAAATAGGGTAGCGCCATTAGCTACATCAATTACAAGCATTTGATTTTTACCTTTACTAAAAATACTAAAGGCAAATTGTTTGCTATCGGGTGACCAAGCTCCAGCAGATTCTATAAAATTATAATCATCAATATGTGAATTTGCGACCTGACTACTCAATTTTCTAAGAATTTTTCCAGTTTTGGCATCGGCTAGGAATAAATCTATACCGAATAAATCCTTCTCTGAAAGGAAAGCTAAATATTTACCATCTGGACTAATAGCTGGCGCCACATTCATGTTACCAGCATTTTTATTATCAATAATTTTAGTTCCTGAAATTTTAATTTGAGAACTATCAGCTTTTAATAAAGGCCTGTAATGTTGTTCAATAGAGTTTTTCCACAAACCAGACAATGTTTTATCATCATATCCGAACGTATATTTAATTCCGTTTTCATATCCAAATCTAGCTGTAGCTTTAAATAATGGAACGATTGTCGTATCTCCGTAAAGTGAGCCTACAAACGTCCAAAATGCTTGACCATAACGATAAGGGAAGTATTTATTAGAGTTTGTTAAGTCTTTTAGAGAAGGAATATCGCGATTTAATAACGCATCACGCATCCACATAGAGGTAAAGGCATCTTTTTTTCCAACAGATAAATATTCTGCCATACCCTCTACCATCCATAAAGGAGTATTTCCAACATTTTCTAAGCTTATTGAATCCTTCTCTAGCAAAAGGTGATATTGAAAAGCATGCACCAATTCGTGCCCTAAAACGTGCCTAGTTTGACTTTTTATATCCATTATAGGCATTATAACTCGATTTTTTAACGCCTCAGTTACACCTCCCGTTCCTATACCAACTTCTCCATTTAATGCTGTTGTTTGCTGAAAATCAGGGTGATTATTGTATAAGATAATTGGATTTTTAGTTAGAAAAGTATCACGAAAAACTTCTTGATGCATTTTATACCATGTTTCCGCATCTTGGGCAAAGTTTTTTAAAAGTTTTTCATTCTTAATGTAATAGTAAATTTCAAAGTGAGGTGTATGTAGCACTTTAAAATCCTCATTCTTATATCTTACTTTATTCTGTCCAAAATATTGGGCTTGCACCGAAAAAACGGACACCAAAATAAATAATAGAATTAACAAGGGCTTCCTTATCAAAGTAGAGTTTCTATTCATAGTTATAAATTTTTAAGAACAGTATAAAGTATTAATTTACGAAAAAGTATGCTATTTAGTTTTAAATACAAATAACTAACCTCCGCCGTTTTTATTTTTTTCTTTTTCTTCTTGACGCTGTTTTCTACGTAATTCTCTTTCTTCTTTTTTAGTTAATGGAACAACAGGTGTAACGGGAGCTTGTTTAGGTGCTGTTTCATTATTTTTCTTTTCCTCAGTTTTCTGAACTTCAGTTTCTGGTTTGACAACTGGTATTTGTTCATCCGTAATTGGAATACTCATGTCTAATGAATCAACTTGTGTACTATCTACTTCAGTTGTATCAATCTGTTGACGAGGTGTTGGACAATTAATTTCTCTTGTAATTTCTACTTTTGATTTTGGAAAAGGGCCGTAGGTATATCCACTATTTGGATCATGGTACACTTTTTCCATAAACTTAGCGAAAATTGGTAAGGCTGTATGGGAACCTTCACCTTGATCACCATTTTGAAAATGAGCAGTACGTTCGTCGCAACCCACCCAAACACCAGTCACTAAGTCTTTGGTAATACCCATATACCACGCATCTACATAATCTGAAGAAGTACCCGTTTTACCACCAATTTGATTATTCTTTTTAAATAAATCCCATTCCCATAAAGCCTGAGAAGTTCCTCCTGGTTCGTCCATTCCACCTCTAAACATATACAACATTAGCCAAGCTATTTCTTCTGTTAATACGCGTTTAGTTTTAGGTGTAAATTCTTCAATTATTTTATCATTTTGATCGGTAATTCGTTCTACTAAAATAGGGTCAGTTTTTACACCCTCATTTAAAAAAGTACCATAAGCTTTTACCATTTCAAATACAGAAACATCATTTGGTCCTAAACTTACTGAAGGAACTGAAGCTAAATTACTTTCTATGCCACACTCATGTGCCCATTTTACTACATTATCCCATCCAACTTTTTCCGTTACCTGGGCAGTTATGGTATTCACCGATTTTGCCATTGCCCAACGTAAAGACATTTCTTGATAACTATTACTCCAATCAGCATTTTTTGGCTCCCAGTATTCTGTTTTTCCTGCCTTTTGATAAGGTATTTTAACGGGCTTGTCTACAAATTTATCGCAAGGACTCATACCACTTTCTAGAGCAGCTAAATAAGCAAAAGGTTTAAAAGTAGATCCAGCTTGTCTTTTTGCTTGATTAACGTGATCGTATTTGAAGAATTTATGATCTATACCTCCAACCCAAACTTTAATCTTTCCAGTTTTTGGTTCCATAGTCATCATTCCAGTATTTAAAATTTTACCGTAATAACGGATAGAATCCATGGTTGAAAACAATGTATCTCTATCGCCTTTGTAGGAGAAGATTCTCATTTTTTTCTTCTTACTGAAGTAAGCGTCAATAGAATCGGTATTGTTGTTGTATTTCTTCTTTAATAAAGCGTAAATAGGTAAATTCTTTTTTGCTCTATCCGGATAATCTACTTTTTTGCGTTCTGAATCTTCCCAAGGATCTTCATTTCCCCAAACGTTATAAAATCGTCTTTGCAAAATTCTCATTTGATCTTTTACAGCTTCTTCGGCGTAACCTTGCAATTTAGAATCGATAGTTGTGTAGATTTTTAAACCATCTTCATATAAATCAACATTGTTCTCTTCGCACCATTTTTCCAAATATTTGTCAACAGCAGCTCTTAAATAAGAATCGCCATCGCTACTATCTTGCATTTTACCTTCTTTTAATTGCATTGGTTGCTTAGAAAGTAATGTTAGGCTATCGTTACTTAAATATTTATACTTATTCATTTGACTTAAAACTGTATTTCTTCGGTCTAATGTTCTTTCTGGATATTTAAGTGGGTTATAAAATGAGGTGCCTTTTAGCATACCAACTAGTAATGCGGCTTCGTTTGTGGATAATTCTTTAGCTTCTTTATCGAAATATATTCTCGATGCTGTTTTTATACCATATGTATTATTACCAAATGAAACCGTATTTAAATACATGGTAATGATATCGTTTTTGCTATAATTTGATTCTAATTTTAAGGCCGTCATCCATTCTTTTAGTTTAGAAACCAAAGTTCTTACCAAAGGAATATGTTTAACAAGGCCAGACGATTTACTATAACGTGTTCGATATAAATTTTTTGCTAATTGCTGTGTTATTGTACTTGCGCCACCATCTTTTCCCATACCAACAACAGCTCTACCAACAGCTTGAATATCAATGCCGGAGTGTTTATAAAAACGAACGTCTTCGGTGGCAACTAAAGCATTAATTATGCTGGGTGATATTTCGTTATAGTTAACAGGTGTGCGATTCTCTTTAAAATAACGGCCAATTAATTTTCCATCTGAAGTATATAATTCTGAACCAACACGTTGTGCAGGTTTTTTAATGTCCTTATAAGAAGGAGAGTAGCCAAAGAGCCACAAGAAATTTAGTTGTAATGCACAAAAGAAAATAACTATGAAAAATACAAAAAGTGTGATATAGCGAACGTATCTATTTTTTATTTCTTTAAACATGGGATAAAGATGGAAAAAACGTGAAATATTATCTGTTAAATTGTGTTAAAACTATAGTACAAATTAACGTATTTAATTTGCTTAAATTTTAGTCTATATTTAAAAATATAAATCATTTTACCATGAAAACCAATACAAAAAAATATTTAGCTAAAGGCGGAAGTAAATTTTCATTAAAAGATTACAGCACTACTTACGATGGTCATTTAGACAAAGAAGCTGGTAAAGAAGAGCTTGAACGTGTTAAAGGAGAGTTAAAAGATTATCAAGAAGCTCTATATGCATCAGATTCTCATTCTTTATTAGTTATTTTTCAGGCTATGGATGCGGCAGGTAAGGATAGTGCAATTGAACATGTCATGTCTGGCTTAAATCCACAAGGCTGTCAAGTATATAGCTTTAAAACTCCTAATAGCGAAGAGTATAGTCACGATTTTTTATGGAGACATGCTAAAGCCTTGCCCGAAAGAGGTAAAATTGGCATTCATAATCGCTCACATTATGAAAATGTTTTGGTTTGTAAAGTACATCCAATATATGTTTTAAGTGAGAATATTCCTGGAATCGATGATGTAAAAAAAATTGGTAAGAAATTTTGGAAAGAAAGATATGAGAGCATCCGTAATTTTGAAAAACACATTACTGCAAATGGAACAGTTGTGTTAAAATTCTTTCTGCATGTTTCTAAAGGCGAACAGAAACAACGTTTTTTAGATAGGATAGATGAGCCAAGTAAAAATTGGAAATTCTCTGTTGGCGATTTAAAAGAAAGAGCCTTATGGAATGAATATATGGCTGCTTATGAAGAAACGATTAAAGAAACTTCAACAGATACTGCGCCTTGGTATATAATTCCGGCAGATAAAAAATGGTATGCCAGATTAGCTATTAGTCAAATAATTGAGGAAACTTTAGAATCACTTAATTTAAAATATCCAGTTTTACCGAAAGAAGAAGCTGAACAATTAGAAACTATTAAACAACAGTTGCTAAATGAAAAATAAATCTGATTTCTTCATTACAAATTAAAATATACCTTTGCATCGCTTTTTGGTTTCCGATTTAATATCGGAATTAAAAGGGAATACAGTGTAATTCTGTAACTGTCCCGCAGCTGTAAGCTCTAAACAAGTTTTTCAAATCTAACGTCACTTTTCGCATCGAGCGGATGGGAAGACAGAGAAACCGGAGTAAGTCAGAAGACCTGCCTAAAAGTTTAATATTTCATAGCTTTCGGGGATTGAAGCTAGGAGTGGGACTTTTTTAATACCTCATTTCTATTCTGATTCTGTTGCTGTGTGTGAAAAACTCACAACAAATGAACAAAAAAACTAAATTAATTGCTGCAGGTCTAGGACTTGTACAGTTAGCCCTATTGGGGAACAAAGCCGTGGCTCAAGAAGCCCAAAATCTTAATGAAGTGGTTATTACAACTACAAAAAACGATCAAAAACAATCACAAACAGGTAAAGTAGTAACAGTAATTACGAGCGAAGAATTAGCTCGTAGTAGTGGGAGAAATCTAGCTGAATTATTAAATCAGCAAGCTGGAATTACAATTGGAGGTGTAGGAAGTAATGCAGGAAAAGACAAAAGTCTATTTTTGAGAGGTGCTGGTAGTGCTTATGCTGTAATTTTAGTTGATGGTATTTTGGTTACTGATCCATCTGGAAATGGTGGTGCTTTCGATTTACGCATGTTTGCTATTGATCAAATTGAGCGCATTGAAATTTTAAGAGGAGGACAATCTACAATTTATGGGTCTGATGCTGTAGCAGGAGTGGTGAATATTATCACTAAAAAATCTGGTAAAAAAGGAAACAATATTTACGGTGTAGCTAGTGCTGGAAGCTATAATTCTTACAAAGGTACCATAGGCTTAAGTAGTAAAGTGGATGCATTTACATATAACTTAAGCTATTCGCATTTTAAAACTGATGGTATTTCTGAAGCTGCTAATCCGGTAGGAAATATACAAGCTTTTGATAAAGATGGTTTAAAACAAGATGCATTAAACGCTAATTTTTCACTACAATTGGATAAACGCTTAAGTGTAAATCCATTTCTACGTTATTTCTATGGTAAATTTGATTACGATGATGATGCTTTTACTGATGCAAAAAACACATCTGTCTCAAAACATTTTAATGGTGGCTTAAATGCAATTTATCAATTAGATAAAGGAAAAATCACGTTAAATTATAGCCATGAAAATACTTCTAGAGATTATATAAGTACATATTCGGGTAAATACGAAGGAAGCATGAATTTGGTAGATGTTTTTTATAATCAAAACTTAGGCAATAAATTAAATCTGCTTTTAGGTTTAGATAATAGAGCTACAACAGTTACTCATTTTGGTGCAACAACTCATACAGAACCATCTGCAAATTTATTTAGCACCTATGCATCTTTGTTTTTGCATGATTTAAGCGTGTTTAATTTAGAAGTTGGTGGTCGTTACAATAAGCATAATAAATATGGAGAGAACTTTACTTATGCTGTAACACCAAGTATTAATATTACAAAAGAAGTAAAGATTTTTGGGACAGTATCATCTGCGTTTAGAGCACCTACTTTAGAAATGTTATTTGGTCAATATGGCGCTAATTTAAACTTGAAACCAGAAAAATCTACAAGCTATGAAGCTGGTGCACATTTTAATTTCTTAAATGAAAAGGTAAATCTTCGCGTTGTTGGTTTTAAACGTAATATGACTGATGCCATTATCTATGGTGCTAATGGGTATTTGAATCAAGATAAACAGAATGATAAAGGTTTCGAGCTAGAGCCAGGCGTTAAATTAGGAATATTCTCAGTAAACGGGTATTATGCTTATGTTGAAGGTAAACAAACTTCTGGAACTGTAGTTTCTGATATTTTATTACGCAGACCAAAACATACGTATGGTGCAAATGTAGGCGTACAAGCAACAACTGACTTATATGTAAGTGCGAATTACAGATTTACTGGAGAGCGCACAGATAGTGACTTTAGTACTTATCCATCGGTAAATAAAGTATTGGACTCGTATAACTTGTTCAATTTTTACGCTGAATATGCTTTAGCTAAAAAACGTGTTAAAATCTTCGCAGATTTGAAAAACATAACTAACGAGAAATATACAGAAATTATTGGTTACAACACAATGGGCTTTAATATGAATGCTGGTGTAAACTTTAATTTTTAAAAGTTTTAGCCGCAGATTCGCAGATTATTTTATGGTGAATAACCTTAATACTAATTTTTAAATCTGCGCATCTGCGGCTATTATTATTTATTGCTATAATCCATCTTAAACTTATTTAAATCTGGTAATTGCTTTTTGCTTCGATTAAGCTCATATTCATAAATAGTTCTACCCAAATTTTTCATAAAAGGATAACAAACAGTTTCATATTCGTATTTGCCATCGTTATAAATCCCGTCTTCGTTACTTTGTACCACAGCAGTTAAAAAGTATTCAACTTTGTTTTTAAAATCTACGAAGTAAGAATTGTCGATGATAAAACCATAACTATCACCATATTTATTAAAAATTCTAATATTTGGATCTAATACCGCATTTTTCTCTCTTCCATAGTATAACATTTTGGCGTAGGTTGGCCAAAACTCTTTCGCATCATATTTAGGAAAATCACTTTCAGTTGGATATTTACTCATATACGTATAAATGAGTTTGTAATCATCGGCCGTTAAATTAAATCGCTCCTTAACAGGATAAGCTTCTGGCATGATTAATCGTTTCATTAAAGATTGTTGATCTGAAACCGTAAAAACATTCTTGTCGGCAAAACTATAAGGTTCATTTACTAATTTCTCATTGCTATCCATATAACCTTTGCCCACAATTAAATTGTTCAATTCTAACGGATAATCTTTAGCATCATATTGTTCAGGCTGATGATAAATTAATTTATCGCCATCATAAAAATCTATTGGATTGGTGTGTCTTGCCGATTCGCCACCATCGCCAATGGCTAAACGATTTAAAATTCTACTTTCAGTTAAACCATATTTCTTCAGCTTTCCATTAATCTCGCTTCTTCCGAGAAATTCAAATAGCCGATTAAACGCATCATTATCGCTAGTTAGCAGAACTTTTTTAATGTAGTGTGCTAATGAAGGTTTCCCGTTAGCCGCACTTTCGTCTCTCCATACTTTAGTTTCTCCTTTAAAGCTACTGTCGGTAATCATGCTTAAATTTGCGTTTAACCCTTTGCTTTTTAATTCGTTTACTTTCTCTAATGCAAAAATAACTCCAGCCAATTTTACCGTACTAGCCGGATAAAAATATCGCTTTGCATTTAAATTATAGCTGAATGTTTTAAAACTTGGTTTGTTGTTTTTATCTCTATTTACTTGTGTGTAAATAACTTGAACCTCATTATGGTTCGGATGATTTAATATTCCAGAAAATAACTCTGGTTTATCCTCCATCAATTTTTTTAGAAATAAAGTGTCAGTTTTTTGTGCCATCGCTTGGTAGCTAATTAGAAATAATAAACAAAGAAATAATTTTCGCATAATCTTAGTATTTGATAGTTAAAGATAAGATTTCTATTTTTTAATAACAGTTGGTCTATAAATTCAATATTTTTTATTCAGGATTTAAAAAGCTAATTTTGCACATTATTATAAAGAAATATAAAGAAATGAAAAATAGTTCTAGAACACTTGTATTGTTATTGTTAATGTTACTAATTGTTGGTTTAAGGGTTATTGCACCACTTTCACCAGATTTTAGTGTAATAGCCAATTTCTCTGGAATAGGCGCTGTGGCTTTATTTGGTGGAGCTTATTTTAAAAACAAATTTAATGCTTTTGTACTGCCATTATTAGTTTTATTGTTAAGCGATATAGGCCTTGCATTAACAATGGGTAAAGATTATGGCTTTTATCAAGGTTGGTATTATACTTACATCACCTTTGCTTTAATTGTGCTAGTGGGTCATTTAATGATTAAGAAAGTAAACTTCCAACGTGTTTTAGCAGCTAGTTTAACTGGAGTTTTAATTCATTGGGTGGTTTCTGATTTCGGTGTTTGGTACGGATCTACGTTTTATCCTCAAACATTCGCTGGTTTTTGGTCTTGCTTAGTTTTTGCAATTCCTTATGAACTTAATTTCTTATATGGAACTTTAGCCTACTCTGCAGTAATGTTTGGTGCTTTCGAAAGTTTAAAAGCTAAATATCCAACATTAAGCTTAAAAAATAGACCTATACATTCTTAAAATATAAAAACAAGATAGAAAACCCTTTTGTGCGATGTACAAAAGGGTTTTTTATTAAATTCGTATAATGAAAAAGAGATTGGTTGTTTTGACTGGTGCTGGTATTAGCGCTGAAAGCGGGATAAAAACCTTTAGAGATTCTGATGGTTTGTGGGAAGGTTACAACATACATGATGTAGCCACTCCAGACGCTTGGCAAAGAAATCCAACTTTAGTACAAGAATTTTATAATGAGCGGAGAAGGCAGGTATTAAAAGCAGAGCCAAATCTTGCGCATTTAGAATTAGCAAAGCTGGAAGAAGATTTTGACGTACAAATTATTACTCAAAACATTGATGATTTGCATGAACGAGCAGGCTCAACGCAAATTACACACTTACATGGCATCATCACTTTCGCTCAATCCGATAACAACCCTTCTTTACTTTACCCTATCAAAGGAGATGAAATAAAAATGGGTGAGCTTTGTGAATTAGGCTCACAATTACGTCCGCATGTAGTGTGGTTTGGTGAAGCTGTACCGATGATAGAAACCGCTGCAGTTATTTGCGAGGAAGCAGATATATTTATGCTTGTTGGTACATCATTAGCTGTTTATCCAGCTGCTGGATTACTTGATTTTGTACCTAGAAACATTCCAAAGTATATTATCGATCCTAAAATACCTTCAATTAATCAATATGATAATTTGATTAAAATCGAGAAATCAGCAACTGCTGGAGTAAAAGAAGTCGCGAAACTATTAAAAGCAAATGCCTAAACAAATTCCTGCAGTATTTAATTGGAGTGGTGGTAAAGACAGTACATTGGCTTTACATCATGTTTTACAGCAAAAATTATTCGATGTACGCTATTTACTAACCACAGTTAATAGTTCTTTTAATCGAATTTCAATGCATGGTGTAAGGGAGGCTTTGTTGATTGAACAAGCGAATAGTTTAAAACTTCCCTTGTTTCAAGTACGATTACCAGAATTGCCTGATATGGAAATTTATGAAAAAACCATGTTTGAGCATGTGTCTAACTTAAAAGCTGAAGGAATTACACATTCTATTTTTGGAGATATCTTTTTAGAAGACCTTAAAGTTTACCGAGAAAATCAATTGGCTAAAATAGGGATGGAGCCTGTTTTTCCATTATGGAAAAGAGATAGCTTAGCCTTAGTGAAGGAATTCATCGATTTAGGGTATAAAACTATTGCAGTATGTGCACAAGATGGCTTGCAAGATTTCTGTGGAAGAATAATTGATCATTCCTTTTTAAATGACTTACCAAAACATATAGATCCTTGTGGCGAAAATGGAGAATTTCACACGTTCGTTTTTGACGGGCCAATGTTTTCTAAACCCATAGACTTTTCCTTAGGTGAGAAGCTATACAAAACTTTCCCAAGTCCAAATCAAGATGAGAAAGAAAGTGGTTACTGGTACATTGATTTAATACCTTAATTACTGCTTTTTCTTAAATAACTTACTCAAGTTTGGTTTAATCCCAAAAGTAATTGGCGCAACATTATAGCTTCGGTTTTGGATTTCACTAAAACCATGCATATAACTAGCTTCTACAAACAGAGCAGCACCTCCAATGTTATATTCTGTGCCTGCTCCACCTTCAATAGTTCCAATTCCATTTGTTTTATTATCAAGTTCAGCTTGTAGATTTGATGTATTTACAGTTATTCTTGGTGTTAAGATAAATCCACCACCACCACCTGCAAAGCCATAGAAAGCAAATTTTCCAGTCATTTTTCTATACCCTAACGTTACATTCAGTAAATAAGTTGTTGCTCTTCCTTTTTGTATGGCATGATTATACCCAGCATCTGGAATAATTTCGTTAAACGTAAAAGCATGTAAACTTACTTTAGGGTAAAAGAACAATCCGCGATTTCCTAAGCCTAAATTTAAGCCTAATGATGTAGAGAATTTTGGTTTCAAGTAATCACTCGTCTCCCCAACCGGAAAGGCGAAACCAATTCCGCTCATAGTATATAGTTTATCTGATCTTGTTGCTGTTTCTTGCGCTTTTATTTTGATGGTTGTAAATAGAATTGAAAGAAATAGGAGTGTGTAATATTTTTTCATAATGATTTTAATATTATCCTATAACACCAAAGGTTAGGTAATGTTTGATTGTAGCAATATTCAATTTTAATCGGAATAATTAATTAATTTAAATATTTTTAAAATAGCTGTTTTTATACCAAACCTCCCAATTATTTGGCATTTTATGTAATCAGTATTATATTTTGTTAGTACATTTATTTTATTAAATATCAATTAGTTAAATATTTTTTGTTAAACTAACAATTAATAAAAGGAGAGGAGCGATAGGTTAGAAATGGTCTATTTCTCCATATTATATTTTGTTTACTAATTAAATATACTATTTTACAGTAAGTTATGATTTTTATATAAACTATTACTGCTGACGTTGATAGGCTGCAGAAAAATCAGCTCTCATGCTTTTGAAACGCTCTACTACTGTTGCCATAAACGCTTCATCTAATATTTGAAAAATCTCATTCACCCCTCCTCCGCTAAGGTCAAGCTCTGATAATTTATAGCTTTGTTCCAATTGACCTTGTTCAAATTTCACAATGTATTTTTGGTTCATATTGAACAAAGTAATCTTACAATCTGGGTGTGGTAATTCAGCAAGTATTCTCATAGTTTTTTATTTTTCTTATCATTAAGAAATGATAATTAGTTTTAATTATAAATTCACACCCATTTCTTTCAGTAGGAAATCTGCATGATCTATTTTAGCAGCAACCCAAAGTACGTAACGGATATCTACACCAATTGACCGACTATAACTTTCATTCCAAGCGTAATCGTTAATGGTAGCTTCATAAGCACGATCAAAGTTTACTCCAATCAATTCTCCATACGCATTCATAATGGGCGAACCAGAGTTCCCACCAGTCGTATCCATGTTGTATAAAAATGCTACAGGAACATCATTAAGTTCTTTTTTAGCAAATGGACCAAAATCTTTGGCTTCCCATATTGTTTTAATTTGAGCTGGATATTCAAACTCAGGATTGCCAGTTGCGCCTTTTTCTATAATTCCTTTAATGCTGGTATATGGTGCCATATAACTGGCATCTGCTGGAGAATAGCCACGAACGTGGCCATAAGTAAGCCTTAACGTACTATTCGCATCAGGAATAAAACCTTTCTGCAAAAATTTCTCTTTTACATTTACATAATCGCCCATTAATTTATTTAAAACGCCATCTCTAAGATCTTTTTCAGGCTTTAATTCTGCTATTTGCTTTGTGATGTCTTTTTCAAATAACAATAGACCGTCATTATAATCAATAATAGATTTACTAGATTTTAAAATGTTATTGAATACATAATTTTTGTCTTTTAACTTACTCAATCCAAATGCATCATTAATAAAATCATCGATCATTGCATTACTATTAGTGCCTTTGCTTGTTATTTTATCAACCGCACTAATTCTTTGGTTTGAAGTAAATACTGCTGCATCAGCCATCATTTTCTTAAAAATTCTACGATCTACATCAATATCAAAAGCATCATAAACTACAATTAAAGCTTGTTTTAACTTGTCTATGTTTGAATTAAAATAAGCTTCCTTTTGTGCTGTTGGTTGACTTTCTAGCTCGGTTTTAAATGTATTGATCTGTTTTGAAACATTGAGTAAACTAGTAGATGTATAAATTTGAGTTAACCACATATCGCGGTACGCATCGCCATTTATTTGTTTGTATAATTGATCAATATCAGTCATTAAATTACCGTATTGCGCTTTTACATCCACATTGTTATTAATGAATTGCGCTAAAGAAGCATCTTCTTGTCTTTTTTGTGCGACTAAATCAATTCCTTTAATCCCTTTTAGCTTCCCTCTGTAATTCTTCATTACATTCGCATTCCTTTTTATTCTTGTCGCTAATTTTAACTCAGTGATTTTATCTCTTTTACCCACATTTTCCATCGTAGTGTTCTGGAAATCATATAATTCAGATACATAAGGCAAAAGATATTTCTGTTGGTAATCTATAAATTCTGCAGGGCGATGACGAAATGTTTTTCCAGGATATCCTAAAATGAAAACAAAATCTTCTTCATTAGTTCCATTAGGGTTAACCTTTAGGAACTTTTTAGGGGTGTATGGAACGTTATTCTTAGAATATTTAGCTGGTTTACCGTCTTTTGATACATATGCTCTCATAAAAGAAAAATCGCCTGTATGACGTGGCCAAACCCAATTGTCAGTTTCCCCACCATATTCTCCGATTTTACGATTAGGTACGTATACTAACCGCACATCCTGAATTGTTTTATAGCGAAACAACACATAGCTTTTGCCAATAAACATTTCCGAGACTTCTGCTTTAATACTTGGATCTTTTTTTTCTGCTTCAATTACAATGTTCTTCATCACGTTATTGATTAATTGTAATCGTGAAGCAGGGTCTTGTACTTGGGCAACCGCACCTAAAACTTTATCAGATACATCTTCATAACTATCAGTAATACGGCAGGTTAATCCTTTTGCTTCAATCTCTTGTTCACGACCATTAGCTACAAATCCATTGTTCAAATAGTCATGTTCTGGCGTACTTGCTAATTGTACAGCGCTAAATGCACAATGGTGGTTGGTAATAATTAAACCGTCATTAGAAACAAAAGAACCTGTACAACCTCCAACATTTACCAAAGCGTCAACCAAACTTATTCCATTAGGATTATAAACTTCGTTTTGATCTATTTTTAAACCTGCTTTTTTTAAATCTAACTTGTGTATTTCACTTAATGGAAACATTCCTTCTTCAGGTGGACTATAAGAAAACTGAAATAATCCAGCTAAAACTAGTAAAGTAATTGATAAGGTTTTCTTGTTCATGTTGTTGTGTTAATGCTTATAATCGTCAAATCTAAGTATTTTGTTTAAAGTAAAACCACAATGTGGAATAGTAATAGAAATGTTAATTCTTCGCTACAAAACCAGATTATTTAATCATTTTGTACCTTTGTAATTCAATTAAAATCCAATGGCAGAAGACTTAACAATAACAAAAACTGGTACTAAAGAAGAACAATATGTATCACTTATTCCCCAAATAGAAGCCTTGCTTTATGGAGAAAAAGACTTAATAGCTAATTTGGCCAATGTTTGTGCTGCATTAAAAGAACAGTTTGGATGGTTTTGGGTTGGTTTCTATCTAATTAAGAATGATGAATTGGTTTTAGGTCCATTTCAAGGCCCTGTAGCTTGTACCAGAATTAAAAAAGGAAAAGGCGTATGTGGTACATCTTGGGAAAAAGAAGAAACTATTATTGTTCCAAATGTGGATGAATTTCCTGGTCACATTGCTTGTGCTTCTGCATCAAAATCAGAAATCGTATTGCCACTTTACAACGGTAAAAACATATTAGGCGTATTAGATGTGGATAGTGAATATCTTGCTCATTTTGATGAGATTGACGCTAAATACTTAAATCAAATTGTTAATTTAATACATGCCTAAATTACCTTATTCTTTTTACCAACAGGAAGATGTAATCAATCTCGCTGTTCAGCTTTTAGGAAAACAATTATTTACTTTAATTGATGGTAAATTAACTGGTGGAACAATAGTGGAGACAGAAGCTTACAATGGAATTATAGATAAAGCTTCCCATGCCTACAATGGTCGTTTTACACCGCGAACTTCAACTATGTATGAAGCAGGTGGTGTTTCTTATGTTTATCTGTGTTATGGTATTCATCATTTATTTAATGTTGTCACCAACACTAAAAACAATCCAAATGCGGTTTTAATTCGCGGTATTGAGCCTATAGAAGGACTTTCAACTATGCTGGAACGTAGAAATATGCAAAAATTGGAGTCCAGAATTACTGCTGGTCCAGGTGCATTAGCTAAAGCATTAGGGATTGACAAAAACCTAAATGGTAAAGATTTACTCGGTGATGAAGTTTGGATTGAAGACAACGGCGTTCATTTTAAAGAAGAGCAAATAGTAGCTTCACCGCGAGTTGGTGTAGATTATGCCGAAGACCATGCCTTATTACCTTGGCGCTTTTATATAAAGGGCAATAAGTTTGTGAGTAAACCGAATTCTTAAGTAAAATAAAACCATTTCATTTTAGTTGATGTTTATTAATAAAAACATCAGCATGAAAAATGAAAAAAATATAGCCATACTTAAAGAAATGGCAGAAAAAGTTAGAATTTGTATGTTTAATACCATCACTAATGATGGATTTCATAGTCGCCCAATGGGAACAGCAAAAATTGAAGAAGATGGAAGTATTTGGTTTTTCACAAATGAATATTCTCCAAAGTCTAAAGAAATCTCAAGAGATAATGAAGTTAATTTGGGTTATAGTGAACCATCAAGCAATACATATATCTACGTAAATGGTAAAGCAGAGCTAGTAGACGATCAAGCCAGAAAAGAAGCTTACTTTTCTCCATTTATTAAAGCTTGGTTTCCAGAAGGAGCGGATGACCCTAACCTAATCTTAATTAAAGTTACCCCAAATGTTGCTGAATATTGGGATTCAAGTTCTAGCAAAATGGTGGTTGCATTTCATATGTTAAAGGCAATTGTAACTGGCGATACTCCTGATTTAGGAGAACACGAGAAGATAAAGTTTTAGTAATTAATAAGATGTTATTAAAAAGTCTAGCCTTATGGTTAGGCTTTTTTTTGTTAATATTGAAGCATGAATTTCGAGAATAACTTAGCCTTTGCTCAAGCCTTAGATCAGCAAGATCCACTCAGAGAAATGCGTAATGAATATCTATTTCCTCAACAAAATGAGAAACCATTTATCTATTTGTGCGGTAATTCGTTAGGATTACAACCTAAAGTAGCACGTGAAGTTTTAGAAGTTCAATTAAACAACTGGCAAAACTTAGCAGTTGAAGGTTGGTTCGATGGAAATTCCCCGTGGATGTTTTATCATAAAGAGCTCAAAAAAATGATGGCACCACTAGTTGGTGCAAAACCAATTGAAGTTTGTCCAATGAATACGTTAACTGTCAATCTTCATTTATTGATGGTTAGCTTTTATCAGCCAAAGGCGAAACGTTTTAAAATAATCATGGAAGCTGGTGCATTTCCATCAGATCAATATGCAATAGAAAGCCAGGTGCGTTTTCATGGATTCGATCCAAAGGATGCTATAATTGAAGTAAAGCCAGCTGAAGGAGAATACACGCTAAAAACCGAAAATATTATTAAAGCAATAGAAGATAATGGAGAGGAAATAGCCTTAGTATTGTTCGGGGGGGTTAATTATTTTACAGGTCAGTGGTTTGATATGCCGGCAATTACTAAAGCAGGACATGAAATTGGTGCACTAGTAGGCTTCGATTTAGCTCACGCTGCTGGAAATGTACCTTTACACTTACACGATTGGGATGTTGACTTTGCATGCTGGTGTTCGTACAAATATCAAAATGCTGGGCCCGGTGGGATAAGCGGAATCTTTGTTCATGAAAAACATTTCAATACACCTATAAATCGCTTTGCGGGATGGTGGGGTTATAACGAAGAACAACGTTTTAAAATGGAAAAAGGGTTTATTCCAGAAGCTGGAGCCGACGGTTGGCAGGTAAGTTGTACACAAGTAATGCCAATGGCTTTATACCATGCATCGTTACAATTATTCGAAAAAGTAGGCTTTATGGATAGCCTAAGGACAAAAAGTAAAACTTTATCTGCTTATTTATTTTTTATTATAAATCAGGTAAATGAGAAGTTAGGAGAGGAGCAGTATAAAATAATAACGCCTCAAACAGAAGATGACAGAGGGGCGCAGGTTTCTATCATTGCAAAGGCAAAAGGAAAGAAAATATTTGACGAATTAGTTGCTCACAATGTGCTTGGCGATTGGCGTGAACCAAATGTAATACGTTTAAGTCCTGTACCTATGTATAATAGTTTTGAAGATGTGTACAAAATTGGAGAGTTGTTATTAACCATTAGCCAATCCATAAAATGATAAATTACAATCCCAAGGAATGGATGAGTTTCATCTTCCACATTCACAAAGCAGATACATTTAGAAAATTATGGCCTTTAATGCTGAGTGTAGCAGCTTTCTCTGCTGGTTTAGCGTATCTAGAACTTAATTATTTAAAACTAGCGGAAACTACTTATATCAAGAATGTAGGGATGATGCATAGCCTTTTAGGTTTTGTCATTTCCATGCTATTGGTTTTTAGAACTAATACTTCATACGATAGATGGTGGGACGGAAGAAAATTGTTAGGTGCATTAACCAATGTAAGTAGAAATTTAGCTATCAAAATCAAAGCATTAAACTTAGATCAAGAAGACGTTGAATTTTTTAAATACGCCATTCCAAAATATGCATTTGCCTTAAAAGAACATTTAAGGGAGAAACAGTATTTCGGAAAGGATAGTTTTTTAATAGAGATTGATGGTGGTAAACACATTCCTAATCAAGTTGCTACAAGTATGGTAAGCAGAATATATGCTTTACAAAAATCGAATAAAATCTCTCAAGAACAACTCATTACCTTAAATACGGATGCAAGTCAGTTTACAGATATTTGTGGTGGTTGTGAACGGATTAGAAATACGCCAATCCCGTATTCATATAGTGCTTTTATCAAGAAATTCATTTTCATTTACGTGTTAACATTACCTATTGGTTGGGTATTTAGTTTAGGTTATTTCGTGGTGCCAATTGTGCCTTTTATTCTCTATGTATTAGCGAGTTTGGAGTTAATAGCTGAAGAAATAGAAAACCCATTTAATCAGGACGCAAATGATTTACCAGTAGATGAAATTTGCAATAACATTGAAAAACACGTTAGAGAGATATTGAGTTGATTTTTCAGAAGCATGTTAAAAATCTCCTATAATCCCATACACGCACATCCCTTACCGGAAGGGCATCGGTTTCCGATGCTCAAATACGAATTAATACCAGCTCAATTACTTCATGAGGGCACTATTCAACAAGAAAACTTATTTGCACCAGAGCCAACACTGGAAGAAAACATTTTAACCACACACGATAAAGACTATTGGTTACAACTCAAAAACCTCACTTTGCCAGCTAAAGAACAACGTAGGATAGGCTTTCCTTTAAACGCAAAGTTAGTAGAGCGTGAAATTAGAATTGCACAAGGAACAATTGATGGAGCTTTGTTTGCCCAACAGAACGGAGTAGCTTTTAATGTGGCTGGCGGAACACATCATGCAGGTAGCAATTGGGGGGAGGGATTTTGTTTACTAAACGATCAAGCTATTGCGTCTAACTATTTGTTAACAAATAATTTAAGTAATAGAATCTTAATTATAGATTTAGATGTTCATCAGGGTAATGGAACTGCAGAAATATTTCAAAATGAACAACGCGTTTTTACATTTTCGATGCATGGCGCTAAAAACTTTCCCTTCAGAAAAGAACAATCAGATTTAGATATTCCATTAGAAGATGGTACAGATGATGAAACTTTTTTAAGTAAATTGAAAGAAGCTTTGGTTTATGTATTTAAAAAACAGCAACCAGATTTTGTATTCTATTTGGCCGGAGTAGATGTATTAGCAACAGATAGTTTAGGTAAACTAGCCCTCAGTAAAAATGCATGTAAGCAACGCGATGTATTAGTTTTTGAAGCCTGTATACAGCATCAAGTTCCTGTTCAAGTAAGTATGGGGGGAGGCTATTCTCCTAATATTAAAACCATTGTAGATGCACATTGCAATACCTTCCGCGTAGCGAGAGATTTATTTTATTAAATTCTTACCTTCGCTACATGCTAGAAATTATCTATCAAGATGAATATTTAATTGCCATTAACAAACCCCATGGATTACTCGTACACCGTTCGAAAATAGCAAATGATGCAACAGAATTTGCCTTACAACTTTTACGCGATCAAATAGGTCAGCATGTTAATCCAGTACATCGTTTAGATAGAAAAACAAGTGGACTTTTACTTTTTGCATTTACCAAGGAAGTAGAAATTGCTATGCAAAAACAATTTCAAGAAAGTTTAGTCGAAAAGAAATACCTAGCCATTTTACGCGGTTATGCACCAGACCAATTGGATATTGATTATCCCTTAAAAAAGGAAAATGGAACATTACAAGAAGCATTTACTTCATTTGTTACTTTGCAACGAGCGGAAATCGAAGTTCCTTTTGGTAAGCACCCAACCTCACGTTATTCTTTAGTTGAAGCCACACCAACAACAGGGAGAATGCATCAGCTTCGTAAGCACTTTGCACATATCTTTCATCCCATTATTGGTGATAGAAAACATGGTTGCAATAAACAGAATGGATTTTTTGCCACACAATTCGAAATGACAACTATGCTACTTCATGCATCAGAACTTAGCTTTAGTCACCCAGTAACCACACAAAGAATTCAGTTAAAAGCAACACTTCACGATGAGTTTAATAGAATGATGGATGTGCTAAAATTTACCAGCTAGTATAATAATTGCTATCTAAAAGCTGTTATTACTACATCTATGATTACATATTCACGATTTACCCCCGTGTTGCTTATTCTTTTTTTAAGCAGCTGTTCTTCTATTTACATACCAAGTGTACCTAATACGCCTATGCTAACCACACAAGGCGAAATTGCTGCTGGTGCACATATTTCACTAAAAGGAAATGCTAATTTTAATTCGGCTTACGCCGTAAGCAACCATTTTGCCATACTGGCTAACGGTGCTTATATGAACAACGAAAGCACCAAAAAAGACATTAAACATAAAATGGTAGAGTTTGGCGGAGGGTATTTCAATACTTTCGGACCAAATAAAAACCGAATATTAGAGATTTATGGAGGTATTGGTAGTGGTAAAAGCGATAGGTTGTTCAGACAATTTGATGATAACAAAAATCTAATCAGTATAGATCATCAGAAAGCAAAATATGATAAGAAGTTTATTCAGGTGAATTATAGCTCTAAAAAGAGAGATAACCTCCGCCTATTTGGTGTGAACTTTGGATTAAACTTTGGTACGGCGTTGCGTATGAGCTTCGTTAAGACCAATGATTTTTTCAGAAATAACATACAACAAGCCAATGAAGATAATATCTTTTTAGAGCCAGTTTTCTTTACTCGAATGATTTTAAGCGATGAAGTACAATTACAATACACTAGCGGAAGCAATTTTGGTTTAAAAAACCGCAAGTTCTTAAATGCGGGCAATTCTGTATTTAGTGTTGGAGCCGTTGTAAATTTAGGGAGAACTGCTAAAAAACAATAAGAAGTTATTGTAAATTTGTTAGCATGAGGTACTATCTACTAATCTTATGCTTATTTGTTTTTAAAGCAGATTTAAAAGCTCAAGCTACTTTTAAAGAATATTTCTTCTCCTTAAAGAAGGTAAATATTGACAGCGGTATTACTTTAACATTTGATGAACCCGCACAGTTAAATCCCAAAAAACCCACTAAACTTATCTTATTTGCTTTACCAAACGGAAATACTACTGCGCAAACTTTTGGTAAAAAATTAACCAATGGTGATGATTGGCATTTTGATATCCAACATATTGGTGCCCAAACTGCATTTATTCGTAATGCAGATCGAAACACAAATTACATTGTTGTTTACTTAGAAAATGAATTAAAAAGTTGGCCAGGTTGGCGAAGGAAGTTTTTAACTGGAGATCAGCAAATAGGTGAACTGGTTAATGGTTTAGCAAAACGTTATAAAGAGTATAAACCTAAAATTACATTAAGTAGCCATAGTGGAGGAGGAAGTTTAATTTTTGGTTATATCAATTCACAAGTTCAAATACCAACTTTTATAGAACGCATTGGCTTTTTGGATGCAACGTATGGCTACGAAACGGAAAAGCATCAAGAGAAGCTTACAAATTGGCTAAAAACAAGGAATAAATCTTTGCAAGTTATGGCATACAACGATAGCGTGGTGGTTTATAATGGCAAACCGCTGGTATCGCCAACTGGCGGAACATGGTATAGGAGCCAATTAATGGCTAAAGATTTGCAAACCAAATTTAACTTAAAGAAATACGATTTGGCAGATCGGATGAATTGGTATAATCTGAATCATCTCATCGATTTCTCTTTGATTAAAAACCCAGAGGGTAAAATTTATCATACTGTATTGGTGGAAAAGAATGGTTTTATCCGTTTACTATTTAATGGTACAAAGTATCAAGATAAAGATTATCAGTTTTGGGGAGATAGGGCGTACCAACAGTATGTTTTGCAGTAATCATGGAACATGAAAGTGGAAATTTGATTCGTAAAATTATCCATATTGATATGGATGCCTTTTATGCGTCGGTAGAACAGCGAGATTTTCCAGAATATAGAGGTAAACCTTTGGTTGTAGGTGGGTCACCTGAAGGTAGAGGTGGAGTGGTGGCAACTGCAAGTTATGAAGCTCGCAAATTTGGGATCCGCTCTGCAATGACAGCTAAAAAAGCACAACAACTTTGTCCATATGCCATATTTGTAAGACCAAGATTTGCGGCTTATAAGGAAGTTTCTCAAAGAATACGAGAAATATTTAGTCGCTATACCGATTTAATCGAACCTCTTTCACTAGATGAAGCGTATTTAGATGTCACTGAAGATAAACTAAACATCGGATCTGCGATAAGCATTGCCGAACAAATTAAACAAGCTATTAAGGACGAATTACAGTTAACCGCATCTGCTGGAGTTTCGATTAACAAGTTTGCTGCTAAAATTGCTTCTGATATGAATAAACCTGATGGTTTAACATTCATTGGACCTTCTCGGCTAGAGAAATTTATGGAACAATTGCCTGTTGAAAAGTTTTTTGGGGTTGGTAAAGTTACTGCTGAGAAAATGAAAAGGCAAGGTTTACACACTGGTGCAGACTTAAAACAATTAACCGAACAACGCTTGGTACAGCTATTTGGTAAAACAGGGAAATTCTTCTATAACATAGTAAGGGGCATAGATAATAGACAGGTACAGCCACACCAAGAAACCAAGTCTATAAGTGCAGAAGATACCTTTTCTTACGATTTAGACAAGGGGGAAGAGCTTACTGATTGGTTAGTGCAAATTGCTAAGTCTGCTTTTAAACGGGTACAACATTATGAAATATATGGCCGAACCCTAACATTAAAAGTTAAGTTCGGAGATTTCAAAATCATAACAAGAAGTATGTCCTTTACCAACCCAATTACAGAATTAGATCAGGTATTAGAAACCGTTAAAACATTATTGGATCATTTAGAATTAGGCGATAGAAAAATTAGATTGCTAGGTGTTTCCTTCTCTAATTTTGGCGAAATTAAACCCAAAATAAAGTACAATAATTATCAGCCTACACTTTTCCCTACACCCAACACTTAACATTTAGTTAATTTTAACGAAACAAATTAATTGTATTTTTGATTTAATAGAAGTCTAATCTTTTTAACGATGAAAGTAAATACTATAATCATAGCTATTGTAATTGTGGCGGTTTTGGCCTTTGTTTATTTTATCATTAAACGTAATAAAAAAGACCAAAAGGAATTAGAAAACGAGCTTAATCAGCGAGAAATAAAGCCTAACAAACATGATGAAGAACATGTTTAACTAATCCTTAACGATTTAATGATTGGTTTTGTCACGTTAAAGAACTTCCTTAACGTTAATATAGATTGTCTAATTTTAGTTTTTACTGTACCTAAAGGAAGATTTAACCTTTCTGCGACTTCTACATGGGTATACCCTTCAAAATAAATCAAATCGAGAATATTCTTTTGATCGGGTTTTAAGTTTTGGATTAATTGTTTTAAACCAATTATTTCTGGGTTAAACTGATTATTACTCTGTTTATCAAGTATAAGTGTAGGAATTTCATTTAGATCATCTGTCTTCTCTAAATTTGAACAATACTTACTTCTTAAATGATCAATAGCAGTATTTTTAGCCAAATTTGCCATCCAGGTAAATAATCTTCCTTTTGAAGCATCGTATTGTTCAATAGATTTCCAAATTTTAATAAAAGTATCTTGTAGAATATCTTCCGCTATCTCATCAAATTTCACAATTCGAGTAATTATCCCCATTAGGGAAGAAGAATACATTTTATACAACTGACTTATAGCTTTTTTATCACCTGTTTTAATGCCATTCACTAGAATGGTTTCCAAAGAGTTTACTTCATGAAGTAATTGCTTTTTAGAATTTGATGTATTGATAGGTAATACCAAGGCGACCATTTGAATATTATTAGTACTAAAATGACTAACAACAACACATACCTAATGTTTGGCATACTCTTAAAAGCTATGCGAATTTAAAATGCTGAAATGTAAAGACTTGAGATAATAACTTTTAGGAAAAATTAATTAGTACTGCCTAATTGATCTATCAAAGTTTCTAATAAGGTATCAATATCAAATGGTTTTGGTACCACTTCGTCTGCACAAACTTCTTTTACTCGTTCTATTTGAGGGTGGGTTGATAATACAATCACTGGAATATGACTGGTTCCTTCAGCTGCTTTTATCTGGCGACAAAGTTCAGTCCCTTGTACCGTTGGTCTAACAATGTCGAGTAAAATAGCATGGGGTTTAAATTTCGTAATGTGCTCGAATATATCTATTTCATTAGCATAAAGGCTAGATTCATATCCAGCTTCGTCCAATACTATTGAAATCAATTCTAAAATATCCTTATTGCTTTCAACAACTAAGATGCGTTTTTTCATGTATATAAATATAAATACAAATTTAATTAATTTAATGAAGTTTGAATTAATAATCTTGTTCTATGTTGAAATCGGAAGAAAAGTAAAATTGAAGCCGTTAAAAGTCCAAAAGTTAAACCATACCAAATGCCTCTTACACCCATACCAAAATGAAAACCCAATAAATAACCTAATGGAATACCAATAATCCAATAGGATAAAAATGTGATAAAGGTTGGCATATTTACATCGCCAATACCACGTAAAACACCTAAACCGACTACTTGTGTGCCATCAAATAATTGAAAAAAGCCTGCTATAATCAATAATTGTGCAGCAATTTCAATCACTTTCAAATCGCTTGTATATAAATAGGGTAAAAGAGAATTGGCCAGAATAAATAGGAGTGCTGTACAACTCATAAATGCTATTACTACATGATAACTTGCTATTGCAGAGCGACGAAGATCTGTGAAATTCTTTTGCCCTAAATAATTACCTGTTTTTATGGTGGCAGCAGAAGCAATACCACTTGCTACCATATAGGTTAACGCGGCCAATGTAATTGCAATTTGATGAGCAGCTTGAGGCGCAGCACCGATGGTGCCAATAATGATGGCAGCACCACTAAATGCACTAATTTCAAAAATATATTGCATGGCTACAGGAGCCCCAATTTTAATAATTTGAACACTTCTAATTTTATCAATGGCATACAGTTTAAAATGCTCAAGGTAAACTTTAAAGTTCTTGGATCTCATCACATAAATACCCATCACCAAAGCCATTAACGTACGATCAATTAATGTACTTAAACCGACGCCTTTAACGCCCATTGGTTCAATACCAAACATTCCCTTCACAAAAATAATTCCGAGTATAATGTTTAAAATGTTTCCGAAAATCGAGATCATCATGGCTTGCATAGTAAACCCTAATCCCTCTGCAAACTGTTTAAAGGTTTGAAACACCATTAAAGGGATAATTGAAAAAGCGAGCAGACCTAAATAGGGTTTAGCATAAGCCACAACTTCTGGTGATTGTCCTAAATGACCAATGATAGATAGGGTTCCAAAATGCAATAATAGATAGAGGATAATACCTGATACGATATTTATTAATAAGCTATTAGAAAGTAGTCGACCACATTCACTATAATTTTTACTGCCGTTTTGTTTGGCGATTAATGGGGTTAAACCATAAGATAAGCCAAGGCCTAACACCATAATGATAGTAAAAAGGCTATTTACTAAAGATACAGCAGCTAATTGAACGGTACCCGCAAACTGCCCGACAATTACACTATCGGCAATATGTACGGCCATGTGGCCAATTTGTGAAACTACAATTGGAGTAGCAAGAATAAGATTTTCTTTGTAGTACGGTTTGTATTTAGTGTAGAGCGCTTTAAGCATAAGGTTTGCAAATTCGCATTTTTATTTCTATTTGTCATCCTGAACTTGTCGAATGATAAAAATAAACTCAATTATTTTATATCTGCTGCTGTAAAGTATTCTTCTTTTTCTGAGGTATGTGGTAAAATTACACCGGTAAGAATTAGACTAACGATAATTTTTTGAGCTTTTTTATAAGCGCTGCGGGTAAGTTTGCTGTATTCTTTTAACGTAATTCGACCATGCTCTGCTAAGTAACTCAATAATTTTTTTTCATGTTCTGAATAAGAGAGGAGTTGTCCATTCTCATGATTACCCTCTTTCAAAACATCAACAATAATTTTACTAGCCAATACACTTTTGTCTTTAACTCTAAAATATACCCACCATTTTTTGTTATCATCTAATGCGTAATGTGGCTTGGTATCGCTTTTAGGAATATCAACTACCAAAACAAGTTTGTCATCTACATAAATTTCTTCAAACTTTGGTTCTATGGCTGGTTTGCAAAATAAATGTGCCGATTTAGTAATCATGTACTTTTCTTCATCTTCAGATTTTACACCTTTAATACTGCCATCATCGGCCACGCCAATTAATAACTTACCACCTCTGTTATTTGCAAATGCAACCAGTGTTTTGGCAATTTTTTCGTTGTTGCTAATGGTTTTTTTAAAGTCCAAGCTCACATTTTCGCCTTCTAGGATTAATCTTTTGATGTTCATGGCTCAGCATTAAATTATATAGCAACTCTCTGTTTTTCTCCTGGAAATTTATTTCGCAAATAAATCTCATTCATTACCGTAGCACACAATTCGCCTTGTTTATTAAATAATTCCATCGGGTACGATTTCACAAATTTTCCAGTTTCTGTTAAAGATGCTTCAGCCTCGGCAATCATTTCATCAGTAACTTTTAAGGTGAAATACAAACTTGTTAAACCTGGTTTAAGGTATTGGATGGATGCACTTTTTAACCAAACTCGCACTTTAAAACCCCTCCTTTGCATAAGTTGGTCAAATAAAATAGCATAAAATGGGTCTGTTGCTGCATAAATTGAGCCACCAAATATAGAACCATTGTAGTTTCTGTTTAAAAAGCTGTTGCTAATTTTAACATCGACGCCTCTAAAATCAGGATGAAATTTCTTAACCCAAATGCGTTGAAATAATAAAGGAGGATATAAACACATAGCCCATTTAAGGGTTTTTTCCGAAACTATCATGATGCTTAAATATCAGAAATAGAATTGAGCTTTAAAAGTTTATTCTAGGTATTCAGGTATATGATAGTAGAATAATAAAAAGTAAAACCTTTAAGAATATTCATTGATTTGGGTAAAACATTTTAATTACCAACGTGTTAGCGTAATAGTTAATTAATTACACTCACTGGATGGTGAGCATATTTACGTGAAAAAAACATTAGGCTACCTATGTTTAAGTAAATGTAAACCCTTAATAATAGACGTATTGTTAAGGGTTATTTATTTTAATAGGCGTTATTAAAAAATAGTAGTAAATTGGTGTTATGCATATTTATGACACACTTACCGCTGCAGTTGCCGATTTAGAGAAAAGAGGCTACGAATATGATTTTACATTAGCCCAAGATTGCATTGAATGTAAATCATTAGATCTTCAATTAATGCCAGAAGAATTTGAAATTGATGAATTTTATCGCTTCGAAGGCATGACTGATCCTGGAGACAGTGCAGTTATTTATGCGATTTCATCGCCAGTTGGCAATTTAAAAGGTGTTTTAATTGATGCTTATGGTGCGTATGCTGAAAATATATCGCCAGAATTATTGGATAAATTAAAAATACATCACGATAGTTAAATTGATTTTTCATAACCTCTAATTATTATTTTTTAATTTGTGAAAAGCATACCGATGCGATTTTTTACTGTTATTGGTTTTCCAACACGGGGTCTTGCCTCAGTTTGCCGCCACTGAGGGGCTCTTTCTTTTCTCTTGATAGAAAAGAAACAACAGATCAAGAAAGAACGATGCTTCCGCCCTTAGGCCTACACTTGGCTCGCCGTTCTTTCAGGCCACGCTCTTTGGTATAATACTAAATATAGATGCTTGTGCTGTTCTAATTAACATTGCTCAAAGAGTAAAGCTTAAGCTTTATTCAGTTTTTTGGAAAGAAGAATATGCACAATATTTAAATTTAATAAAGTTAAAAACCATTCAGTGATTTGTTTCGTAAGTAGGGTAACAACAACTTAAAAACAAAAATAAAATTTTATGAAAAAGCAATTCTTAAGCGTAGCAATGGGTGTAGCATTTTTAGCTATGGCAACTGCTTGTAATTCTACTAAAACAGGTTCTTCAATGGCAGATAGTACCGCAATGGATACTACCATGGCTGATACTACTATGAGTACTGAAGCTGGTGTAGAAGTAGGTGGAGCAATGATGGTTCCTTCTAAAAACATTGTAGAAAATGCAATGGGTTCTAACGATCATACCACATTGGTTGCTGCTGTTAAACAAGCGGGATTAGTAGAAACTTTAAGTGGGGCTGGTCCTTTTACAGTATTTGCCCCAACTAATGAAGCATTTGCTAAAGTACCTGCAGCTACTTTAAATGATTTAATGAAACCAGCTATGAAAGCTGATTTAACTAAAATTCTTACGTATCATGTAGTTCCTGGAGCATTAAAATCATCCGATTTAAAAGATGGAATGGAATTAACAACTGTTCAAGGTCAGAAACTTAAAATTACTACAAAAGATGGTAAATGGATGGTGAATGGCGCTAACATTACCATTGCAGATGTAATTTCTAGCAATGGCGTAACCTATGTTATTGATGGTGTTTTAATGCCAAAATAAGCTTTTCGTTTTAAATAATTAATTTTTAAAGCCTTTTCTATTTTATAGGAAGGGCTTTTTAATTCTATATAATTTTTTGTAGTTTAATCGCTCCAAACTGTATTATATGAACGCCTCAAATAAGCGAAACATTACCCTCATTGTTATCGTAGCCGCACTAGGTTATTTTGTTGACATTTACGACCTTATCCTTTTTTCGGTAGTTAGGGTTAAAAGTCTAAAAGATTTAGGCGTAGCCGATGATGATATGCTAAGCATTGGTGCTACTATTATAAATAGTCAAATGTTTGGAATGCTGATTGGTGGTATTCTTTGGGGTATTTTAGGCGATAAAAAAGGGCGATTAAGTGTATTATTTGGCTCTATTATATTGTATTCACTTGCTAATATTGCTAACGGATTTGTAAGTTCTGTAACAGCCTATACCATTATTCGTTTTATAGCTGGTGTAGGTTTAGCTGGCGAATTAGGTGCAGGAATTACCTTAGTGACCGAAAGCATGGGGAAAGAAAATAGGGGTTACGGTACCATGATTGTTGCGGGAGTTGGTTTATTTGGTGCTGTTGCTGCTGCATTAATCGGCGGACATTACACCTGGCAAACTAGCTACTTTATTGGGGGTGGCATGGGTTTATTATTATTGTTTTTACGTGTAGGTTTAGCAGAATCTGGTTTATTTAAGGATGTAAAAGAAACAACTGTGCAACGAGGTAATATGTGGATGCTCTTTAACAATGCTAGTCGTTTTAAAAAATATGTATGCTGTATTTTAATAGGTTTACCACTTTGGTTTGTGGTAGGTGTATTAATTACTTTTTCTCCAGAATTTGGTAAAGCATTAGGTGCCACAGGCATTTTAAATGCTGGAAAAGGTGTAATGTATTGCTACATCGGTATTGCAACAGGCGATGTGGTAGCTGGATTTTTATGTCAACTATTAAAATCACGTAAAAAAGTAATGCTGATATTTTTGCTATTAACAGCGGTTGCAATTGTTGTGTATTTAAATGCTAAAGGACTAAGTCCTGAAACATTCATTTGGTTAAGCTTATTTTTGGGCTTTGCATCTGGTTATTGGGCCACCTTTGTCACTATTGCTTCAGAACAATTTGGCACGAATTTAAGATCTACAGTAACTACAACTGTGCCCAATTTTATTCGCGGATCTGTAATTGCGGTTACACTTTCTTTTCAATTTTTAAAAGGCGAAGTTGGGATTTTGCAAAGCGCACTAATTGTCGGTTTTACCTGTGTAATTATCGCATTGGTAGCTTTAAGTCAGTTAAAGGAGACCTTTCATAAAGAGTTAGATTACGTAGAAGTTTAAGCTCAACATTTAATTCCCGCCCCTTAAGGTTACTGTGTGGGTAATCTTTTTAAACATCTTTCTTCGGCTATTTACAAGGTTCCATTCAAAAAAACATTGCCCTGAGCCAAGAGCGATTGTCAATACCCAGTGCCAGCCAAATCAAAAAAACAGTAGTACAAAAGAACAATTACCACTTCCGAACCTTAAACGTAGTGGTTTTGTGCTCAATTTTGCAAATACTTTCATTCACAACTAACTAACAAAACGATGTGAAGCTGTTTTTTTGATGTGTGGGTGGGAATATGTGAAAAGGCACATCAGGGTATTGATAAGCATTTTTGCATACTTTTGATGCTTCAAAAGTTTGATGCCCTGCGGCATAGCGCACAAACAAACTAAATATTTGCGTCCACACAGTATTCTAAAGGACAGAGAGAGCATAGTACAGAACAAATCACAGGAACTTTAATAGGGCGAGGTTATGTCAAAAAAATGTACTATCTAAACTTTCAGTTAGCATTAGCTAGTAATAGCCTTAACTTTGTGTCAGATATAAAAATGTTTGCAACGTTAATTTTCAACTTTCAAACATTCCAACTTTAAAACAATAAGCATGTTTAGGGACGAAGTAGCGGCAGCGTATCAGCATATACAAGATAGCATTTGCGAAGGTTTGGTTCAGGCAGACGGAAAAGCAAAATTTGAAGAAGAGCTTTGGCAACGTGATGGAGGCGGTGGAGGTAGAACCCGTATTATGCAAAACGGGAACGTGATAGAGAAAGGTGGTGTAAATTTTTCTGCAGTACATGGTAAGCTTCCCGAAGCAGTAAAAAAAGCTTTTAAAGTTGATAGTGATGACTTCTTTGCAACTGGCGTTTCTATCGTTATGCACCCAGAAAACCCATTTGTGCCTATTATACACATGAATATCAGGTATTTTGAAATGGATGAGCAAACACGTTGGTTTGGTGGTGGTATAGATCTTACACCTCATTATGTTATCCCTACAGATGCTCGCTTTTTCCATCATCGCTTAAAACAAACCTGCGATAACTTCGATGCTTCTTTTTATCCTAAATTTAAGGCAACAGCCGATGACTATTTTTTCATCAAACATCGTGAAGAAACAAGGGGAGTGGGTGGTATTTTTTACGATAGACTAAAACCAGAAAATACAGGTTTAGATTTTGCTTCGATATTGAGTTTTTCAGAAGCTGTTGGCAATACATTTTTACCTGTTTATACCGAATTAATAGATCGCAATCGTGATACCTCTTATACAGATCAACAAAAAGAATGGCAGTATTTACGCAGAAGCCGCTATGCCGAATTTAATTTAGTGTATGATGCAGGTACTAAGTTTGGATTAGAAACCAATGGCCGTATCGAAAGTATTTTAATGAGCTTGCCACCAACTGCTAAATGGAATTACAATCCTCAAATTATAGCTAATAGCGAAGAAGAAATTACTCAAAACTACCTTAAGAAGGGCATAGACTGGGTGTAGTTTGTTATTTAGGCTAAACTTATTGGTTTAAGCGAATTAGTTTAATAGTTGTAGGTTGATTAATTTAGCCAAAAGTAGGACGCTCGCCTCAGAGCGGAGATATTTTAGTTAACCATCATCGACATTCATTTGTGTTTGCAAATTATCTTCTTTTTATCAACGTCCTACTTAGTCCGAGTCTTGTTCTACTAAATGTACAATTTTGAATACCAGTATACACCAAAACCAGCACGCAACCCAAACTAATACAGAACTAAACAAGAACTCTTCCAGAACATAAGTCGCGGTAAGGTCGCTATAAGGTCGCCATAGTGTCGCGGTAAGCAGTAAGAAAAAATTAAGATTTGTAACGGAAAATCGTTGTAATACGGAATGGTTTTTAAATATACATTTTTTAGGGCAAAGGCTCGCTCAATTATTAAAGTATTGTATTTTGGTTTTCTGTAATGGCTATTACCAATCCTGTTTGGAAAACTAGGTTTTTAAAATGGATTTAAGTGATCTTTTGGAACACTTAACCAATTGGGGGTACAGAGGTGTCTAGATCTTTTAAGATCAGCTCACTTTCTTTTATAACTTCATGAATGAGTAGATCTAATTCCTTGGCCGATTTGGAAAGATAGTCGAATAGGAGTTGGTTTGTTTCAGTTGCATGCTCATCCGCAATCAGTTCTGTTAAAGACATAATTTTTGTAAGTGGCTGCCTAATACTATGAGATTGAATATGTACTATCTTTTTCAATAGCGTATTTTGCCTAGAGATAGCGCCAAACTGTGCAACTTGCAAGGTCACATCATTCACAATAAGCAAAGTAGCTCTTGAACCCCTTAAATCTATATCACCCCATAAAATTTCCGCATCAAGCATGATAGTGCCCTTACCTATGTGTTTGTAATATAGCGGCGTTTTTAAGTCTGCAGAGCTTTCGTCTGCCATCTTTTTTATCAAATCCTGATGATCTTCGGGAATGAGTATATCGGATAATTTCAGCTTAAGAAATTCATATTCTGAATATCCATAAATGGCGCAGGCTGCTTGATTAATTTTTATAAAACGCTTCGATTCAGTATCAAAGATAAGCTGTGCACAAGGGCTCATGTGGAATAACTTTTTATATCGATCTTCTGTAGCATCTAGTGAACTATGTAGCGCTGTTTTTTGAAGAATTTCCTGCTTCAAATTTTCTTCCATCACTATTTTTGATTGTATAATTCGATTCAAGCTTTTTATCGTTTGACGAATCATCACCACCGTTACAATATTAAGAAAAAGGAAATTGATCGTTTGCTTTAACCATATTTTCAAGTTCAACGCATTGCCGACTCCACTATTGATATGAAATTTAATGATACAAGCAATGAAAAGGCAGACCATCATGTTAAGATAAATGGAAAAATACGCGTACCTGCCATTTACCTGCAACGCATAAAAAACACTAAAGAGTAATAGGTAAATAAATCCAGAACTAGTTATGCCTTGATATAAAAACGAGAGGGTGCCGATGATTACTAGAGGTGTTGAGGATAAGAACTTTCGCAAAGGCAGGTTTATCTGACGTATGAGGGATATACTAACAGTAAACAGATAAAAAAATAGGCCATACATTGCCATTGGACTGATGCCTATTCTGGCATTTAATACTAATCCGAAGAGAATTACCACTAAGCCTAACGGTATGCCATACGTAATTGCATGTAGAAATACAGTATCTGAGATGTGTTCTGATTCTGATGTTTTGGAATAGCTAGGGGATAAAATGGCACTTTCAACAAATTGTTGATACGTATCCCATACTTGCGGTATTATTTTTACCCGAACCTTAATATTTTGCATGTGATATGTAGTGTTTTCTTTTTAAATTTATTTACTTGAAGGCCGCTCTGCTGATGCATTGCCTATGTTTGGGGCGTGCCAATTGTAAACTCATTATTAAAATGCCTAAAGGTACGGTAAGAAAGGCTATTTGGAAGTGATGAGCAGGAATATAATTGGTTTAGTTACGCTGATTTTCATGCTATATTCCATTTTGCTAATTCTTCCTATTTCGCAAATTTATAAGATATATCTAATTATACTACTGAAACAGTTTAATTAAGTTACCTTGTGCTTGCTTTAGCGTTTAGGCATTAAAAAAAATAGCTGATGTGTTTTTCTGCTCCGGCAAGTTTTGTAGCAGGTGTTGGCCTGTTACTGGTAGGTAGTGCTGCAGTAGTAAAGTCGAAAACTGTTCCCCAATATGTATTATCGAGTATCCCTATTTTATTTGCGGTACAGCAGAGCCTAGAAGGAGTGGTTTGGTTAGGCCTATCGGATCCGGCTTATGCCCATTGGCTCCCATGGGCAATTTATCTATTCTTGGGCTTTGCGCAGTTAGTATGGCCTATACTAGTTCCACTGGCTATCTTGCTTTTTGAAAAAGAACCGGTCAGAAGAAAGTTCCTACTTGTTTTTTTGGGCATTGGAATTCTTACCGCCGCCTATTTGGGCTACGCACTGTTAAACTTCGAAGCCACTGCCAAGATACAAGAGCACCACATTCAGTATGCCCTTCAATTTCCATTTCAAAGCATGTTGCTGCGTGGAATTCCCTATATGCTGGCAACAGCCGTTTCTCCATTTTTTTCTAGCCATAAACAGCTCAGGCTGTTGGGATGGGTACTTGTAGGGTCTTACATATTTACTGCATTGATCTATTGGCAATACCTCACTTCGGTATGGTGTTATTTTGGCGCCCTGTTAAGTTCACTCATCCTCTTTATTATCATTAAACTCAATAAAGAAGTTGAAATTCGGTAAGAGAAAACAATACTGGGAAAAATAGGGGGTGATTTAAAATTTGGGATAGACTAATCATTTCATCAATGCTGTTCAAGTGATGGAAATCAAACCTTCTTATGCTGCTTGTCATTTGTTAGTAGCGTATTAACTATCAGATTTGTACCAAATTTCATCATGAACAGAAAAGAGTTTTTAGGCCTAACTGGAGGAACAATTATTATTGCAGGTGCAACTTATTATGGCTTCAGCGATAAAAGTAATTTTGTGAGGGCAGATATAGGGTCTGATAGCCAAGTTAAAACACAACTAACAGCAGATGAGCAGCATATCCTATATCTTTCCTCCTTAGCTCCAAGTGGACATAACACACAACCCTGGTTAATTAAGTATATTGAGCCTTTGCATTGGATTATCTGTAATGATAAGCGCAAATGGTTGCCTGCTGTAGATCCGATGCAAAGGGAAACGATTTTATCTATTGGTGCATTTATTCAGAACTTGGAATATGCCGCTCATAATAGAGGCTATAGGTGTGAATTTAGTTTAATGGCCAACACCAATCAGGATGAAAAAGTAATGGATGTAAAACTGATCAGATCGGGCAATTTGTTTAGGTATAACAGCACTAGTATTTTACAGCGCCGTACAGTACGATCAAACATACTTTCTGAAGGGCTAAAAGCAGATGATGTCCATCTGCTTATTGATAATGAACCCGATTACGTTCACTTTATACAGCGAACGGCCAAAGCATACCACTATCTTAACGAGCAAACCATTGAAGCCAATAGGATTCAATCTTATCGCAATGCAGCGCAAAAAGAACTGGCCAACTGGATCAGGTTTTCCAATACCGATGCTGAAACCTATCGAGATGGCCTTACCACAGGCAGTATGGAAATTGAAGGTATTTCGGGTTGGATAGTCAGAAACTTCTATGGTAAATCCAATGTAATGGGCAAAAGCTTTCGGGACCAAAATATTCATCAGGTCGAAAAACAGGTCGCTTCTTCTGGGGGCTGGTTTTTACTAACAAGTAAGGATGCTTCTGTTGCCAGCCTGATTGAAACTGGTAGACGGATGCAACGCTTATTTTTAAAAGTAAGAGATAAAAATATCGCCATACATCCAATGACCTAAATACTGGAAGAACCATCTGTTCGTCAAGGTCTAAGGGCATCTATCGGTTTAAATGATTCGGTGCAGTTTATATTACGAACGGGGTATGTGAAGAATTATCCTCAACCTGTTTCATTAAGGCGGCCGATAGCTAAGCTGATAAGTTTTTGAAGAAAACAACTTAATTAAAACTGGGCGAATATTTGCTCAGGTCTTTTGTTATAACCTATTGTCTTCTGCTCATCTAGCGCAAGCGTCCTTGTATATAGTTAATTGATAGTTAACGACAAGTTAAACTAATTTTATAAAGGTTGATCTTGCTTATTTTCAAGCTTTTCATTTTAACATGTACTAACTGTATCCTTTCAAAATCAGTATACCGCTACTATTATTATTAGTTGATAATTTATTTTTAATACTAAAAATATTAGTATTATATTTGTTAGTAATTTATGGAATATAGCGATAAACATATCATCCACATGGATCAGGATGCTTTTTTTGTGTCTGTAGAAATCCTTAAAAACAGCAGCTTGATTGGTAGGCCTATAATTATTGGAGGTTTATCGGACAGGGGAGTAGTGGCTTCTTGTAGTTATGAAGCTCGTAAATTTGGTGTTCATTCGGCTATGCCTAGTCGTATGGCTCGTCAACTTTGCCCGCATGCAGTTTTTTTAAAGGGCAGTATGGAAGATTATAGTAAGTATTCCCATCAGATTACAGAATTACTTCAGGAAAAAGTACCTCTTTTAGAAAAAGCAAGTATAGACGAACATTATATAGATATGACGGGTATGGATCGATTTTTCGGTTGCATGAAATTTGCTCAAGAACTACGTCATTCGGTATTGAAACAAATAGGTTTACCGATTTCTTTTGGTTTATCTATTAATAAAACGGTTTCTAAAATGGCAACCAACGAGTGTAAACCAGCTGGCGAATTGCAGATT
>NZ_JBAZRL010000029.1:0-41361 GCF_041662865.1 Pedobacter sp.
AGGCAATATTTCGCAACCGCTTGCCTATAATCAAACGGCTATTAAGCTTCAACTGAGTGATGCAGACAAAGCCAATATTAATGACCTGCTTGATCTTAAAGTAGTAAGCCTGCTGGGTGTTGTGGTACCGGTAAAGGATTTGGTGACCATAACCAGACAGATCAAGCCCAAAAGCATTTATCGTAAAAACCAAAAAGAGGTGGTTTATGTACTGGCCGATATGGCCGGCGAATTGGAAAGTCCTTCGTATGCCATTTCTACTGTTTCTGACAACTTAAAAAAAGTGACCATTCCGAAGGGATTTTCGTTAAAAGAGGAATATACACATCAGCCTGATCTTGAAGACAATTATAGCCTGAAATGGGATGGAGAATGGCAAATTACCTACGAGGTATTCAGAGATCTTGGAATTGCGTTTGCTGTAGTAATCCTTCTGATTTATATACTGATTGTAGGATGGTTTCAGAATTTCATCGTACCACTGGTGATGTTAGCAGCGATCCCTTTATCATTGATCGGTATCATATTAGGACATTGGATGCTTCATGCGTATTTCACGGCAACTTCAATGATCGGTTTTATTGCATTGGCAGGTGTGATGGTGCGAAACTCCATATTGCTTATCGATTTTATCAATATCCGTTTAAAAGAAGACATACCACTGAAACAAGCTATTCTCGAAGCTGGTGCAGTAAGAACCACTCCTATCCTGTTAACAGCTGGTGCAGTTGCACTGGGAGCCGTAATCATTCTGTTTGACCCGATTTTCCAGGGTTTAGCCATCTCCTTAATGGGTGGGACAATTACCTCAACTTTCCTAACACTAGTTGTAGTTCCCCTACTCTATTTTAAAATGATGCGAAAAAAAGATTTGAAATAATTAAAACCTGAAACATGAAATTATTTATAACGACCTGCCTTAAAGAATACCAGGATGATGTCTCCAAAATATTCAAGCAGGCAAACATCAGCGTGTTTAGCGTAACAGACATTACTGGGTTTAAAGAGGATATTGCTAACAACCTTCTCGAAGATTGGTTCGCCAGTGGGGATGAAAAATTCGACTCTTTGCTATTGTTCAGTTTTACCAGCAATGCGAATGCAGAAGTTGGGATAGATTTAATTAACAATTACAATAAAAAGCTTGAAGAAAACTTTCCTGTCAGGGCATTTATAGTACCGGTAGACAAATCAACAAGTTACAAAAAATCATAAACATGAAAGAGAGAATTGTACGTGCTGTTGCCGGAATTTTTGTTTTAACCAGCATACTGTTGGCACATTTTGCTAACATTAACTGGTTATGGCTGGCTGTTTTTGTAGGTGTAAATTTACTGCAATCGGCCTTTACTAAATTTTGTCCCCTTGAATTGCTATTAGGTTTTATGGGAGTTAAGAATAAACGTACCTGAATTTGACCTATATTTACCTATCTGATTTGGATCACGAACTAAGCATGGATAAGGTTAACAATTTTGGAACTGACTTTGAGCCCGGATTATTGCAAGAATTGAAGCAATATGGCGAATTGAAGTACTTTAAAGAGGGAGATGTTATTATGGACTACGGCAAATACGTCCGTATGATGCCTATTGTAATTAGCGGAACCCTGAAAGTTCTCAGAAAAGATGATTTTGGCAAGGAGATACTGCTTTATTACTTGTCGAGTAATGAAAGTTGTTCTATGGCGTATAGCTGTTGTTTGGAGGCTAGGAAAAGCGAGGTAAAAGCCATAGCTGAGGATGATGTTGAATTGATTGCCATCCCGCATGTCAAATTGGATGAGTGGCTCTGTAAATATCCAAGCTGGAAAAACTACATTATGCGTAGTTTTAATGAGCGTTTTTTAGAGTTACTCAAATCCATCGAAAGTATAGCCTTCCACAAGCTGGATGATCGACTGATCGCCTATCTTAAAGAAAAACAACGACTATTTGGTTCGAGTGTGATTAAGGTATCCCATTACCTGATTGCCGATGAACTGGCTACCTCCAGGGTAGTGATATCACGATTGCTCAAACAACTGGAAAACGATGGGAAAATTCTGTTGTATAGAAATGAAATAAAGTTGTTACAGGCATTTACATAGGTTTTGCCACTTTTTGTGTTATAAATTTAATGCGAATATTTTAGCTAAAAAGACATGAATAATAAGATGCTTAGAAAAGCGGGCCTTATCTCTTTAATGGTCATTGCCAACTGCACATTTACTTATGCCCAGGGCCGAAGTATACTTTCCCTGAATGATCCATGGAAGGCAGGTCAACTGCTGCCTGCTGAACAACTGGTATCAATGATAAAAAAGGGTGAAAAAATACAAATTTATAATATTGGCCCAGTTGCCAATATCAAAGGTGCAGTCAGTTTTGGGGCGGCCAGTGAAGCAAAAAATCTGGAGAAATTTAAATTAAGCTTAAAAAACAAACCTAGGAACCAAAGGATCGTTTTCTATTGTGGCTGTTGCCCGATGAATAAATGTCCCAATATCAGACCTGCATTCAAGATGCTTCAGCAGATGAATTTTACCAATATGCAGGTACTTGAACTTCCAACCAATATCAGGGTAGACTGGATCAATAAAGGATATCCAATAGACTAACTTATTTTTTACGAATTTGCCTAGCAAACTTAAATTTTTGGACCAATTGAGGAAAGAAAATTACACTGGGAAAATGTATATTAGACAAAACGTCCCGATGAAGTAAGTTGGACCCAGGTGGTGCCAGAGGTTTCCCTTAGAGTTCCGCCTAATGGGATTAATCAGAGGGTCGCTGGTTCGAGCCCAGCAGAGGGAGCAGACTGAAAGCCTTAAAGGAATGTAAGGCTTTCATTTTTTAAAGATTTCTGATTAACTGTTTGCACAATCCACATCTAAGACCATAATCTAAAAATTAGGGTAATTGTTAAATAATAATTGATACTAGAAGAAAAAAGCTATATACCTTATTGGATGGTTCATTCAGAGCTTAATTTTATAAGGTTTGAGACAAAATAGTATTGGGAATTACTTAAAGCCGCTCAAGGCAATTTTTAATAGAGCAATCAAAACTAAAGTTGTGGATAGGGAAGATTATCCTTTTAATGATATATTTATAAAAACTGAGAAGACTAAAAAAAAAGAGCTATTCTCAAAAAAGATATAATTTTTCTTGAAAATCTTGATTTACAAGTGACCTCATAGGAATGGCATTCCAGAACTACTCTGTTAAGTTACTACTTAAGAGGACTATCATTCACAGATTAACTAATTTAACAATTCAAAATCTAGTTAATGAAGATTAACCTACTGTTTAGGGTTCTACTTATAGGCATGAAATATTCTAATAGGGAAGATATTATGGCAGGATTGAGCTTTTTCAATATTGATAAATAGTTTTTCTATTGTTAATTTTGTATCTTTACACTAAATCAGTCATTACGTACTGCAATCTGTGAGTCCGATTCGGTCTCGATCTAAATTGCCTCTTTCGACTTTTTCTCTTTTCGAATCTAATCACACTGGCTAAAGGAGCTGGTATCCATAAGTTTTGCGGCAAATCAATTTGTTTCTTAATTTTTGGTAAGACATTCAAATGGACAAAATTCTAAATCAAATCATTTGGAATAACTCAGTATATCAATGGGGTTTTGCATTTATAATCAGTGCGGGTCTCTGCCTTATTATAAAATTGTTTAAAAAATGGGGGCTTAGAAAAGCAAAAAAGTGGGCCCAAAATACCCAGACCAATTGGGACGACTTCATTATTAATACCTTAGAAACAGCCGGCATTCCCTTACTGTATATCAGTTCTGTGTACTTCGGACTGAAAATGTTAGTATTTGATGAAAAAATAGATCAAGTTATCCATGTTGCCTATTTGGTTACCATCACCTTCTACATCTTAAAAATCGTAAGTTCTGCCTTTCGGAAGTTTGTACATTCTTTTATCAAACGCGAAGAAAATGGTGAAGGCAAAGAAAAACAAGCAGCAGGCTTAATTATAATCGCCAATGTTATTATTTGGATACTCGGCAGTATATTTCTTATCGATAACCTTGGCTACAACGTAACCACCTTAATTGCAGGTTTAGGTGTTGGCGGTATAGCCATAGCGTTAGCAGCTCAAACCGTTCTGGGCGATCTTTTCAGTTATTTTGTTATCTTCTTTGATCGGCCTTTCGAAATTGGCGATTTTGTGGTGGTAGGCGACAAAAATGGTGTAATAGAATATATTGGCATCAAGACTACACGAATTAGAACACTAAGTGGCGAACAGTTAATTTGTTCAAATACGGATCTTACCAATTCTAGACTCCATAATTTTAAGAGGATGGAAAGACGAAGAATTCTATTCTCTCTAGGGGTAACGTATCAATCTACACATCAACAGCTATCCATAATACCCGAATTGGTAAGAGAAATTATCAATGCTAAAACAAAGCTCCAATATGACAGGGGGCACTTCTCTGGTTATGGTGATTTTAGCCTTAATTTCGAATTCGTTTATTATGTACTTGATGCCGATTACAATATATATATGGACAATCAACAGGAAGTGTATCTCGAAATATTTCAAGCCTTTAAGAAGGAAGGGATCGAATTTGCCTATCCAACCCAAACTCTTTTTCTACAAAAAGAGGCCGCTGATCTAAATCACTTTTAAACATTCTTAGGGTATAGGCATATGGATTCGAGCAGGTCTACCACAAGATAAGGCGTGTGCAAATTGTACTTCGCGAAGGAAGCCTGGTGGCCAACTTTTATCGTATACGCATGCGGAACATTAGCAAGCACCCCGAACATATCCTCATCCGTCTTATCGTCCCCAACACATAAAATAAAATCGTAATCCTGTTCTGCAAGTTTCGTTTCTACTGCTTTTCCTTTATTTATTCCGTGGTTCCTCACTTCGATCACTTTATTTCCATCAATAACATCTAAGGGCAAATGCAAGGTGTGGCTTAACAATTCTTCGTAAAGATCCGCAGCTTTTTTGGTAGATAAAAATCCATCGGCTTTTCTATAATGCCAAGCAAGAGAATATTCTTTCATTTCTATAAAAGAGTTTGGACTTTTAGTAACATATCGTTCCATAATCTTGTATATCTTATCCTGCCATTCACTTGCTTCAATGCCGATTTCACTCTTCCAATCCCCGTTTGGTTCGCGAACCTTAGCTCCATGCTCGGCAATAAGACCAATATTAAGTGTCCCTAACCATTGTCCTAGTGTCTCACTATCTCTTCCACTAATGATATACAGGTCATTATTTTCCAGCTCACTAACCCTACTCAATACCTTCAGTAATCCTTCACTGGGAAAAGCCATTTGTGGTTCTTTTGAAAATGGAACTAAAGTCCCATCATAATCAATCAACATAAGCCTTTTCTTCGCGTTTGCGTAAGAAGTAAGTAGGTTAGCTTTCAAAAAGCTGTCCATAAATTTCACCTCAAACTTAAGCTGTTGCGATTTCACCGCCTCCATTTCAGAGAAGTAGTCGATGGCCCAAGCTCTGACATCATATTGCTTTATTCGACTTCGCATCTGTCGTAGCCTGGTCTCTTGTTCCCTTTCATCCATTTCAAGTCCATTTTTAATCGCCTCGGCAATTTCGTCCCTATCATTGGGATTGATTAATAAGGTTTCCGACAGCTCTGCAGCAGCACCAGCCATTTCGCTGAGCACCAATACTCCTCGGAAGTCGCTTCTACTGGCTACAAATTCTTTCGCAACCAAGTTCATTCCGTCCCTTAATGGAGTAATAAGGGCAAGATCACATGTAGTATAAAGTGCTAAAAGCTCACTAAATTCTAGATGTCCATATTGATAGATAATTGGTTGCCAACCAATCTCGCCAAGTGTACTATTGATATTTCCAATATATTCATCTATTATTCTTTTACGCTCGTTATATTTCACTATTGTATCCCTTGAAGGTACTACTACGAGTACGAACACTACATTCCCCTTATATTGGGGATTGTCTAAAATAAACTTTTCGTACGCTTCCAGCCTGTTATAAATGCCTTTCGTATAATCTAGTCGATCAACCGAAAACAGCATTTTTTTCTCCCCTTTGATGCTCAGGTATTTTTCTCGGAGCAGTTGTACATCTGGGCTGGATAAGGCACTGTCGAAGAGCTCGAAATCAATACTGATAGGAAATGCATCAACCTTTAGGCGTCTATTTTTCCAATCAAGGTATTGACCATTCCGCTCAATATTCATTGTCATTTCAACTGTCTTTAGGAAATGTGAAACATAATCAGACGTATGAAAACCAATTAGATCGGCGCCCAACATACCGTTTAAAATTTCCTTCTGCCACTTTTTGGGAATAACTCTAAACAGTTCATAAGAAGGGAAAGGTATATGTAAAAAGAGTCCGATCGTTAAGTTTGGAAATCTCTTTCTCAACATTGCTGCCAGTGGTAACAAATGATAGTCATGGATCCAAATCACATCATCTGGTTTAATGCTAGCGACCAACACTTCATAAAATTGTTCATTTGCTTTGATGTAGGCGTCAAAGAATAATGTGGTATATTCCGCAAAAGAAGGGAAATAGTGGAACAGCGGCCAGAGTACCGAGTTCGAAAAACCGTTATAATATTGATCGTATGTCTCATCATCAATAAAGACTGGTAGATATTGATAGGTTGATGATTCGGCCAAGTCAAGTCCATCCCAAACTTCTTCGCTGCTTCCTGGCATACCCACCCAGATCTTTTCTGAAAAAACATCTTTTCCAGCTGTATTGAGATAGGCATCTACAGCAGAAATAAGTCCGCCAGAAGATGGTCGAGTATAAAATCCTTGATCGGTATTTTCGATTGTTAAAGGTAAACGGTTTGAAACAACAATTAATCGTTTATTCATAGTTTATATCGTAAAATTAACCTACATGAGGTAGGATGCCGAATATCACTGAGAAAACAACAGCGGCAGAAATTTTTCCTGCACGGCGGAGAGCGCCTTAGAGGCTATAAGAATATCGGTCTATCTAGCCTAATTGCAATGCGATATGCCGCATTCATCAATCCAACATGACTGTAGGCCTGTGGAAAATTTCCCCACTGGCTTCCCGTTTTAGCATCCACATCTTCACTGAATAACATTAAGTGGTTACAATATTTGATAATATTTTCGAATTCTTTAATTGCATCATCAATCCTGCCAACGCATGCCAGTGCTTCTACATACCAAAAGGCACAAATCAAGAATGTTGTTTTCGGCTTGCCGAAATCATCGGCATGTAGATAGCGGTAGAATAGGCCATCCTCGGTTTTCAACTCCTTTTCCAATCCAATTAAATGATCTTTCGCCTTTTGTGAAGTTGGATCCAAGTAATTCATTACAATGAGCTGTAAGGTACTGGCATCTAAATGCGGACTACCTACAGCATTTGTATATACTTTTCTAACGGGATCATAGCAGGCTTCGATATGTGCTGCCGCCTTGTCTATCAACACCAAGGCTCTATCAACAAAATCTTGATTCTTTATGGTTTTGGCCATTTTTAAAGCCGCATGAGCACCAGCCCATTGAAATAGGTTACTGTAACAATGGATGTTGGCAATATTTCTGAACTCCCAAATCCCGGCATCCTTTTCATCGATGGTACGTTCTATTTTGGAAAGCACATGATCGATCCATTTCAGCGAATCGCTGCGCTCAGAAAACACAAATCTATGATCAGTATATAACGGTAACATCGAGATAAGAACCTGACCGTAGATGTCGTTCTGTATATGTTCGGAAGCTTGATTGCCAATTCTAACTGGTTTTTCCCCTAGGTAGCCCTCCAAGTTTTCTAGTTCAAACTCAGCTATGTTTCTTTCACCTGTAATGCTATAGAGAGGTTGGTATCGTTTATCATCGGCAAATGAAATATCCGAGAGGTAATTGAAGTATTTTTCCATTTCCTCAAAATGTCCAATATGGCTTAGGGAAGTTAGTACATAAAAAGAATCCCTCAACCAGCAATAGCGGTAATCCCAGTTGCGGCCACTCCCTACGAATTCTGGCAAGCTAGTTGTACTTGCTGCAATAATGGCACCCGTATCTTCATACTGATGGATTTTTAAGACCAGTGCAGACCTTATTACAAATTGTTGATGAAACCCTGCTATTGATGAGTGTTTTATCCATACCCGCCAATAGTTGATGGTCTCTCTCAAAAAAGTCTCAACAATACTATCTAATGATCCTTCAAATTTTTGTTCATAGGTCAGAACAATATATTTTGCTTCATTAAGCACAAAATGCTTTTCTTCCAAAATATAGTTTAAAGAAACGTTGGTGCTAAGCTGCATTGTTTCCCCCACGCCGCCATAGTAGTCTATTTGGTCGCTCCCTGCTATGGATTTCATCTCATGCTCACCATAATCATATACAGGCTTGCACTTCACCTTAATCCTAGGATTTCCTTCTAAAGGCTCAATTTTCCTGATTAACATTAATGGTTTGGAATATTTTCCATTGTCTCTAAATCTCGGTGCAAAATCCGTTATCCTATACTTTCCATCCGCTGTCGAAATCTCGGTCCTCAGTACATTTGTATTTTCTATATAGTATTGGTTGCTTTGGTATTCTCCCTCTGGACGGACAGAAAACTCACCACCCCTTTTTTTATCCAACAGGCTACCAAAGACAAACGAGCTGTCAAATCTCGGCCAGCAAAGCCAACTGATATCGGTATCTGTGTTAATATGGGCTATAAACCCACAGTTTCCAATAATTCCTGTTTTATATAGATGCTTGTTTTCTATTGTATTCATTCCTTCTTAAATTTCTGTTCCACCTAAGATTACAGCGCCTTTTTTAACGACCACAATTCCATCCCTTACGGCGTAGTTTTGATAGTCTCCTTCTGCTAGATGATTCCCCCCGTTTATTTTAACATCATTTCCAATTCTACAATTTTTATCGATTATGGCATTGTTAATGAAACACCTATCCCCAATTCCAATCAAAGAATCTCCAGTTTCTGTCTCTGTTTTGATCTCATCAATAGTCTGATACCTGTCTGCGCCCATCACATACGAATTTGTGATTATGGTATCTTTTCCAATTCTCGACCTAATACCCAAAACGGAATGCTCGATCTTATCAGCATGGATGATACAACCTTCAGCAATTACTGTTTTATTCAAAAGTGTATTGGTAATCTTTGATGGAGGAAGCATTCTCGGCCTTGTAAAGATGGAATGAACGTTATCAAATAGATTAAACTCTGGCATTTCATCTGTTAAGCCTAGATTAGCTTCAAAGAAAGAGGAAATAGTTCCGATATCTGTCCAATATCCTTTGTACTGATAGCTCAATACCCTGCTCGAATTAATTGCTCTCGGTAAAATTTCCTTGCCAAAATCCTTTTCTTCTGGGTTATTGTCCAAAATATCGTAAAGAAATTTTTTGTTAAAAACATAGATTCCCATTGATGCCAAATAGTTTCTACCAAACTTTTGCATTTCAGCCCCCGTTTCTGAAATCCAATTTTCTAAGCCTGATTTTGGTTTTTCTATAAAGGAAGTAATGATATTTTCTCCATCAGCCTTTAAAATACCAAAATCTGAAGCATCACGTGCATTAACCGGGATGGTTGCAATAGTAACTCCGACATCGCTACCAATATGGAATTCTAACATCTCCTGAAAATCCATCTGGTAAAGCTGGTCACCAGATAAGATCAAGATGTAATCGAATTCGTGCAGAGCAATATGATGCATGCACTGCCTCACGGCATCTGCAGTTCCCTGAAACCAGTTGGCATTATGGACGGTTTGTTCTGCCGCGAGGATATCTACAAAAGCCTTGCTAAAATGGCTGAAGTGATAAGTGTTTTTGATATGCCTGTTTAATGACGCAGAGTTAAATTGAGTTAGCACGAACATTCTGTGGATACCTGAATTTAAGCAGTTCGAGATAGGGATATCGACCAAGCGATATTTACCTGCGATAGGCACTGCAGGCTTTGAGCGGGAGTGCGTTAAAGGTGCCAATCTAGAACCTTGACCGCCACCAAGAATTATTCCTAATACATTTTCAACCATGACTAATAACGCATAAAATGATAAAAAAGTTTTCAGAAATGTTCAAAAAAGGGGATAAAGAGGTTAAAAAGCCGTATAAGGTGAAAGGTGGAAAACTAGAATTCTCAACAGAAAAAAGCTTTTGGCATTAATTAGGGAAGCCTTTTTAAGATTATTTGCTTTTAGGTAGATCAATACTTTATAGGTCTCGCAATCGATGGAAATTATAGGGCTAGCAGAAACAACCCATCTGAGTCTGGTAATTTCAAAGGCAACTGTAACTTAGGGAAATTCCGCTTCCACCTGCATACGGAGAAAGTCGCCTGATAAGCCACCAAGCGACGAAACATATTGGTGAGCGACGAACATTAACCACATATTTGTAACAATACATGATTTTGGTAACTGTCTCCGCTAAAAGAAAAGCTTGCTATAGTCGACGGCCGTCAGTCCAGTAATCATTTTGTTCACTGGAGCGTGGAAGTGCAAAATGTACAAAAATTATTTTATGCCTTTTGCCTTGGCTAACTGGTAAACAGAAGCAGGAATTAAATTTGTCGATTACAAAAAGAATTGCTAATATAACAATATGAATACCCAAGAAATCATCTCCATCACCATCATATTGGCAGCAATTTTCGCCTATTTAAATCATCGGTTCATCAAATGGCCACCCACAATAGGCATAATGGCGCTCTCACTCATATCATCGATACTGTTGGTTACGGTCGGCAGCTCACAATCACTGCTTTCTGAAAAAGCGGTCCAGCTAGCCAATTCAGTAGATTTTCAAGAAGTGTTGATGAACTTTATGCTCAGCTTTCTACTGTTCGCTGGCGCTATCCACATTGATGCAGCGAAACTCAAACAACAACGTCTATCGGTCATAGTACTGGCAACCCTCGGAATCCTGATTTCCACTTTTCTCGTGGGAATTATGGTGTGGTATTTATTTGGCCTTTTCGGTATGCCGGTCCCTTTGATTAATTGTCTGCTTTTTGGTGCCTTGATTTCTCCAACAGATCCTATCGCAGTGTTGGGAATCCTAAAAAAAGCCAAAATACCAGCATCATTGGAACTGAAGATTTCAGGTGAATCTCTGTTTAATGATGGAGTGGCAGTAGTTGTCTTTGTAAGTCTTGCAGAAGTGGCCCGATCAACATCTGGAGATTTCTCAGCTCTCTCCATTGGGAAGCTTTTTTTGGAAGAGGCGATCGGTGGACTGCTGTTCGGGGTGCTATTGGGCTATATCGGTTATTGGGCGTTACGCTCGATAGATGATTATAAAGTGGAAGTACTCATTACACTTGCTATTGTAATGGGCGGTTATTTTATCGCTGGCCACCTGCATGTATCTGGTCCATTAGCCATGGTAATCGCGGGGCTGATTACTGGAAACAAATCCAAACGCGAAGGGATGTCGGATCTTACCCGTGACTATCTTGGCAAGTTTTGGGAACTCATTGATGAAATCCTTAATGCCGTGCTGTTCTTGTTCATTGGACTGGAAATGCTCATCATTAAGATTAACCAAACGGTTTTCATCATTGGTATCATCGCTATTTTTATTGTGCTATTCGCCCGGTGGATTTCTGTGTTATTACCCGTTTCACTTTTACGGTTCAAGATAAAATTCGAAAAAAATGCGGTAATAATGTTGACTTGGGGAGGTCTTAGGGGAGGGATATCAGTAGCGCTGGCACTCTCACTTGCACCTTCCATGTACCGCGATGAATTTGTGCTGATTACATATGTTATAGTGGTATTTTCGATCTTGGTTCAAGGTATGACGGTAGGAAAGCTTGCAAAGAAACTAAAGTATTAAAGTTATGAAGGAAATTTTTAATGCCATCGGCCGTTTTGTTTCTTATCGCTTCAGTCTGCGACATGACAATGCCGAAGAAAGCGATACGGTCGAATCCATTATTAGTAATGTAGAATTTAAGGGTGCCAATCTTTGGACTCTGATCTTTGCAATCTTTATTGCCTCAATAGGGCTGAACCTCAACTCTACGGCCGTTATTATAGGTGCCATGCTAGTTTCCCCTCTGATGGGGCCAATAATGGGCATTGGTTTAGGAATCGGTACTAATGATTTTGATCTTGTGAAAAAGGGTGCGCGAAATCTTGCCATCGCAACCGTGTTCAGTATTGCTACTTCATCGCTTTACTTTTATGTTACCCCCTTGCATGATGCCTCTTCAGAACTACTGGCAAGGACATCGCCTTCAATCTGGGATGTATTCATTGCTGGATTTGGCGGGCTTGCGGGGATCGTTGCAGCAACCAGAAAGGTTAAAAGTAATGTAATTCCAGGTGTGGCCATTGCAACCGCCTTGATGCCACCACTTTGCACGGCAGGGTTTGGTATTGCTTCTGGAAACCTTTATTTCTTCCTAGGAGCAATCTACCTCTACTTTATCAATAGCATCTTTATTTGTGTAGCCACTTATATAATCGTCCGCTATCTAAAATTCCGTCGAAAAGAGTTTCAGGATAGGGAGAGGGAGAAAAAGGTTAGGAGGTATATTCTAATTATCGTATTGCTTACCTCTGCACCGAGCGTTTATCTTGCTTATCGCATTGTTGATCGGAGCCTCTTCGAAAATAATGCTAAGTCATTTATCCAAAATGAGATGAATTATAAAAATACTCAGGTCATCTCCAAAAACTTCAAGTACTCAAGAAGCGGTAATGAAATCAATCTTCTGCTACTGGGTGCTGAAATTAGCCCTGTACAGATCGATTCCCTAAAAAAGAAAATGTCAGCTTATAAGCTAGATAGTACAAGACTCGTCATCCGCCAGGGACTGAGTGCCAAGAATGAGCTTGACCTTTCGCAAATCAAGGCTAGCATTCTTGAGAGTGTTTATCAGAACGATTCGACACATCAGAAATCAGCAGCTGTGCGACAGTTGGACAGACCGATACCAGAAGTTGGTGACGAGCTGCACACCTTATATCCAGACCTATTGCGGTATAGTATCAATAATGTAGTGGTTAGCAATCTGGTCACGAAAAAGAAGGATACGCTGGCGCTTGCAACCATGGACTTTGTTAAGACGCCCGCTAGGAAGGATAGATTGCAAATGGAAAAATGGCTCAAGAAGAGAATAGGGGTTGATTCGCTCAAATTAGTCCTAATCGAATAACCTACTGGAATTTCCCGTTCAATGTGTCCAATAGGAACTTCATCCTTCGGATTTCCTCTTGCTGTGAGACAATAATGCTGTCAGCTAGTTTTCTCACGTTTTTATCTGTAATACCTGCACGTTTACTGGTCAAAATTGCTGATGAATGGTGTGGTATCATGGCTTTCATATATTGTCTATCACTGATAAATGCTTGGCTACGCAAACAAACAAGTGCAATCACAAAAACCCCAATTGCACCACCGACGATGATCCTGTTCAGTTTTTTGTTCGTATACATTGAGGACATCAACAAAAGCATTAATATGGCCATCGGGCACACCATTAAAATCGACATATATAATCTTGTAAGACTCAGGTAAATGTGGCCAACATCATCAACATTAAGGAACATTACTCCATACATTACAAAAAAAGAGATTAGCAGCATTAGGGTGAACTTCGAATAGATCATTTTCATAGTTAAAAGTTTAGTTAAATAAAAGGAACAATCCGTTTCCTCGAATGTTCTTAGAGTTGTAGTTTATTGTCTGTTTGGGAAGCAAAAGATAAATTATTTGGATTTATGCCCGATTTTCGGTATATTATGGCTTTCGGGCAATTAGGTATCCACCTGCCCATATTTTCTCACCTTAAACCAAAATGCCATGATAAGTCCAATCAAAAAGATCATCATCAGCATCGATTTTTCAGAAAAATCGCTCAACGCACTCCATACAGCTATTCAAATGACTAGACGCCATTCAGCAGAACTCCATCTGCTTTATGTAATAGATGCTAACCATATCTTTCCAGTCGTGGACGTACATTCGCCAATTGCTAAAATTAAACACGAACCTATCGCAAAGGATATGTTCGTGCTCGAGGAACTTGCCCGTTCGATTACTTTCGAAAATGGTATCGAATGCACCTGTCACCAAAGAATCGGGTTTCCCGTAAGCACAGTTTGCGACATCGCCAGTGAGCTGGACTGTGACCTAGTAGTTGTAGCGACAGAAGAGCAGGATGGTCTTAGCTATCTGTTCGATAGCAACGCATATCGAGTCTTGAAAAGTGTAGGCTGTTCAGTCCTAGCAGTTCCAGCAGCTAAACAGGTAAGTTCCTTTAAAAAAGTTATCTTTCCTGTAGGGGCAGCCAATGATGTTGCTGGAAAGTATAATTTTTCTAGGACAATACTCAAGTTGAACAATTCCAAAGTGATACTAATGGGCTTAATGGATAGGCCAACCAGTAAACTGGCACTTATGCTTAAGGGTATGATCACCCAGTTTGGACAATGGATGAAGGAAGATTGTATTTCGCATATTTCTGGTACCATCGCCCATACTGACCCAGCAATTGGCACCACACAGGCGGGTGAAGATTTTGAAACCGATCTAGTAATCATCAATGCCTCCACTCGACGTAATCTCATTCAGTTTTTTACCGGGAATTATACCCAACGGATAATGGGTAGGCAAGAATTTGCCGTATTGTGCTATCAGCCAAAAAGAGAAACCATACAGCAAGATCACTATATCCAAGTCCCTTTACATCTTTCATTCAGTTGATAAAATATGCAAAGTTGTATTGTGGGATCAAAATAGCTGTCATTTGTGGCTTGCATGTTTGCAAAAAGTTAACTTTAGAAACATTCTGACCTAAAAGTATCGAACATTTGGAAACCTTTTTGAATTGCCTACTTTATGGTTTTTTCGCCTCTTTTTGGGCTAGTCTTTTATGAACTAAATTCTCCACTTGAAGTAAACGAAAGAATTGCTAAGCCAGCTGCCGCAGAGTGAGCATTGAAGCCCTTACATTTCTGTAAGCTTTATTGTTTTTAAGCTTTTTTAGTTAGCACATCTGATTAGAGTCCCACTGATCTAGATTACTCAGAGGTTGCATGGGATTAAGACTTTACTTATTTTTCTTGAAAAGATAGGCGAAAGCCCCTGTAGACCACAATGCAGCTAAAGTAAGTAGGGGTTGAAAAAAAAGTCTGATTAACCTAGCCTGATCAGTATCTAGTCCAAATGCATCTGTGTGATTCAAATACTGAGCAATATTGCCTGGGAAAATTAATACATAAAACACGGCAAGTGCAATCCCTACCTTAACCTTTTGTTTTGTCCAGAAGAGCATGGCTAGGCCTAGTGATATTTCCACTATGCCTGAAATTAATACAACACTGTCTTTACTGATGGGTATCCAGTTGGGCACCTGTGCTTGGAATGCTGCTCGCTGAAAAGTAAAATGCCCAATAGCGGCAGAGATCATGAAAATGCCCAAAATAATTCTTAGGATATTTTGAGTGGTGCTGGTTTTGATAGTATCCATTCGTAAATATAGTCCAATTATACCATTGGCAATACATATGTTAAGAGTTATGTTTATCAACACCGGTTAAGTACTCTGAAAGCCTGTGCAGCCCTTAGTGCTCAATAGCATCGTAAAAGGAGTTGCGATAATTATCGCCTAAAGCAATTACTTTATCGCCTATGGCAATGCGATTGCGTTCTATAGTGTCAATTTTGTCTACGGCTACAATAAAAGATTTATGCACACGTACAAATTGGGGATTGGGTAGCAGTTCTTCCATCTTTTTCATGGTTTGCAAGCTGGTTATCTTCTCGGTAGTGGTATAAATATTTATATAGTTTTGCATGCCCTCTATATACAATATAGCTGCAGTAGCTATTCTAATTAATTTATATTCCGTTTTAACAAAGATATGATCTATGTCCTTTCCTGTTTTCACATCAGACGTTTCGATAGATGGAATCAACATTCCTTTGTGCATTAACTTTGCTTTCTCAACAGCTTTATAAAAACGTTCAAAGGAAACGGGCTTTAACAAATAATCAATTGCATCATTTTCAAAACCCTCTAATGCATATTCAGTATAAGCTGTAGTCAATATTACCTGACATTTACCTTTTATAATTTTCATGAACTGTAATCCTGTTAATTCAGGCATCTGAATATCTAAAAAGATTAGGTCTACGTTACCTTCGGCAACTTTACTTAACGCTTCCAAGGGGTTGGTTGTGCTATAAATCAGTTCTAAAAAAGAGACTTTAGCAATATAATGTTTGAGCACGTCAATCGCTAGTGGTTTATCGTCTACAACAATGCATCTGATCATGATAAATCAATTTTTAAGTCTACCGTAAAGTTAAGCGGATCATTTGTAATTAAAAGTTGATGTTTAGCTGGATAAATCAATGCCAATCTTCGTTTTACATTCACCAAACCAATTCCACCAGTTTTATCTTTCTTATACCCGTTTATTCGATTAGTCATAATAAAATGGAAAGTACTTTGTTTAAGTTCAATACGAATCCGAATGGGTGTTTCTTTATCCGTAAATATGCCATGTTTAAAGGCATTCTCAATAAAATTGATCAAAATTAATGGGGCAATTTTTAGTTCATCTGGATGACCAATTATAGTAAAATCTACAAATGAAAATCCCTTTTGCCCAATCTTTTGTAGTTCTATTACATTTTCTAAATATTCTAGTTCTTTCGTTAATAGTACAAAAGGATCATCGCTTTCTCTAAGCATGTAGCGTAGCAATTCTGAGAGTTTAAGTAACGCTTCTGGTGCTTGTTCGTTTTGTTGCTGAGTAAGGGCATAAATATCGTTAATGGTATTAAAAAGAAAATGTGGATTTACCTGCGATTTAAGAAACGCCAATTCTGTTTGAAGTTGTTCCTTTTCTGCGATTTCTTTTTCCATTCGCATGGTTCGCCAATCCATCAGGTAGCTTAGCAATATGCCCAAGAAAATATGCAGAAAGTTAGCACTCAGTGTAATCATTAATGCTGACCAAAAATTGAGGTCTAGCTCGTATGTTTTCCAGCCGATGCTTGGGTAAAATAATTGTTCTAAGTAATAATAGAGCGGCGTAAATAATAATATGGCTATGACTAGGACGATGAGGTATTGGAAAATATTCTTTTTCTTAAGGAAACGAGGAATTAAATAGAGATAGTTAAGGTAGAAAAAACCCGCAGAGCAAGCAATTTGTAACAGTTTAACTGGCATGACAATGGTAAAGAACAATTTCCAATCGATCTGTGTGCCGAGTACGCCTGTTCCTAAAGATACCAGCAAAACTTGCACAGCCACCAATAACCAATAACCTACATGTAAGTAAAGTATTTTCTGCTTATTCATGGCTTAAAAGTACTTTAAAATAATAGTGAATGAAAAAGCGATACATCAAAAGGCAAATTTTAATGATGAAGCTCTAAATTTTATCCACTAAACCTATTTTCAGTATAAATCCATTTTGTCAATAGAATAAAGGCTTTGGTCAATCGCTTTCTTTGATTTATGAGTTTGAATGGACATTTGGGTATTCAAAATTAATATCATGAAAAAATATCTGTTCAACAACTTCATCTTTTTACTATTCATTCTTTTAGTTAACAATGTTTATGGGAATGTAAATTCGACAACAAATGAACGCACCAAAGCTTTTATACAAGTTTGGGGTTTGATAAAATATAAGTCGATAAATGGTGCGCAAGGCAAATTTAATGCTGATAGTATATTTCTTGCGTTAGTAAGCAATGTGAAAGCAGCTGATGAAAATCAGTTTAGCGCATTAATTGCAACGCTATTGAAAGAAAATCTAGGTCGACCTGAAGTGAGTAAAATCAAAGTGAATAGCGAAAGTTTATTGACTAAAAACATTGATTATAGTTGGATAAATAATAGAATATTTACGGGAATCATTCAAAAACAATTAGCTGCATTAACCAAAACGTATAACTCTGGTAGTACACATTATTTTATTCCCAATATAGCTTACGAAGGTGAATTGCCACATGAAAATGCTTACCCAAATTATGCGTTTGATAATGAAGCGATGAATCTATTGGCGTTAGCTAAAGCTTGGAATGCGATTGCTTACTTGTTTCCTTATCGTTATGTAATGGATCAAAAATGGAAGCTGACTTTGCAAAAGTTAATTCCAGTATTTAGTGCAATCAAATCTAGAGCAGCTTACGAAAAAAGTATTCTTTTACTGGAAAGTGCTATTGATGATACCCATGCTTCGGGTTTTTTAAATCAGGTTAAGGGCTTATCAGAAATCTTCAACTTGAAGTATTACCCTTCTTTTGCTTATAAGATTTATCAGAATAAGATAGTGGTTACTGAATTTCTAACTGATTCTTTAGCGAAAGCAAGTCATTTAAAAACCGGTGACTTAATTGTATCGATAAATGGGATAAAAACCAAAGAATGGTTAAAACAACGCTCTGCTTTATTACCAGCATCGAACCAAAGTGTAAAAAATAGATTATTAGCCGATAACGACGCATTTGCTTTTAGTGCAATTGACAATAGTACACTTAACGTAAGGGTTAAAAGAGAGGATAACTATTTGAATGTACAGGTTGTGCTTTTAGAGCGAAAGGAGAAGAGGGCTGGAGAAATAGTAAACAACTATTTCAAACAAAAATCTGCACAGGATCATTTGGTGAAAGGTTATGAAGAGTTACCTCACAATATTGCTTTGATAAGAGCGGGTTACTTTTTTGATAAAGATTTGCCTTCTGATAAAGAATTGATGGCTTTTTCACAAAATTTGAATAAGAAAAAAGCAATTATTTTTGATATGCGAAAGTATCCAGCATCTCCAGGCTTATTCTATTATTATTTGCCTATGGCATTGGGTAAACCCGCCTTTAAATTTGCACAATATTATGGAGTTGATATTAGCAATGCGGGTGCTTTTGTAAAGCAAGATGGAATAGAAGTTTTCTTATCTAAAGATATCACAACTACAATGCCTTTGTATAAAGGTAAAATTGTGATTTTAACTAATGAAAATACACAAAGCATGGGCGAATGGTTTACCATGATGCTTCGTCAACTTAATTCCAACACTACGGTGATTGGCAGTCAAACCGCTGGCGCAGATGGTGATACGAAACACTTGAATTTACCAGGTGGCTATGAGTTTTTGTTTACAGGCAGTGGAATCTTTTATCCAAACGGAAAAGAAACACAACGAATTGGTATTGTGCCAGATTTGCTATATCAACCTAGCGTGAAAGATTTAATATCAGCAACCGACATGCATTTAGAGAAAGCATTGGAGTATTTAAAAAGTAAATAGCATTTACGTGTAACTGCACTACTATTTATTTTTTTGTAATTTGCGCTGCGCTCATTAAACTTTCTCTGAAATCCATGTCGCAATCCAAGAAAATACTAAACTTCATTCGCCTACACCTAAAAACTTCATTTGATCGTATCGGTAACGAGCGATTTAAAAAGAACCTTTTGCAAGCTGTGCCTTTCTGGATTGCCTCAGTACTTGCGGGATTAGCTGCCGTTGCCTATGCTAAATTATTTGTCATGGCAGAAGATATAGCACTTTGGGTTTTTAACTATAATGCTTGGTTATTATTTGCGCTAACTCCAATTTGTTTTGTGCTTGCTTGGGCTTTAGTTTGGAGGTTTGCACCTTATGCTAAAGGTAGCGGTATTCCTCAGGTAATGGCGGGGATAACTATTTCTGCTCCAAAAACGCATGACTTAGTAAGCCGATTGCTTAGTCTAAAAGTTATGGTGATCAAAGTATTATCAAGTTTAGTCATGGCAATGGGAGGAGGAGCAATAGGGAGAGAAGGACCTACAATTCAAATCTCCGCATCTATATTTCGTTCGGTAAATTCGATGTTGCCAAACTGGTGGCCTAAAGTTGCAAAAAGAAACATGCTGGTAACCGGTGCTGCTGCAGGATTGGCCGCAGCATTTAATACACCATTGGGTGGAATAGTATTTGCAATTGAAGAGCTTACAAAAACACATTTTAGTTTTTTTAAAACAGCAATTTTCTCTTCAGTAATTATTGCGGGATTAACCGCTCAAGCTATATTGGGTCCTTACCTTTATCTAGGTTATCCTAAAATTGACAATACTTCAGGGTATATTTTCTTTGGAGTTCTTTTAGTGGCATTAATTTCTGGCTTATTAGGAAGTTTGATGGGGAAATTAATTTTGTTGATACTTAGGTGGAAAGCAAGATTGAAATCATTACGTGCAAATATGGTGTATGTGGTAGGTTGTGCAGTAGTGTTAGTAACGCTTGCCCTAATTTTCGGCGCTAATGCATTAGGTTCTGGTAAACAAGTGATGGAAACTGTATTGTTCACTCCAGATCGTCACGCACATTGGTACATTCCAATTTTAAGAATAAGTAGTTCGATGGTATCTTTTACAACTGGCGCTGCCGGAGGGATTTTTGCTCCAGCTCTAGCTGCTGGGGCTTCGGTAGGATCTGTTGTTGCGGGTTGGTTCAATCTATCAGAAACAAATACCAATCTTCTCATCTTAGCAGGAATGGTAGGTTTTTTAACAGGAGTAACTCGCTCACCATTTACATCAGCAATTTTGGTATTAGAAATGACCAACCGCCAAACCGCAATATTTAGCTTAATCCTTGCGGGAATGGTAGCTAGCTTAGTATCTATGTTGATAGATAAACATTCTTTATACGACCATTTGAAAGTTCAATATGTAAGAGAACTCGAAGAAATCGAAAGAACTGAGAAAAAGAATCTAATTGTACAATAAAGATTTTTTAATTAGTATTTAGCCAATGCCATGATCCAAATTTTTCAGGATCGAAAAAATCGGGGTTTAGTGGTACATTGATTTTAAAGTCGTGGTATTCTTCTGTTTGTACGAGTTTACCATTTACAAAGATCTTTACGTTCCCTTCGTGCCATATTTTACCAATTTTTTGATGGTCTTCGAATTGACACTCTAAACGAGATTTCTCGTTTTGTTGAATCATCCTTACTAAATAATGATTTTTTGCATCGTACCATAATTGGCTTTTTGTCGTATCGGCACTTGCCACTCCAATAATATCAACTTCTTTACCTTTCCACGTACTTTTAAAACCTTTACTTAGATCAAAGCCATCCTTAGTTAGCTTTTGATTAACCTGGTCTATGGGTTCAAAATACATACCTCCCAATAGGTAGACTAAAATATTAGGATTTATAGAGGGTTTAAGTTTTTTTGACTGTCTGAAATTGTAAGTGGTATCGCCTCTATAAATTATGGCATTTCCATCTTTAGGATCTCCTAAATCAATCCGAAATAAATTAGGAAAAATACCAGCTTCATACCATACTTGACTTCGAGTAAGTGTATCGGCTTTATAAAAGCCAGTTTTCTGATTAAAAGTAATCGTCTTTGGCCATTTCCCGTAAAACTGATGATGAATCTCTTTAAATTTTGAGTTGATTTGAGCAAATGCTGATGCAGCAAATGCAAATAATATTAAAAAGCAGCTTGTGGTTTTTAGATTTAATTTCATTACATACATAGTTAATAGAGATAAGATTTTGCCTTAATTAAAGTTACAGAAATAATTATTCACTTCTTTGCAGGGCGATTAAACCTAAAATTGGGCCTAACGCTAGTAACATATAAATGTATTGCACATTTGTTGCAGTCTTTAAAGCATCGATTAGCTGAATACTGATAATGGTAATTGCAAAGCCAATACAATTTACAATGGTTAAAGAAGAACCTTTATATTCTGCTACTGCATTTTGAGCTACTAAAGTGGAAAATAAAGGAGAGTCGGCTATAACTGCCATTCCCCAAATAAACATAAATACGATAAAAACACTAGCAGAGCTATTTACTACAAACAATGGGGAGGTTAAACAGCAGATACAAGATAAACTTAAAGAAAGAGTAGCGACTTTCCTTACACCAAATTTAGTTGAAATTACTCCGCCAATTACACATGCAATGCCTCCAACCGCAATAATTAAAAAAGAAAAGAGTGGAACGTTGAACGCATCATTTGGATGTTGGTTATTGTAGACTAGTAAAATAGCAGGAACAAATACCCAAAACGCATATAGTTCCCACATGTGTCCAAAATACCCAAAAGCTACAGCTCGAAACTTTTTATTCGCAAATCCCTTTATGAATGCACTTAAACTCAATCTTTGCCCAATAGTTCTATAAGGGCCATCAGGAACAAGAATAAGTATTGCGAATCCTCCTAGTAAAGAAAGTAAAGACGTAAAAAAAACAATGTAATGCCAAGGTATTCCATGTATACTTTTTAAGAAATGAGGGAAAGCGGTTCCCAAAACTAATGCGCCTACTAAAAAACCTAAAGATTTCCCTAGCCCTTGTTGAAAGTGATCTGCTGCTATTTTCATTCCCACTGGATAAATGCCAGCAAGAAAGAAACCAGTAACAAACCTAACACTCATTAATTGAGTAACAGTTATACCATCAATATTTACGCAAAGATTGATTAAAGCTGCAACAACAGCACAGCTAAAGAAAATTTTAGAAGGAGAAAAGCGATCTGAAATACTTAATACAGCAAATACCAATGTGCCAATTATAAAACCAAACTGAACAGCACTCGTAAGATGAGCTAAATAGGAAGATGGAAAGTGTAACTGTTTAACCAAGTCGCTTATAATTGCATTACCAGCAAACCATAATGAAGTACAAAAGAATTGTGCAACAACTAGTGTAGGTAAAATTATTTTCTTTGGTTTTGAAAAGGTCGATTGCATGCTAGAGATTGCAAGATAAAGATTTATGTTTCAGTTATGTATGCAATTGATGCAAAATAAAAAAGCCTCTCAGTTTTTCTGAGAGGCTGTAATTTTAACATATGTACTAATAAAAAGCAGTATAAAGCGCAACTAATAGGCCTATAATTAAAACGGCACCTACCGCAAAACCAGTAGTGGTCTTAAACATTTTAGTATCTATTTCTAAACTATTAGGTATAACTCCCTTTTTATTTTCATAAATACTAATGATGTACATGCCAATAGCACAAACTACAAAAACGATAAGCATTCTATCCATAAATGGAATTTCGAAAATACCCTTAGCGTTTTTAACCGCCCAACCAAACTCATACAATGGCGATAAATCGAACATGTTTGGCGTAAACTTTAAGAATACAGAGACTAGGAAACCGCCAATCGTTGCAAATAAAGCTGCATTTGAGGTAGTTTTTTTCCAAAAGAAACCAAAAATAAACATGGCAAAAATACCAGGAGATACAAAGCCTGTATACTCTTGAATGTATTGAAAACCTTGTTTTCCTTCTCCCATTAAAGCATCGCCAACTATAAACGATAATAAAACGGCAAGTAGCATAGATACCACCACAGCTATTTTGCCTACATTAACTAATCTAGTTTCTGATGCTTGGGGTTCGAACGCTTTTTTGTAAATATCTAACGTAAAAATGGTAGCAATACTATTGGCTTTACCCGCTAATGAAGCTACAATAGCTGCAGTTAAGGCTGCAAATGACAAACCTTTTAATCCTGCTGGTAATAAAGTTAATAATGCAGGGTAAGCTTTGTTCGGATCTTGTACACCAGAAGAGGTTAATAAATCTCCGGAATTAATTGCACCGATATCGTTTTTAATAATATAATAAACTGCTATACCCGGTAAAACAACGATTACAGGCATTAACATTTTTAAAAATGCCGCGAATAATAATCCAGCTCTGGCGGTAGGTAACGATGCACCCAAAGCACGTTGCGTAATGTACTGATTACAGCCCCAATAACTTAAGTTGGCAATCCACATACCTCCAATTAACACACTTAATCCAGGTAAATCGATATAATTAGGGTTATCCTTTTTAAAGATTAAATGAAAATGTTCTGAGGCACCATCTTTTAACATCGAGAAGCCAGTTAAAATACCTTTTCCACCAGAAATAAGATTTAAAGCAATATAAGTCGCTACTAAACCTCCAAGAACTAAGAAAAATACTTGTATTACATCAGTGTAGCCAATTACTTTCATCCCGCCAAGGGTAATAAAAATAGCAAATACTGCTAAGGCTAAAATACAAAAGGTAATGCTTAGACCAGATATACCACTAATTGCTAAAGCTCCTAAATATAAAATGGACATTAAGTTTACTACGATATAAAGCATTAGCCAAAAAACAGCCATAATCATAGCTACTTTACCATTATACCTCTGGCTGAGGAATTGAGGCATTGTAAAAATTTTATTCTTCAGGTATACTGGCATAAAGAAAACAGCTACAATAATCAACGTCGCTGCTGCCATCCATTCGTATGCAGAAATGGCTAATCCAAGTTTAAAACCCGAACCACTCATACCAATCATTTGTTCGGCTGAAATGTTAGAGGCAATTAATGATGCGCCAATGGCCCACCAGGTTAACGAACCTTCGGCAAGGAAATAGTCTTTTGAGCCTCCTGAAGCAGATTTTTTCTTGTTGTAGATGTACAAACCGTAAGCGGCTACAATTACGAAATAGACTAAAAATACAATGTAATCCTTCGTGTCTAGTAAGTTATTTTTCATTCATGTGTGTTTATTTGATTTGAATTCTAAATGTAATAAAATTGAAAAATAAAGTTCATGATTCTAGAAATTAATTTTGATGTAATCTAAGCCAAAGTGTATGCTATATATGCCTATGCTACGATAGTGCCACTAGTAAAACAAATAATTAATAATCTCCATGATTGAAATGCGGAAATTTAAATTTAGTATATGAGCTAATTTATAAATTGTAACATTTCTTTTTTTTAAAAAAACAATTTTGTAGAACTAGTTGAAATTCAATATTTTTATCAGTAGATGAAGGGTACAATTATACTACTAGCTTTATATTTTTTAAGCGAAAGTAAAGGCGTAATAAATTGGTTGCAAAATCATTTATTATCGTGTCAGTTTAAGCAAACATTAGGTATAGATTGCCCAGGTTGTGGCATACAGCGCTCAGTTATAGAATTAGTACAGGGGCATTTTATATCTTCTTTTAAGCTTTATCCAGCTACATTGCCCATTATTGCATTATTTATTTTTACCGTAGTTCATTTAAAATTTGATTTCAAAAACGGCGCATTTTTTATTAAAATGCTTTATATTGGTATCACTTTAATTATTGTAATCAATTATATTTATAAAATATTTACTCATCAATTAATTTAACGCTATGTCTGAAGAACAATTAGAACCACAAGAAAACCCTCAACCTCAACCTACACCACAACCTACTTCTCAAAATCCATTTCCCCCACAAAATGGAGGTTTTGGTTATGGTATGCAACAGTCTTTACCTAATGCAACAGTTGTTTTGGTATTGGGCATTCTTTCCATCGTATTTTGCTGCTGCTATGGTATTCTTGGATTGATACCAGCGATTATTGCATTGGTATTAAGTAAAAAAGATAGAGCACTTTATGAAATTAACCCAGCTGTTTATACGTTAAGCTCATATAAAAATTTGAATGCTGGTAGAGTTTGTGCCATTATTGGTCTAATTCTAAACATTCTTTCGCTATTATATTTCGCAGTCATCATTATTATGTTTGGTACAGGAATATTAAGTGATCCTCAAAAATTACAGGAAATGATAAAGGGAATGCAATAAGATTTTCAATTCATTTAAAAAGCAAATGTGTGATGAATACATTCGTTTTTTTGTTGACTGTAAGTCAGCAAATTGTTATTTTATGGTGTACTAATTTTTAGCGCCTCATATTTGTTATCTTTGCATATTATTAATAAAAAGAGAAAAGAATGTATCCTGAATATTTAGTAGAACCTATGCGTGCTGAGTTGACTAACGTAGGTTTTGAAGAATTAAAAACAGCGGAAGCAGTAGATAGCGCAATTAAAGGTGAAGGAACTGTATTTGTTGTCGTAAACTCTGTATGCGGTTGTGCAGCAGCAAATGCTCGCCCTGCAGCAAAAATTGCAGCATCCAATGCTAAACACCCTAATAAATTGGTAACAGTTTTTGCTGGTATGGAAAAAGATGCGGTTGATAGAGCAAGATCTTACATGATGCCTTTTCCACCTTCATCGCCTGCAATGGCATTATTTAAAGATGGTAAATTGGTTCATATGATTGAGCGTCATCAAATTGAAGGTCGCCCTGCGCAAATGATAGCAGATAGCTTAATTGGTGCGTTTGAGCAGTACTGCTAGTCTGAAAAGATAAAAGATAAAAGATAAAGGAGCAAGGATTAAAGATGTACTATCTCTAATTCTTGCTCCTTTTTTATTTGATGGTAGTCTTTGCTCTTTTATCCTTACTCTGAGTTCAGATTAAAAATCTTTATTCAGCAACTTCTCTAATTCACCAAAAGAAACATTCATGCGTACACGACCTTGTTTGGCATAGGCAATTTCACCAGTTTCTTCAGAGATAATCACAGCAACAGCATCGGCCATTTCAGAAACACCAATCCCAGCTCTGTGGCGTAAACCAAATTGCGGTGGTAATTTATCGTTATCAGTTAAAGGCAAAATACAGCTTGCACTTTTGATTTTGTTTTCAGCAATAACAACTGCACCATCATGCAATGGACTGTGTTTTTGAAATATACTTTCTAATAAACGTTTTGATATTTTAGAATCGATAAGCTCACAACTATTCGTAAAAAGTTCATCATCGTAAAACTTAACAAATACGATTAATGCACCAGTTCGTGTTTTTTTCATGCTTTTGCAAGCATCAATAATGGGTTTAATTCGTATTAAATTATCACGTTCTAAATCTTTACTGCCAAACAGATAGCCCCACCATGCTTTATTTTTTTGTAGGAAGGTATTCTTGCCGATATGCAGTAAAAAACGCCTAATTTCTGGTTGAAAAATAACAATGAGCGCCATAATACCCACACTCATAAACTTGTTAATAATGGCCGATAACAAATTCATATGCAGGCCTTTTACCACATAATAAAAAATAAGAATGATGAACATGCCCAACAGCAAATTCACGGCCAATGTATTCCGTATTAAGCTATAAATGTAATAGATAAGGATAGCTACAAGGACAATATCTATCCCATCAACCCAAGTAATTTTAAGAAAGTCAAAGTCAAGGCTTTTCATTGAGCACAAGTTAGTTAATTTAAGCCTCTCCATCAACTAAGAGCAAACTAAAAAAGCTAAAAAGTCGAACTTATTAAGGATTTTTTATTCTTTCTATTAAAGTTATGCACTCCTTTGCTTCCTTTACGTCATGAACCCTCAAGATTTTAACTCCTTTTAGCAAAGCTGATGCATTTAAAACTGTTGTGCCGTTCAATGCATCGGCAGATTTATTGTTTAGCACCTTTGTCACCATAGATTTTCGAGAAAAACCAACCAAAATTGGTAATTCGAAAGAATTTAGCCGTTCTATTTGCTGCAAAAGCTCATAATTGTGGCTAATAGTTTTCGCAAAACCAAATCCCGGATCGATAATAATATCTTTTACACCTAATTTGTTTAAAACAGCTAATTTCTCTGAAAAATAAGTGCTTACTTCATCAACTATGTTGTGGTAAGTTGGATTTTCCTGCATATTCTGCGGTGTACCTTTCATATGCATTATGATGTATGGTACTTGCAATTTTGCTACTGTTTCGAACATTTTTTCGTCTAAATTTCCAGCAGAAATATCATTAATTAAATGTGCGCCAGCCGAAACAGTTTCTTCAGCCACTTTTGCTCTAAATGTATCAATGGAAACTAAAGCAGCTGGAAATTCTTTTGTAACCGCCTCAACTACTGGAATAAGCCGATGTAATTCTTCGTCGATTGTAATATCTACTGCACCAGGTCTAGAAGAATAAGCACCGATATCTATGAATTTAGCGCCCTCATTTAAAAAGTTTTCAGTTGCTTTTAAGGCTTCATTAACACTGCTAATTCTGCTGTTCACATAAAATGAATCAGGAGTTAAATTTAAAATGGCCATAACAGCTGGACTGCTTAAATCTATCAGTTTGCCTTTGCTATTTAGTATTACTTTTCGGTTTAAAAATGTATCTTTAGCCATCATTTAATACAAAAATAGGTATTAAAATAGCTTTAAACTAAATATTTTAATTGTTTTGGCAGTAAACACATCACAAGAGTACGACAACGTTATAGCGGTTTGTAAATCGCTTTTTTTAAAGAAGACAAAAGATTATGGAACTGCTTGGCGCATTCTAAGGGCAGCTTCTATAACCGACCAAATTTTTATCAAGGCACAACGCATTCGTACTTTAGAAGAAAAGAAAGTTTCTAAGGTAGACGAAGACATCACATCTGAATATATTGGCATTGTAAACTATTGTATAATTGCAATGTTGCAACTAGAATTAAGTGAAAACGATCCTAATGAAATGGATGTTCAGGTAGTAGAAATTTTGTTTGATAAACGAGTTACAGAGACTAAAGATTTAATGTTTGCCAAAAACCACGATTATGGAGAGGCTTGGAGAGATATGCGAATTAGTTCTTTAACTGATTTGATATTGATGAAAATCTTAAGAGTTAAACAAATTGAAGATAATTTAGGTCAAACAGTAGCTTCTGAGGGTGTAAAAGCAAATTATCAGGATATGTTGAACTACGCTGTTTTTGCCTTAATTAAATTGGGAGTTAAATAGAGTTGCATGTTACGGGTTACATGTTGTAGGATTGAGTGCAAATAAATTAACAATAAAACAATTTAGCAATTATATAATGTCGAAAATAGCATTGAACTTTTCTCGTTGGTTTGTTGGAGTTTTATTCATCTTTTCTGGTTTAATAAAAGCCAATGATCCATTGGGTTTTGGCTATAAACTCCAAGAATACTTTGAAGTTTTTCATCTGACTTTTTTAAGCAATTGGGCTACTGGAATTGCCATCATTTTATGTGTGTTGGAAATTGTTCTAGGTGCTTTGTTATTGCTTGGTTTTTGGCGTAATCAGGTAACTAAGGGGCTGTTAGCACTAATTATTTTCTTCACTTTTCTAACTTTTGTTTCTGCTGCATTTAAAGTAGTTACTTCTTGTGGTTGCTTTGGCGATGCGATTCCGCTTACACCTTGGCAATCATTTACAAAAGATTTAATCCTATTGGTGATGATTGTTTATTTGTTCATCCACCGAAATAAAATAGAACCAATTACAACCAATTTAGCTTGGCAAAAAAGAGTAGCGTTGTTAGTATTAATTGCATCCTTACTTTTTGGATTGTTTACTTATAACTTCTTACCAATTTTAGATTTCTTGCCCTATAAAATAGGTTCTAGCATTCCTGAATCTATGAAAATCCCTGAAGGCGCAATGCCAGATGAATTTCTAATTATGTACCAGCTTAAAAATAAAGCAACTGGCGAAACCAAAACCATGAGCGATAAAGATTATTTAAAGTTGGAGGTTTGGAAAGATAACAATTGGGAAGTTATTGGTAATCCTGAAAAGAAGTTGATTAAAAAAGGATACGATGTTAAAATTAAGGACCTATTAATTGCAGATGCATCAGGTACAGATTACACTAAAGAACTCATAGAAAATCCATATTATAATCTAGTTGTTGTTGCGTACGATTTAAAGAACACAAGTGAAAATGCCATTGCAGAAACTAATGCTTTAGCTTTAAATGCGGCAGACCAATTTAATATTCGTACTGTTTTGTTAACTTCTAATTCGGCGCAAGATGCGGATGCCTTTAGCAAGAGAATGAAATTTTTTATGGAGGTTTTTTATGCTGATGCTGTTCCATTAAAAAGTATGGTGCGGGCAAATCCTGGTATACTATTATTGAAAAATGGCGTGATTATAAATAAATGGCATTATCACAATTTGCCATCGTTTAATGAATTATCTGAAAAATATTTTACGAAATAATGGGAGCTTACGCGATAAGAAAATTGTTATATGGCTTAGCGGTAATGGCAGGAGTTATTTTGGTGGTGTTTGTGTTATTCAACATTTTACCAGGAGATCCAGCAAGAATGACAATGGGGCAGAGATCTGATGTGCAATCGCTAGAAGCAGTACGCAAGGAATTTGGATTAGACCGCTCAAAACCTGTTCAATTCTTTTTGTATATCAATGACTTATCTCCAATTAGTATTCATCAAAGTACAGCAGAAAATCAGGAGAAATACCATTATCAAAAGCTATTTAGCGTGGGTAAAGATGTTATTGTATTAAAAATTCCTTATTTGCGCAGATCTTATCAAACTAAAAGAGATGTAACTACTATACTTTCAGAAACGGTACCAAATACTTTTGTACTTGCGTTAACCGCTATGATATTTGCTACTATAATTGGTGTTTTATTAGGCGTAGTTTCCGCTGTTCATCAAGGTACGTGGATAGATAATGCTGCAAACACTTTTGCCATTTTAGGTATTTCAGCACCTTCTTTTTTCGCAGGGATTATCATTGCTTGGTTATTTGGTTTTGTATTGGCAGACTACACAGGCTTAAACATGAGCGGTAGCTTATATAGCTATGACCCATTTAAAGGAGAAGTGATTACCTGGAAAAACCTTTGGCTACCGATGGTTACTTTAGGCTTACGTCCACTAGCTATTATTGTACAATTAACCCGCAGTGCGATGTTAGATGTTTTGGCTCAAGATTATATTCGTACTGCAAGAGCAAAAGGCTTAGGTCGCAATGCGATAATTTATAAACATGCCTTGAAAAATGCCTTAAATCCGGTTATTACAGCAATCTCGGGGTGGTTTGCTTCTTTATTAGCGGGATCATTCTTTGTAGAATATGTTTTTGGATATAACGGCTTAGGCAGGACCACAGTTACCGCTTTAGAAATGTCTGATTTTCCAGTAGTAATGGGGTCAATTCTATTTATTGCATTTGTATTTGTAGTGGTAAATATATTGGTCGATTTGTTGTATGCATGGGTAGATCCAAGAGTTAAATTAGCTTAAAATGCTGCTAAAAATGTTAAACTATACAGCAAAAGCTGATGCGATTGTAATAGCAGAATTAAATGCAATAAACTTACCTGAAGCAAACAACTTGTTTAGTCATGTATTAACAGCTCAGCACACTTGGGCAAAGAGAATTTTAAACCAAGCGCCTAATTTTGGAGTTTGGGAAGTGCAAAATGTTAAAGATTTCCAATCTATAAGCGACCATAACTTTGAAATGATAGAAGAAATACTTCAAAACATTTCACTTGAAAAGGATGTAACTTATAAAAATGTTGCAGGAGATGAATTTATAAACAGTGTTGAAGATATTTTGCTACATGTTTGCAATCATTCTACTTATCATAGAGCACAAATAGCTACCATGCTAAAAGTGGCAGGTTATGTGCCACCAATTACAGATTACATTATGTTAAAACGTACAAACCAAATATGATTATTTTTTTGGTAGGCTTTATGGGCTGCGGTAAAAGCACTAAAGCAAAGCAATTGGCAAATAGATTAAATTGTTCGGTAATAGATTTAGATGCTGAAATTGTAGCACAAGAAGGAAAATCTATTGCAGATTATTTTGCAGAAAATGGTGAAGCCGCTTTTAGAGAATTAGAAAGTAAAACATTAAAAACATTTCCCTATCCAGAAACCTGCGTAATTGCTACAGGTGGAGGCTTACCTTGCTTTTTTGATAATATGGAGTGGATGAATAAACATGGTAAAACTGTGTATTTACACATGACCCCACCACAATTGGTATCTAGACTTCACAACAGAGAGAAAAGGCCTTTACTTAAAGGGATGGATGATGAGCAGCTATTAGCTTTTATAGAAATGAAATTAGCAGAACGAGACCATTACTACAATCAAGCGCAGATCATTGTAAATGCATTTGATTTAGATGCAGAAGTGTTGGAAAAACAAATAAAAGGGAATTAGATTTCCTAAATCCTATTGTAAGTATTAATCGATTAATTATCCGTTTGCCGCTCAAATCACTCAGATGAAAATAACCCAAGCTAGCCTTGATGACGTTAAGGAATTGAACAACCTGGTAAACTCTGCCTACCGTGGCGAGGAATCGAAAAAAGGCTGGACAACTGAGGCCGAAATCCTTGATGGCATCCGGATTGATGAAAAGGCTTTGGAGCTGTTGCTGGCCAAGCAAGAAGTGACAATCCTAAAGCTGAGCGATCAGAGTGGTAAAATGCTGGGTACGGTTTGCTTGGAGGTAAAATCGCATGAGCTGTATCTGGGTATGTTTGCTGTATCACCTATTGCTCAAGGTAATGGCATAGGTAAGTCTCTTTTATTAGCAGCAGAGCGCCATGCCCTCGAAAATAATTGCGCCAGGATTGTCATTTCCGTGATCAGCAGTCGAGTTGAATTGATTAATTGGTACAGCCGCCATGGTTATGTGCCCACTGGAGGGTCTATTGCATTCGAGGAGATTGAAGGCAGGTTTGGCGACCCTAAGGTGTCAGCCATTAGCCTTATCGAGATGGAAAAGATGCTTTACATGTAATAGGATAAAACGTTTGCTGAAATTTGTTTAAGGTGCTTCGACAAGCTCAGATGGCAAACCAATAATCACTATTCTCCTTCTTGATCAAACTGTTCTTCAATATACTTAATCTTTGTTTTGCCATGTGGAGTTGGCTCGCCGTAATCGTTAATGTTAACGAACACAATTTTATCAATCGTTAAAATGCTTTTTCTGGTAATTTTATTTCTTACCTCACAGCACATGGTAATGGATGTATTGCCAAAAGATGTAGCTGTTATGCCTAGTTCAATGATATCGCCAAGTTTGCCAGAACTAACAAAGTTAATTTCAGACATATATTTGGTCACCACTTTTGGATTTTCTAATTGAACAATCGCATAAATAGCAGCTTCTTCATCAATCCATTTTAATAAACTACCCCCAAATAATCCCCCATTCGGATTAAGATCTTCTGGTTTTATCCATTTACGAGTGTGAAAATTCATATGATTTGCTTTTATGCTAAGTTAACGATTACGTAGTACACAAAATCTCATATTTATGCAACAAGCTTAATTTCTTTCCCGTTTAGAGACTCCATTGAAGCCAATTACCGAATCAGGAAGTTGAGATAACTTAATTTCAACCTTTTTATTGGGTACAAAAGTTCGGTACGAAAAATTTTTATACGCCTTAATTGGGATTTCTATAATGGTATAAGTTCTAGTTGCTGAAGTAGAATCGCCAATAAGTTTTCGAGGACCTTCGCCAATGCATCCAGTATTTAATAATCTTAAACCATCTTCCCCAGCTGGATAATATGCGTGCTGATGTCCACTAATATATAAGTTGATATTATTTTTCTTAAAGAAATCCACTGTCTGTTTTGTCGATGCTAAAACCTCGCCTGGTTTATTCTTGCTATCTACAATAGCATAAATAGGTAAATGACCTAGCAGTATTCGTAATTTAGCTTTTTTAGCTTTTTCAGAATTTAGTTGTTCTTCCATCCATTGGTAAACTTCTGTTTGAACAGTAGAACTTGCTGCATCCCAACTAATAAAAAAGACATCATTTTTGGTATAACTATAATAAAACGGGAAATTTTCCTTGTCAATAAAGTTTAAACCTAAATCATCCTGATTATCTCTCCAAAACTTTTGAGTGGCTGCTCTATCTTTTTTGAAATTTGCCGAAGCATCATGATTGCCAACTGTAAAGGCGAAAGGTATTTTCATCGCTTTTATGGGAGACAATACATTTACCTTAAAACTCTGCCACATTTCTACTAAATTCTCATCTGTTAGAGATGATTTTTGTCCCGCTACCATGTCTCCTGCACACAAAATCATATCTGGTTTAAGACTATCTAATTCCTTAAGTGCAGCCGCTACATCAGGATGATATACTGTAGAGCCATATCCAGAATTTAAATCGCTTATGACAGCAATTTTGAAGAATTTATTTTTTGTAGTTTCTTTAGTAAAAGTAACTTGATAGTTATTTATTGGCCTTCCAATTAAAAATAGGCAAATTGAAAAAACAAAAGCTACTGCAAATTTCATTACTTTAATTCGCCTAAATAAGCTTGTACTTGTTTCTCTAGTGCTAATGTTGCCACTTTAATAGACGAACCAACTCGTGTTGTTTTTGCATCAACAGGCATTGTTCCTATTGTTGCTAAAGCATCTGTATACCATTTGCCCCAAACTTCTATAATATGTTTTTCATCAGCCACAGGTTTACCCTCAGCTATAGCTTTTTTACTTAACTCAAATTCTGTTTTTAAGCGAGTTAAAGCATCTGTTTTCACTTGGGTAACTGTAGCTGTTGCTGTATTTTCATCTGCAGTAACTAAGGTATAAGCAGCAGTTAATGCACTAACGCCAACATTTTTCATAGTAATTGCAGATACTTTGTCAATTCTATCATTATCTGTATGGTAAAATACATCCGTAAAATGCCACATCAATAAACCAGGTATTTTATTCTGTAAAAAAGGAGTATGATCACTACCACCTTCAAACGGATTGTAGTTCACTGTCCAGTTGGCAAACTTGCCTTGTGTTTTACAGATGTCGAAAATAAAATCGTTGTAATAGTGAGGGAAAAGATCCTTTTCTTTTACATCGCCAGCGCCCCATTCGGTATGTTTATCAGTGCCACGAGTCCAAATTGCAGAAGGATCAGGCATTTTTTCAATTAAGAAAGAACCACCGGTTTTTTTAGTATCCTCACCAACCATATCTAAACTCATTCCCCATAAAATTCCGTTTGCACGTTCTTTATTATCAGTAATATATCTTCTTGTCGATACAATTTCATCTCCCCATAAAAAGGTTAGCGTACGTTGTGGTTTCAATTGACCAGTTTTAACCAAATTTGCAGTTACACGAGCCATTTCTGCTAAAGTTCCTACGCCCGTAGCGTTATCATTCGCACCTGGTTCTTGCACATGTGCACTATACACAAAACGTTCATTGGGTTTTACGCTGCCCTTTACGTTTGCAACAATGGTTAATTCATCAGAATCATAAATTTTAGTTTCAATATCAACTTTTAAACTTACTGTACCTTTTAAGCAAGCAGTTTTTAGTTTTTCTTTTACACCATACGATAAAAGCAAAGACCATATACCCGCATTAGCTGGCATGCTGCCAAAAGAGATGGAAGTTTGATATTTTTCTGGTTGATTATATTTAGGCACTGAATAACCCATCACGCCAATTGCACCAGCTTTTGCAGCAGTTGCAATCAACCTTCCTGCAGCTACATCAGCAAATAAAATTTTTCCTTTTAGATCTTTTCCTTCTATATCAGCGGCTGTGCCTTTGCCTACAAAAACAACTTCAGCGGTAACACCACCAGTAGCGGTTGATGGGCAATTAATGGGAATCATATTGCGATTAGTTTGAAAAGCAATGAGCGGTTGTGTTTCGCCAACTACGGTTACACTTGCATTTACAGGCTCCCAAGTACTACGTTTCATTGGTCGTTTTTCAATACGATAGGTCAGGGGAGCTTCAAATTCATTGGCTTTTTCTTCTATATAGCCGGCTTTTTTCAATATTTCTTCCACACGGTGGATACTTGCGTTAAAGCCAGTATTGCCTGGTACACGGAAATATTTTTCTACAAAAGCAGTAGTTTCATATGCATTTTTCTCATTAAAACCTGCACGAGTTAATTTGAAATAATTAGCAGTTTGAGTTTGAGAAAATGCAACCGTAGAGAATAGTGATAATGCAAAAAGAAAGATTTTTTTCATCTGTATAATTTGTTTTCATCTGTGATGAACCTATCAGATTGTTCATCTCACGGTGTGATTGAAAAATCATGATGGTTTCATACTTGTTTTCTAAACCGAAAGGTAATCAGTTATCCTGAAAATAAATCATTAATGAAATAAAATCTATGTGACAAAGGAAGAAATAGTATCAGGAATTTTTATTTTTTTCGCTTAATCTGATGATCTACAGAAATAGGTCCAGAGCCAACTATCCAAAATAAAACGAGTAGACAAAGCACAATCAATGATAGCCATAACTCGGAATTTAAGGCAGAAAATCCGTTAGATATGTTTACAAATACAATTGCGCAGATTAAAATAGGGATTTGAATAACAACTGCAAAGCGTGTTACTAGACCAATGATAATTAAAATACCACCAACTAAATGTGCAAATGCCACAATGTGAATAGCAACGCTTGCCATCATTCCAGAAAAACCATAGATGCTATTATTGATTAAGATTTCTTGCTGTGCTCCAGTATCGCTAATGAGCGCAATACCTTTACTAAATATGATTAGGCCTAATACAATTCGAACTATATCTAGCCATTTTGCATGATGGGCATCGCCCCAGTGCTCAACTTTTTGGATAACATTCATAACAAATCTCCTTTTAAGCTATATGAAGTTACAAATCAAAAACTATATCTGCAAGTATATTTTTGTAGTCTATCAAACCTCATAGATTGGGATTAAAGTTAGAGTTTCATACCATAGCAGCCACATTACTCATCCTTATAGGTGTGGGAAATTTTGTGTATTGTGGTATAATGTTTTTATGCAGTGGAGAATAACGCACCATCTTAAAATAACGAGCCTTTTCTAATTAAATGAATTGTACGAAAATTCTCATCATCACCTAAAAGATGATTTTACTAACTAGAAGGTTAGTGTAGTTTTGCTCTTACAGGAATTATCAATAAATCAATATTAAAACCATTACTATGAAAATCACAAAAGATATTTTATTTATACTATTTCCGTTGTAATTGCCTCATGCGGGAAAGATAAACCCATTGTAACTCCTGAAGTTACATCTATTACCATTACAGAGTTTTATCCTCAAAAAATGATTACTGGCAGCGAAATAACCATAGTTGGAACAAACTTTGACCCTATCGCTTCCAACAATGTAGTGAAGATAAATGGAGTTGTAGCAAAGGTAAATAGTGCAACAGCTACAACCTTAGCCATAACTATACCAACTGCAGCCACAAGTGGTAAAATAACTGTGAACAAGGGTGCGGTAGCCGCAACATCAAGTAATGATTTTATGGTAATGAATAATCCATATCAAAATGTGAGGATTAAGTACATAACAACCATAGAAACTAAAATAAGAAGACTATTCCATTATGATTCATCAAATAGGTTAACCAGTATCGAGACCTGCCTTATGGATAATTTGGGAACGCTAAATATACAGTCTATAAATACATACACTTATCTGCCCGATGGTAAATTAGATAAGGATACCTACAAAATCATATCCCCTGCGTCAAATACTTCAACAGTTGATCAATATACTTATGTAGGTAATGTTTTAGATAAAATAACCAATTCAACTATTGATGAAACCACTGCTTCATCTCCAATAGTTACAATTAATTCAATAGAAAAATATGATTTTATAAAAGGATCAATTAATACCATAACGCGTACAGACAGTCAGGGTAAAATTTTATTTATTAATAAATACGCTTATGCGATAATAGCAGGAAATCCACAAATAGTTCTCACACAGACACCTGGACCTGGTAGTGGTGGTGGAGTATCTTCAAGAACCACACTTTATTCTGGAGATGTGCTGAATCCGCTAAGCTTAACAATTCCTACCGTTCAAGAGTCACTTTTCTTTGAAAAAAGCTATGCTTTTAGCCAAATTGCAGACGACTACACTTTCTTTCCTGCACTTAATCAAGAAACAGGAAGAATTACGGATGCTTATTTTTATATAAATAAAATTACTAAAGCTACCCAAAATTATCAGTATGAAGATAAATAACACTAATTACAAAGAACATAAAACTAAATTCTCATGTTGCAGTAAAAGTATTTTTGCTACTGTGATTGACATTCTTTTAGTGTTATAGTCTATACAATTTTACGTAATTGATGCAATGGGCATATTAATGTCATTACCAACAACTATTCTGTTTTAGAATTCTACAGATACCCTAATCTATTTTTTATAAAACCATCCATTGCATGTTCAACGCCATTTATGTCTTTTGATGTGATTGAAGACCCAATTACATGATTTCCAGCTTTTGGAATTGCTATTTTTTCTTTATCTCTAGTAGATGTGCCTAATTCATCGAACATTTTTAACATAGCATCAACTTTTACAACAGGATCTTGTTCAGTGTCATTTTTATAATAATAAAGGAGTAATACTGGTTGTTTTACCTTTTTGAATAACGATGTAGTCATGCTACTTTCTAACATTTCTTCGAGTTGTACTACCGATTCGAGACGATAATGAGTATACCAGTATTTTTTATATTCCGGACTTTTGCCATCCACTTGTCTTTCGTTTCCACCAGTTACTTTACGAGCAATTTGTAATCCCCATGGGTTATTCAATAACCATGCTTTACTGTCGTTTATCGCAATATTTGGTGATAGTAATACTAAGCTATTTATTTCCGGATAAGCAGCTGCCAATTGTAAAGCTAAGCTTCCGCCAGTAGATGTGCCTACTAATATTACTTTTTTACCTAACTTCTTGCCTATGGCATATGCTTGTTTGCCAGTTTCCCATAGGCGGTCTGCAGTAAAATATTGCATAGGTGCTATGGTGTCTAAACCGTGATCTGCTAAACGAGCTAAATATAAATTTGCATGTAAAGCCTTTGCTAAATAAGTAAAAGCTGGGTTTCCTTCTTGTTTAGATGCCGAAAAGCCATGTAAATACACAATTGCATATTCTGTTTGTTGTTGTGTGCTATCTGCCCAAACAATTTCGGCTTCGTTACCCGGTTTAATTTTATGTTTTGCTTCTTGCGATGCAACGTATGCTGGCAGAGCAATTAATTCTGGAACTACTGGAAGTTTAGAATTATATAATGGCTTAGTTGGTTTTGGGCCTACAAAATAAACGATTACTAGTATCACAACAAGGATAGATAGTACACTTAAGAATATTTTCATGTTAATAGTTTGATTAAAAATACGCTTTTAATGGAATTTAAGTAAGTTTGCAGACACATTTTTAGCTGAATGCCCGGAATAAATCAGATAAAACTACCAATAGCCACAGAGATTGATGCATTTGAAGCAAAATTCAAAGATTCAATGCACAGTGAGGCGCCGTTATTAAATCGAATTACGCACTATATAGTAAAAAGAAAAGGCAAACAGATGCGACCTATGTTTGTGTTTTTTGCTGCGAAACTTTGCGGTGGAATTATAGAATCTACACATCGAGGAGCTGCTTTAGTGGAGCTTTTGCATACAGCGACTTTGGTACATGATGATGTAGTTGACAATGCTTATGAACGTCGTGGATTTTTCTCTATTAATGCATTATGGAAAAATAAAATTGCTGTTTTAGTAGGTGATTATTTATTAGCCAAAGGTTTGTTGCTTTCGGTAAACAATAGTGAGTTTGCTTTGTTGAAAATAGTATCTGAAGCCGTGCAGCAAATGAGTGAAGGTGAATTACTACAAATCGAAAAAGTAAGACGGATGGATATTAGTGAGGAATTGTATTTTGAGGTTATCCGACAAAAAACAGCTTCCCTAATTGCTTCATGTTGCGCTTGTGGTGCCGCATCTGCAGGTGCAGATGCAGTTACGATTGAAAAAATGCGCCTATTTGGAGAGAAAGTTGGAATCGCTTTTCAGATTAAAGATGATACTTTTGATTTTGGAACCGATAATGTTGGGAAGCCTTTGGGGATTGATATTAAAGAGAAGAAAGTGACACTACCTTTAATTTATGCCCTAAATAGAGCAGAAAAGACAGAGCGAAAACGAATAATAAATCTGGTAAAGAATCATCAGGATGATCCTAAAAAAATACAAGAGGTGATAGATTTTGTAAATAGTAAGGATGGAGTGCATTATGCCAATGAAAAGATGTTAGAATATCAGCAACAAGCTTTTGATATTTTATACCAATTTGAAGAAGGCGATGCCAGAACAGGTTTAGAGCAATTAGTAAGGTATACAACTGAACGTAAAAAATAATGTCGAACGAATTATTATTCATTGGTGGTTTCTTAGTCTTCATCGTGCTTATTTTAGCATTAGACTTGGGTTTATTCAGTAAAAAGGATCACATCATTAGCTTAAAGCAGGCAGGTATCATGAGTTTTATCATGGTGATGTTGGCATTGGGTTTTTACTTCTTACTAATTTTAGAGGGACAAGAACTACATGGCATTCGTGATTATGCAAAGCTTGAACAAATTGTAAAAGCACATCAACATCAAATTACATTGATTCCTGGGAATTTTGAGGCTAGTTTAAAGATTTATAATCAAAACTTAGGGATAGAATTTTTAACGGGTTATGTAATTGAGTACGCACTTTCGGTAGATAATATATTTGTTATTGTGCTTATTTTTTCTGCATTTGCTGTACCTGAAAAGTATTACCATCGCGTTTTGTTTTGGGGTATTTTAGGTGCTATTGTGATGCGTTTTATCTTCATTTTCGTAGGTGCAGCCTTAATTAATCAGTTCTCATGGATTTTATATGTATTTGGGGCGTTCTTGATTTTTACAGGTATACGAATGTTCCTTTCTAAAGAAGGAGATGATAAAATTGATACAGAGAAACATCCTGTAGTTAAATTTGCATCAAGATTTTTTGCTATCCATCCACGTTATGAGGGAAATAATTTCTTCCATAAAGTAAATGGTAAAACATTGTTAACCCCTTTATTTTTAGTGCTTTTAATTGTAGAATTTACGGATTTAATTTTCGCAGTAGATTCAATCCCTGCAATTTTTGCAGTCACTAAAGATGCTTACATTGTTTTCTTCTCAAATATTTTTGCCATTATGGGCTTAAGATCAATGTTCTTTTTATTGATCAACATTATACACAAATTTCATTATTTAAAAACTGGTTTAGCAGTGTTGTTAACTTTTATAGGTGTGAAAATGTTAGCTCATGATTACTTAAAAGCCTGGGGTTTTACAACTGAGCATTCTTTATTAATTATACTATTTATATTAACTACAAGTGTTGTTGCTTCATTGATTTTCCCTAAAAAGAAGCAGGTTCATGCTGATTAATTTGTAATACGTTAGATTCAATCATTTTAAAACTCATCTATGTAGGTGAGTTTTTTGGTATAATGATAATTTACTGAGTCTTTAAGATTGATTAAAATTCCCATATCTAATTGCTTTTCCTTTTATTTTATCAGATTACTGATGTTTAAACATTAATAAAAGTTTTTATTAGCACATCCCCCAAAAGACGATTTTTTGAATGTGATAATCAGGCTACTTTTGAAATGTTAATTCAAAATCGTCCCATTTCGAATTTTCTACAATTTAAAAGCAGCTAATGACAGTTATGCCAACTGAACCTTTAAGCTGACAGAGATATTAAGATTTTAGGAAAGGAGTTTCCTAATTAACAAGTAGAGAGGACGGGGTCTGGCAATGAAAAACGCTAGGCCCTTTTTAATTCGGAAAAGTCATAAGGTGAGAAACTGATATGGAAGCCTATAATCATG
>NZ_JBAZRL010000030.1:0-41212 GCF_041662865.1 Pedobacter sp.
ATCAGTTCCAAAGGCACTGCTCAAGGTTATTTTTGTAGCTTCTTTAATCCTTAAAGTTCCAGTAGTGGTTATTGGGTTGCAATTGCTAACTGTTGTAACGGTATATTCAAAATATCCAAATTCAGAAGGGGTACCGCTAATAGTAAGTACTCCTGATTCGAATTTCCCACTAACCCCATTCGGGAGATTGGTTACTATAGCATCCATTGAATTTCCTACAGCATAAGTAATAGGTTGTATCGCAATGTCTTCGCAAGCACTTTGTCCATCTGTACCCATTGCACTTGCTAGTGCGATAGTTGGAGGGCTAGGCATACTTACTGTAATTGGTGTAGTCTGGGTAATAACTCCTAAAGCATTTTTAACAGTTACGATATAAGCACCTGGAATTATATTTGTAAATGCTCCGCTACTGAAATAATCTGTTCCATTTATAGAATAGGTATTCCCTGTAGAAGAAGCATCAGGTACAACTGTAATGGTACCTGTTGGAGTTGAACATGTAGGTTGAGTGACATTAATTTGCAAGTCTACAACAGTTGTAGGTTTAACTTTTAAATCAAGTATTGAGTAACCATAAGTAGATTTTAATGGCTTAACAAGGGTGGCTTTTGCCTGAAATATAGGTAATGCTAAAAAGAGCATTAAAAAATAACCCCAACATAATCTTTTCATTTTCATTTCGGTAATTTAAGTATGCCAGCATGTTTGATCATTAAAAAAATGACACATTGTTGGTGGCGCAAAACTACCTGATAAAAGAAGGCTAAAAAATCATCTTTAAAGCTGATAATAATAATGTAGTTAACTAAAAAAGCTGCTTTATAGCAATAATAATAACTTTCTTAGAAAGATTAGTAAAATGGGAATCATCCTTATGGTTAGGTAGGAAAATTTAGCTAAAGCATTTTAAAGATGAATGCTTCACTTCGATTGATATTAAAAAGATGTGGATTGAATAATTAGAATCGGATAAATTATTATTATTTATGGAATATGATTTTAGTCTTAAGGTATCTTTAACAACTCTATTTAATTTAAGTTATTATTTCTCCCTATCTAAAATTTGTTGTACCAATTCTCTAAAATTAGCTTTCCTTTCATCAGGCACAGGTAAGCTGTCTAACGCGAAATTAGCTTCTGCTAAATACTTATTCATTTCTACTATTGCCAATTCCTTTATTTCATATTTATCGTACAATTGCTTAACTGCACTTATTTTATCGGTCTTATTATCAGTAATGCTTATGAGATTTTCTTTTTCTTGTTCATTAGCTAAGGACAATGTTTTTAAGTGCAGGAAAGTCTTTTTATTAGCAATAATATCACCGCCAACTTGTTTTCCAAATTTTTCGGGATTACCATATACATCTAAAATATCATCTTGCAATTGAAAAGCCACTCCTAAATTTTCGCCAAAATTATATAGTAATTCGGCATCAGCTGAACTTGCACCACCAACAATTGCACCCAATTTCATTGCACCACCTAATAGAACAGCCGTTTTAAGTCGGATCATTTCTAAATATTCTGTAATACTTACATCACTTCGTTGTTCAAATTCCATATCTAATTGCTGACCTTCGCAAACTCCTTGAGCGGTAGCATTAAATGTGTCTAAAACTGGCTTTAGTACATTTATATCTACTTTTGATAAGTGCTTATTTGACTCAACCATCATCACATCTCCACTTAAAATGGCATTATTATTTCCCCATTTTTCGTGTACGGTTTGCCTGCCACGACGTAAAGGAGCATTGTCCATTATATCGTCATGCACTAAGGTAAAATTATGGAAGGTTTCTATGGCTAAAGCCACATCTAGTGCTTTAGTAACTTCAGTAGTAAATAGTTCTGTAGCCATTAAAACCATTACTGGTCTTATGCGTTTGCCGCCTAAACTCATTATATAACGAATAGGTTCGTATAAATTTGCCGGGTGTTTTGGATATTCTATTTGAGGGATAGCTTTCTCTATTAATTCTTGTAACTGTGTAGAACTGTGCATTATTTAAGGGTTAGTCATGGTGCCAAAAGCTTGTTTGCTTTCCATCATTTTAATAAAAGAATCTTCTAACGTAGTTTGCTTCACTATAGGGTTATTTTTCCAAAATGTAGCATCGTATTTTATGGATTCTATTACGGTTTTATCTTTTGTTTTTCTATTCAACGCTTCAAATGGCTGATTTTTTAATTGATCATTAACCTTATATACAGTTAATAAAGAACTTATTCCAGAATTAAGTTCCCGACCTTTTACATTAAGGCTCATATTTAATTTTGTTGAAACACTTTCTAATACTGGAATTGGATGCTCATTTCCATTAAATGTAGCAATTGTAGTTACTATTGGGGGATACTTCAATGAAGCCTCACTTAGCTTAATTGGTAGATTAAAAACACTGTTCTCCAAGCGATATATTTTTGAATCATCCATGCCAATGTAATACGTAGAATTTACGTAATACAGGTTCTTTCTGAACTTTTTCAATTTACAAGTTACGACAGCAATTTTTTGATCTGCCTGCTCTATATATTTATCAATTACAAAATCATATTCATTCAAAGTTGCCAAATTTATAAATTTTCCACCTTTGTCAGGAAGTAAATATCCACTATAAGAAAAAGTTAGATAAGATTGATTATTCATCGAAAACGTAACTTTCTCATTCAGTTCGGCAAATCGACTTTGCTTTGCAACCCAACCTTGTATACGCTTAGTATTCCATTTTAAATCGTAAAACAATTCATACACCTGGCTAGCTTTATTGTTTACCGTAGTTAGTTGTCGATAAAAAGCGTTGGCATAAAAATTTACAGGTGCAGATTCTCTTGCCTTCTCTAAGGCGGCTTTCACAATTCTTTGACCTATGTATGGATCTATCGTAACTAGATTTAAGCTAATAGTTGCAGGTCTCAGCTTTATAGCTAGTTTTTCTATACTTTCTGTAAGAGTTAGTTCTGTAACTAGATAACTCACATGACTAAATCTCAGTTTTGCAGGATAAAAAGCAACCTTTAGTACAAAATCTCCATTCTCATTACTGACAGTTGCATCATTCGTACCTAAAACACCTACAGACACGAAAGGAATTCCCGCACCGGTAATCTCATCTGTAATTTTGCCTTGTATATTTTGAGCCTTAGCTTTAATTAAGAAGGCGAGGAGTAAAATGCAGATTAAGTACTTCTTCATCTAATTAGTCTTGTACTAGTGAAAAATCTATTTGACGCTTAGAAAGATCCACTTTTTTAACTTTTACTTGCACTTCATCTCCCAATTGGTATTTTTTATGTTTACGCTGACCAACAATGCAGTAATTTTTTTCATCCCAAACATAAAAATCATCAGTAATGTCTCTTAAGCGAATCATTCCTTCACATTTGTTTTCTGATATTTCTACATACATTCCCCATTCGGTAACACCAGAAATTATTCCTGTATAAATACTTCCAATATTATCTTCTAAATATTCGGCTTGTTTATATTTAATAGAGGCCCTTTCTGCATCAGAAGCACGTTTCTCCATGGCAGATGAATGAGAACTTGCTGTTTCATATTCTTCGGCATTAGCTGAACGCCCCCCCTCTAAATACAAAGCCAATAGGCGATGCACCATCACATCAGGATAACGGCGTATAGGGGAGGTAAAGTGTGTATAATGATCAAATGCTAAACCGTAATGACTGGTTTTTTTAGTGGTATAAATTGCTTTAGCCATCGAACGAATGGCTAATTGTGTTAACATATTTTGTTCTTTTTTACCTTCCACATCCTCCATTAAAAAGTTTAAAGATTTTGCGATGTCTTTATCAGTCTTAGTATTGATTTTATAACCAAAACGAGAAGCAAAAGCTGCAAAATTGTTTAGATTTTCTAGGTTTGGTGAATCGTGAGAGCGATAAACGAACGTGTATTTATTCTTTCCATTACCTTTTTTTGCAATAAATTCGGCTACTTTTTTGTTTGCCAGCAACATAAAGTCTTCAATTAGTTTGTGTGCATCTTTGCGCTCTTTTACATAAACACCAATTGGTTTTCCACGATCATCGAGTTTAAATTTAACTTCGGTACTTTCGAAACTAATGGCACCATTTTTAAATTTTCTATCGCGTAAAACATAAGCAAGCTCATTTAATTTTAATAGTTCTTCAGCGTAATCACCAGTTTTGGTTTCAATTACTTCTTGTGCTTCTTCATAACTAAAACGTCTGTCAGAATGTATGGTTGTTCTGCCAAACCATTCTGTTATAATATTGGCTTTCTCGTCCAATTCAAAAACTGCAGCAAAACACAATTTATCTTCATTTGGTCGTAAAGAACACACACCATTGCTCAGTCTTTCTGGCAACATTGGTATCACTCTATCTACCAAATAAACCGATGTAGCACGTTCGTAAGCCTCTTTATCTAATGCACTATTTGGCTTTACATAATGAGAAACATCTGCAATGTGAACACCAACTTCATAATTTCCATTAGGTAATTTTTTGAAAGAAATCGCATCATCAAAATCTTTTGCATCTGCTGGATCAATGGTAAAAGTCACTGTATCTCTAAAGTCCTTTCTTCCTTTTTCATTTATTTCAGCTTCGCTAACGGTTTCTGGAATGGCATTGGCTTCTTTTTCAACTTCAGGTGGGAAACTTAGAGGAAAACCATATTGAGCCAAGATGGCATTCATCTCGGTATCATTTTCGCCCTGTGTACCTAAAACATTAATAATTTTTCCAATCGGATTTTTTGCTCCTTCGGGCCAATCGGTTATGCTAACCTGCACTTTCTGACCATTTTTAGCGCCATTTAAATCGCTCAATGGCACGAAAATATCGTGCAACATTTTACGATCGTCTGGTATAATAAAAGCAAAACGCTCAGAAACCTTAGCTACACCAATAAAATCTGTCTTTGCTCTAGTTATAATTTCTACAATCTCACCCTCATTTCTACGCCCACTAGTTTTTTTACCAAAAACGTGAACTTTAACGATATCTCCGTGTAAAGCATTGCGAAGTTTACGTGGTGCGACAAAGATATCTTTCTCAAACTCATCGTCTGGCACAATAAAAGCCGAACCATCGGCGGTCATATCTACTTTACCAGTTATAAAAACTTTCTGGTCTTTTAATTTGAATTTACCGCGTTCTGGACGAATAAATAATCCATTTTCCGTCTGTTCTACTAATACTTCTAAAATCGTATCAACGGCAGCTTTATCACTTAAATTTAGCTTGGCAGCAACTTGTTTGTGGTTAAGTGCCACATTTTTGTTTTTCTCGAATATATCACTAATCAGTTGTATTAAAACGAGTTTGAATTGAGAATTTTTATTTTTTGCCATAGCTATTAATGTATCTTATCGAAGATAGTAATTGTAAGTTTACGTTGGGTTATTTTTTATAAGAAATAACGTTTCTATAACACAATCGACGGTTTCTTTTTGTTTGACAAAGCAAAGTCGTGTTGTTTTTGTTAGCTCCACTTTATGAAAAATAAAAAATAGTGCTAAAAACTTCCTTCGTCGTCATAACGTATTTAAAAGAAAGATCGAATGAAACATTTTTTACTAGCAACTATTTTATCACTTCCGTTTCTACCAGTTTTTGCACAAAAGGAGACCGATTCAGTCAATGAAAAGCAGCAAAAAGCAAATTTAGCCTATACATCTTTGTATAAAGAAAATAGCGAATTGTCTTATACTTCCCCATTTGGAGAAATAGGTGCACCGTCTAACTATGTAATTAATGGGAAATTGACCACAACATATATGATTTTGGGTTCGCGAAATTTTCCTGTTGCGCTCTCCATTAATCCTGATTTTACAGTAAGAGTACGAACTGAAAAGTCTGCTGGAGTGCGCACCCCAAGTTTTAGATTAGGGGGAGCTTTTTATGTGCGATTGACAGAAAGCAGTAAAAATTACAAGTATGCTGAATTGGGTTTTATGCATCATTCAAATGGCCAGGATGGAAAGGCTATTTTGCCAGATGGAACTATAAATACCAAAACTGGCAATTTTAACACCAACTATTTAATTGCATCGTATCGTTTTGGGTATTTTACAAGTGAGAAATCTCCAATAGGTACTTATTACTCTTATAACCATAGAATTGGATTAGAATGGCATAAATGGTTTAATTATGAGCCTGCGTTAAATGGAGATTATGGTTTTACTAGATTAAAATACGACTTCTCCTTTAGAGTGTATCAAACTTACAATGGACAAAAAGGTGGATGGAAAAAAGTAAGTACAAGAAACCCTAAAGGAATAAATACGTTAGAAAAAGAAATGTGGCGCTTTAATGGTCAGTTTTCTTATGCGCTTAATAAATATGCTAATACACACTTTTTCGAGCCAAAACGAAGGTTAAACATAGAGGGTTCTGTAAATTATAGTTTACCTTTTATGCAAAATGTTTTTCTAATGGCAAGCTTCGGCTATTATGGCGAAGATCCTTACAATATCTATTTTAAAGATAAATACGCCTATATGAGATTTGGAATTTCGAGCACATTTACGAGGTATATGCTTAAATAGCTATACTTTCTGCACCAGGAATAGCAGCTATTAGTTTTTTGGTATACTCGGCTTTTGGCGAATTATAAATTATTTCTGGAAAGCCTTCTTCTTCCACTTTTCCTTTATTCATCACAATCATTCGATCTGAGATATGTTTTACAACCGCTAAATCATGAGAAATGAAGATATAGGTTAAGCCAAATTCTTGCTGCAATTCTCTTAATAAGTTTAAAACTTGAGCTTGAACTGAAACGTCTAACGCAGAAACAGATTCATCACAAATAATAAATTTAGGCTGTAAGGCTAATGCTCTGGCAATTACAATACGTTGACGCTGTCCACCAGAAAACTCGTGCGGATAGCGGTCAAAATGCTCTGGATTTAAATTTACCTTTTCTAATAAATGTAAAACGTGTGCTTTACGTTCTTGATCATTTTTAAATACATGATGAACTTGCAAAGGTTCCATTATTGCATTACCAACAGTGATTTTAGGATTTAAAGAAGAGTACGGATCTTGAAATATGATTTGCACATCTCTACGCATTTTTCTTAAATCAGCTTTGCTGGCTTCGAGTAAATCAGTTCCGTTAAAAATAATTTTGCCTGAAGTAGGCTCTACTAAACGTAATATGCTTCTTCCTAAAGTTGTTTTACCACAGCCAGATTCGCCAACCAACCCTAAAGTTTCTCCAGGAAAAACATCAAAAGTAATATCATCAACTGCTTTTACATAAGAAGTCGCTTTACCAAATAATCCTTTTTTTATAGGATACCAAGTGCATAAATTCTGCACTTGCAATAAAGGCTTTTGAGTATATAATTCGTGTCTTCGTTGCTCAATTTCTTCGTTAGTGTAACTATTAATATCAAGCAAATGCCTAACGGCTATATCTTTATCTTCATTTAAAAAATCTGCAACAATAGGAAGTTTTTTTAAACGTCTTTGTGGTGCTGGTCTACACGCTAAAAGTCCTTTTGTGTATGGATGTTGTGGGTTTTTAAATAATTGCTTTGCTGGACCTTGCTCTACAATATTACCCTTATACATCACTAAAAGTTCATCGGCTATTTCGCTAATTACGGCTAAATCATGCGAGATGAAAATTAAACCCATGTTACGCTCGTTCTTTAAACGAAGCAATAAATCTAAAATAGTTTTCTGAACAGTTACATCTAAAGCTGTGGTAGGTTCATCGGCAATTAATAACTCTGGATTACAACTTAAAGCCATTGCAATCATTACCCGTTGCTTTTGTCCACCAGATAATTGATGCGGATAACTTTCAAAAATTTGCTCAGGGCGGGGGAGTTGGACTTCTTTAAAAAGTGCAATAGTTTGCTCTTTCGCTAATGCTTTATCTACATTTTGGTGCAACATAATCGCTTCCTGAACTTGATAACCACAAGTAAACACAGGGTTTAAAGAAGTCATTGGCTCCTGAAAAATCATGGAGATTTTGTTCCCACGAAAATTCCTTATTTCATGATCAGATAAATTCAATAAACTAATGTTATCAAAATCTATTTCCCCCGAAATGTTGGTGTTTTTCGAATCATGCAAACGCATGATAGAGAAAGAAGTAACAGATTTCCCGGAGCCAGATTCTCCAACAATACCTAAAACTTTGCCTTTTTCCAGTTTGAAACTAACTTTATGTACAGCTTCAGACCAAGTTTTTTCTTCTCGGTTATAAAATTCTATGGCGAGTTCTTTTACTTCTAACATTACTTTACTAAGGTAATATTTTCTGCTGAAATTGCATCTAATCCTTTAAAACGTAACAAAATTTGTGCAGTTGTAATTACATCTTTTTGACAGTAGGTTACAATGCGTTGTAAATCCTTTTCTTGATAGTATACATCTTTTACCATGCTTCCATCAATATCGTCTTTTGGAGTAGAGATATTAAAAATGGCTGCCAATAGGTTTAAAGAGGTGTAGTTTTTATAATCCCCAAATTTCCATAATTCCATAGTATCGAGATGGTTAATTTCCCAAGGTTTTTTGCCTGCTATTTCTAATTGAGGAGGAATTGGAATGCTATTCACTAACATTCTACGACATAAATAAGGAAAATCAAATTCCTTACCGTTATGTGCACACAACATTAAGTCTTTTGGTTGCTTAGAAAGTAATGCATTAAATTGATTTAAAACTTCTATTTCGTTATCGCCAAAATAAGAATTTACTCTGAAGTGTAGTTTCCCTTTATGCGTATGAAATAAACCTACGCTAATGCAGATAATTTTACCAAATTCGGCCCAAATGCCTGCTCTTTCATAAAAATCTGAGGGTGTTTTATCGTCTTTTCGAAGAAATTGTGTTTTGCTATCCCATAAGGACTGCATTTGTAAAGGCATCTGCTCAAAATATTCATATAATGGAATAGTTTCGATGTCTAGTACAAAAACCTTATTTAAGTTAACGTCTTTAAGCATAAGCGTCAATGTTTAGATGTAAATTTAAATAGGGAAATTGAAGATAGAGAAAATTATTGAGTTTATTCCCACTCTCTTTCGTCATTCCCAATTTAATTAGGGATCGTAATGCGATTTATAGCTTTGTGCTTTACGATTCCCGTTTTCACGGGAATAACTAGCTGGGTGTATAAAAAAAATCCCTCCCAATTTCTCGGAAAGGATTTAAATCTTTATTCTTTAAATTCTTAAGAAGTATAACCTAGAATTTTTAAAACCTGTTTGCTGTTTTGTTCCTCGCCAAACACTTCAAAATTGAAAGTTTCATCTCTATTTCTCCGAATAATAACATGTTTAGGGCTTGGTAATAAACAGTGGTGAATACCACCATAACCACTTAAAACTTCTTGGTAAGCGCCAGTATTAAAGAAACCTAAATACTGTACTTTACGCGTTTTCGGCATAAATACACTGTTCATGTGCGCTTCTTGGTTGTAATAATCCTGACCATCGCAAGTAATGCCGCCTAAGTTTACGCGTTCGTATTCGGCATCCCAGTTATTAATTGGTAAGAGGATATATTTTTGGTTCAACGCCCAAACGTCTGGTAGGTTAGTAATGAAAGAACCATCTAACATTAACCACTTTTCACGATCGTTTTGTTGTTTACGACCTAATACTTTATATAAAATGCCTGAAGCTTCCGCAACAGTATATTTCCCGAACTCGGTGATGATATCTGGTTCAACTACATCGTGCTCTGAACAAATTTCTTTAATCCGTTTTACGATTTCATTTACCATGTATTCGTAATCGAAATCAAATACCAAACTATCTTTAAATGGCATTCCACCACCAATATCAAGTGTATCTAATTCTGGATTAATCTTTTTAAACTTGCAATATAACGTTACGTATTTCTCTAATTCGTTCCAATAATAAGGAGAATCAGTAATACCAGAGTTGATGAAAAAGTGTAGTAATTTAACTCTGAAGTTAGGATTTGCAGCAATTTTATTGTTGTAAAAATCAATAACGTCTTCCATACGCACACCTAAACGTGAAGTATAGAATTGTGAATCTGGTTGTTCCTCTGCAGCGATACGAATCCCTAAATTACAAGGGGTATCCATCTCCACTTCATCATCATACAGATTAAATTCTTCTTTATTATCTAAAACTGGAATGATGTTTTTATACCCATCGTGCAACATATCAATGATATATTGTTTGTATTGATACGTTTTAAAACCATTACAAATTACGGTAATGTCCTTTGTTAAGGCACCTTTTTTCTCCAAAGCCTCAATCATTGGCATGTCAAATGCCGAAGATGTTTCTAAGTGGATTCCATTTTTTAAGGCTTCCTCTACAATGTGGCGAAAGTGAGAGCTTTTAGTGCAGTAGCAATATTTATAATCGCCACGGTAATTATTCTTGATGATAGCTGTTTGAAACAACAATTTTGCTTGTTGTATCTTCTTACTAATCATTGGTAAATAAGTGAAACGCAATGGCGTACCATAGGTTTCTATCATTTCCATTAAATTTAGATCCTGAAAATATAATTCATCGTCTATAACGCTGTAACCCTCTTGTGGAAAGCCAACACTTAGATCAAGAAATTCGGAGTAACTCTGCATTTATTTCAAATAATTTTTGCAAAAATGTAATTTTAAATCGAGAAACAATGTAGTAGTTTAAAATTATTCAGCATAATACCTAAAAGTTTTACGAAAAGGATATAATTGGTTAATAACATTTGAAAGCAGAAACTGTTTTTCATAGGGATTTCAGCCCTGATCCTAAGGACTCCTTTTGGAGCTGTACGTTTTACTCGCTATGCTCATGCTCACTGCCATCAGGTTTAGATTGGGCAAGGTAGAGGTGCTATTGGGGTTTGCTGGGTGCAAAAAAATAAAACTCCTTCGACAAGCTAAGGATGACAACTGACGAATTAATTAAACTAACCTTTTCTAAGGTATTTGGTTAAAATTACTATGGTTTGCCCTTCTACTTTACCTTCAATTTGTTCAATGTTATCATGCACCAAGCGAATGTTTTTCACAACAGTGCCTAATTTTGCACTAATGGTAGAACCTTTAACATCTAACGTTTTAATTAAAACAACGGTATCGCCTTCAAGTAAACGTGTGCCATTACTATCTTGATGAAATTCTACTGTTCCATCTTGCTCATGGTCGCCAGTTTTTTTAGCCCATTCCAATGTTTCATCATTAAGGTATAAAATATCTAAACTATCTGCTGCCCAACCTTCGTTTCTTAATCTGCTCAACATTCTCCAAGCTACAACTTGTACTGGCGCAAACTCCGACCACATGGTTTCGGTTAATATTCGCCAATGCTCAGGATTAATTTGCTCTGTTTTTTCAATTTGGTCTAAACAAGTTTTACAAATTACAATGCTATTATCTGTATTGGCATTACTTGTAGGCGGAACTTCGTAACAAGATAAATTAGAATCAGCTGTGCATAATTCACATTGATGAGTAGAGCGTGTTAATAATTGTTCTAATAAAGACATTGAATTTAGATTTACTGCGAAAATACTAAATTAATTTAAGGAAGTTTGAAGAGTAGGAGCTATTGCAATTTTAGCACTACACCATACGTTTTATCTTTAATTTCTGTTTCAGATACAATTTCGAACTTGTAGGTAACGTTATCAGCTTTCACTGTGATCAAACTGCCACTAATTTTATACGTACCCCGCCACCAAATATCTCCGCCCGGTAATATATCAGCAACACCATCTGGTTTTAAAGTGAGGTGCCAACCTGAATTATAGGGGAAACCAGAATCTCCATGATCTACCTGCAAAAACACTTTTTCTTGGTCAACTGTGAGCTGATCTTTCTTGCAGCTACTTAATAAGAGAGTAGCACTAATAAGAAGAAAGATAAAAGTTTTTAGAGTGGTGAATTTCTGGTTCATCTTTTATGAATTAGTTTAGGTTTATAAGGACTATACGTTTGCCTATTCAAAAACGCTACACTTAAATTTCTACTAATTTGATAAGACGACAGAACTCGATTACTTAACCGGTAAATGTATTTCTGCTAACATACATCTTGCACTGCCACCACCATTTTTTTCTATGGTATATAAAGGGGCATAAATCAATTTGCAATGTTTTTCTAATGCAGTTACCTGTTCTTTTTTTAAGGACAAATACGCTTGTTCCGACATCACTAATAGGTGCTCTTTATTTTTGTTTTCAATTTGAAGCATATTGCCCGCAAAATGATTCATCTGATCAAAGCTAATTTCTACTATTTCTTTGCCAGTACTGCTTAAACTTTGTTTTACATTTTCTTTTTCCTGTTGATTAGGAATTGAATCAAAACAAATCACTGCAAATGTATCACCAATGCACATCATCACATTGGTATGGTAAATTGGGAAACCCTCAGAATCTACTGCATTAAAAACTAGAGGGGTATATCCAGTTTTTTCACAAAAATCAGCCAACACCTTTTCATCCATCCGTACCGATTTACACGCATAAGCTATGTTATGCTCACGATCTAAAACTAAACTTCCTGTACCTTCTAAAAATATGTGTTGTGTTTCGTATGTGCTTAAATCTGTGATTTTATTGATGGTGAAATGAGTGCCAATTGTTTCTATAATATCTTCTCTCCGCTCTTTACGACGGTTTTCTGAAAACATAGGGTACAGGATAACCTCGCCGTTTGCATGAAAAGAAACCCAATTATTAGGGAAAATAGAATCGGGTGTTTCTGGTGTTAAGGTATCGTCAATGACAGTTACATCAACTCCATTTGATGTTAATAGCGCTACAAAACCATCAAATTCTTTTAAGGCTTCGTTTTGTACATCACCCTGTGCAGATGCTTGTTGAAACTTATTGTTGACCGCCGTTTGTGCATTGAATTTAAAATCAACTGGACGGATCATTAAAATATGGTTGGTTGTTTGCATGCTTATGGTTCAATTGTTCATTAGTTCAATCGTTTAGTTGTTCAATTGTTCATTAGGTCAATTGCATATTTATACGCCCAACCCAATGAACTAATGACTAATGCACTAAATCATCTCTCAAAATCGGGAAACTCATACAGTGAAATCCTCCACGAGCTCTAGATAATTCGGCTGAAGGCATTAAAATTAAGGTGTCAGTTATTTCATCAGCAGTTGTTTTTCCACTTTCCAGGTCGTTAATTAAATCTTTAACATTTACCACGTTAAATCCATTGCTTTTAAACGCCTCAACCGTTTTATCATTACGATCGTAACCCAATACAACACCTTCTTTAATCGCTAATAAATTACAAGAATCTGTCCATTGCTCACGAGCATCGTAAGGAAACACACCGCTACCGCTATAAATAAATTTAGTTGGTGTTGTGCTTTTCAAGTCCTTTTTACTGATATCTTCAAAAAGCTCCTCCATACTTTTATAATGTTTTGGAGCGCTCTTATCCTTATAAAACTGAATGATTTCTGTCTGTTCCTTTGGCTCTGGTTGCACTAAAAAATCAATCGGATTTTGTTGCTTGTTTTCCTCCACGCTAGCAATAGAATGCAATAATACCCACGTATCTCTTTTCACTTGCGTAAACACAGTATCCAAATGCATAAAATCTCTTTTGTTCGGAATACGCACTACGGTAACCTTTTCTACCACATTGTTATCGAACAACAGTTTCATGGCTTCATTTGCACCATAAGGCGAAGTACGTTCGCTACAACCAATCAATACATGGTTTTTGCTAATCATCATTACATCGCCACCTTCTAAGGTAGTTCTGTTTTCCAATTCTTCTCCCGGACGTAAAAAATGGTGCTCGCCATCAGGGATTTCTAAGATATTGTCTCTATAATTTTCGAATAAGTTATGGTTGAAGAAGATGTAACGCATCAATAAACTTTCACGTACTCTTGCTTTTTTAGCCGGTTTATTTAATAAAATGAAATTGTTGATGGTCGTACCAACATCTCTCGTAAAAATCAAATTCGGAATAGGAGAGAAGATCATTCTTCCATCTGGTAAAGAGCCTGAAATTAATGTTTTTGCTAATTCTTTTGGATCGGTATCAATTAATTGAAGTTGCAATTTATACGTACAACCTTCTATTGCACAAACAGAGGCTGCCAATTTCTTCCTAATGGTAGTATCTGCTAAAATCTCAGCAAGTAATTGCTGAAGTTCAATCACATGGGTCGAAGCATGGAAATCTTTGCTGTCTGGTTTAAAGAAATTTCGTTCAGCTTTTTCTGAATCAATATGTGTTAGTTTTCCTTTTATCTTTTCCGGATCTAAGAAATACATTAACAACTTGATGTAATAATCGTATTCATCTTTGCGAATGGTATCTAAATGAACAATATCTTCAAAAAGCCAGTCTTGTGCTTTAGAAGGCACTACTTTACCTATTCCACTATCAGGACTATGGATCAGCAATTTACGTAACCTGCCGATTTCGGAATTTACATTCACTTTAAAATTTTCGTTTTGTCCGCTCATATATTGGTTTGTCGTTATGCAAAGCTATTAGATTTTTTGAGAGTCCGAAAGTCGGAAAGACGGAAAAGTTAAAGGTTAAGAATTAAACTAGCTAACGCTAAAACAATTCTTTCTTTAGGCTTTAGCCTTTCAGCTTTAGTCTTTATTCCCTATTTTTGAACCATGAATTTTATCATTACCGAAACGCTTAACGCAATTAAACAAATTTACAATGAAGAAATTGCAGAGAGCGTCATCAATATACAAGAAACCCGTAAAGAATTCGAAGGTCAAATTACCCTAGTAGTTTTTCCGATTGTACGTTTTTCAAAGAAATCTCCAGAAGAAACAGCTACTGCAATTGGCGAATATTTAGTGCAAAATGTTGAACAAGTAACCGCTTTTAATGTGGTTAAAGGTTTTTTAAACCTGAGCATAGCGGATAGTTATTGGTTAAACTTATTCAATAACGAGCTATTGAGCGATGACTTTGCTAAAGTAAAACCGAACGGACAAAAGGTAATGGTCGAATATTCTTCGCCAAATACCAATAAACCATTGCACTTAGGCCATGTACGTAATAATTTATTAGGTTATGCAGTTGCCGAATTGCTAAAAGCAGATGGTTACGAAGTTTTTAAAGTGAATTTGGTAAACGATAGAGGAATTCACATTTGTAAATCAATGTTGGCTTGGGAGCAATGGGGTAACGGTGAAACTCCAGAAAGTTCAGGCTTAAAAGGCGATCATTTAGTCGGAAAATACTATGTCATTTTTGATAAAGAATATAAAAAACAAATTGAAGCCCTAACAGCCGAAGGACAAACGGAAGACGAAGCCAAAAAAAATGCATCCTTAATTAAAGAAGCGCAACAGATGTTATTGGCTTGGGAAGCCGGCGATGAACATGTACTAGCACTTTGGAAAAAGATGAATGGCTGGGTGTACGACGGTTTTGCGGTAAGCTATAAAAATTTAGGCGTTGATTTTGATAAATATTATTACGAAAGCAACACTTATTTATTAGGAAAAGATACGGTTGAAGAAGGTTTAGAAAAAGGAGTTTTCTTCAAAAAAGAAGATGGTTCGGTGTGGATTGATTTAACTGCCGAAGGATTAGATCAGAAATTAGTGTTACGTGCCGATGGAACTTCGGTTTACATTACCCAAGATTTGGGCACTGCGCAAATGAAGTACGACGATTACCACATGGATCAATCTATTTATGTGGTGGGTAATGAGCAAGATTACCATTTCAAAGTGCTGTTTCTGATTTTAGAGAAATTAGGCAAAAGCTGGGCTAAAGGATTACACCATTTATCGTATGGGATGGTAGATTTACCTAGCGGAAAAATGAAAAGTAGGGAAGGGACAGTAGTTGATGCAGATGATTTGGTGGCTGAAATGATTGAAACGGCTAAGCAAAAAACAGAAGCATTAGGTAAAATAAACGATTTCTCTGACGCAGAAAAAGAAGAACTGTATTACAACATTGGTTTAGGTGCTTTAAAATATTTCTTACTCAAAGTAGAGCCTAAAAAACGTTTATTGTTCGACCCGTCAGAATCTATCGATTTTCAAGGTCATACAGGGCCATTTATTCAGTATACACACGCCCGTATTAAATCGCTATTAAGTAAAGCAAATTATAAATTAATTGCTGGTGAGAAACAAGTACACGTTGCATTAGCTGCTACAGAACTGGATATGATTATGCTATTGGCTAAATATCCAGAAGAAATTGCAAATGCAGCGAAAGCATATAGTCCGGCATTTTTAGCGAATTATTTATATGAAGTAGCTAAGTTGTTCAATAAGTTTTACCACGAAGTGCCACCGATCGTAAAAGAAGAAAATACAGCTTTAAAACAACACCGTTTAAATATTTGCAAGCTTACAGCAGATGTATTAAAAAGTGGTACCAAGATTTTGGGTATTAATGTGCCAGAACGAATGTAAACTAATGGTTTGTTAGTTTATTGGTTTGTTAGTTTGTTGGGTTATTAGTTCATTATTATGTTAAGCTTATTTGGAAATATGCTATACGTTTTGTCAGGCCAAAGCACCAATTTTGTGCTACTAAAATCGCCCTTGGCTGGTGCGGAATGTAGCAACTGCCTATGCGCACAACCTTTAATAGCATCAGGCGCAGGCGTGGCTTTTTTTGGTTACTTTTTTCAGCTATTGGAAAAAAGTTACACCCCGTAGGGATGCCCTTTGAGGGGAGTAGTTCATTCGTTCATTCGTTTCATTTGGAAATATGCTATACGTTTTGTCGAGCCTAAGCAGCAATTCCTAAACCCAGAATCTTTAATAGCATTTGTCGCAGCTTTATTTATAAGCATATATTTATATTGGTATAAATGAGCTTCGCTTTGCTACGGTATTTTGGTGAATTTTTCAGCTACTGGAAAAATTTACACCCCGTAGGGAAGAATTTGATCTAGTTTTTAAATAGGGATATCGAAAACATAATTAGTCAATAACTGTTGATAATAGAACTTAATACAGTTACAGATGTTACTCAAGGCTATACTCATTAATTTGGTCTTATTAGGTGTTTATTGCACCCTGATTACCGCTGGTGCTGCTGCTGCCGATAGAGGCTTTAGTATTGCTATTGTTGGGGGTATATGCATAGCTATGCATGTAGGAATAAACATCATTGCAGGTCTGATATTGCTGGTAATGGGGAAAGGGGAGGCTGCTAAAGCACTGTTAATCTCTGGGGCTATACTTGCTCCAGTTGGGTTCGTTAGCTGGTTAATCCTACTCAGCATCTTCGGATAAGGTTGTTAAATCTAATATTAAGCTAATAATTCATTAGCATCGTCGGTTCATTCGTTCATTTGGCAATTTCACGTCCGTTCTGTCTGGCCAAAGCACCAATTTTTATACTACTAAAATCGCCCTTAGCTGGTTCGAAATGTACAAACTGCCTTTACGCACAACCTTTAATGATATCAGGTGCAGGCGTGGCTTATATTTATAAGTTTATATGTTCTTAATGGTATAATTGAGCTTCGCTTTGCTACGGTATTTTGGTTACTTTTTCAGCTACTGGAAAAATTTACACCCCGTAGGGCTGCCGTAGAGGGTGGTTAGCTCATTAGTGTTATTTGTTCATTTGTACATACACTGTCCTTCTATTAGAAAAAAGTGACATCCCGTAGGTACATATAAATCACCTGCTTACTTCTTATCAATAGTTCCAGACTTTGTAGTCACAGCAGAAATTTTTCTAAATTTCGCAAAAGTTAAAGGGCTTTTACTTGGTCTTTCATCACCCAATAAAACACCCCACTGTTTAAACGATTCACTACGATCAAAAATGATTTTTAGCACAGCGATAATCGGCATGGAGAGAAACATCCCGGAGATCCCGGCAATACTTCCACCAATAAATACGCCCACAATAGAGACCAGTGCATTAATTTTAATTTTCGATCCTACAATACGAGGCATCAAAATATTATTATCTAAAAACTGAACAAATGCAATAACCCCTAGCACCGTTACCACTGGCCACAATTCTGTAGAAGAAGTTAAGGTTAACAGTACGCCTATTAAATTGCCAATTAAGGCACCAACATAAGGGATCAAATTTAAAATAGCGAAAATAACCCCAATTAAAAGCGCATGTTTAATCCCAATGAGTAGTAAAATACCCCCTAAAAGGATGGTCATGTAAGAAATTTGAATCAACAAACCAACTAGATAGCTTTTAATGATTGATTCAGTTTCATAAACCGCGTCTTTAACTTTAGCATGATCATCTGTTTTAAACCACAGGAACACAAAACGCAATAAAATATCTTTATAAAATAAAATCAAGTAAATATAAATCGGCAATAAGCCAACAAAAACAAATATACCACTTAACGTTACAAAAGCTCCACCAGCAGCCGTTCCAGCCATACCGAGCATATCATCACTTTTTTCTTTGATGAAATTTTCCTGCTTGGTAATGCTCATCTTCGTAAAGCCGCTAATCCATTCCTTTAAACTTTGTAAATGCTTAGCTACATTTTGCTTAATCTGAGGAAAATCATCCACTAGAATACCCACCTGTGCCGATAAAAACCACACAATTCCTGCAATAAAAATAAGTACCAATAAAATGGGTAAAATGATTGAAAGCGATTCGGGTACGTTACGTTTCCTTAAAAAACGATAAATAGGCAACAACATAATGCTGACGAAAAATGCCATAATTACAGGCATAAAAATGTCACGTCCAACCACTAAAATGACAACAATAAGGGAAATGCCTAATAATTCTATGGACCGTTTTACGGTAAGTGGATATTGATTCATCAATGGTTTGTTAGTTTTCAGGTGTTAAACACTAAGATAGGAAATTTGTTTGGCTGTTGGGAAAGAAACAAAATAACGATTTACTCTTTTCACTTATTTTCCAACGCAGTGTAAAGTCTAACTCGCTTAAATTCTCACTCTTTTCTCCCATATTCCTCCCAGTATGCTCCTGCATTTCTCCTGCAAAACGCCGTTTGAGAAGAACAAACCTAGGGTAAACCTCGAACAACACTAGAACAAAGCAACTTTTATACTGACATATTCGGACATTCACAGACAATTCCAGACATTAAATCTAATTCAAAGGAAACACCAGTAATTTGACTGATCGCTAATAAAAATATACTTATTTTTGTGCTTCACTAACAAAGAAATGTATACAACAGATACCATTATTGCTTTATCTACACCTCCAGGCAGCGGCGCTATTGGCGTTATTCGTTTATCAGGCCCAGACGCCATCAACCTAACCAATCAGGTTTTTGCAGGGAAAGATTTAACAAAGCAAGCATCTCATACCTTACATTTCGGATTAATTAAAGATGAAGAACTCATCGTAGATGAGGTGGTGGCAGGTTTGTATGTGGCCCCAAAATCCTACACGAAAGAAAATGTAGTAGAAATTTCATGCCATGGATCCAATTACATTATCCAGCAGATTTTAAATCTATTGATTAAAAAAGGAGCGAGAGCTGCAAAACCAGGCGAGTTTACCTTAAGAGCATTTTTAAATGGAGCGTTCGATTTAAGTCAGGCAGAAGCAGTAGCAGATTTAATTGCATCAGATAGTAAAGCATCCCATGATGTGGCCTTACAACAAATGCGTGGTGGTTTTTCTAGTGAGCTAAAAGATTTACGGGAACAGTTAATTCATTTTGCTTCTATGATTGAATTAGAGCTAGATTTTGCAGAAGAAGATGTAGAGTTCGCCAATCGTGAACAGCTCAGAGCCCTAATTTTAAAAATCAATAGTGTCTTGTACCGTTTAATCTCTTCTTTCGAGATGGGGAATGTGCTAAAAAACGGCGTTCCAATTGTAATTGCAGGTAAACCAAATGTAGGTAAATCAACTTTGTTAAATGCCTTATTAAACGAAGAAAGAGCGATTGTATCAGATATTGCAGGCACTACACGTGATACCATAGAAGACGAACTCAATATCAATGGCGTCATTTTTCGATTTATAGATACGGCAGGTATTCGCGATACCGCTGATATTATTGAAGCAAAAGGCGTAGAGCGTACGTTGGAGCGAATGAAACAAGCGAAATTGATTATGTACATGGTCGATGCATTGCAAACGCCAACTGAGCTAGAAGAACAATTGACTGACTTGAAGAAAATTGATATTCCCTATTTAGCCATTGTGAATAAAGCAGACTTATTTACAGATCAACAAAAAGCTGCCTTTGCCAAACAAGAGGTACTGTTTTTATCTGCCAAAGACGGCATTGGTGTAGAAGAACTAAAAACAGCGCTGTTGGAAAAAGTAAACCTATATCACATTAATACCAGCGAAACGCTAGTGAGCAACATTCGCCATGTAGAAGCTTTAAAGAATACGGAGAAAGCCTTGCATAATGTGCTGAACAATATCGATAATCCTGTTACTTCAGATTTTTTAGCCATTGATATAAAACAGGCTTTACATTATTTAGGAGAGATTACGGGTACAGTGACTACGGATGATTTATTAGAAAATATATTTAGTAAGTTTTGCATCGGAAAGTAACTAATTATTAGATGCTTGCATATGATCATCACAACAAGGTTTTTGCTGTCAGATGATGTCATTTAGTTTCAAATAAAAGAACGCTAAATAACTAGATTAGTTTAACCGTTTTGGGAAAGCAAAAGTCCCAGCCACTAGGTCGGGACTTTTAGGTGGCTATTTTGAAGTCGATGCGGGCAAGTTTTTTCCATTTGCTGTTTGGATAAACACTGGTCGTTGAGCTGTAGATGGGGGTTTAAACCTATCTTTAGTGAACTGTTGTCACCCTGATGAACACTTACTTCGATGATGGTCCTTGTGAACTAATCCCAATCAAAATCTACTACCCTGCCATTTAACTTCCATTTTGCAGGCCATTGATTTACCATCCAGTCTAAGGGCTCGCCTGTTGGTTGCATTTTTGCTGCCTGGTTGAAAGCGAGTTTAATTGCTGTTTTTTGGGCTTCCCCTAAGAAGCTAAGCTGTGCAGAAACAAATAAAGGGCTTCCACTTTCGGCAAGCAGTTGCATCCATTGTTTATTTTTTTCCCAGGGAACATCTTTGGTCAATCCTACACAATCGCCATCTGCGGCATAGAAGGTGTCGTGTTGGGGAAGGCGGAACCCTAAGGTATTTACCCCCATTTTCCTGGTCCTGGCCCATTCTTTTCCACTGGTATCATCGCCAATTCTATTGAGCTGGAAAACCCCTGCCGATAGATGGCTAATGGTATTACAGCCAATGATATACATTTTCCCTGCCGAGCCCTTGATGGCCGCATAGAGTTCATTTATGATTTCTGCATTTGTTTTGCTTTGGTCATAAAATTTCCATCCAGCTTGTGTAAATCCATCTGTCATCCTAAACCCCCATTTTCCAAAAATATCATAGGTGCTGTAATCATGTTTTACCATTTCATAGCCCCAGGCTTTATAGGCCGACATATTAAACTTGATGCGCTCAAGATTCTCTGGGATGGTTGGATCAAGGATCAGTTCATTAGGGTCATTTCTCCCTGCAATTTTAGGCGCCAACCTATTGATAGGATCGGTTTGCTTTGCGATTAAGGGTCTGGTCCACAAACCTGGTCTCATATTGCATTTTTTGATCTCGTCGGCTACTTTATGCATGTCTTTAAACTTATCGTTTGCCATTGCAAAATCGTCGGCCACTTGCCAACCATCATCAATTACTGAAAATGGTCTATTGGTGGTGTCGCTGACAAAATCGCTCATATAGGTGGTTTGCTCGATAATCGATTTTGCCGAATTATTACCATAGGCTACATACCAGTCGTTGATGCCATACACTGGCATTTTTGGTAAGATCGGCTTATCGCACATTTGCCTGCAAAAACGCGTAGCTGTAGCGTATGGTCTTTCTAAGGGTGTGCTCATCATCGTTGTAATGCTAGCTGCATGCAGTTTACGGCCATTTAGTTTTACGCCTGATCCACCCGATTGGGTATCCATGGTCAGTTCGAGTGCAATGTTTTTAACGGTCCACCAGCATAGGGTATTCGCTCCAGTTTTAACACCAAAACAGGCAGTCTGCAGCTCATCATGGAGTAAGATATACCAAGGGTTTTTAGCTTCGTTTTCAGGAGTTTTCCATCCCAGGTCTCCATAGGACCTTTCCCAATGATCACCCAATACCTTGGCCTTGGAAGGGGTAGGGTAGGTCCATACCATCTTGATCCCTTGAAGGGCTGAGGCAATCGATTCAATGTACACTTCCTGTGTGTTATTTTTTGTCTTTATGGTGGTTAGGATATCCTGATACGTAAAGGCTCCATTGGTGTTGGTCATTTTGGTCCATTGGTTATTGACTTTAGCCCAGGCTTCATCAGGATAATGGATAAGGGAATGGCCTTGGGGATTGGCATAGGTAAGTTTAGTGTAGATTGCCGCAGCAAAGCTAGTGACAGCGAGCGTAACAAATTGTCGTCTTAACATGTTTAGCAAGGTTGGTTAGGAGCATAAAAATAGCAAATTAGATTTGGTAATTCCCGAGATTGGGCAAAAAGTTACCTAGTGTTCGTCCGCATACGATAGACCGGGCTTTTTTTGGTTTTTCTATGCTAGCCTGCAAATTATCGCCGTCTCTTCCGTTTGGATCAAATGTTGCAACAGATCTGAATTGGTTTTGGATTGTGCTAAGGTTTGAGTGCGTTGAGCTTGGTTCTGGTTTCAGGGATTTCGGTAATGGCCAGGGCCCTTTGGAACCAAGTAATGGCATTTGCCTTATCGCACAGGCTTTACATTATTTAGGAGAGATTACGGGTACGGTTACGGCGGATGATTTATTGGAGAATATATTTAGTAAGTTTTGCATCGGAAAGTAAACGCACAAAAACAGGCAAATAAAAACAAAGCTTTTTCGATTTTAGACACAGGTAGGCGCTTTCAAGCAAAAAGAGGTATTGAATTTGGGCATAGTTTTTAGCTTGCTACTAAATTATACGATCAGGTATTCTTTTGTTAAAATTACTTTTCCACAACAGATATTGGTAGTCATTTGGAACCTTTGGAATGGCTTTTCAAGGTGAAATGCACGGTGGTACCTTGCTGGTCACTACTTTCAATCCAAATGGAGCCTTCATTGTTTTCGATAAACTCCTTGCAGAAAATCAGGCCCAGTCCGCTTCCTTTCTCATTTGCTGTTCCAGGTCTTGAAAAGCGTTGATTGATCTGGAATAAGGAAGAAAGCATCTGTGGTGTCATTCCAGTTCCCTGATCCTTAATACTGATGGTGATAGTGTCATTTTTCTCTTGGGCACTGTAGTGTATGGGTTGACCACTTGGACTAAATTTTAGAGCGTTGCTGGTCAGGTTGCGTAATACAAATCGAATCTGCTGTTCATCTGCCCATACATGGGTCAATGGAGAAATGGAGTTGACTAGCTTGATCTCTTTCTGTACCGCAAGCTGGTTAAAAGTGGCTATAGTGCTTTCAATGAGCATATTGAGATCCAACGGTTCCATCTTTGTTTTTGCATTCATCACAGCGCCATAGTAAGCTTGGGATGCCCAGCCCAATATATTGTCAAGGGTTTGTAGTGACAGATCTATGTCTACATGGAGCTGATGGAGCAGGGTTTGTTGTTCGTTTTTGCTCAACATATCGTTTTCCAACAAGTAGAGCAGTCCTTTGGCACTATTGAATGGGGAACGCATGTCATGGCTGATAATTGAGAGCATTTTATCCTTGAATTGGTTAGAGGCCTCCAGTGCTTTTTTCTGTTGCTGTATAATGGAATTGGACTTATTCGCATCTTTGATAACGCTCCAGCAGATCAGTGCGATAATGATTAGTGGAGTAAGTACGTTGATTGCAAAAAGAAAATGGACGGCGCCGGGCAGAGGGTATATGGGAAGGTGGTTTTGCTGGTAAATGTTGATGTATACAGCAGTGGACACAATGACCAAGATGCTGACTGCCCTATAGGTATTATTTTTTGAAAAAATGGCAAAGGCTACTAGGGCAATGACCAAGTAGTTCTGTGTCCCAAGTTCGCTTCCAAAGGCAATACACATATAGATGATCCATACCGTTGTGGCCAGGGGTACAAAATATCGAGATAGCGGTGCCCCGGAGTTGAGTTTAAACAACAGGGTGATCAAAAAAATCCCCGCCAATCCAACTAGGCTCGCTGCATACGGAATTGAATCGCCGCCGAAAAATGCAGACAATAATGCAAGTGCAGCACTGATCCCGCAAACAAGGTCCATTACCCTGACCCGCGATTTTTCAACAAAGCCAACCTTATCTAAATCAATTTCAAGTTCTTCTTGCATCTACTTGGATATTCTCAGCCGCTAATATACTAATGTATTGATAAAGTGGTGATTTCTTTTTAGGATGGAATGCGATGCAGTTTCGAACGGCAGAGTGGTCCCAACAGTTCATGCAGCAGATTTTACGGGTCCGCCCCTGAAAGCCAGTATGCTAAAAGCTCATGTCATCAGGCAGGTTTACCGTTTTGCTCTTACCCTTACAATTCCAGCGCTGATGGGGGCAAGTTAATCAGTTGCGTCGTTCCTATCCATAGAAAGTCCTTGGCGGTAAAAAACACGTTGGAGCAAGAGGTCATACTGTGTATCTTTCTACGATTTTAAGGACGCATTCCAACGCCATCTTGTTTTTACAGCAGGAAAGCTGACCGTATTAGGGAACAAGATAGGTAGGCCCTTCTCAGAGCAGTTTTATAAAACAAAAGACAGCAATTAATAATCAATCTCGTATATAGAAAATACTTCCGTATAATTGCCTATTAATATCCTCAGCGCTATTTTATTTTCTTGAATTTTAATCCACAGCCTTCAATACATGGTGGATTGAGCACCAATTGTTTAGCGGTAACTTTATAATAATAAATAAGTGGCTGATTAATATTTTTAGTGGTGATTTCTAGACGCACACTGTCCAAAACCTTAAACCGTGTAAGTGGCTCAAAAACGTCGCCCATCGTTTCTCCGGTAGGAAGGAAGGTTACTGTTTTCAGTTCTTTTACTTTCTGATAGGTCCCGCTGCCATCACCAGGATCTGCGTATTGTTCTGTCAACACCCATTTTCCGTATAGTTCGCCTGTAGTTTGGTCATCTTTTTTACAGGCATTCATCAATAAGGTGCATAGTAGTGCACCCGTAAATAATAGGTTTTTCATGTTTTGGTTTTTCTACCTATACGAATCTGTCTAACAAAACGCTACAAAAATTTAATTATAACACTTCTCACGTCTTTGCGAAGGAGGTCTTTCACCGACTGCGGCAATCTCCTTCATGCTATAACAGCATAAAACCAAATTTAAGTATTAATTAATGTAGGAGATTGCCACTCCCGATGAAAATCGGGATCGTAAAGACGAGCAAGGTGATAAAATAGGAGATTGCCACGGCTAGAGAAGAACAAGCCTCGCAAAGACGGCGATAATTAAGGGATTTGCAGCCTTTCAAGCTACACAGCCCGAACCCATTACTTGCTGAGAGCCTAAGCCAGACAGGAACGGCGGGCCATGCGTAAGCCTTGTGCGTGGAAGCATCGTTCCTGACTTTATGTTTTTATTGGTATTCATGCTCTCGCAAGCTCGGGATGGCTTTTATCATCAAGGATAACTGCGCAGCACTCTTGAACACCCCTACAATAAATACCTTTGAAAAAAGAACGAGCCCAGTGGTGGTGAGCTAAAAATGAGAAAGATTAACACGTCGCTTCTAACAAACATGAAAACACCTCGAGCTTTTCTTTCGGGTCTTGTTCGAGAAAATACCCCTTTATCGAAGAAGTCTCGAAGAAGGCCTTAACAAAGATATTTAGCTGCGGCAACGACTTACCATCCCCACCTTAATAAATTGCTCTTAAATTTTACCTTTGAGTGAGTATATCACTAATTTTTTGTGTCTATTAAATAAAACCAAACCATCAGCTAAAAGAAAGCTCATTAATGCCAGAGAAAAAAGATCACCTTATCGTGTTGTTTAAAGAAATCCAATTTGGGAATACGCATGCATTTGACGAGCTTTTCTTGCGTTACCACGATAAATTATTGGCTTTTGCGCTGCACTATGTAAAACAATTAGAAAGTGCCGAAGAAATTACTTCTGAACTTTTTGTGAAGATATGGGTTAAACGTGCGCTGCTGTCAAACATTATCAATCCTGAAGTTTATCTCTTTATTTCTATTAAAAACGCCAGTTTAAATTGGCTCAGATCTAACTATAGAAAAAGCCAACTTGTTACAGTTTCTTCAGATGAACAACCAGTAGATATAGTCTCGGTATACCAAACTAACCTCGCCGAAGAAAAAGAATTGTCAAGAATACTCGATTTAATTGTGGCCAAGTTACCAGACCAACGTAGAATGATTTTTAAATTGATCAAAGAACAAGGAATGAAACGGCATGAAGTAGCCGAAGTATTGGGGATCTCTATTAGAACCGTCGAAAACCAGTTACATAAAGCAATAATTACACTTGCTGATGCCATTAGTGGTTATTTAGGTTACGATCCACGCAAGAAAATGAGTAAAACACAAAAACTTTCTTTAATTACTTCTTTATTTTTTTAGTAGCAGATAGGTATAAATTAAAATTCAGGTGTCCTTACTGTATAAAAGCCAAACGAAATAGCAGCTTTGTCACTGAAAGGGGATGAAGAAATAAAATTTAAATACATGAAAAAAGAGAAGTTCCTATTCTTGTTGTCCAAAAAGCTAAGCGATGATATTTCCGTTGAGGAAAATGAGCTTTTAAACCTAACGATCAACACGAGTGATGAATATAAGCAACTAGCAGATAAGCTAACAAAGTATTTTAATCAACGGAAAGCAAAAAACTCAAAAACAGATAAGTTAAGAGCTACTTGGGCTAGGATTGCTAAAGCCGAAGAAGAAAACTTTGAAGGAACATTTGATTATACTGCACCAAAAAGTAAATTCAATACCAGTTTTATTAAAATTGCAGCAGTACTTATTTTAGCACTCGCATCTACCGTACTCATTTATACCTTACAAAAACGTAATCAACAAGAGACCGAATCCATTAGCACAACTAACACTAAATCTTTTAAATTACTAGCTGATGGTACAAAAATCTGGTTAAACAAAAACTCTATACTCAGTTACAATACTTCATTTGGAAAAGAAAAACGAGAAATCTCCCTTAAAGGTGAAGCTTATTTTGATGTCGTGAAAAACTCGGCCATTCCCTTATTTATTCATGCTGGAAATATCACTATCGAGGTAAAAGGTACAGCGTTTAATGTAAATGCATATACCGATAAGCCCTATATTCAGGTAGCTTTAATTAGAGGATTAATTCAGGTAAGTCATACAGCAGATTCTAAAAATAAAGTGCTGCTTAAACCCAATCAAAAACTAACTATCCCGAATGCGATGGTGAATGGTATTCCATCAAAATTCACCATAGAACCAATTAATGCGCTAGCCTTACTAAATGAAACTAAATGGACTTCTGATACATTGATCTTCCGTAAAGAGAAACTAAAGGATTTGGCCATACAGCTAGAGAAGAAGTATGAAGTAAAAATTGAAATCCAAAGTGCACACTTAAAAGAACGTCGTTTTAGTGGAACATTTACCACAGAAACCATTAAACAAGTTTTAGATGCGCTAAAACTTTCTTATCCATTAACCTATACCATCAGCAACAAGCTGGTAATTATTAAAGAGTAAAAGGATGAGAAAAATTTTATTAGTACTTATTGTGCTTAGTTTACCAGTTTTACTGTGTGCACAAGATCGAGTGGTGAGCCTTAACCTCAACAAACAATTTATTGGTTTGCTATTTAAACAGATTGAAGAGCAGAGCAAATATAGTTTCATTTACAGTGATGATGTGGTTTCAGATACGATGAGAGTATCGTTAAATGTGACTAATCTGTCTGTTAATGAGGTGTTGGCAAAAGTATTGCCCGAACAAAAGTTATATCATCAGATGATTACGAATAGGCTCATTGCAATTGGAAGTAGAAATCAATTGGGGAAAGATAAGCCGATGTATAAAACAACCTTAAATGGTAAAATAGTAGATCTAAAAGGGAAAGGCGTTCCATTTGCATCTATAGGATTATTTGACGAGCAAGTGCTTTTAGGAGGTAGCATTAGTAACGAAACTGGAAATTATCAATTGGCCTTTAACTTTTTGCCAAACTATACCTACCGTTTAAAAATTACATCAGTTGGATTTAAATCAAAGGAAATTGATTTTAGCTATCCGGATACACTTGCCGCAAAGCAAATTGTACTAGGTGATGATGAGCTAGCGCTTAAAACTGTAAATGTAACAGGAACCAAACCTTTGATGGAAAGAAGAACAGATCGCTACATTGTAAATGTTGAAGGAAGTTTCTTGGCAAATGGAAATAACGGGCTTGAAGTATTACAACGGTCGCCAGGAATTTGGGTAGATAACAATGGCAGTATTAAAATAAGAGGAAACCAATCCGTTATGGTCATGATTAATGATGTGGTTCAACGCATGTCTGGAAATGATCTTGCAGATTACCTGCGAACGATAAAATTAGAAGACATCAGTAAAATTGAGATCATTTCTAGTCCACCATCAGAGTTTGAAGCCTCAGGTTCTGGAGGCATTATCCATATCATCCTAAAAAAATCCAGAAGTGATGGATTAGTAGGAAGTGTAAATACCCAATACCGTAAAATCGAAAACCGTTTTGGCTATGGCGCCGGACTATCACTTAATTACAAAGTGAAGAACTTATATCTCTTTGGTAGTGTATCTGCAGGAAATGAAAAGAGCGAATCCATCGCCACTAATAAGGTTACTTACCCCAATCAGGATTCTTATTCGAGCAATACAGATCGTTACAATAACAATAGTGTGGCTAAATATCAATTTAGCATAGGTTACGATTTAGGCAAAAATCAATCTATCGGTGTTCAAACTGTACAAACTGGTAGCCGATTAAACCAATATTTCAATACCTACAATAACTTTATTGGCGCTCAGCCACTTTCAGGTACAGCAAGATCAGAATGGTTTAGAAAACCTATTCTTAGCGGAACTACCCTAAATTATGTATTTAAACTGGACAGTTTAGGTTCGAGCTTTAAAGTAATAGGTGATTATATTTACAGTAAAAGAAGAGAAACAAATAACTTTTCTTCGGTGTACGATGTGCCTTCAAAAAATTCTACCTACCGCAATAATACCCCAAATACCACTAACGTGTATAGCCTTCAAACCGATTATACCAAAGTACTAAAGCAACAAATATCTATTAAAGCAGGCTTAAAGTTTGCCTCAACAACCCGCGACAATGAAGTAATTAACGAAAATTACAGCGGAGGTAATTGGGTACTCAATCCCAATCTAAGTAATCAATTCATCTATAAGGAAGATCTTTCTATGGCATACGCCTCAGCTGAAAAGAGTTGGAAAAAATTTAGCATTAAAGCTGGGTTAAGGGCAGAACATACGCACATGAACGGAAATTCAATCACGTTGAATAAGCAGTTTACACGAAACTACCTTGGACTTTTCCCTTCGGTTTTCGTAAACCAAAAATTAGATGAAGCTAAAGGAAGTGCCATTTATTTTAGTTATTCAAGGAGATTACAACGACCTTCTTTTGCAGATTTAAACCCATATCGTTTGCAGTTTGATGATTACCTAGCTCAAATCGGAAATCCAGACCTTACCCCAGAATACACACATAAATTTGAAGTGGGAAGTTATTTTTGGAAAGAAATTGCTGCAGATGTGTATTATTCGGTTACCACAGATCGAGTGGCGCAACTGGCACAACCAGGGGCAGGCAATGTAATCGAATACCAAAATCGCAATTTTAGCAGCAGTAAAGAATACGGATTCTCCATCTATGCACCGATTAAATTCTTTAAGTGGTGGACAATGAATACGTCCTTAGCTGGGTATAATTTAAGGTATAATTTAGATAGCTACCAGATTTCACAATCTACTTTATTTGCTTCACTTCAGCATACTGTAACGCTTAAAAATATTGTTGATTTAGATGTATACGGTTATTACCGTTCACCCTCTGTAAATGCCAACACAAAATCCTCAGATCAATTTAATATCGATGCTGGACTTACAAAGCGCCTATTTAATAAAAAGCTACAAGTCCGTACCTATTTTGCTGATATCTTTAATACTGCAAGAGAAAAGAGTTATACCGAATACTTAGGAACTAGCATAGATTTTTACCAAAAGAGACAAACAAGAACCATCAACATCTCCTTAAATTACACATTTAGTTCAGGTAAAAAATTCAGCAACAAAAAAATCGAACAAAGTAACGACGAAGAAAAACGAAGAATAGGGAATTAATACAGCTCACTCATTGTTTTTCACCAGCACTAAAAGCATCCATTTCCCACTGCCCAAAAAGCGTATGGCAGACAGGAACGGCGGGCCATGCGTAAGCTTAGAGCGTGGAAGCATCGTTCCTGTCTTGATTTATTCATTAGTAATTATTGTTTTTATTGGTATTCATGCTCTCAAAAGCTCGGGATTGTTAACTTTTTATCAAGAAAAAGTTTAGAGCCTCTTCGGTGGCGGCGAACCGAGGCAAGCCTGTGCGTTGCTCGTCATAAATCATAAAGTGATGAAAACCTACCAATGCATTACGATGCCCAGTCAAGCTGAGCATGACGATGAATATCCTGCGGAGCCAAAGCTGATGAAAATCAGCTTCGCAAAGACAGGTGTTAATTATTAGCCAATGCAAACCTATACACTTACGTGTAAACAGTTGATTATATTGATAAAAAGCATTACTAAACAGCAGTTTGAAATTATATATTTGTCAATACAATTGATAAAACAACCCTATAACATGATACGCACCATTTCAAAAACCTGGATCATCACCCTAATCATCTTCGTCGGCTTAAAAGCAAACGCACAAACCGTTACACTAGATAATTACTATAACCAAGAAACCAAAAAAGACAAGTCAGGCAATATGGTTAGTTTTCACTACTTATGGAATGAAAAAGAATCATCTGGATTTTCAATTTTCGGCGAAGCCTTTAAAAGAAATGGAGCAAAAGAATTAAAAACCTTAAGTACCGCACCAAGTGAAGCTAATTTAAAAGGAACAGATATCTTCATTATTGTAGATCCAGATAATTTAAAAGATAACCCGAAACCTAATTATGTAACCGAAACAGAAGCAACAGCAATTGCAAAATGGGTAAAAGCAGGAGGAGTGTTACTAATCATGGCAAACGATGAAGTAAATGCAGATTTGGAACACATCAACCTATTGACCACTAAATTCGGTTTCACCTTTAATAAAGACTTAATCCTTCACGTTACAGATGATCAACATTTTGCAGATGGAGAACTAACCATTGAGAATAATCCTATTCTAAAAACTGCAAAGACCATTTTTATCAAAGATGCATCTTCACTAGCAATTAGTAATACGGCCAAACCTATCTTAAAAACAAAAGATGGAAAGAATGTAATGGTAAGTGTGAAATACGGAAAAGGAACAGTGTTAGCTGTTGGCGATCCATGGTTATACAATGAATATGTAAATGGAAGACTGCCGATAAAATACGAGAATGATAAAGCAGCAAATGATATTGCTAGCTGGTTAATTAAACAAACACTAAAAAGAATTTAGGGCAGTCAATTGGATTAGCTTTGAAGATTTTTTAGTTTTTGCTGTAGCTCTTGCATCCGATTTAATAGATGCCGAATGGTCTCTATACCTGCCATATTAATCTCTAAATCATAATGCAAGCGCATATATCTTTCCAGATCAGGTAACTGTTCATAGTTAATATACGTTTTTTTACCCGAACGACTGAGCTCAATCAAACCATGCTCATCCAATTGGTGTACAAATGTCGTTTCTATGCTATAGTAAACACAACAATCTTCTACGGATATTCTTTTTGCTTTTTCTATACTATTTTTCATCGTATGAATCTTTTTTAGTGATCTTAAAAATCACGACGGTTAACGTTCTTTAGCTAGTTGCTCAAATAACTCCTTTTCTTTCTGTGTAAGTTTAGTTGGAATCTCTATCTGATAGGTGAGGTAGAGATCACCAAACGAACCTTCCTTTTTATATACAGGAAATCCCTTGCCCTTTAAACGTACTTTAGTTCCATTTTGAGTTTCAGGAGCTATTTTCATCTTTACCTTTCCAGATAAGGTTTCTATCATTTCTTCGCCACCTAGCACTGCTTTATAGAGATTTATACTCACATCTTTGTACAAATCATTTCCCTTACGGATAAATGAAGTATCATTTTTAAGCTCAAAAGAAAGATATAAATCACCGTTTGGTCCACCGTTTACACCAGGAGCACCGTAACCTGCAATTTTTATCTCCTGTCCATTTTCAATCCCGGCAGGTACCGTAATACGGATATTTTTTCCATTGATCGTAAAAGTTCTTTTATGGGTTTCATAGGCTTCAGATAAATTCAGCTGAACGGATGCACGAAAATCTTGTCCCCTAAATTTAGCCTGCCTGCCACTACCGCCACCAGCACCACGATTGCCGAACATCGATGAAAAGAAATCTGAGAAATCAGCCTCATCTCCACTAAAAGATCCATGTTGGCCACCTCCAAAAGGATTGCCTCCTCCACCAAATGGATTTCCCCCTCCACTATTTCCAGACGCTTGTTGCTGCTTACGGGCTTCTTCAAACTGTTCAGCATGTTTCCAATCCTTTCCATATTGATCGTATTTTTTCCTTTTCTCAGGATCGCTCAATACTTCGTTTGCTTCATTAATCTGCTGAAATAGCTTTTCGGTATCAGCATTATTAGGATTCAAATCAGGATGATGCTGTCTGGCAAGTTTCCTATACGCCTTTTTAATTTCATCAGCAGTTGCATTCTTGTTAATGCCTAAAACTTTATAGTAATCAATATAATCCATTGCATAAGAATAAACACATAAAAATAACAACTTAAACTAATGGAACGTTTGATGAAGCGCATTCTTTTTTATGAATTACATTATAAATAAAACATTTCAAACGTTTGTGTAGTATTAAACTCTTCCCTTAACTCAAATATCGATAGTTTAGAGCAATCGCTAACCAACCATTACTAACCAAACATGATGTCTTTAAAAATTAAACTGCTGATTATCGGTATTGCCCTATTAAATCTTCAATTCAACAATGCTTACGCACAAGAAGAAAAACTAGACAGCGCAGATTCAACAGCTTTTAAAGCAGTAATTTCACAATTATCTTTCCCAAATAAACTAGAACAAGGCACCCAGCAGTTAGTGCTTCCAAAACCAGCACTTGGATATCAACTCTTTTTGTACGGGTCTAGCAGAAAACCAGTAATAGGTTTAGATGGAAAGGTGCATCAACCTTTAATCGATTGCGAAGTGCAATTGGTATTTAAGTTAAATAACACACAAAATAACAAGGCCTACGAATTTCCACAAACCATACAAGTTACAGGACAGTTTCGCCCACAGTCGGGTATAAACAAACAACCCTTTGTAATTCCTGCATTGCAAGAGTGGAAAGGTGGCAGCGGTCATTTTAAGCTGTTAAAAACAAGTAGAATTATCGTTAGCCCAACAAGTAAAAAAGTTTTACAACCAGCCGCCGAAATCTTTTTAAAGGACCTTAACCAAGTAACGGGTTATACGGGCTTAAGCATTGCAAGTGGCAAAGCAAAACCTGGAGATATCATCTTAAGTCTAAATCCAACACAGAAAAACTTAGGAAATGAAGGGTATACCATTGATATCGATCAAACAGTTCATATTAAAGCTCCATACTATAAAGGTGCTTTTTGGGCAACCAGAACTATCCTACAACTGTTAGAACAAGATCCTACGCATGCTCAAATCCCAAAAGGTAAAACACACGATTATCCGAAATACGAAGTGAGAGGTTTGGTGCTTGATGTAGGCCGTAAGTTTTTTACGCTCGACTTTTTAAAACACTACGTAAAAATGATGGCCTATTACAAAATGGGCGATTTCCATATTCATTTAAACGATAATGGTTTTAAACAGTTTTTTGATGGCGATTGGAATAAAACCTATTCGGCCTTTAGATTGGAAAGCACCACATATCCTCAATTAACAGCAACAGACGGCCATTATACAAAAGCAGAATTTAAAGAACTCCAACAAACTGCAATAACATATGGTATGCGTATTATACCCGAAATTGATGTGCCTGCACATGCACTGGCGTTTACCAAAGCGTTTCCAGAAATAGGGAGCAAAGCATATGGAATGGATCATTTGGATATTAATAATCCTAAAACCTATGAAATTATAGACAATGTGTTTAAAGAATACATAGGCGGAAAAGATCCAGTGTTTGTAGATCCAGAAGTTCATATCGGTACCGACGAATATGCTAAAAAAGAAGCCGAAAGCTTTAGGGCATTTACCGATCATTACATTCGTTTTGTACAAAGCTTCGGTAAAAAAGTACGCCTATGGGGTGCATTAACCCATGCGCAAGGTCAAACACCTGTAAGCGCCAAAGGGGTAACGATGAACGCATGGTACAATGGCTATGCAGAACCTAAAGAAATGGTACGCTTGGGCTACGATCAAATCAGTACACCAGATGGTTGGTTGTATATTGTGCCCGCTGCAGGTTACTATTACGACTTTCTAAATGTAAAACGTTTGTACCAAAGTTGGGAGCCCAATCAAATTGGAAACGTAGTCTTCCCAATGGGACATCCTAAAATAAGAGGGGGTATGTTTGCCGTATGGAACGACCATGTAGGCAACGGCATTACTATGAAAGATGTACATCAACGGGTTTTTCCAGCACTACAAGTACTAGCTGAAAAAATGTGGACCGGAAAAACAACGTTGTCTAACTGGGATGACTTTGCTAAAAACAGCACTAAAATAGGCGAGGGGCCCGGATTAAACATGCGAGCTATGGTGAAGTCCACCACAACAGATTCATTGGTCCTGAAAAATGAATTACGCACTAAAGTATCAAAATCAATCAAATTACCCCTAGAAGAGATTGGTTATCCTTATTCTATTGCTTTCACTTTACAGCCTGCTATAGGAAGCAAAGATGATATCACCTTGTTTACATCTGAAAATGCCCGAGTATTCCTAGTAAAGAATGGTGGATTAAAATTAGGTTTCAGTAGAGAGAACTATACCGATCTTTTCGATTTTGTATTCGAACCAGATAAAAGCTATAAAGTTGTGCTCACAGGAAATGAAAAAGGTACCTGGCTATATGTAGATGGAAAGCTAGTCCAAAAAATGGAAGATAAAAAACTAAGCTTTCCAAACACAAAAGATAAAATAAGTCGAATGCAAACTTTGGTGTTTCCTTTACATAAAGTAGGCGATACAAAAAATCAAGTGTACAACTTAATTTCAGGACTAAAAGTGTATAATAAGCGATTAAACGAAAATTCAATTACCGATTTAAGTGGAATGTAGTAGTCACATCTGGTGGATGAATTATACAAAAACAAACGTTTGTGCTATATTAATACCATCGGTTATATCAACTAATTACAGTTTAGAACAATAGAATATCATATTAACCTAACATCATGTCCCTAAAAACTAGATTGCTAATGGTTGGCATTAGCGTGTTAATCATTCAATTCACCAAAGCTCAAACAAGCATAAAATCAGATCCCTCAACCTTTGTAACACCCATTAACTGGAGCAAGTTTCAAAAAAAGGCGCCAAGTACCGAACTAGCGAGTACAGTAAAGGCTACCTTGCTCAATGCCAATCGGTATGCACTCAGCACATGGTTTCACACCGTGAAAAAGTATCAGGTAGATTCAAGCGGATATTTGGACCTAAAAAGTAAATCTAAAGTAAACGAATACCGCTATCGTTTTCCTGCGGCAATGGCGTTTGGTTTAGCCATATCCATTAAAACAAACATATACAACCCCGCTATAACAGGCGTATCGGTAAAAGAAGCAAAAGATAAAGCCATCCTCTTAGCGACTTCAGTTGCCTATGACCATAAAATTAATGGTACCAACAAAGTTTGGGGTGGCGATTGGCAAGCTGCACATTGGGCGTATTATGCAGGCTATTCGGCATGGCTCTTATGGGATGAGTTTTCATCCAAAGACCAAGCTAATATCGCAAGAATGATAGTTGCAGAAGCAGATCGTTTTCTGCCCACAGCTCCGCTCTATTATAAAGACAGCACAGGGAAAGTACTTTTTGTAGGCGATTCTAAAATTGAAGAAGACGCTTGGAATGCCGAATTATTATACCTAGCAGCAGAGATGTTGCCAAATCATCCAAACTCGAACAAATGGTTAGCTAAATCGGTCGAATATTTAATTGCGGCAACCGCTTTACCATCCGATTTAACCAACACAAGAATACTACATGGAAAACCAGTGAGCAGTTGGGTAAAAGGGTATAACATGGAAGAACCTGGCTTTGTCATCAATCATGGCATCATTCATCCACAGTACAATGCATTAGCTTCTATGATTAATGCACCAATTGTATTCTCATTAGCCGAAAAACCAACACCAGAAGCAGCACGTTTTAACCTCGATAAAATTTACTACTCGGTAACCACACATCGATTTTCTTCACCACCTTATAAAGCTCCAGGCGGTACTATGTATCAAGAAGGATCACCCGAAGTTTATTATCCCGAAGGTTCTGATTGGGGTTTTGGTGTGTACGATAATTTTGCCAATCTCGATATCGCTGCCTTTACCTACGGCTGGGATAACTTAGCAAAAAAACATAAAGGACAATATTGGGCCAAACTCCATACACAAAAAGTGTTAGCGCAACAAAATCGCTTTGCCGACAAGCATACCTATGCGGATGATCACGAAAACAGCTATTTAGGGAAAGAAGAAGCAATTGCCAGTAGAATGGGATCTGCATGGATGACGATGTGGTTACAACAACAAGTACCAGCAGTATATGATAATAAGCCTATTTCGAAATAGGATTATGAGCAGTGTAAGTGTATAGATAATTTCTTAAACAATACGTACTAGTGGGTATTGATGATACCTAGCTCACTACCTATTTTTGAGTGTTAAGTATCTATTAAACATTACCAATTATGAGTAACGCTAAACTTCTTATATTCACTGCTTTTTTATCATTCAATGCCTTATATGCTACAGCTCAAGATGCTAACACCTACATCGAAGCATCAAAAATATTAATACTCAAGAAAGATTATGATGCAGCTGATAAGCAATTATCCTTAGCCTACCAGGCAGATAAAAAGAACAGCGAGGTTTATGCCCAACAAGCTCGTCTCGCCTACGAAGGAAAATTCGATCGTTGGGTAGTTAAAGTCTATGGCACACCAGATAAGGAATCGCCAGAAGATTATGAAAAAAAGATTAATAACGGATTAAGAGATTGGGATATCCACATGGAGCTTGTGTTGGAGAATGCATTCAAATACGGTAAAAATAATGCATTAGCATACGAAATGCGTGGACAAACCTATGCTTTTCAAAAAGACAAAACCAAAGCCTTAGCTGATATTGAAAAAGCGCTAAAGTTAGATCCCCAATTGTGTCATGCCTATTTTAGCAGGGCTGAAGTACACCAACAATTTGGAGAAACCGATGCAGCAATAGAAGATTATAACCGATTTTTGCAATGCGATGCTAACTATCCTCGTGTTTATTTGCAGCGTGGTCAGGCTTATCAAACCAAAGGTGATTTTACAAACGCCTATAACGACCTAAAAAAATATGCGATATTGGATAGCAGCCTGATTGCCTTGCGGACAATCATATTGGCGTACAATAATATGGGTATTAATGCTAAGGAAGAAAATGCAACCTATTACTCGGCCGCAATAGCCCTTGCAGAAAAGGGGCGAAAAAGATGGCCCGATAATAACTGGTTCCGCACTACAATAGGTACACTGTATGCAAACATCAGTAGCACTTATTCTGCACCAACAAAGGCTTTGATGAAAGCCGTATTAACCAATGATCTGCCTGGTGCACAGGCCGCGATTGCACAAAAAGCGAATGTCAATGCTAAATATGCTAAATCTGAATCGCCAGCTGAAGTTAGAACAAGCTTGGCCTACGCAGTATTACAACGAAATGTACCCCTGGTAGAGGCCTTGTTAAAAGCTGGGGCTGACCCAAACTTGACCAATCATAATGGCGAAACACCCTTGCATGAGGCAGGCGGATATTTCGATAGGGAAGATGGACTTCCAAAAATTACTTCATTATTAATAAAATACGGAGCTAAATTGGATATTGTTGGTGTAACTGGTCGTGCCCCACTTGAAGCTGCTATGATTTATGAACATGTAGATCAAATTGAGATCTTATTAAAAGCAGGAGCTAAATTGCAAACACCAGCATCCATACTTTTAGTCAAATCAGGTACATTAAGGTCTGCTAGTATACTTAAAATGCTTATTGATGCCGGTGCAGACATAAATATTACCCTAAATACTGGTAAAAATTTGATGGACGATATGGCTTATAATTCACCAGGAACCCTATTAGCTATTTACCAATTAATTAAAGCTAAAGCAACCATACCCGATAAACTAAATGAACCTGGATATGCAGATGTAAAAGCTTATATCACCATTCTTCAACAAGAGGTGATTGGTAAACCTACAATAGAAGCTGCTTTTGATAATCTGGTAAACTGGAATCTTGCCACGTTGATCCAAAATATAGCCAAACTTGAAGGAGATAAAGTGTTGCTGAATTATTTACTTATGGCAAGCGCCAATATGTCCAATAAGTTATATTATGAATCGCTTCGCATTGCTGGCGCAGACCCTAATTTTAAAATGTACAATAGAAGTGGTAATACCTATCTAACAGCTGAAAATCTTGCTTATCCACCTAAATTTGCATCTACTGCTGATGGCAACTTTAACGCCTTTTATGAAAAAGAGCTAGAAGATTTGAATGAGCTGAACAAAGATATGAAGGAAGTCAACTTGACCTTAAACAATAAGAAAAAAAATATTTATGAATATTGTGGAGCGATTGAGAAAATGATAGCTATCGGAGTGTCTGATATAAAGATTTTCGAAAAGATGGCCGAAAATGATACCAATGGAAAATTCAAGTTAACATTTAATACTCGCAATAGCATTTATCAACAGATACAAATTGTAGAAGATAAGCTAAAAAGTACAAAAGCCGAGGCGCAAAAAGTTGGTTGTAAAATAAATTATGATCCACATTAAATATACTATATAAACCCAATGCCTCAAAGAGCATAGGGTAGACAGGAACGGCGGGACATGCGTAAGGCTAGAGCGTGGAAGCGTCGTTCCTGACTTGATTTCGTTTGTTACTTTTTCATCAAGGAAAACTGCGTAGCACTCTTGAACACCCCTTAAATAAAGACATGTGAAAAAAGGAACTTGATCCTTCGGCTATCAAGAGCCGAGGCAACCTATGCGTTGGCATCTTAACGTCAGCATAACAAACAGCAATGAGATTGCCACAGCCGATGAAAAATCGGCTTCGCAAAGACGACCGCTTTACAACCCTCCCCGAATCACAAACATTCCCAAAAGCGAGGGACGGCCTTGTAGCATCCCGAAGGAGAAAGCATTAAAACTTGTGCAAACACTTTCAAAAACCACTACACAAAACAGAATGCAGTACCGATTTTTCATCGGGACCTTATTCTGTTGCTAAGAAAGTTTTGATAGCTTAATCCAAGAGATGATACACAGCCTTGATTTTTTGGTTACTTTTTCATCAAGGAAAAAGGAACTTGATCCTTCGGCTATCAAGAGCCGAGGCAAGCCTGTGCATTGACATCTTTAACCAAACTACTCCGACAAATCAATAAAAAGCAATGAGATAGCCACAGTTGGTGAAGAACCTCCTTCGTAGTGATGAGTAAGGGCGGTATCAAGAGCCTAGGCAAGCCTATGCGTTGGTACTTTTACCAAACAAACCAGCAATGAGATTGTGCCAAAGGCACTCCCCACAGAGCCACTTCGGATGAAGAACCTCCTTCGCAAAGACGGGTAGAGCACTATTGATAATATAAAAAATACTTACCAGTATTTAACTAATAGTTAACAAGGTCATTGACCCAATAATTACCCTGTTACGACCCTGTTATGACCTTGCTAATACCCTGTAAAAGTAGTCTGAAAAAATAGCAAATAGAACAACAACTATCCTCTAAAATTAACTTTAAGTTAATTATGATACAATCTCAACTGTTGGATGTTCTATACTTAAAACATCATTATCTAGTATCACATCACAAGATATACTAAATGGAGGTATGCCACCTTTAATGAAAACCGCATTTTAATATCATTCAGTACAGAAATTAGAAATTATTTAATTTATTTTTCAATTTGCTTTGAAATACAAAGTGCTTTTACTTAACTTTGTATTGCAAAGTACTTTACTTTAAGAATACACCAATTACAATTAAAAGCTATCAATAACTTATAAAATCAAACCATCATGACATTACAAAACAATTTTACATCACGGCCAATTGATACACGTTCATTAATCACCAGAATGGTAGTAGGAGCGGGAATTGGCTTAGCCTTAGTTACATTTTTTTTAATTGCAACTACACATACTAGACCAGAATGGGGACAATTTTGGATGCTTAGGCCTTTAATAATAACTACATTAGCAGCTGCCGGAGGTGGTTTAGGTACTTATTTTATGGAGTATATACTAGGTTATCAAGGTGGTTGGAGCAAAATCATAGCTGTAATTATTAGCATCGTTGGATTTATAATTTCACTTTGGCTAGGCACAGTATTAGGCTTTGCTGGCACATTGTGGAACTAATTTTAAAGATTAACAATTTAAATTACAAGCTCATGAAAGCTCAAATAGTAACCCACATCAACGATCCTAAGCAGCTCGAAAAACTCTACCGAACTAATAAATCGCAGTTTAAGCAATCATTTAATGAATTATATCCAGAGCTTAAAGGCAATACGGTAGCCGATTTTTGGGATGAAAGACTGAATTATGAAACTGAAACTGTTAACTGGGGAACAGGTAAAGAATTGGTATTTGTAATCATTGCTTCCCTAGTGGCAGGTCTTATTGCAAAATTGCCAGCATTATTAAGTATTAATGAAGATTTTTTCTATCCAAGAAATATTGGTTTTATCGTTTTCCCTGCATTAATGGCCTACTTTGCATGGAAAAACAAATTGTCGACTGGTAAAATTGCATTTATTGCTTGTGCAACCTTAGCTAGTGTAATTTTTATTAATTACTTACCTGATGTAAGAACTAGC
>NZ_JBAZRL010000031.1:0-6075 GCF_041662865.1 Pedobacter sp.
CCAGAAGTACAATCGTTTTTAAATCCACTGTCTATTAAAAAAATACCTGGCTTGGGCGATTCTACCTTCATAAAACTTAGCGAGATGGGGGTAAGAAAAATTCACACCTTAACTCAAATTCCACAAGATTTAATGTTTAAAATACTAGGTCAAAATGGATTGAGTTTATGGCAAAAAGCCAATGGAATAGATAATTCACCAGTAGTACCTTATCGTGAGCAAAAATCTATAGGTAAACAAACCACTTTTGATAGCGATAGCATGGATATAGCAGGTATGAAAATTATCCTTACAGATATGATTACTAAGCTGGCTTTTGAACTGAGGCAGAAACAAAAATTAACGGCTTGTATTACGGTAACTATTCGCTATGCGAATTTTGAAACCGTTACCCAGCAGGCTAAAATTCCTTATACATCATTAGATACTACTTTAATAGCCAAAGCAAAAGAACTTTTTGACAAGGTTTACACTAAAAGGATGTTATTACGATTGGTTGGTGTAAAACTGTCTCACTTGGTAAGTGGAAATGAGCAGATTGGCTTATATGGGCCATCTGAAAAAATATATAATCTCTACCAAAGTATGGATAAAATGCGTTCTCGTTATGGCGTAGATGCGATTAAACTGGCAACCGTTATGCCCAATAAAGGTGAAACTAATAAATTATACAAACAGCACATTAAAACAGCCACATAGTTAACATAGCCATAATGTAAAACTATATGTGCTATGTTTCTATGTGGTAAATTGAAACTTATGTTTTTAAACGTCCATTCGCAATATAGCCTTCGTTATGGTACAATGAAGATAGAAACCCTGATAAAGGAGGCGAGGGCAAAAAAAATCCACCAGCTAGTGCTTACGGATATTAATAACTCTACGGGTTGTATGGAGTTTATTCGACTGTGTAGAAAACATGGTGAGGATCATGAAGATAAACACGGTACATTTTGGCCAGCCTATGCTATTAGACCCATCATCGGAATAGAATTTAGGCGAGATCATAAATTACTGTACATCGGCATTGCCAAAAATAAAGAAGGAATGAAAGAGCTAAATGACTTTTTAACTCATCATAACCTTAACGAACTCCCTTTGCCAGATAAACCTTTTCAGTTTATGAATGCATATGTAATTTACCCTTATCAAAACAACATTATATTAGCTGAGCATGAATATTTGGGCATTCGAGCTAATGAGTTAAATAAAATTGCAGGTAAATCATTGGATTCTGTCAAAGATAAACTAGTAGTTTTTCATCCTGTAACAGTTAAAGATAAAATAGAATATAGATTACACAACTACTTAGTAGCTATTGGGTTAAATACAGTTTTAGGAAAATTAACAGAAGAGGATGTTTGTGAGAAAGACGAGGTTTTTATTCCTGAAGATGAGCTGAAAAAGAAGTTCATTTCTTATGACTTTATAGTGTCTAATACGCAAAAACTGCTAGATAGTTGCTGTATGGATGGGTACACTTTTGGTAAAAAAAACAAAAAAATATTTACAGAGAGTGCTGAAAATGACTTGAAGTTATTAACTGAACTTGCCATGAAAGGTTTAGTTTATCGATATGGATTAAATCATGATGTTGCTTTAAAACGTATTCAGAACGAGCTTAAAGTTATTTCTGAGTTAGATTTTTGCGCTTATTTTCTAATCACTTGGGATATTGTGAGGTATGCTATGGAAGAAAGGGGATTTTATCATGTAGGTAGAGGCTCTGGCGCCAACAGTATTGTGGCCTATTGTTTAAAAATAACCGATGTTGATCCCATTGAATTAGACCTTTATTTCGAGCGATTTTTAAATCATAAACGCAGTTCCCCACCAGATTTTGATATTGATTTTAGTTGGGATGAACGACCAGAAATACAAAAGTATATCTTCAGAAAATACCCTAATACCGCTTTATTAGGCACAATGAGTAGCTTTAAAGATCGAGCAATTATTAGGGAAATCGGAAAAGTAATGGGTTTGCCCAAAAATGAAATTGACGATTTTACAGACCCTACAAAAGAAAGATTTAATGCAAATAATTCCACTTTTAATAAAATATTGGCCATTCATAACTACATGAATAATATGCCAAATCAACGTTCCATTCATGCAGGTGGAATTTTGATTGGCGAAGAGCCCTTAACCTATTATACAGCATTAGATTTGCCGCCTAAAGGCTTGCCGACCGTACAATGGGATATGTATGAAGCAGAAGCAATAGGACTGGACAAATATGATATTTTAAGCCAACGAGGAATTGGACACATTAGAGAAGCCGTTCAACTTGTTCAGAAAAACAAGCAAATAGCAATAGATATTCATGATTTTAAATCGTTTAAAGATGATCCAAAACTAAATTCACAATTGCGAGCGGGTACGCCAATTGGTTGTTTTTATATCGAATCTCCAGCCATGCGGCAATTGCTTAAAAAACTGCAATGTGAAGATTATCTCACTTTAGTAGCTGCAAGTTCAATTATTAGGCCTGGAGTAGCTAGTTCTGGAATGATGAAAATGTATATCCAAAGTTATCACAACCCTAAAGGAGTGAAGTATTTATCTGAGGTGATGAAAGAGCAATTGGGCGAAACTTTTGGTATTATGGTGTATCAAGAAGACGTAATTAAAGTTTGCTGTCATTATGCTGGTTTGGATTTTGCAGATGCCGATATTTTGCGTCGAGGGATGAGCGGCAAATACCGACAAAAAATTGAATTTGAAAAGCTGGAACAACGGTTTTTCTGTTGTGCAAAAGATTTAGGTCGGGATGAAGAAACTACGAAAGAAGTATGGCGACAAATTTCAAGTTTTGCTGGATTCAGTTTCTCTAAAGCGCATTCGGCGAGTTTTGCAGTAGAAAGTTATCAAAGTTTATTCCTTAAAACCTATTATCCAAAGGAGTTTATGGTAGCAGTTTTAAATAATTATGGTGGTTTTTACCAGCGTTGGGTGTACGTAAATGCTTTACAACAAACAGGAGCAGAGGTTCATTTGCCCTGTGTAAATCATAGTGACGATGTGGTTAACATCAATGGAAATAAAGCTTATTTAGGTTTTATTGGTGTACAAGGATTGGAAAATAGGTTGATTGAACTTATTCCGCAGGAGCGGAAACAAAATGGAAACTACATAGATTTAGAAGATTTGATAAAACGTACTAACTTGAGTTTAGAACAATCGCTCATTTTGATAAGAATTGGAGCTTTACGTTTTATGGGTAAAAGTAAAAAAGAGCTTTTATGGGAAGTTTATAACTATTTGGGCAATAAAACCAAACCTAAACCCGGAAAAGAACTTTTTCATTTACCAAGCAAAGAATATGCATTACCAAATTTAGATACACATTTAGTTGAAGATGCTTATCAGGAATTGGAATTGCTAGGTTTTCCGATTAGTTTAAGCATGTTCGATTTATTAAAAACCGAGTATAGAGGAGATGTTTTAGCGAAAGATTTAGAAAAACATGAAGGTAAAATTGTAAAAATGTTGGGCAATTTTGTTTGTGATAAAACAGTTTATACCATTAAAAACACGAAAATGTGGTTCGGAACTTTTATCGATAATGAAGGTAATTTTTTTGACACTACACATTTCCCAAATAATAACCCAATTTATCCTTTTAGAGGGAAAGGATGTTACCTAATTTTAGGCAAAGTAGTATTAGATTTTGGTGTGCCTAGCATTGAAGTTCATAAATTTGCAAAACTGCCAATTGTAGATAATCCGGTGCTGATTACAAATAGTAGGCCTTTAAAAATTTAAATGCCAGAGATTAACAGATTTAAAAAAAACCGCTAAAATCTGCTAATTTGTGGCTAAAAATTCGACTGTTTTTTATGTGAAAATCCACCTCAAAAAATCATTATCTAAATAGTCAAAACTTTTCCACATAAGGGTGCATATTGGCGCATAATTTATTAAATTCGCAAGGTTATAGTAAAACCTAATTTAAACTTCGTTTTTAACGAACAAATTATTTATGGCAGAAGATTTAGAAAATCAAGAGAACGACAAAATCATTTCAATAAACATAGACGAGCAGATGAAATCTGCTTACATCGATTATTCGATGTCTGTTATCGTAAGTAGGGCCCTGCCTGATGTACGTGATGGGTTAAAACCAGTACACCGCCGTGTTTTATACGGTATGTTAGACTTAGGTTTAGGTGCAGGAAAACCTTATAAAAAATCTGCTCGTATTGTGGGAGAGGTGCTCGGTAAGTACCACCCGCATGGTGATTCATCGGTATACATGACAATGGTACGTATGGCTCAACCTTGGAGCTTACGTTATTTAATGGTAGACGGGCAAGGTAACTACGGTTCAATTGATGGAGATTCACCAGCAGCAATGCGTTATACTGAGGCACGTTTCCAAAAAATGGCCGAAGATATGTTAGCTGATATTAATAAAGACACAGTTGATTTCCAATTAAACTTTGATGATTCGTTGCAAGAGCCAACCGTTCTTCCTGCTAAAGTACCAAACCTATTAATTAATGGTTCATCTGGTATTGCTGTTGGTATGGCTACAAACATGGCTCCGCATAACATTACAGAGGTTATTAATGCAACTGTTGCTTATATCGATAATAACGAAATTACCATTCCTGAATTAATGAAATATGTAAAAGGTCCTGATTTCCCGACAGGAGCTATTATTTATGGTTATGCAGGAGTGCAAGATGCTTTTGAGACTGGTAGAGGACGCGTAGTAATGCGTGCTAAAGCAGAAATTGAAACCGTTAAAGACCGCGAAACGATTATCGTTACTGAAATACCTTACCAAGTAAACAAATCGCAAATGATTGAGCGAACTGCTGAATTGGTAGGCGAGAAGAAATTGGAAGGTATATCTAATATTAAAGATGAATCTAATAAAGATGGTATTCGTATTGTTTATGAAATTAAGCGTGATGCAAATGCTAGCATTGTTCTAAATAATTTATTTAAACAAACTGCATTGCAAACTTCATTTAGTGTAAATAACATTGCTTTGGTTAATGGCCGTCCGCAAATGTTAAACCTAAAAGATTTAATTCGTCATTTCGTAAATCACAGACATGATGTTATTGTTCGTAGAACGAAATTCGAATTATCAGAAGCCGAAAAAAGAGCCCACATTTTAGAAGGTTTATTAATTGCTTTAGATCACATTGAAGAAGTAATTAAATTAATTCGTGCATCAAATACTCCAGAAGAAGCAAGAGTTGGCTTAATGGAAAAATTTGGTTTGAGCGATATTCAAGCGAGAGCTATACTTGACATGACCTTACGTAGGTTAACTGGTTTAGAGCGTGATAAAATTAAAGATGAATATGCAGAGTTGATGAAAACCATCGAGTATTTGAAATCTATTTTAGCTGATGAATCTTTACGTATGCAAATTATAAAAGATGAGTTGGCCGAAATGTTAGATAAATATGGCGATGAGCGTAGAACAACAATTGTTCATTCGGCAGAAGATATGAGCATGGAAGATTTTATCGAAGATGAAGAAGTTGTAATTACCATCTCACACGAAGGTTATATTAAACGTACTCCAGCAACAGAATACCGTACACAAGGTAGAGGTGGTAAAGGTTCAAAAGGAAGCGATTCTAGAAATGAAGATTTTATCGAACATTTGTTGATTGCTACTAACCACAATTATATGTTATTCTTTACTGAGGCGGGACGTTGTTTCTGGCTAAGAGTATACGAAATTCCGGAAGGAAGTAGATTGAGTAAAGGAAGAGCTTTGCAAAACATCATCAACATACCAAAAGAAGAAAAAGTTAAAGCATATATTAAGGTTAAAAATCTAAAAGATCAAGATTATTTAGAAAATAACTTTATCATCATGTGTACCAAAAAAGGTACCATTAAGAAAACTTCATTAGAAGCCTATTCTCGTCCGCGTGTTAATGGTATAAATGCAATTAACATTAACGAAGGCGATCAATTGTTAGAAGCAAGTTTAACAACTGGCAGCAGTGAAATTGTAATGGCTTTACGTTCTGGAAGGGCAATTCGTTTTAACGAAAGTACAGTTAGACCAATGGGAAGAACTGCAACAGGAGTAAGGGCGGT
>NZ_JBAZRL010000031.1:6085-28447 GCF_041662865.1 Pedobacter sp.
AGAAAATGTATTGGTGGTTTCTGAAAAAGGTTACGGTAAACGTACTGATATTGATGATTACCGCGTTACCAATAGAGGTGGTAAGGGTGTTAAAACAATTAATGTTACCGAAAAAACTGGCGCACTAGTTGCTATTAAAAATGTAACAGACGCTGATGATTTAATGATTATCAACAAATCTGGTATTGTAATTAGGATAGTAGTAAGCGAGTTAAGGGTAATGGGTAGAGCTACTCAAGGTGTTCGTTTAATTACATTAAAAGGTAATGACGAGATTGCATCAGTAGCTAAAATTGAACATGAAGATGAGATTGAAGAAGCAGAAGAAGGAGTGGCTGTAGAAGGTTCAACGGAAGAAACACCTGCAGATTCAATTGAAAAAGCAACAGAGAAACCTTCTGAAGATAACAATCCTGATACTGAAGAAGAAACAGAAGAGAATTAATATAATTTAGAAAAAAATAAAAAATATGAAAAAAGTACTTTTAAGTATATTATTTGTAGGTGTGGCTACACTTGCAAATGCTCAAAAGAGTGAAGTGGCCGAAGCAAAAAGAACCTGGGATTTATATAGCATAATGGCTACAAAAAATACATTTGATAAATCTATGTTTGCATTGAATAATGGCTTAAAACACACAGATAATGCAATTGCGAATGAAAAATCTAAAGTTATGCCAGATGCTTGGTCTTATAGAGCATTGTTTGCATCTGCAATTGCTTACACAGACTCAGTGAATGTCGACAATGCTCTGGCTAAACAAAAAATTGCTGTAGATGCAATTGCTCAAGCAAAAAGTTTAGATACAAAAGGCGATCAAAAAGATAATATTCAATCTGCTGAAATTAACATTCGCAATGCAATAAATAGCAGAGCAATAAGAGCATACAATAAAAAAGATTATGCCAATGCATTAACACTTTTTAATGAAATAATTGCTCTCAACCCAACAGATACAGCAATGTATATTAATGCGGGTGTTACTGCCAAATTAGTAGAAAATTATCCAGAGGCTATAAAAAACTTCAAGAAGGTAATAAGTTTTAATGTGCCTGAAACAAAAAACTTTTATGCTGAAACTATCTCAATGACTTTGGTAAATTTAAAAGATACTACAGCTGGTTTAGCATTGCTTAAAGAAGCTATTGCAAAATATCCTGATGATGCTGATTTTGTTGGTACAGAGACTGATATTTATATTGCTAAAGGCGATATAGTAAAATCACAAGAAGCATTAAAAAAATTAATTGCTAAAGATCCATCAAAAGCGATTTACCAGTATTTAATGGGTGATACTTATTACAAACAAGCTTTAGTTCTACAAGCAGATAGAAATAAATTGGACCCCAAAAAGATAAAGGAATTCGATGCAATAACAGCAAAAATGGTTGTATTTATTGATCAATCAATGCCATTTTATAAGAAAGCTATTGAATTAGATCCTAAGTTTGTACCAGCTTTAGAATCTTTAAAACAGATTTATGGTTTTAAAAATGACAGTGCAAATTTTAACGACATAAAGAAAAGATTAGACGCTATACCTGCTAATTAATAATATTACAATGAAGAAGAGAAGAGGGATATGTTGTCCCTCTTTTTTTATTATTTTTGTTGAGCGAATATTCCTCTATATTATGAAAAACAAATTTTTATTACTTTTTATCTGTATACTAACTCTTAAAGTTAATGCCCAAAAAACTCAAGTTCAATTAGCACAAAATAGTGTTGGAAAATTACAGGCAAGTATTGCAAATAAAGAAGAAGTTAAAAAACAACTTACAATAATAGGTGAAGGCATTAAAGCTATTGAGGCTGCTCAAAATGATAAAAAGACAAAGAATTGGGCTGAAACATGGGCTATAAAGGCATATTTAAGCTCATATATTGCATTAATTGATGACAATGAAACGAACGCCGACAAATATTACAGTTTAGCAAGTGACGCATTGGACCAGGCTATTAAACTTGACAAATATCAGGATAATTCTGGATTGATTAAAGCAGCTACCTATAATATAAATATTAAGAAACAAACTGAAGGAAATCGTGCTTATCAACAAAATGATTTTGTGACAGCATTCAGTTTATTGAAGCAAGTAAGTGACTTCTTACCAAAGGATACCACTTTAGCCGTAAATGTGGCATTGTGCGCTCAAAATATTCAATCTTATGATGAAGCGTTGAATTATTTTAAAAGGGCAAAGGAGAATGAAATTAAAAATCCAATTGTTTTTCAAACAATGGCAAGCATTTATGCATCTAAATTTGAAAGTGAGTTGGCTATTAAAACGCTTGAGGATGGTTTAAAGCTAAATCCATATCATCCATTTTTAAGTAATGATTATATTAATCTTTTATTAGATAATGAAAAGTATAATGTCGCTATTAAGATAATTGAAGGTTCTATACCTAATGAGAAACGCAACAAATTACTTTTGTTTTTATATGGATATTTGCAGCAATCTCAACTTAATAATAATAACACAGCAGAACTGGCTTATAAAAAAGCATTAGATATCGATCAAAATTATTTTGATGCGTTATATCAATTAGGATTGGTATATATAAACAATGCTAATAATTCACTGAAAGAAAAGAATAATAAAAAGTTCACATCTTATATTAATCGTGCAGAATTCACATTGCTAAGAGCTCACGAAATAAATCTGAACGATAGGAATGCTATTCAGCTATTAATCGAAATCTATACAAGGAAGAATAGACTAGATAAGGTTCAAGATTTAAAAAGGAAATTAAATGAATTTTAATAGGACACACATGTAGTAGAGTAGATATTAGAATTTATTACTTAACATAATGTTAATTATAAGACAATATCATAGTGATCATAAATCTATTAATATAATTCTAAAAAAGCTTATAAAATTTATTAAATCAAAGTTGTATAAATTAATTCGTTTTACTAAATTTGTTAGTATTATGAAGCGAGCTGGCATTGCAGATTTACCTTTACATTATGGTCATGTACCTTTGTGGTTGGCAGAACGAATGGGTAAATTGGGTTTAGCTGTAACAGAAGAAATTATATCAAATAATGGTAAGAATGATTTCTTAAGAAGAATGAGTGATCCTTTCTGGTTTCAAAGTCTTGGAGCTGTTATGGGAATGGATTGGCACTCTTCTGGGATTACAACATCGGTTTTAGGAGCATTAAAAAGAAACGTAAATATACATGCTAAAGAACTTGGTATTTATATTTGTGGTGGTAAGGGAAAACTTTCCACAAACACACCAAATGAAATTGTTAGATTTTCTGAAACTAATGGATTGAATGCTAGCAATCTGGTAAAATGCAGTAAACTTAGTGCAAAAGTTGATAATACAGCCGTTCAAGACGGATTCCAATTGTATCAACATAATTTTATTGTTAGCAACAAAGGAAATTGGACCGTTATCCAACAAGGTATGAGTAGTAAAAGTGCTACTGCTAGAAGATATCATTGGCATTCTTCAACTTTAAAGTCTTTTACTGAAGAACCTCATACGTTTATCTATGGTCAAAATTATGGCGAAATTCTAAACCTAACAGATAAAGAAGCAGGTCCACTTAAAAAATCAATGTTAAGTCTAACTTCAGAACCACCTGAAAAAATGATTAACGAGATTAAAAAGTTGATCATGCCCAATCATCATGATGTTAGAGCGAAAGATGTTAACTTAAAGCGATTGGGTGCTACACTTTGGTTGGCTCAAGAAAACAATATCTCCAATTTTGAAGAATTATTACTGTTACAAGGACTTGGTTCAAGGACGTTACAATCTTTGGCCTTAGTTAGTGAAGTAATTTACGGAAATCCATCTAGATTTAAAGATCCTGCTAGGTTCTCATTTGCCAATGGTGGAAAAGATGGTCATCCTTTTCCCGTTCCTGTTAATGTATATGATGAGACAATAAAAACCTTAAGAAGTGCAATTGATAGATCAAAATTAGGCAATTCAGATAAAATTGAAGCGATAAAGTCTCTTTCTAAAATTGCAGCGAAAGCTGAAGATAATTTTACACCAAATGAAAATTTAGATGAATTAATTAAGAAAGAAAGGGCAAATTCATGGAAATATGGTGGCAGAACTGTCTTCGGTAAAGAAAAGGCCCCAACTTTAACACAATTAGATTTATTTAACGATTAATCTTATATTTTTATAGCAAATTCTAAATAATGGATAACAAAAAATCAACCTTAGGCTTTATATTTATTACCATTTTAATTGATTGCATTGGCTTTGGAATCATCATTCCAGTTTTACCAAACTTAATTAAAGAACTTTCTGGGAAATCTTTAGCTGATGCATCAGAATATGGAGGTTTATTATTAGTGGCTTATTCTATAGCACAATTTATTTTTTCTCCTATTGTAGGTGGTTTAAGTGATAAATATGGAAGACGTCCGATTTTATTGATATCACTTTTAGGGTTAGGTATTGATTATATCTTCTTATCATTTGCTCCTACTTTGGGTTGGCTATTTGTAGGTCGAGTTATTGCTGGAATTACAGGTGCAAGTTTCACAACTGCAATGGCTTATATAGCCGATATTAGCACACCTGAAAAGAAAGCTCAAAATTTCGGAATGGTTGGTGTAGCATTTGGTATTGGCTTTATTATAGGGCCACTAATTGGTGGTTTATTCAGTAATATGGGATTAAGAGTTCCTTTTATGATTTCTGCAGGATTAGCACTTTTAAATTGGTTATATGGCTATTTCATCTTACCTGAGTCATTAAAGAAAGAAAATCGTAGAGAATTTTCTTGGAAAAGGGCAAATCCGATTGGTTCGATGGTTAGTGTAGCTAAGTATCCGGCAATAATAGGTTTAGTAGTAGCTTTATTGTTATTATTTATCGCAAGTCATTCCGTGCAATCAAATTGGGGATATTATGTAATTGAAAAATTCAATTGGAATTCATCGATGATTGGTTATTCATTAAGCATAGTCGGGGTTGCAGTAGCTATCGTGCAAGGAGGTTTAATTCGAATTGTTATTCCAAAAATTGGCAACAAAAAGGCAATTATACTAGGATTGATTTTATATATAATTGGTTTTACATGCTTCGCATTTGCACCAAACGGATTGATGATGATGATTTTTATACTTCCATATTGTTTAGCAGGAATTGGAAATCCAGCAATGCAGACCATTATTTCAAATCAAGTTCCTGCCAATGCACAAGGTGAAATTCAAGGTATTGTAACAAGTATGCAAAGCGCTGGTGCTATTTTAGGACCATTTTCCATGGCATATATTTTTGCCCATTTCATTATTAAAGATACTGGTATGTATTTTCCTGGTGCACCGTTTATTTTTAGCGTAGTATTAACTTTAATCTCCTTAATCATTACGATTACAACCTTAAGAAAACACCATTAAAGTAATTCTATTGCTAAATTTGCCAATTCACTCCTCTCCCCTTTTTGCAACGTAATGTGCGCATAAAGGGGATGTTTTTTAGCATTTTCTATCAGGTAGGATAATCCGTTACTCTCAGAATCAAGATAAGGAGTATCAATCTGATAAATATCTCCTGTGAAAACAATTTTAGTGTGTTCTCCAGCTCTTGATATTATGGTTTTAATTTCATGTGGGGTAAGGTTTTGAGCTTCATCCACAATGAAAAAGATTTTAGTAATTGTTCTACCACGAATAAACGCCAAAGGTGCAATCTCAATCTTTTCTGTACGAATAAGCTCATCAATTTTGAATAACATCTTTTCATCACCAGCAAATTGCTCTCTAATGAATTTCAAATTATCCCAAATTGGGGCCATGTAAGGATCAATTTTTGTTTTTACATCCCCAGGTAGAAAACCAATATCTTTATTACTTAAAGGAACAATTGGTCTCGTAATATAAATTTGTCTGAAATTTTTGCGTTGCTCTAATGCACTTGCTAAGGCTAATAAAGTTTTACCAGTACCCGCATTTCCTTGTATCGTAACTAACTTAATATCTGGATTAAGTAAGGCATCAATAGCAAAAGATTGTTCAGCGTTGCGTGGGGAAATATTAAATACCGAATCTTGATTTACATTTCTAAGTTGTTTTGTAGTGGAATCATAAAAAGTAATAGCGCTTTTCTTTTTATTCTTTAAACTATAAAAGTGATTAGAATCAGTATGGGGTAAATTTAAAGAAGATGCATCTATAGTGTCATTCTTTTTAAGCTCTTCAATTGCTTCTGGAGAAAAATCTATTAGTTCTGTTTTACCTGTATAGAGTTCATCAGCATTTTTGATTTTGCCAGTTTCATAATCTTCAGCATATAAATCAAGAGATTTAGCTTTTAGACGAAGACAAATATCTTTAGAAACTAATATAACCTTGCTTTTTGGATTTTCTTCCTTTAAAACTAAAGCCGAATTTAAAATCCGATTATCAAATTTTCCTTCTCCAAATAGTTTTTCTGCATTTATCTTTTTTGGATTTTCATCTAAAATAATTTTAAACTTACCCTGACTAGTTTTTTTTAAGGAAATCCATTTATTGATGAGATGGTTTTTTGAAGCTTGATCTATAAGTCTGATAAAGCTTCTAGCTTCGAAATTACGTGTATCGTTACCGCTTTTAAAATTATCAAGTTCTTCTAAAACTAATACTGGTACAGCAACATCATGTTCTTGAAAATTGTTAACAGCATCATGGTCATATAAAATAACTGAAGTATCTAATACAAATATTTTTTTGGTTAGGTTTTTTTCTTGAAGTTCTTTCTTTGCCATGATGCTTTAAAATTAGCGTTTAGCATTTAAAGATTATAGTTTATTTGAGAATAAAAAAACCTCTAAAAAGCAAAACGGAGACCCTCTTCTTGCGATTTGGTTCTCCGTTTTAACCTTATGTTTAACCGTAATTAAAAATAAGGCATCAATTGAATATACTTAACCTTCATTCGTAGTGTCATTGTTCTTGCGAACTTTAAAACTCGTTTATAAAATTATAACCTATATTGCTTTACTCCGTAAAATGCCACAATTAGTTATAATGTCTGATGTTAGTAAAACAAACAAATCATCGGTTTTGCAACCGGCTAGTTCTTAAAAACCCATCTGTTCTTGCAAATGATCTGGTTTTAATTACTCAATTTTTTACATGCTAACCGTCTTGCGACTTCTTAATGTAAACCAACTTTGCATTTTGCAATGCTCGTCGGATTTGATTTCACTTAGTGAAAATTCCCAAAAATTTTAGTCTTGCGACTTCATTTTTGTTTTGGATTATTCTATCAGACTGTCAAAGTACTTCGTTATTGATATTATCTAAATTAGCGTCTGAAGCAACACTTGTCAAGAAAAATCGATTTATTTTTTTAACAAGTTATGCACTTAATAATGCGAGTTATTAACACAGGCACTATCTTAAATATCAACGTTTATTTAGTAAAAAATTAAACTTAATCTTTGTGTTCATTTTGCTTATCAACAATTCCTGATTTTTAGCTTATGCACATTCTTAATGTAATTCGTTAATTTTTAGATTCCAATTTCTGCTTATTTATCAGCTTTGCTTAAAATTATTGAGTTTTATATATCAACTTTTCAAAGTATTTTAAACCTCAAATAATGTAAATTTGTAACATGCTCAATCAGCCAATTAGAAACATACAAGATTTTTTGCTTAGTACTTATTTTGCAGATGGCTTGCGTATAACTATTGGTGTACTTTGCCCCTCTTTAATTTTAGCTCAATTTGGTATGCTACAATATGGCATGACCTTATCGCTAGGTGCATTATGTATTAGTGTTGTCGACTCTCCTGGACCAATTATACATAGAAGAAATGCAATGCTGATTACCACTGTTTTACTTTTTGTAATTTCTATTATTACTGGGTTAACCAATAAAAACATATACGTTACAGGAACATTGTTGGTAGTGTGCAGCTTTATTTTTTCCATGTTTTTTTTATACGGTAACAGAGCAGCTTCGATAGGAACTTCTGTTTTGCTAATTATGGTGCTAAGTATAGATGACATAAGACCATGGAAAGAAGTGATTTATTATGCCATACTTATTTTTATAGGTAGTATTTGGTATACGTTATTAAGTTATTTTGTTTATCGGCTGCGCCCCTATCGTTTGGTACAACAAACTTTAAGTGATTCTATACATCAAGTTAGTGAGTTTTTAAGAGCTAAAGCTAAGTTCTATCATGAAAATACTGACTATGAAAAGAATTACTCAGAATTACTTCAGTTACAAGTTCATGTACATGAAAAGCAAGATGAAGTACGTGACGTGTTGTTTAGGACTAGAGAAATTGTAAGAGAGTCTACACCAGAGGGAAGATTTCTTTTGCTTGTTTTCGTAGACATGGTCGATCTATTTGAACAAGTAATGTCTACTTATTATAACTACAAACAATTACACGAACAATTTGATTCCGTAGGTATACTGCATCAATATGAAGGAGTAATTAATAAAATTGCTGAATCTCTTGATGAAATTGCCTTTGCTTTGAAAAGTGGTGGTACACCTACCCTTTCTTCATCGCTAATAAAAGATGTAGCTGTATTGAAGGAAGAAATTAATGTATTAGAAGTAAACGCCGATAAACAATATAATACTTTAGGGCTTATTGCACTAAAGAATATTGAAGTTAATATCGAAAATATTCTGGCCAGAGTAAAGACAATTACTGGTTACTTTAATAAAAAAGAGAAGAAGAATTTAAAACAAAGAGATATTGATGTAGAAAAGTTTATAACCAAACAGAAATTCGATTTCAAAATATTAGTAGATAATTTAACCTTTAACTCTTCTACTTTTAGACACTCTTTACGTGTGGCTATTGTTATGCTAATTGGATTTGTAGTAGCCAAGAGCTTAGATTTTGCACACAGTTACTGGATTTTACTAACCATTTTGGTAATCTCTAAACCTGGCTTTTCTTTAACCAAAGAAAGAAACTATCAACGTATAATAGGAACAGTTATCGGTGCTTTTATTGGAATGGGTGTTTTAATTTATATCCATGATAAAAACACGCTCTTCGTAATTTTATTAATTTGTATGATTGGTTGTTATAGCTTTCAGCGTAAAAATTACGTAGTTAGTGTACTTTTCATGACCCCTTATATCCTCATTTTATTTGATTTTTTAGGAATGGGAAGTCTTTCTATTGCGAGAGAACGAATTTACGACACCTTAATTGGCTCTGGTATTGCTTTATTGGCTAGCTATTCTTTATTCCCAAATTGGGAGCATGAAAAATTAAAGAAAGCCATGTTAGATACTATCAAAGCGAATAGAAATTACTTTAAAGAAGTAACACTTTTATACTTTGAGCAAGACCTGAATCTCACTAATTATAAACTTTCAAGGAAAGAAGTATATGTGAATTCATCTAACTTGGCATCGCTATTTCAACGTATGTTTTCAGAGCCTAAAAGCAAACAACTTTACATGAAAGAGCTACATCAATTTACTGTTTTTAATCATTTGCTATCCTCATATATTGCTACGTTATTACTTTATAAAAAGGAGCATGATTTTGTATATTTAAACAAAGATGGGTTAAAACCTATTTCAGAAAATACAATTTACTTACTAAATCAAGCTGCAGAAAACTTGATTTCTCCTAAACAGGAGCTAACTAACGTGCCACTTATACGTCGTAAAAACGTAAATGAACTAGAAAGTGAAAGTGAAAACATGAGTATAGCTGAACAGTTTGACTTGATACAAAAAGTAGCTTATGATATTTTTAAGCTAACAGAAAAGCTTAAAATCTAATATACTTTCTCCTCCCCTTGGGAAATAATAAAAACAACTGTCCGAGCATTTTGTTACTCTTAAAACAATTAAGAAATTATGGAAAAGCTATATACAGCCTCTGTTACCGCAATTGGCGGAAGAGATGGTCATATTAAATCGAGTGATGGAATTTTAGATTTTGAATTGAGAAAACCTAAAGAACTTGGCGGACAAGGTGGTGCAAGTAATCCTGAACAATTATTTGCTGCTGCTTGGGGTGCTTGTTATTTAGGTGCTTTAGGGAGTGTAGCCGAACGTGAAGGTGTAGATGTAAGTGAAGCAAACATAAATGTTCATGTATCTTTTAACAAGGATGGAAACGCATTTGTGCTTTCTGCAGATTTAGATGTGCATATTCCTGGTATATCTCATGAAGATGCTCAATCACTAGCAGATAAAGCACATCGTGCTTGCCCATACTCAAAAGCTACAAGAGGAAACATTGAGGTAAGAGTTACCGCGGTTTAATTTATTAAAAAGTAGAAAGGTTGAAATGTTTAAACGTTCCAACCTTTCAACTTTTTCAACTATACTAAAACCTCTTTCTTAGTTGTATGCTCTGGTCTACCGTTTTTAAAAGCTTCTCTCGTTTTTAAGCCTAGCAATTCAAACATTGCCATATCATCTACAAAAGCAGGATTTGGAGTAGTTAACAATTTATCACCAGCAAAAATAGAATTAGCTCCTGCCATAAAGCAAAAAGCTTGCTCTAATGTGCTCATTTCATTTCTTCCAGCACTTAAACGCACAACAGATTTAGGCATAACAATTCTAGCGGTAGCAATCATGCGCACCATTTCCCAAATAGGAATACGTGGTTGATTTTCCAATGGAGTTCCTTTTACTGGCACTAATGCATTAATAGGCACAGATTCCGGATGCTTAGGCATATTAGCTAACGTTTGCAACATCGAAACTCGATCTGCAACTGTTTCTCCTAAACCTACAATACCACCACTACACACAGTCAACTTCGCCTTGCGTACATTTTTTATAGTATTTAAACGATCATCGTAAGTACGTGTAGAAATAATTCGTTTATAATCTTCTTCAGAAGTATCTAAATTGTGGTTATATGCATACAAACCTGCATCAGCTAAACGTTGTGCCTGATTTTCAGTCAACATACCTAGAGTACAACAAACCTCCATATCTAATTCATTAACCGCTTTTACCATATCAATCACACGGTCAAAATCGCGGTTATCACGAACTTCTCTCCAAGCCGCACCCATGCACAAACGAGATGCCCCACCTGCTTTAGCTGTTTTCGCAGCATCAACTACCTGATCTACTTTCATTAAAGCCTGTACATCTACATCTGTGTGGTAACGGGCTGCTTGCGGACAATATGAGCAATCTTCGGCACAGCCACCAGTTTTTATAGAGATTAACGAACTAATTTGAACCTCATTGTAATCTGTATTTTCACGATGAATACTTGCAGCTTCATATACCAAATCTAAAAATGGTTTATTGTAAATAGCTGTAATTTCTTCCTTAGTCCAATCGTGTTTTAGTGTTTGCATATAGTTAATTTGTACGTTTTAAGTTAATTATAAAAGTAATTTGCTGGCTAAGCCTAATAAAAGTAAAAAGCCAAAAACATCGGTAAATGTGGTAATAATTATAGATGATGCTATTGCTGGATCTATGCCAATTCGTTTTAACACTAATGGAATACTTGATCCTGTAATACCTGCAATAACCAAATTGCCAGTCATTGCTAAAAATATAACGAAGCCCAACATTGGCTTTCCATCAAAAAAATAAGCGAAAATAAATACAATTAATCCTGTTACAGCGCCATTAATTAAACCAACTGTAAACTCTTTTAATACTGTTCTATAAGCCTGATTATCTGTTAAATCATTCAATGAAATACGTCTAACCGTAACCGCTAAAGCCTGCGTAGCCGCATTTCCACCCATTCCTGCAATAATAACCATGTAGGCAGAAAGTACTGCCAATTGACTTAACGTATTCTCATAATGACGAACAACCGCAGAAGCTAAAAAGGCGGTGCCTAAGTTTATAATTAGCCAAGGTAAACGAGATTTTACCGCTTCAATCCAGTTACCACTTAATTCCTCATCTTCAGATACCCCAGAAATTTTCAGGAAATCCTCTGTATTTTCATCCTCCAACACATCAATCACATCATCAAAAGTAACACGCCCTAGTAAATGCATTTCATCATCTACAACAGGTATACTAGTTAAATTATATTGAGAAATCAGCTTTGCTACTTCTTCCTGATCAGTTTCTGCCTTCACATAAACTACATCAGAGTTAATCATTTCGGTTATTTTGGCATTTCCCTTTGCCTTGATAATATCTTTTAAAGAAACAATCCCTTTAAATATATTATCATCATCAACTACGTTTACGGTATAAAATTCCTCTATTTCCTCGCTCTGACGAATAATTTCGTCAATCGCATCCTTTTTAGTAAGATTTAAATTAATCCGAATAACCTCGGTATTCATTAAACCACCAGCGGTTTTCTCGTCGTAGCTTAACAAATTACGAATGCTCGATGCATCGTCCTCACTCAGATCTTCTAAAATTTCCTTTTGCTCGTGTTCCTCTAACTGAGAAATAATATCAGTCGCATCATCGTAATCGAGCTCTTCAACAATTTCGGTACGTTTATCTGGGTGTAATTGTAATAGTAATTCCTCAGGGTGCGCCTCCTCATGCATCTCTGCAATTACTTCCGAAGCAGTTTCTACATCTAATAAGTTAATAATCCGATGCTGGTCTTCGCTGCTAATACTCTCAAATAAAATAGCAATTTCAGATGCGTGGTATTCGGCCAATGTAGCTTTAAGCAGTTCATTATCACCACTTATTGCTTGCTTTAGCTTAGAAACGTCTGTTTTATCTAAATCAAATGATTGCATAGGACGCTAAGATAGAAATAATTTAGTTTTGAAATGGCATTCGGAGAGGGTTTAAACGCATATTTAATAGGAGAAAAACAACAACAGTAGTTCTTCGCAAATTCAGCCCTGCTTTCCGTTACAATCTTTTTAACATTTGTCCGCTGGGCTTTTCAAAGTGTCTGCTACAAAAAAGTATTTTCACTACAATCAGGTTTAATTAACACAGGTAGTAGCTTTTCTGTCTAGCACCACAAGCACTTTTCACTACGAAACTTTATGTCCTATTTGCTATTCGCATTTTTATTTAGCCAACGAAATAAAAGAAAATACAACTCAGCCTTAGCTCCCCCAAAAAGACGATAAAATCAAATCTCTATAACATTTAACTTCATAATTACTTAAAATACCATTAACCTTTTGAAGTAAACTATATGTCAGCAAATTATGAAAAAAGTAGCGGAAAAAAATACTTAACAGTTTTATATAATAAACTTAAATCTAAAACAATATGAAAAAATCGAACCAATTAGCAACATTAGTGATGATAATGTTCATCACTGTTTTCGGACTATCCTGTAAGAAAATCGAATCAGCAGACAACCCTTTGGAGGATGCAAAAGCATGGTATCTAGAAACTACTGCAAATACAAAAACCAATCTAAAGTCCAACTTTGGTAAAGTTAAGATAATAAGAAACACTGTTGAATGGGATAAGGCTAAAATCTTCAAAATGGAAGATGATTCAGATTTGGTAGGAGTACCCATCACCGTATCATTAAACAGCGATCTAAACGCAAATGGTGCTTACATTCTTCTAATTTCCAAAAGCAATGAAGGCTATAAGTCTATTGTTGCCTATAATCCAAAAAAAGGCTATTTCGACAATACCTTAACAAATTTGGAAATGCAAAACTTTTATACCAACGCTTCGAAAAAACGACCTATAATGCCTGCACTTTCTGCCAGCAAAGGAAATCAAAACAACAAATTAATGTATAGTCAACCTGAAACACCTGCATGTATCGATTGGTATTGGACAACTTCTTTGTGCGATGGCTCAGGAAATGTAATTGCAGTAGTTTCTGAAATATATCTTTATAGCACATGCGATTTAGGAGGAGGCGGCAGCAATACTGGAACTACTATTGATCAAGAGGAAGTTGCTGAGGAGGCATTGGATACCGATTGCTCAAGTTTTACTTTTAAAAAAACTACTATCGCAAATTGGCAGGAAGCAGGATTAAATAAGATATCTTTAAGGATGGTATGGATTGGCGGAGGAAATGGCATAACAGTACGGAACATCGAAGTTAACCATGTGGTATTTGGACTGCCAACTTATTATACTAATGCCAATGGAACTACCAGCACTTTAAGCTCTGGAGAAGCAGCAAATATTGCAGCTGAGGCTGCGGAATATGCAAGGAATATGACATATACAGAATTTAGAGATACCCCGGTTTATCCTCCAGATGTTACCATCAAATCATATTATACACAAAAGGTTAATGAATATATGCTATTGTTTAAGGGAACAGCAGGCACTAATGGCAGCGGAAGCAGTTCGATCATTTTTAATAATGAAGAACGAAGTCACTATACAGACCCTACAGATTGCTAACATATGAAACACTTTTTAACTACATTGGTTTTTTTAAGTATACTGCGACCTGCTTATAAAACACTTCACACAACAAAAGATACTATGGAATTAGGTAAGCTAATATTTGATAAGGATTTGCTAAAGAAATTTGTAACAGCAGAATTTGAACCAGCAGTATATATTAGCATAATGGATAGAGTAAAGAGCGGCCATCCACTAATGTCATATAATTATAATAGGACTGTAAAAAATAAGGTAATGAAATTTACCTTATTTGGGCTTCCTGTTGATAGTGTTTTTGTTTTTAAGAACCACAAATCGCAGTTTTGCACCTATATTATAATGGAAATAAAATCACCCGATTTCGATAAATTTGCCGAGGAATTAGGCTATCCAGAAAACACATTGAAAGAGGAATACGATGTTAGGGATTTTCAGTTTTTGTATTGGAACATAAACGGTTTTGGGATGTTCGTGAATAAATTGTACAGGTATCAAGAGATTAAATGTAGATATATAATACAGGTGACGAATATGAAACTTGAAGAACTATTAGATCGCACTCATATTTTGGATTAGTTGATTTTGCTAATAATCTAATCTTCAGTAATACTTATAAAGCCACTCAATCGAGTGGCTTTATCTTTTCTAATACAGGGCTTAAGAGAAAAATAATCCAATTAGCTCTTCTGCTACAACATATAATGCCCCCCTAAAAGACTACTACATAGCAAAAAAAGCCATACCATAATTACATAACTTCATTTTAATTAACAAAATCTTCAACTAACAATTAAAGCAATGTCAAAAACGTATGAAACAGGCCACCCCAAAAACTTAGCAAACTTCGAAACGCTAATCTCCTTTGTAATAGGCTTCGGTGCTACTTACAACCCTTCTAAAACAGCAATCCATTTAGGAAACATGCAAGCTCAAGCAACACTTGCAAAAAATGCAATCAGTAACCTTAACTTAATACTTGCAACACATGGCAATGCAGTAGTAGATAGAGAAATAGCATTTAAGCCACTTCAAAAATTATGCACTCGCATATTAAATTCACTAAAAGCAACAGATGCTTCCCTCCAGGTAGTAGACAATTTAATTACCTTAAATAGAAAAATACAAGGTAGCAGAGCATCGGCAAAAGTAAGCAAAGAAGAAAAAGCTACTTTATTAGCCCAAGGAAAAGAAATAAATCAAGTTTCTACTTCACAACAAAGCTACGATAGCTTATTAGATAACTTCGATAAACTAGTAAAACTACTAGCTTCAATTCCATTATATGTACCCAACGAAACAGAATTAAAGGTTACAACCCTTGTTGCATTACATGCAAACCTAAAACTTAAAAATGCAACAGTAGTTAATGCTGCAACAACCCTAAGCAATGCACGTTTAACACGCAATGAAATTTTATACCATCCAGAAACAGGAATCATTACCACAGCACTAGACGTAAAAACTTACGTTAAGTCGGTATACGGAACAAGTAGCCCCCAATACAAACAAATATCAGCACTACCATTTACCAGGGCAAAATAACAATTCAATTGTCTTTAGTTATCAAAGCGGGTCAAGTTTTAACTTAACCGCTTTGATTGCATATAAAGAGTATCTTTTCTGGCTAAACTCAACACACATGCTACACATCTCCAATCAAGTGTGTTACTTCTCTCATCCTTAAGGGTACTTCTTAAACCACTATTAATACTTCTCGCATCCTTGTTGATACTTCTTATAACCTTGTTGATACTTCTCGCACCCTTTCTGATACTTCTCGCATCCTTTCTGATACTTCTTATAACCTTGTTAATACTTCTTGCATCCTTACAGTCACTACTTACATGCTTACCGATACTTCTTCCATCATTTCTGCCAACCTACTTAAACCAACCCTTACGCCAAAAATAAATTACTTGCGCAACCGCAATTAGCCCCATAACAAGCATTGTATATTCGTAGCCATGTTCTTGATATAGTTCAGGCATATTTTGAGGAAGAATTTTACCAGTAACTGGATCTTCCCTACTAAAATTCATACCATAAATACCTGCTATAAAAGTTAAGGGAATAAATATTGAAGAGATAATTGTGAGTACTTTCATGATCTCATTCATGCGGTTGCTGATGATAGAAAGGTACATATCTATATTACTTGCCGAAATTTCTTTCAGCGATTCAACCATGTCTATAATTTGTATGCAATGATCGTAAGCATCTCGAAGGTACATTTTAGTTGGGTCATCAATTAACGGACTGTCTGTTCGCAAAATGTCGTTCATTTTATCACGTTCTGGCCAAGCCACACGCCTAAGCGTAATTAAATTGCGTTTAATTAGTTGGGTGTCATACATAATAGACTTATCTGGTTTTTCAAACAAACGATCTTCAATAGCATCTAACTGTTCGCCCCACGCACTTAATACAGAGAAGTACGCATCTACAATCATATCCATTATAGCATACATTAAATAGCTGCTACCTCCTATTCTAATATTCCCCTTTCCAATCTTTAAACGTTGACGAACAGGTTCTAAACAATCTTCGTATTTTTCTTGAAAGGTAAATAATATGTTTTCGGTTAAGATAAATGATACTTGTTCGTTTTCTAAACAATTTTCTTTATCAAGGTATAGCATTCTGCTGATGGCAAAATCATAGGCGCCGTATTCTTCATATTTAGGCCGTTGATACGTTCTTGTAATATCTTCTAATATTAGTTTATTGATGTTCCAATCGGTACTTAACAACTCGAACATATTGGCAGATCCAAAACCTTTAATTTCTACCCAATAATTTAATTTTTTGTCGGCAGTATGCGTTGCTAATCCTTTTAGGTTGTTTAATTCTTCTACCTTATAGGTATCAGCATTGTAAACATGTAAATTAATTTTAGGCTGTAGTGAATTTTCGTCTATAAAAACTAATCCCGGACTTGAGCCCGGCATAGGTAATGCGTAATGGTGTTTTTTGCTTTTATGTCTGCTGTTTTTTGCCATATACTATAGATATAATTTAGATTGTGGACCCTGATTAAATAACAAGTCTACAATGCTTAAGTTAGGGATAAATTCATTTCTATCGCTAAACACCTGAAAATAGCTTTTAGTTTCGGGTACTGGAGGTGTCTTTTTACTACTAAATTGATTTCTGAAATCTAAATCTAATGGTAACTCTTTTTCATATTCTTCGTTAAAAGAAAGTGCTGGATTTACTTTAAGTTGTTTAAATAACCATTCCAGTAATTGTAAGTTGTAATCGAACAAATACTCAAATTTCTTTTGATAAAATGGTGCTAAGCCATCTTCGTAAAACTCAAAATAGGCTGAGCTTCTATAACAAGTTTGTAGACTTAACCAATGCAAACGCTGCCATTTTAAATCGTAACTAATTTTAACATCTTTTATTGGCGTGTGCATTTTAGAACCTCTAATAACTGGTATTGTTAAATCTAAAATGCCATTTGGCGAGGCAATACTTGCCCTATTTCTATTCGTTTGCTTAGGGAAATGTTCTTGTTTTTCTAATTGAATGTTAAAATCTTGAGTTTTTAACGCAGTAAAATAACTAACAGGTGGAAGATAAAAAAGTGGAAATATTGCTAAACTTTGCATCTGATATTTTATGTTTGCATTCTATCTGCCCAAATTAATGATTAAAAAAGTCTTTTCGCATATCGGTATATTCTTTTTATCTATTTTATCGCTGCTGCCCCTACCTGTATTGCACTTTTTTGCTCGACTACTCTATTATCCGTTATATTATTTAATTGGTTATCGTAAGGTTGTTGTAAGAGAAAATTTGGTAAATTCTTTTCCAGAAAAGGATATTAAAGAAATTATAGAAATAGAAAAAACCTTTTATAAATACTTAGCAGACATAGTTTTTGAGATTATAAAAATGCCTACTATTTCAAAAAAGGAGCTAAAGAAACGCGTTACATTTAAAAATTTAGATAGAATTGAAGCCTACTTTAGTAAAGGTGAAAGTGTTTTGGCGTGTACTGGTCACTATGGCAATTGGGAATTGTGCATGCTAGCTTTAGGTGAAGCTGCAAGTGCAACTGAATACGTAATATATAAGCCTTTAAATAACGAGTTATTTGAAAACTGGTTTAACAAGGTAAGAACTCGCTTTGGAAATGTATTTGTTGCTATGCGCCAAACATTACGGATGGTTGTGGCTACTAAGGATAAACCTACTATGTTTTGTTTTGCTAGTGATCAAACACCTGTGAAACATGAAACACAATATGTTTTAGAGTTTTTAAATCAACAGACTGCCGTTTTACTGGGTTTAGAAAAAATAGCTTTACAAACAAACAGACCGGTGTTTTACTTTGATGTAAAACGAGTAAAACGTGGGTATTATGAAGTAGATATTTTGCCTTTATGTTTAAACCCGAAGGAAACACAGGGGCATGAAATAACGGATTTACTGTTTGAATTTTTGGAGAAAACAATTAAACAAGAGCCTGCTTTTTGGTTATGGAGCCATAGGCGATGGAAATATAGCTAAGTTATGGAACCTAGTGTAGCAGTAGTAATTTTAAATTGGAATGGTAAAACTTGGCTAGAACGTTTTTTACCTAGTGTTGTACAAACGGATTATCTGAATTTACAAATCGTAATTGGTGATAATGCATCAACAGATGATTCTATTGACTTTTTGAAAAACAATTATCCTCAGCTAACTATTTTAGAAAACGATAAAAATTATGGTTTTGCTGGTGGATATAATCACATTCTTTCTCGAGTAAAGGCAGATTACTTTGTGTTGCTAAACTCTGATGTTGAAGTTCCTACTAACTGGATAAAACCGGTTATAGATTTAATGCAAAGTGATTCTACCATTGCTGTTGCACAACCTAAACTAAAATGGCAATTACAAAAAACTGAATTTGAATATGCGGGCGCTGCTGGTGGGTTTATAGATTTATACGCATATCCTTTTTGTAGAGGAAGAATTTTTGATACGGTAGAAACTGATAATGGCCAATATAATACTACTATAGATCTATTTTGGGCAAGTGGTGCTGCGTTTTTTATTAAAAGTAGTGCTTGGCAACAAGTCTGTGGTTTAGATGCCGATTTGTTTGCACACATGGAAGAAATTGATTTGTGTTGGCGTTTAAAAAACTTAGGATATCGTGTTGTTTGTTGCGCAGATGCTGAAGTTTACCATGTTGGCGGTGGTACACTGAATGCTAATAATCCGTATAAAACCTACCTTAACTTTAGAAATAATCTACTCATCATGCAAAAGAATTTGCCAAAGAGTGAAGCTTATGCTAGAATTTTTGTTAGAATTTGGCTTGATTTTTTGGCGTGGTTACAGTTTTTAATGAAAGGAAAATTTGCTTTTGCTTTTGCAATTAACAAAGCGCATTTGCATTTTTTAATGCAATTAGATAATACGTCAAAGAAAAGAACTACTCATCAGGTTCCTTTACTGCAACATACAGGCGTTTACACAGAGAGTATTGTTTGGGCCTATTTTGTAAAGGGAATAAAGAAATTTAACGGATTAAAATGGTAATTAAATGCCTTTTAATTGTTCACTAATCGTTTTTTCTACCCAATACACTGTATTTAAAGCTAAACCTGTAGTATGAAATTTAACTAAACCATCTTTCCCTACTACTAAATGTGTTGGGTAACTTTTTACACCATACTTTTCAGCATAAAACCTTCCGTCATCAACAATGTTATAATTAAATGGAGTAGTTTTCAAAAACTGGATAAGATCATATTTCTCATCTAATGCTATGGCTAAGAAAATAACATCTTTATTGTCTTTGTATTTAGTATAAAGTTGATTTAGTTCTGGTATCTCTCTTTTACAAGGGGGGCAATTGATAAACCAAAAATTCAAAACCAATACCTTTCCTGTAAGTTCTCTTAAATCATATTTATTACCGTTAATGTCGGTAAATTTATTTCCTTTAAATTTTTCTCCATCTTTAAAAGAAGTGCTTAATCTTGGTCTGCTAGAATTCGATAAAGCAAGTTGTTTTCTTTCTTCTGCTTTAATTTTTTCTTCAGGACTCATTTCATATATTATAAACTCTGTTTTTTCTTTGTTTAGTTTAAATGAATAATCACCTGTTTGATAATAGGCTCTCCACAATTTTGTGGGTATCAAATTGCCTGCCCCGTCCCTAACAATAGCATTATCATCTAGTTTAGGCATAGCTGTAGTTTGAGCATTGCTTTTAAAAGCAATTAATAGTATCAAAATAAATAGATATTTTTTCATGTTATGTTATTTTAAAAAGCTTTCTATGGCCAGACGATATCCATCTAAACCAAAACCTGTAAGTACACCTTTGCAATTTTTTCCTGTTAAGGATACATGACGATACTCTTCGCGAGCATAAATATTAGAAATGTGTACTTCTACAACTGGAGTTTTAATGGCTGCAATTGCATCTGCCAATGCTACAGAAGTATGTGTGTAACCACCAGCATTAATGATAATACCATCATAAGAAAAACCTACTTCGTGTAATTTATTAATCAATTCCCCCTCCACATTACTTTGATAATAATCAATTTCTATAATGCTATACAATTCTCGCAGTTGTGAAATATAACTATCAAATCCTTCAGAACCATAAATTGTGGGTTCTCGTTGACCTAATAGGTTTAAGTTTGGGCCATTTATAATTTGTATCTTCATATGTTAAATGTAATTAAATAAATGTAAGTTGTGCCAAGGCTCCATAGGAGTTCCTTTGGAACATCCCTTTGGGACAATGTTGTAAAAAAATCTCAGTAAATATAATGAATACCCAATCTTACCTAAAAGGATTTAAGGATTATTTGAAGTTAGAACGTTCGCTTTCTAAACATTCTATTGATGCTTATTTGAATGATGTAGATAAGTTGGTTCAGTATTATTTAGCTATTGATAAAGATCTACTACTTAGCAAGCTGCAATTAAGTGATTTAAGAGATTTTATATCGTGGTTGAATGATGTTGGAATGCAAGCCAATACGCAGGCTAGAGTAATATCTGGGATTAAAGCTTTTTTTACATATCTGATGCAAGAGCAGATCATTTTAGAAGATCCGACTGCTTTGTTAGAATCTCCTAAACTAACTAGAAAACTTCCAGATACGTTAAACATTTATGAAATAGATCAATTAATTGATGCCATCGATGCTTCTAAACCAGAAGGAATGCGCAATAAAGCAATTATTGAAATGTTGTATGGTTGTGGATTACGTGTTACGGAATTAGTGGAATTGAAAATCTCTAATATTTATGCTGAAACAGAGTTTATTAAGGTAATTGGAAAAGGAAATAAGGAGCGTTTAGTGCCAATAGGTTCAACTGCTTTAAAGCTGTTAGAAATTTATGTGAGCCAAATACGAGTGCATTTAAGTATAAAAAAAGGACACGAAGATTATATCTTTTTAAATCGTTCAGGTAGTCGGTTATCTCGAATTTCCGTGTTTAATTTAATTAAAACATTAGCAATTAAAGTAGGGATTCATAAAAGCATTAGTCCACATACCCTACGCCATTCTTTTGCTACACATTTAATTGAAGGTGGCGCCGATTTACGTGCTGTACAAGAAATGTTAGGTCATGCAAGTATTACGACGACTGAAATTTATACACATTTAGATCGTGATTATTTAAGAAGCGTAATTACACAGTTTCATCCGAGATCTTAGTTTAGAGCCCTGCTTTAATCATTCTATCTTTGCCTTGCATGTCCTTCTTTAACTCAATGTTTTTAAATCCTTTATCTTTTAATAAATCAATGGTTTGTTGACTTAAATATTCATTGATTTCTAAGAAAAGTAATCCGTTATGCTGTAGATTTTTTAAGGCGAAATTTGCAATGGCTTCGTAAAATATCAATGGTTTTTCGTTACTTACAAATAAAGCTCTATGTGGTTCATGTGATAAAACATTTGAGTGCATTTCTGCTTTTTCATGTTCTGTAATATATGGTGGATTGCTTACAATTATGGAAATGGAAGATGGAAGATGTGAAATGGAAGGTGTAAGCATATCTTGTTGTATAAATTCTACATGAACATTGTTTAATTCTGCATTTTGTTTTGCTATTTCTAAACTATCT
>NZ_JBAZRL010000031.1:28457-39228 GCF_041662865.1 Pedobacter sp.
AATTACTGGAGTTGGTAGATTTTTCTTTAATGCAATGGCAATACAACCGCTTCCCGTACCAATATCAAGTATATTATTGATTGATGATACACGATCGATGATTTTAGCATCCGAACTATTAACTGCAAGTTGAGAATTGCAAACTGAAACTATCCACTCTACTAATTCCTCTGTTTCTGGTCGTGGAATTAAAACAGATTCATTTACTCTAAGTGTTAATCCATAAAAATGCGCTTCACCGATGACGTATTGAATGGGTCTGCCGGTTTGGAGTTCTAATAAAACTGCTTCGAATTTCGATATATTGTCTATGGAAATCTCTTGTTCTTTTTTTAAAAGATAATCAGCTCTGCTTAGGCCTAACAAATGATGAAGTGTTAGTTGAAATAGTGCTAATGCTTCATCTTGTGGATAAAGTGAATTTAAATCTGTACTAAACTTTGTTGCTAATTCCTTTAATTTCATTTGCTGTAAAAATAGCTATAATCATGACAATAATTTACTTTTGCACTAATGAGCGATGAACTTTACATGCGACGTTGTTTGGAATTAGCCGCAAAAGGAATAGGCAATGTAAGTCCTAATCCTATGGTTGGTTGCATAATAGTTCATGAAGGCAAAATTATCGGAGAAGGTTATCATCAGAAATTTGGTGAAGCACATGCAGAAGTCAACGCGATAAATGATGTGTTTATTAATTTTGGAGACGAAGCCTCTTCCCTACTCAAAAATGCGACTGCTTACGTTAATTTAGAACCTTGTGCTCATTTTGGTAAAACTCCACCTTGTGCAGATTTGCTAGTTAAACATCAGTTAAAGAAAGTTGTGATTGGAAATACAGATCCGTTTTCGGGTGTGAATGGTAAAGGGATTGAAAAATTAAAAGCCGCAGGGATTGTAGTAGTTACAGGTGTTTTGCTAGATGAATGTAGTTTTTTAAATCGTAGGTTTTTTACCAGAATTGAAAAACAACGACCTTTTATCATTTTAAAGTGGGCACAAACTGCTAATGACTATTTTGCCCCTAATAATGCAACACAAAAATGGATTTCAGGTGCTGAAGCTAAACAATTAACGCATAAATGGAGAAGCGAAGAAGATGGGATAGTAATTGGAAAACAAACTGCATTGATTGATAATCCACAGTTGACAGCTAGAAATGTGCAAGGCAAAAACCCTATCCGCATTGTAATTGATAAAAATTTGGAAATTCCCGAAACTCACCATATTTACAATAATGAGTCTAAAACCATTATTTTTAATGAAATAAAGACTGATGTGATTAATAATATCCACTTTGTGCAAATGGAAGATATGCAGTTTTATTTAGCACAAAAAATAGCTTTTCAATTGTATTTGATGGATATTCAATCGGTAATAATAGAAGGTGGCGCTCAAATTCTAAATCAATTTATAACTGCTAACTTATGGGATGAAGCCAGAGTTTTTACAGCAAAAACTGAATGGAATGACGGAATAAAAGCTCCTTTCTTAAAAGGGAATATACTTGAGACTTTACAAATTGGTATTGACGAATTAAAGATTTACTCACCTTACTCACAAAAATGATTTATTTAGTTTTAAGTATTAGTTGCAGTGTTATTGTTGGTGTTTTGCTTAAACTGGCTAAACGTTATCAAATTAATATAATGCAAGCCGTAACCTGGAATTATTTATTCGCTATTGGTTTAAGTGCTTTCTTTTTTAAACCCGATTTTAGCACAATCAATTTAAGCTTCATCTCTCCTATTTATATTGCACTTGGCATATTGCTTCCTGCAATTTTTCTAATTCAAGGTTTTTCGGTACAGCAAACTGGTTTGGCTAGAACTGATATTGCGCAACGTTTATCGTTGTTTATATCGCTTTGTGCAGCTTACTTTTTGTTTAATGAAAGCTTCGATCGCTTAAAATATGTAGGCTTAATTGTTGGCTTTATGGCGATTATATTTACTATTTATCGTAAATCTGGAAGTCCGTCTTCGAAGCATACGTGGTGGTACTTATTATTGGTATTTGTTGGTTTTGGTGCAATCGATGTGCTATTTAAGCTTGTGAGCCAAATCACAGTTATCCCATACACCTCTTCATTGTTTCTGATTTTTTGTATTGCTTTTGTTTTTTCTCTACTCTATATTTTATATTTCGCCATTACTAGGAAAACCAAAATTCAATTCATCAACTTTGTTTGTGGCTGTATACTAGGATTTTTCAATTTTGGAAACATTTTATTCTACCTAAAAGCACACAGAGCGATGTCAGAGCAACCATCAACTGTATTTGCAGCAATGAATATTGGTGTAATTATAACTGGAAGTTTAATTGGTATCATTTTATTTAAGGAAAGATTGAGCAAACTGAATTATACTGGCTTAATGCTTGCATTAATAGCTATTGCGTTGATCACTTTATCGAAATTGAATGCTGTTTGATGATACTTATAAAACTATAAAAACCACTTCCGAAAGTATTTTTAGAGATAAAGGAAGTAAGTTTATCGGTTATGCTTATCCTATTTCTAGTGAAACTGAAGTTAAAAATATCATTTCAAAGCTCAAAGCGGAACATAGTAAAGCGAGGCATTTTTGCTGGGCTTTACGTTTGTCGCCAGATAGAAGTGTTTTTAAATTAAATGATGATGGCGAACCTTCTGGAACTGCTGGGAGACCAATTTTAAACACACTACTTTCTACAGATGTTACAAATATTTTGGTCGTAGTCGTTCGTTATTTTGGCGGAACTTTACTAGGTGTTCCAGGTTTAATTAATGCGTATAAAACAGCTACTGTTGAAGCACTTGAGGTAAATGAAATCATTACAAAAACAGTAAACGATGTTTATGAAATACATTTTGATTATTTAGTTATGAACACTATTATGCGCATCATAAAAGACGAACAACTAACCGTCCTTAATCAGGAGTTTGATACGAAATGTGTGGTTAAGTTTGAAGTAAGAAAGGCAAATTTGAATGCAGTTTTAGGTAAATTAGAAAAGGTTGAAGGTATCGATATTAAATACTTGAATACTATTTAGCTCTTGAACTACCGGCACCAATGAACTAATTTTATTAAGTTTGTTTTACACCAAATATCCTATGTTATGGCAAAATTATCAGAAGCTGATTTAATTATTAATCCAGATGGAAGTATTTACCATTTAAACTTACTTCCCGAAGATATTGCAGATACCGTTATTACGGTAGGCGATTTGGATCGTGTTTCTGAAATCAGTAAACATTTCGATTCTATTGAGGTAAAAAAAGGAAAAAGAGAATTTATAACGCATACAGGTTATCTTGGAAAAAAACGCATTACTGTACTTTCTACTGGGATTGGTACTGATAATATCGATATTGTTTTTAATGAATTAGATGCTTTAGTGAACATAGATTTCACCACGCGAGAAATTAAGAAAGAATTAAAATCATTAGATATTATTAGAATTGGTACTTCTGGAGCTGTACAAGCTGATATTCCAATGGGGACTATTTTAGCTTCTTCTTTTGGTTTAGGTTTTGATGCATTGATGAATTATTATATCCATCAAATTTCTGGAGATGAACACAGTTTATTAGATAGCATTAAATCTCATTTTTCACATATTAAAGGTATTCATCCCTATTTAACCGCTGCGGATCAAGGTTTATTACAAACAATTGGTAAAGGAATGAAACAAGGAATTACTGCAACTGCCCCTGGTTTTTATGCTCCGCAAGGCAGGCAAGTGCGTGCAAAAAATGCAGTTCCAGATTTTATTAGTCAATTAAATAGTTTTAAGGAAGGTAAAAACAGAATTACCAATTTAGAAATGGAAACTGCAGGTATTTATGCTTTAGCCAAAACATTAGGTCATAAAGCATTGTCCGTAAACGCTATTTTAGCTAGTCGTGTAAATTTTGAGTTTAGCAGTACACCTGAAAAAATTGTAGAGAAAGCTATTAAAACGGTTCTAGAGCGCTTGTAATTAGCTGACTGTAGGAATATGCTCTACAACTAATTCATGTCCAGCCATATCTAAATAAGTTACTGTCATAGCGCTTAAATCAGTAATCCATTTTTCAACTCCAGCAAAAGCAGCTTGCTTACAGAAAGTTTGATAATCAGTTTCACCTTGTTGATGGATTTTTAAAGCTTCTTTCAAATCTGTTTCTGATGATTTTTCTTCTATTAACAAATTTTCATATGCAGGTGGACTTTCCACTGTATAATCGTCGTCACCAAAATAAATTGTCATTCCATTCATTATATAGACATCATATCTACTTACACCCATTTCTTTAATGTCTGCAATATATTGTGGAAAATCAGCTCCAGTTTTAGTTTTTTGATGTGCAGTTTTTATTTTTTCAAGTGTAAACATGGTGGTGAATTATTTGGTTAAAACTTTATAAATAGTCGTTTGAGTATAAATTTCTTCAGGTCTTAAAATAGTACTTGGAAAATGCGGAATGTTAAGTCCATTTGGATGATGCTGTGTTTCTACACAAAAAGCTTCATACGCATTATAATCTCTACCACCTTTACCATTCTTAACATTTAAATATTTTGCTGTGTATAAATGCGCAACTGGCTCGGTTGTGTAGACTAACAAAGATAAACCACTACTTGTTTCACTAGTTTTACTAGCTAAGGTTAACGATCCGTATTCTTTATCTAATACAAAAGTTTGATCATAGCCTTCAGTTGCATCCCAATTTGTATCAAAAGCTTTTTCTTTTCTAAAATCATGAACTGTGTTTTCAACAGGAATTAATTTGCCAGTAACCACATAATTATCATCTTGTTCTAAATAATTAGATGCATTCATTTGATGGATGTGTTTGCCTATATTGCCGCCCGTTGGCGATAAATTAAAATAACTATGATGCGTTAAGTTAATCGGTGTAGCTTCATCTGTATCAGCTTGATAGGTTAGAATTAGTTCATCATTATTAGTGAGTTCAAACGTAAGTTGTACGGCTAAATCCCCTGGAAAGTTTTCTTCTCCATCTAAGCTAAAATATTGAAAAGTTACACTAGCATGTGGCTCTTCTCCAGTGCTGATAATATCCCACATTTTTTTATCAAATCCTATTTTACCGCCATGTAAACAATCATTACCATTTGTTTTAGCTAATTGATAATCAACACCATCGATATTATATTGTCCATTTTTTATACGATTTGCGTACCGACCAATAATAGCACCAAAATAAGGGTAATTTGTTAAGTAAGCTGGGCTGATATAATCTTCAAATTTATCGAAACCTAATACAATGTCTTGTTGCTCACCTTTAGCATTTTTTACTATAAATTGGTTAATTATTGTACCGTAATTAAAGATTTTCACCAAACTACCCCTATCGTTACTTAATTCGACCGCAACTACCGCTTTTTTATCAATAAAATTGCCTGTATTTATCTGCTTTACTTTCATAAATTGTATCTTAGACCTTCAGCTAAAATACAAATAAACTTATAACCCTGCGAAGAAAATACCATATATGAACAGTCAATTATCCGAAACTTTTTTTGAGAAATATAAGCAACATCCAACTGCTACTTACTTTGCTCCAGGCCGCGTTAATTTAATAGGAGAACACATAGATTATAATGGCGGTTTAGTAATGCCATGCGCAATTACATCTGGCACGTGGTTACTTTTAGCGCCAAATAACGATAATGTAATTAGATTTAGCAGCATTAATTTTAAAGAGGAAGGAACTTTTCAGCTTCAAAAAGAATACAGTAAAACTGGAAAAGAATGGTACAATTATCCATTAGGAGTTTTTCACGAATTACAACAACAAGGTTGGGATGCTAGTGGCTTGGATCTATTGTATTTTGGAAATATTCCCATCGGTTCTGGCCTTTCATCATCAGCCTCTATTGAAGTACTTACTGCTTATGCTTTAAACGATTACTATGATTTAGGGAATGACAAATTTGCACTAGTAAAACTTTCTAAAAAAGTAGAAAATGAATTTATAGGCGTAAACTCTGGTATTATGGACCAGTTTTCTATTGCTTTTGGTGAAGCGGATAAGGCTTTGGTTTTAAATTGCGATACCTTAAAATACAAAGTTGTTGATTGTAACCTTGGAGATCATGTTTTGGCGATTATCAATACCAATAAAGTAAGGGAATTATCAGAATCAAAATATAATGAGCGTGTTGCAGAGTGTGAAACAGCTTTAAAAGCACTACAACAAGAAATAAAAATTGATAATTTATGTGAGTTAACGGCAGATAAATTTGCTTTACATAGTCATCTCATTACTGATGAAACGGTTTTAAAAAGAGCAACTCATGTGATTAAAGAAAATGATAGAGTTCATTTAGCTGCAAAAGCATTAAATGCTGGTGAATTAGAAGAATTTGGCAGATTAATGTATGCTTCACATCAATCATTAAAGGATTTATACGAAGTAACCGGTAAAGAATTAGATGCTGTTGTAGATTTTTGTAAAGATTATGATCATGTGAGCGGCGCAAGAATGACAGGTGCGGGTTTTGGTGGTTGTGCCATTGCTTTGCTTAAAAAGGGATACGAAGAGGATTTCGCAAAACAATTAACAGATTATTATGTAACGCAAATCGGTTATCCAGCAGCTATTTATGTTCATCAAATTGGTGATGGCGTTAAAAAAATAACAAACTAAGGAATGCGAAAATTAAAACTCGATGAACTTAATCGTGTCGATGTCAAAGAATTTAAAGAACAGGATAAATTACCTGTCGTAGTGGTTTTAGATAATGTGCGAAGCATGCATAATGTAGGTTCTGTTTTTAGAACTGCTGATGGATTTTCGATAGAAAAAGTAATATTATGTGGAATAACTGCTCAACCACCGCATCGCGAAATTGAGAAAACTGCTTTAGGTGCTACACAATCTGTAGATTGGATTCACTTTGAAGATACTTCAGTTGCGATTGATACTTTACGCCAAAAAGGATATGAAATTATTGCAATAGAACAGGCTGAAAATAGTACCATGTTAAATGTTTTTAAACCTGATCTTACTAAAAAATATGCTCTAATATTTGGTAACGAAGTAAATGGTGTGAGTGATGAGGTAATGCAAAAAATTGATAATTGTATTGAAATTCCGCAATTTGGCACTAAACATTCTTTTAATATCGTAATTTCTGCTGGAATTGTACTTTGGGATTTCTTTGCAAAATTGAGATTATAAAATAAAATCGTCTTTTCAAAAGAGAGATATAATGTTTATTTAAATATGGAAAATACATTACTCAAAAAACTACAAATCAAAACTGATTTTAAAGTAAAAGTTCTTAATGCTCCAGAAAATTTTCCTGCTATCATTGGAGATATGCCAGCAGATATAGAATTTTCATTCAATGATGTACCAACATTTGATGCACTATTTGTTTTTGCAGTTAAAAAGGCTGATTTATTAAATGCTTTAAAAACAGAAACAATAGGTATTAAAACAATTTGCTGGATCTTTTACCCTAAAGCAAAATCAAAACTAGCTAGCGATTTAAACCTAATGCAAAGTTGGGATGATTTAAAAAGATTTAACCTAACTCCTTGTGGTTCTGCTGCAATAGATGAAACATGGACAGCATTAAGAATTAAACCAGAATCTGAATTAAAAAGATCTGGTTTAGGAAATACTGAAATTGCCCAAAGTGATTATGGGAAATATATTGATGTAGATAACAAAATTATTAACCTACCGGAGGATTTAGAAATAGAACTCAAAAAACAATCTTCAGCTTTTGATTTTTATCAGGGTCTATCCTATTCAAATCGTAAGGAATATGTGCTGTGGATTTTATCTGCCAAACAAGAAAAAACCAGGTTGGAAAGAATTTCTAAAACTGTGGAGAAATTAACTGCTGGAAAGAAAAATCCAAGTGAGAAGTAAAGTGTTTTGTCATGCAGAGCAACGCGAAGCATCTCTCTTATTGCTCCAAAAGAGATCCTTCACTACGTTCTGGATGACAAGTTTCAAAAACTATCCCTCCAAAACCTTATCAGGAGTAATTGGTAAACTTCTAATTCTTTTACCTGTAGCATTAAAAACTGCATTTGCAACTGCACCAGCAAAACCAATTAATGCAATCTCCCCCATCCCTTTTGCTCCCATCGGATTAACAATAGGATCAGGTTTATCAATAAAAATCACATCAATATCTGGCACATCTGCGTTTACAGGTACATGATAATCTGCAAAATTGTTGTTTACATACCTGCCATAACGATTATCTAAAATTGCTTCTTCAGTTAATGCCATTCCAATACCTCCAACTGCTCCACCAACCATTTGACTACGAGCAGTTTTTGGACTTATAATTTTTCCTGAATCACCTACAGAAACAATTTTACTCACTTTAACTACTCCAGTTAATTGATGCACTTTTACTTGCACAAAGTGGATAGAAAACGAATACATCGAATAGTTTTTTGCTTCTGGGTTATTCTGTGAAGATTGAATTGTTTTTTCAATCATTGGTAGATTGTTTTTCTTCAAAACATCAACAAAGTTGGATGTTGCATCCATATTAGAATTGGCCGCTAATTCTGCAATAGTTGATTTTAGTGCAACACAAACATCATTTACAGCGCTTCCAACAGTAGATAAAGTTGCTGAACCGCCTTGACTTGGAGCAGGCGGTAAAGAAGAGTCCCCTAACTCAAAAACTATCTTATCAACCGGGATATTCATTAATTTACTGGCAATTAACGTCATTCCAGTTCCTGTACCCGGACCAATATCGCTCGTTGCACTTTGTAAAACCAACGTACCGTCCGCTTTTAAAATTCCTTTTACACTTGCTCTACCTCTACCCGCATTAAATACACCTACACTAACTCCATAGCCAATATTCCAAGAACCTTCAACAGTACTACCTGGTTTGTTTTTCCGATTATTCCATCCAATTTTAGCAGCACCTAATTTGTAGGCTTCTTTAATGTATTTACTAGAGAATGGTCGCTTTTGGGAAAGATCCTTTTCAGGATCATTTTTTGCTCTAAAATCTAATGGATCCATATCCAAAGCATACGCCATTTCATCGATTGCACTTTCCAAAGCAAAAGCTCCAGTAGCTTCTCCTGGACCACGCATCCAAATAGGTACGCCCATATCTAATGGAATGACATAATAATTCGTGTTTACATTTTCAGAATCATACATAAACTTAGTCATATTTACTACGCCTTCAGTAAAATTCTCGTAAGTAGCGCTCTGACCAAAAGCTGTATGAGTAATTCCTGTTATTTTTCCATCTTTTGTGGCTCCCAAGCCAATTTTCTGATAAGCCGCTGGTCTATTTCCAACCATGGTAAACATTTGGTCACGAGTAATAACCAACTTTACCGGTTTCTTTAACTGTTTTGATGCCATAATTGCGGCAATTTCTAGTGGCCAGGTTCTTAAAGCCATTCCGAAACCACCACCAACAAATTGAGAATTAACTTGAATGTTTTCTGCTGGTATTTTAAAGACGTTTGCTATCGTATTTTGTGTTGATTTTACGCCTTGTGTTTTCGCATAAACAGTAACTTTATCATTCGCTCTCCAATCTGCAATAATCCCATGCAATTCCATCGGATTATGTGTTTCAACTGGCATTGTATAGGTCTGCTCAACTTTTACTTCTGCTGTTTTATACGCACCGGCAACACCTCTTACATATGGTGGCTGACCTTGCAGTTTCTTCACTGCCGCATCTTTAACACTCGCTTCAAAATCGGTATTAAAAGCAGCTTTTTCGTAGTTTACTTTAACTAATGATGCGGCATAAGTTGCTCTTTCAAAGGTATCAGCCACTACAATTGCAATTGGTTGTCCGTTAAAGAAAACCTGGTCAGTATAAAAAATCTTCATTGGCGAACCGCCAGCTTGCTCATAACCTGCAACAGATGGTTTATTTAAATGAGACAAGACATCGAATACACCTGGAGCATTTTTGGCTGCTTTGCTATCAATTGCGGTAATTTTCCCTTTGGTAATTGTACTCGTCACCAAAACGCCGTATGTTAATCCAGGTAATTGATATTCAGCAAAATACTTCGCTTTTCCAGTTACTTTATCTACACCGTCAACTCGGTCGTTTTCATCTATTATTAATTGCTTTTCAGCAGCGATGAAGCTACCGTGTGCATCTATATGATTTGGCTCTGGTATCCACATGTTGGTTTCATCTACAAAAAATTCCATTAGGCTTTAGATTTAGCTGTCGTTAACGCTTCAATTAGGGTATTCGGTGCTAGTTTGAGTTTGAAGTCATTTTCTCCAAAACTTTTAGCACCGTTCATCGCTAGTTTTGCCGCTTCTTCAAAAGTTGTTTTAGTTGCTTGTTTTCCTTTTAAAAACTCTTCAACTAGTTTTAAACGCCAAGGTTTGTGTGCTACACCTCCCATTGCCAAACGAGCATTGCTTATTATATTGTTTTTTATTTCTAAAGCAGCTGCTACAGAAACTAGTGCAAATGCATAAGAAGAACGATCTCTCACTTTTAAATAATGAAAATTCTTATTCAAATTGTTTACAGGAATCTCTAATCTGACAATCAATTCGCCTTTTTGAAGATTATTATCTTTCTCGGGAGTTGTTCCAGCCAAGCGGTGGAAATCTATAAAATTGATTTTTCTTTCACCTTTTACACTTGCTAATACGACTTGTGCATCCAACGCAACTAAGCCAACACACATATCGCTTGGATGTACTGCAATGCAACTCTCAGATGTGCCAAATATGGCATGCATTCTATTGTAACCACCAATTGCACCACAACCACTTCCTGGTTGACGT